>NZ_JAKRRY010000099.1 GCF_026191675.1 Vibrio qingdaonensis | reverse complement strand
TGTCGAACGGAGATATGTCGCCAATTAACTATGAAAACTCTCTAAGGAAAGTGTCCGGTTGGAGTTGACCAGAACACTCTCAATACTATTATTGAGAGACTTTACTTGCCGTTGTTCGACATCCTCCCGCAGTCGTCCCTCCTTCTTCAGGCGGGCAATCGCATGAGCATAAGAGGAATGCTTGTCGGTGTTTAATGTTTGCGGCTGTAACTCTGTTGGATAGTGGCGCAGACACCGTTTCAGGAACTGATAAGCCGCGTCTTTGTTACGCTTGTGGGAGAAATAGAAATCCAGAGTCTCACCTTGCTTGTTGATAGCTCGGTACAGATAATGCCATTTTCCTTTCACCTTTACATAGGTTTCATCGAGCTGCCACGAAGAGTCGGCTCGGATGAACTGACGACGGCGTAATTTCTTGCGTAATGCTGGGGCATACTCAATGAACCAACGATAAATGGTCGAACGGTTAACCGAAATTCCTCGCTCTTGCAGCATGTCGCTGAGGTTGGCGTAGCTCATTGGAGTTGAACCATACCAACGAATGCACCATAGGATAATTTCAGGGGCAAAATGTTTCCATTTGAATTCAGGGTGAGTCATTAAATAGCTGGATTAGATGAGGAAAGGAGAAATTCTGAATCTTTGCTGCATTTTTTGCAACAACCCCATTGAAAGAGCGTTTGCGCTACTTTAATGCGATTCTAGACACTGGTGCGATTAGTGTCTTTTTAAGATCTAGACCAAGTCGAGGGAGCTGGAGTAAGCATGCTATCCATTACGCACCACTTTACACTCAGCTAAAAGCTATGCAATCAACGATAAATAGCTATTATGGACTGCTTAGCCAAGCCAATCATTGTCAATTGAGAAAGCAAATATATCATAAAAATTTTGGCGAACTTAAACGTTATTTATTACCCAATAACTGTTATTACAATCACTTCACCATAAAGAAGGGTCTTCACTTTAATAAGATGGCTCCGGATACTTTATGTTGGCCTGAGACGCAGGATGCGTAGTTCGTGTTGCTCGGATTGTTGCTGTTGACGTTGCCATTGTTGAGGTTCACGTTGTAATAGTTAGAACCATCAGGATTCGCCGACCAATAGTTGTTGTTGGTCGGCCAACCGCGCGCGTTTGCATTTATTGTTTAACTCGAAGTGTTGCCTTTCGACTCGCTTCCCTTGAATACCCATAAGGTCATAAATGCCGATAACATACCAGGGCCCACATGTTAACACCTTAACGTTAACATTCTCTGAGCACGACATTGTCGCTATGTTCCCTGTTGATTTTCCGAGAACCATCTTATTAAAACGTTATATCGCTTGCTTGACAGCAATCAACAACCAATCTGATGAAGAGCTTGAAGCAATCGTCATCATCACTTTATTGACGATTGCTTCGGGTAAAAATAATCGAACATATCGACGATTTAACAGATCGTCATCACAAGGGTTACAAGGTAATTTCTCTTCAATATCGTCCATTTGAGCACGCTGCTCTTGCCTCCAAGACTCCCACTCAGAAAAATCGATGATTATTTCTAACTCAATAACAGCCTCTGTACCTATGTCAATTCCAGCTTGCTTTAATGATTCTATAGGAAGCCCACCATACAACACCTCTCTTCCATTCAATTTCTTAACCTTTTTCCTTAACACCTTCAATGTCGGTAATTGGTCCTGTTTAGATACCCACTGCTGCCAACCAAAGAGTGATTGCTCATAGAAACGTACAAACATCCCCTCTTTTATGCCAACAATACGTTGACTGCTTTCAACCAATGCTAATTTAGTTTCAATATTCACCTATCTTCCCCCTTTTAAAAAGTGCCAGATGCAACTCTGGCACTTCAGAAATTAAAACGTTAAACTCTAAACGCTCAACTTTAAGGATTTGAGACGCAGGATGCGTAGCCCGTGCTGCCCGGACTGAAGCTGGTGACGTTGCCATCGTAGAGGTTCACGTAGTAATAGTTAGAACCATCAGGAGTCGCCGACCAATAGCTGCCGTAGGTCGGCCAACCGCGCGCGGTAAACATATTACCAGATGCGTCGTATAGCTCCACTTTTAACTCGTCTCTTGTCGCTAAACGCCAGTTCGTCCGTCCGCCGAGACTAAGGGTGTTGTAGGTAGTACATAGTGCATTTGCGTTAGTCCAGTTGAATCGGTAGAAATCACCACTTGGGCCGTAAGTTCCATTTTCAGTATAAATACGGTCTGTAGCACTACCGCCAATGCTGTCTAAGTAGGCCACTGATGGTGAGTTGGTAAACAACTTACCGCTACCTATATCGAAGATGTCAATACATGTACCCGCCAAATCACATACATTCACATCCACCGTATTACTGGTCACGCCATCCTTCGTGGCCGTGA
>NZ_JAKRRY010000098.1 GCF_026191675.1 Vibrio qingdaonensis | reverse complement strand
AGTGGTGCGCCAAGAAGCGCATATGTAAAACGCAATGTAATTGCTTGATTTCAAGGAGTAATCAATGATTAGAAACGCATGCAACTTCCATTAGGCTGGCTGTTGTATGAAGCCGTTTTGACAATGTGGCTGACATTTCCCCTACGAAATGGAGAGCTGCTAATCAGAGTCTTGCTAAGACTACGAAAGAAACTGATGTTTGACGCCTCGAAGGTTGGACTGTCTGTTATGAAGGTAGGGACAAGACAGAGTCACTGGATCTCCACCTATGACGGGGGGAGAAATCTCGCTTGGATAGAGACTGAACGCTCCTACAGAGATACGAGTTCAAGTCTCCCAGTGACGAGCACGGCGACGAGCCGTGCAAGGGGTACAGTCAGAGTCTAAGGCAAGATGGTGACGTTACATATGTGAACTTGGGAACTTTCTATTGTTATCTTGGCAACAAGATCTGGGAGCCTGAACCTACATGCAATTAGAAAGGGCGGAGCCTTCGTAGTAGTCCGAGGTTAGGAAAGCTAATCACATGGCGAAGGGAGGCAGTTTGACAAAACGTTTGTAAAAGTGAATTAAGCAGGAGAACAACGGTAATGTTGCTTTCAACGATCGCCCAAAAACAACAAACACTTGCAAAGAAAGCAACTGAGAATCCAGAGTATAAATTTAATCGTTTATACGATCTTCTTCATTGGGAGACATGGATACATCAGGCTGCTATTAATGTGTTATCTAGGCCAGGAAGTAGGACAGATGGCGTAGATGGTAAAACTCGCGACTACTTTAAACAAACCTATGAAAGACAACTGTCTTTGATCATAGAACAGTTAAAGTCAGGGAATTACCGTCCACTACCTGTAAAGAGGGTCTATATACCAAAGCCGAATGGAACCAAACGTCCTCTCGGTATTCCGGCTTTACGAGATCGTATTGTTCAGGAAGGTATAAGAATGGCACTCGATCCTATATACGAAACGGATTTTCATCCCTATTCCTTTGGGTTTAGGAAAAGTCGATGCACTATGGATGCGATTGCAGTGTTGATGCCCTTAGCTAACTCCATATCAAAACATTTCTATGTTATTGAGGGGGACTTAAAAAGCTACTTCGACACTGTTAATCATCGAATATTACTCAAATTGTTAAAAAAGCGGATAGCAGATAGGAAACTCATCTCTCTGCTCCATCGCTTTCTTCGTGCCGGTGTCATGGAAAAGCAGCTATTTGCTCAAACTCGTGAAGGGGTACCGCAAGGGGGGATCATTTCCCCACTGCTAGCAAATCTATACTTGAACGAATTTGATCAATGGGCAGCGAAGAAATGGCAGCTATCTCAATCAGAAAGACAAAATACGAGGAAAGCGGGTCGCGGTAATTATACCATGGTTCGCTATGCCGATGATTTTGTTGTCGTATCAAATGATGGGATAGCTGGAGTAAGGCAAGCTAAAGCTGAAATTAAGGAATTTCTGGAGGAAGAGCTAAAACTTACTCTTTCTGAGGAGAAAACTTTAATTACACACGTTAACAAAGGATACGACTTCTTGGGGTTCTATATTAAACGGAACTACTCGGAAGGACGATGGGTGGTACACTTGCGCCCCTCAATGAAAAGTGTGAAGCGTGTGAAAGCTAAGCTTAAAAGTCTTACTACACGAAACCAAACTTTATATGATGAAGTTACGAAGATGAAACAAATAAATCAAGTAGTTAGAGGGTGGTGTGAATATTATAAACATACATCTTTACTCAGTGATTTAGAAGCGATCAGTCGCTATGCGTGGCACAGATACCACAAGTGGTTACTGGCAAAATACAAAGGAAGTAGAAAGGTGCAACTCATCAAGGACAAAACATGCACAATCATGAAACGTCAACGATGGGTAGCGAATACATTCGGTATTCAAGTACATCAATGGCTGCCATCAGCAAAAGAGCTCAATCGTTCTCGTTATTGGAATCGTGGCAGAAATGGATTTGAACATCCCTATCTAGTCCCGTCCAGTAACGAAATCCAACCACCACTAGGACTCAAAGGTCCAGAGCCTTCGATATATCTAACAGCACGGATGAGCCGTGAAGATAATAGAGAGTATCCAAAGGACTGGCACTATAGACGACTAAAGGTACTAAAGCGAGATAGCTTTGCATGTGTGATATGCAAAGAACAAAATGACATCCAAGTTCATCACCGTAGAGGCGTTAAATCGTGGGCGGTAAAAGACTTGGTAACATTATGTCGAAAGCATCACATGATGGAACACAAGAAACTGCGAGTTGATGATTGTCAAATGGAGAGCCGGATGCGGGGAAACTCGCACGTCCGGTTCGGAGAGAGGAGTGAGTAAAACCGCCAGCTGTGAAGCTGGTATGGCGAACTTGCTCCTACTCTACG
>NZ_JAKRRY010000097.1 GCF_026191675.1 Vibrio qingdaonensis | reverse complement strand
TATAGCGCGTCAACTAGCTTGACCGATCCAGCGTCAATTAGCTTGGCCGGTTGAAGTCCTGTTTTAAGATTGGTTTAGTTGTGCTTCTTTCCTCCTATAGCTTTCTCCCTGGCATTGCAGGATTTTTGCATGATGGATTAACCTGTCTATCGCTGCGACGGTCATAACCGTATTGTCGAACAGTTGGTCCCATTCTTCGAACGATTGATTTGAGGTGATGATCAAGCTGAACCGCTCGTAACGATGCGCGATGAGCTCGAACAGTACGCCACTTTCTTCACTCGTTTTTTGTACATAACCTATATCATCTAGGATAAGCACGCTGTACTTATCTAGCTTCATCAGTGCATCCGATAGCTTCAGCTCTTCCTTGGCTTGTTGAAGCTGTTGAACCAGCAAGTTGGCACTCATGAACTTGACTCGATGACCGTGCTCTATCAACTTATAACCTATCCCTGCAGCTAAGTGCGTCTTACCTAAGCCACTGGCTCCGAACAGTAAAATATTATCTCCTGTCTTCACCCATTTTCTATGGTTGGCCAAGTGCCATACTTGCTCTTTATCTATGCCACTGACGGCTGTGAAGTCATAGTTGTCGAGGTACTTGCCCGCCGGAAGTTTGGCGTCTTTTAAATGCCTTTGTAAGCGTTTTTCCTCTCGACTATCCAACTCTAATCGGCATAGCTCTGCTAAGTAACGCTCCATAGACCAACTTTGCGCTCTGGCTTTTTCTGCCATAGGCTCCCATTGCGTGATTAGGTTGCTAAGACGTAAGGATTTCAGTAACAGTGGAAGGAGCTGTTGTTCTGACATCTATTTCGCTCCTTCCAAGATTTGCTGATAACTCGCAAGCGGATGCTGTTCAACTTTGGGGTTATTCATCCAACCTTCATCTTTTAAGAACCTATCTTCACAGTCGAAGAGTGTGGGTAACCGACCAACACGGATACCGTCTAAAACGAATCGACCTACCGCGTCTTCTCTTTCTGACTTACAAGCAACGTTTAGCAACCTCACCATATAGAAGCTCGCTTCATCCATCGTTAGATTGGCATCCACGTACTTCCAGATCGCTTGATAGTCATCGCTGGGTAACAGTTGCTCTCGCCACTGACATCCTCTAAACGCCCTTGGCTTTTTCATTAGCGAGCTTATGACGTGCTTATAGTCAATTTGGTGACCTCGGCGGTTCGAAGCCGCATAGACCCTTTCCAACGTTAGCGTGTGTTCACCATGGCAATACACTTCTAACGTCTTGTCGTAGAGGTGTACACGTACCGTGCTTCCAATGAGACGTGATGGAACTGAGTAAGTGACTCGTTTGAGCTGGATTGTGCTCGTTGTCGATACTTTCAGCAGGTGGACGCTGTAATTGACGCTGTCGAAAGCTGGAAGAGGTTGTAATTGTCGCTGCTCGTCAATTAGAAGGGGCTTAATACGACAATTACGACGTTCAACAAGTTTTGCTACAAAGTGCTCGTACTCTTCTTTGGTTTCAAAGTCATGGGAGCCTCGTATGGCAAGGGCTTGTCGGATTTGATTTTTTAGGTGGTTGTTCGAGCTTTCTATCGCCCCATTTTCATGAGCGATCCCCGTATTATTTCTCGTCGGTTGAAAACCATAATGGGTGGCGAGCTGTTGGAAGCTCTCTGTGAATTCACGTTCAGAGGTATTATTTTTATACGCTGCACTCAAACTGTCCGTTCTAAGCTCTGTGGGAACACCGCCTGATTGTTCGAATGCACCTTGAAGTCCAGTGGCGACCGCAGTAAAGCTTTCTCCGCCATAAACCACCTCGGCGTGACCCCAACCACTGGCGGGTAAACGGTAATTAAATAGACGATGCTCTAGCGTTTCACCTTGTATCGTGACGGTGAAGTCAGCCCAAGTGAAATCCATAATTCCTTGGCGCCCGAACTCTTTTTGTTGACGGAAGATAACATCCTGATCTTCCCCATACAGGAAGCGCCATTGGCGGATCCTACGCTCTAAGGTTCGACGGTAGTTCGGTAAAAAATCCTCGGCATGTTCCTCACAGAGATGATCAAAAATACCGACTGGAGTAATAGTCGGAGATTGCTCTAGTAAAGGAACCACAACAGAGTCCCAAATAGGTTCAAGAGGATCTTCGCGAGTTCGGTAGCTTCTAGGCTTTGCTGGACCTAATTGTCGCTGTCCTGATTCAATTCGACGAGCAGAGCGCTCGGAGAAGCCTGCTTTAGCAGCAGAAGTGGTTTGTGTTTTGTCTTTACGATTAGCCATGTATAGCCTTATCTGTTGATCTGTAATTCGTTTCCCTGGCACAAAGCTTCCCAATAGAGAGTTTGTCCAGAATGTATCAGATCAACCGGCCAATCTAATTGTCGCTGTACCGGTTAAGGTAATTGTCGCTCAATA
>NZ_JAKRRY010000096.1 GCF_026191675.1 Vibrio qingdaonensis | reverse complement strand
TTCAAGTAAGTCCATTAACTCCTGTTCAAGCGCTTGCATCAAGCGATTTCGGATATTGGTTTTGAGTTTTTTTGAGGTCAAAAATGACATCAAGTGCTTGACCCAGACATAGCGAAGATGGTCGAGCTTTTTATCATAGGGAGCCAGTTTATTTTCGTATTCAGAAAAAAGCTGATCGACCTTAAGCTCAGCCTTTTGATTACGACGTTCATTTTTTTCTATCTTCCTCCAGAGCTCAGATAAATAATCTGACTGAGAATGTGGAACGTTATTTGAGTGAAAAATAGGGAGTGTCATATCCATCCTTTTCTCTTTTTCTAACCCGTCAGATCTTTAGGCTAACAGCGTAAGAATAGAAACACATCGAACTAATACTAATTTATGCTCCCTGAGCCTAAATTATCTTCTGACGCAGATAAATCGAAACGCTAACCTTAACGTTCAGGGGCCTATTCATTTTGTAAAACAGTAAGCTTAATCTGCTGAATAAGAACCGTGACCATTTTATGAAATTAAGAAGGAAAGTCTCTCACAGCGCCATACTGCTCTTTTTATGCTGCTATATAGACAACAAAACTCTAGCTCTGCTAAGCCATACCATCCGGATGAAGGTGGACGTTAAGTGAAGAGATGATGAAAGGGGGCCACATTACTTAGCGTTTAATCGAAGAAGGCACCTGTCGTATGACAAAAGATAGTTTCCGCGTCGTTTTTTTTTGCTTGTCCTTAATTAATTATTTTTTATTCATTTAACTATTTATCTTCATATGTAGTGGTCTAATGATCCCGGACACCAAATTAGGTAGTAAAGTCTCCACTATAAATGAGGCGTTCAATGACAAAACGACAACGACGTACATTTTCTACTGAGTTCAAAATAGATGCTGCAAGTTTGGTTCTTGAGCAAGGGTACTCCATACCTGAAGCAGCTAACTCTATGGGCGTAGGTGAAACAGCTTTACGGCGATGGGTCGACCAACTCAAAGTTGAGCGAGGTGGGATGACTCCAACGACTAAAGCCCTCACGCCTGAGCAAAAGAAAATCCAAGAGTTAGAAGCCCAGATTAACCGGTTAGAACGAGAAAAATCCATATTAAAAAAGGCCACCGCTCTCTTAATGTCGGACGAACTCGAACGTTCTCGTTAATAGACAAGTTGAGGGAGCATGAATCGGTCAAAATGCTTTGCGAGCTGTTCAACGTAGCTTCGTCTTGTTACTACGAGTTTAAGCAGCGCAAGCCGGATGCTAATCGCATTCGTCTAGCTAGCCAAATTAAAGAACTCTTCAACATGAGTCGAGGCTCTGCTGGCCGTCGTACTCTTGTCTCAATGCTGAGCGAAAAAGACATAAAAGCCGGACGATTCAAGGTTCGCCAGATAATGCGTGAAGCTGATTTAATGAGTAAACAGCCAGGTTCGCCTCGATATAGACATGCAAAAGTAGAAAGGCTAGATATTCTAAATCTACTGAAGCGTGAATTTTCTGTAAGTACTCCGAATCGTGTTTGGTGTGGCGATATTACTTATATTTGGTCAGGTTCGAAGTGGGCCTATTTAGCGGTAGTGCTTGACCTATTTAGCCGACGCGTTGTGGGGTGGTCTTTATCCGATAAGCCCGATACCTACTTAGTATCTAAAGCTTTGGAGATGGCCTGGGAGCAACGAGGATGTCCGAAGAACAGCAGAAGGGTTATCAACTAAGGAAATAACTCGTATCTTAAAACGTTATATAGCGAGAGAGCTATTCCCGCTAATACTGAAAGATCTAGCGAGTCTGTCTTGACATAGGAGCGTCAACGCTCCCATGGAGCGGCTATTTAGAAGCTTGAAAATCGAGTGGATACCAGCAACAGGTTACCTGACACAAGCTCAAGCTAAGAAAGACATCAGCCATTACCTGATGAGTTACTATAATCGGCAACGGCCTCATCAAGCAAATGATGGGCTGTCGCCAGTAAATGCCGAAAATCGGCTTAAGTCAGTGTCCGGAATTTGTTGACCACTACACCTACGTTTTTCTTCTTTGATTTATAGGCTTTCATTGAAATTTTTAAAGCAAGCTGTTTTTGTTTAATTGAAATGAGTTGTCTAGTTACGACCTTATGGTGTAACTCTGTGATAAAGTTTTTTTCCCAAGGCGTGAGGCGGTCAAACCTTAATAAAATAGTGTCATTGAGTACATTGAACAACTCGTATTGGCTTTTATCCATTCGACTGCTAAGCATTCAATTAGAGCACTTAGCTAAAGAAATGACGTTAAGGCTTTCTACGTTCTCATTTTTGCCTAAGGTAATGATTCGATAAGAGATCCCATTCTCTAATAATGGTCTTATTTCTATGTCGTCACAAAAACTAACGGCGACCTTTTCTACTAAACTGCCCATATTCAAAGTTTTCTTTTTTACGAAAACAAGAGTGACACTATTGCCCTT
>NZ_JAKRRY010000095.1 GCF_026191675.1 Vibrio qingdaonensis | reverse complement strand
ATCAAAACCCTTTGGGTGTTGTATGGTTAAGCCTCACGGGCAATTAGTACAGGTTAGCTCAATGCCTCGCAGCACTTACACACCCTGCCTATCAACGTTCTAGTCTTGAACAACCCTTTAGGACACTTAAAGTGCCAGGGAAGACTCATCTCAGGGCTCGCTTCCCGCTTAGATGCTTTCAGCGGTTATCGATTCCGAACTTAGCTACCGGGCAATGCCATTGGCATGACAACCCGAACACCAGAGGTTCGTCCACTCCGGTCCTCTCGTACTAGGAGCAGCCCCCTTCAATCTTCCAACGCCCACGGCAGATAGGGACCGAACTGTCTCACGACGTTCTAAACCCAGCTCGCGTACCACTTTAAATGGCGAACAGCCATACCCTTGGGACCGACTTCAGCCCCAGGATGTGATGAGCCGACATCGAGGTGCCAAACACCGCCGTCGATATGAACTCTTGGGCGGTATCAGCCTGTTATCCCCGGAGTACCTTTTATCCGTTGAGCGATGGCCCTTCCATTCAGAACCACCGGATCACTATGACCTACTTTCGTACCTGCTCGAATTGTCATTCTCGCAGTCAAGCGGGCTTATGCCATTGCACTAACCACACGATGTCCAACCGTGTTTAGCCCACCTTCGTGCTCCTCCGTTACTCTTTGGGAGGAGACCGCCCCAGTCAAACTACCCACCAGGCACTGTCCGCAATCCCGATTAGGGACCAACGTTAGAACATCAAGCATACAAGGGTGGTATTTCAAGATTGCCTCCACACACACTAGCGTGCATGCTTCAAAGGCTCCCACCTATCCTACACATGTAGGGTCAATGTTCAGTGCCAAGCTGTAGTAAAGGTTCACGGGGTCTTTCCGTCTAGCCGCGGGTACACTGCATCTTCACAGCGATTTCAATTTCACTGAGTCTCGGGTGGAGACAGCGTGGCCATCATTACGCCATTCGTGCAGGTCGGAACTTACCCGACAAGGAATTTCGCTACCTTAGGACCGTTATAGTTACGGCCGCCGTTTACCGGGGCTTCGATCAAGAGCTTCGACCTAAGTCTAACCCCATCAATTAACCTTCCGGCACCGGGCAGGCGTCACACCGTATACGTCATCTTACGATTTTGCACAGTGCTGTGTTTTTAATAAACAGTTGCAGCCACCTGGTATCTGCGACTCCTAGTAGCTCCATCCGCAAGGGACTTCACCGCCAAGAGCGTACCTTCTCCCGAAGTTACGGTACCATTTTGCCTAGTTCCTTCACCCGAGTTCTCTCAAGCGCCTTGGTATTCTCTACCCGACCACCTGTGTCGGTTTGGGGTACGATTTCTTATAATCTGAAGCTTAGAGGCTTTTCCTGGAAGCATGGCATCAATGACTTCACTACCGTAGTAGCTCGACATCGTATCTCAGCGTTAGTAGCGGTCCGGATTTACCTAAACCACCCGCCTACGTACTTGAACCTGGACAACCATCGCCAGGCCCACCTAGCCTTCTCCGTCCCCCCATCGCAATTATAAGAAGTACGGGAATATTAACCCGTTTCCCATCGACTACGCCTTTCGGCCTCGCCTTAGGGGTCGACTTACCCTGCCCCGATTAACGTTGGACAGGAACCCTTGGTCTTCCGGCGAGGAGGTTTTTCACCCCCTTTATCGTTACTCATGTCAGCATTCGCACTTCTGATACCTCCAGCAAACCTTACAGTCCACCTTCAACGGCTTACAGAACGCTCCCCTACCCAATATGATAAATCATATTGCCGCAGCTTCGGTGTATAGCTTAGCCCCGTTACATCTTCCGCGCAGGCCGACTCGACTAGTGAGCTATTACGCTTTCTTTAAATGATGGCTGCTTCTAAGCCAACATCCTAGCTGTCTAAGCCTTCCCACATCGTTTCCCACTTAGCTATACTTTGGGACCTTAGCTGGCGGTCTGGGTTGTTTCCCTCTCCACGACGGACGTTAGCACCCGCCGTGTGTCTCCCGGATATTACTTACTGGTATTCGGAGTTTGCAAAGGGTTGGTAAGTCGGGATGACCCCCTAGCCTTAACAGTGCTCTACCCCCAGTAGTATTCGTCCGAGGCGCTACCTAAATAGCTTTCGGGGAGAACCAGCTATCTCCAGGTTTGATTGGCCTTTCACCCCTAGCCACAAGTCATCCGCTAATTTTTCAACATTAGTCGGTTCGGTCCTCCAGTTGATGTTACTCAACCTTCAACCTGCCCATGGCTAGATCACCTGGTTTCGGGTCTATATCCAGAGACTGAACGCCCAGTTAAGACTCGGTTTCCCTACGGCTCCCCTAAACGGTTAACCTTGCCACTGAATATAAGTCGCTGACCCATTATACAAAAGGTACGCAGTCACCCAACAAGTGGGCTCCTACTGCTTGTACGTACACGGTTTCAGGTTCTATTTCACTCCCCTCACAGGGGTTCTTTTCGCCTTTCCCTCACGGTACTGGTTCACTATCGGTCAGTCAGTAGTATTTAGCCTTGGAGGATGGTCCCCCCATATTCAAACAGGATATCACGTGTCCCGCCTTACTCGTTTTCACTGATTATGA
>NZ_JAKRRY010000094.1 GCF_026191675.1 Vibrio qingdaonensis | reverse complement strand
AGTATACACAATTTGGCGTTTTCGATCGAAATAAATATTGGCAGGCTTTGGGGTTCTGATAAAAAATACTGTAAAAAAAGCGGCAAGGGATAGCGTTACACTTGCTATAATTAAATGAGCAATGAAGGATTTACGCTTAGCTTGTGAGCCATAAGTTAGTACAGCTTCACTGTAATTAATAAATGAATATTCTCCATCGCTATTGAACCACGAGCCATAATATTTTGACCATTGCTCATCAAAACTATCGAATGATTCTCCTAGTGCGTCTTTTAGCTGATATTCAATAACTCTTTCCTTTGCAGTTTTTAGCGAAGCGGAATTAGGTCCAAGATTGCTGGAAAAAGTGAATGCCAAAATCCATAATCCGATAACCAAAGGTAGAAGATAAGAAAATCTCAGCTTATTTTTTGCGTCTCGCACCGACAGAACATCATCTGTGACTGTCATGAAAGGCTCTAGCGGGTCATCCGCAGGCTGAATGGGTGTAAAGTAGGAAGAGAACGATTCTCGCCATTTAATGAGTTTTTGTGGGTATTGATATCTGACCAATAAGCCTTGGCTATTTGCTCTTTTCATTTTTCATCCTGTTATATGCTGCTTGGCTTGTCGTCTACCATGCCATAATACGTTTTTTCTAGTTCGCCTTCAGAGGTCAGCATGCGTTTTGGAGCAATCGCCTCAGGGCTTTGTTGATAATACCAATGCAAGTTAAGCTCTTTGCCATGCTCGCTTTCCATTTCAACGTCAAAATTGAGGTGTAATATGCCATCAACGATTTCGTTTTGGAAAAAATCATTGCTGTTCATCGCATTAGTCAATGCTTGGCGAAACGCTTTGGTTGCGGATTTGTTCTCTACTATTTGGTAACTCACCATCTTGTGTATAGGTTGCATAATATCAACGGGAAATTCATCATTGATGTTTTTTTGCGCCGCTTGCCATTCGTAACGGCTTAAGTAAGTTTGTGGGTTGCCCTTACCACGTGCTCGCATATACGCGAGCATTCGGTCAGTATTTTCATGGGGTGCCAGTCTTAGTAACACAGAGAGTATTTCGCCCTCTTCTAATACAATCGGAAGCGTGTGCGCCAACACATGGTATTGGCCGCGTTCATTGTCATTTGGTCGGAAAGGCGCGCGACGCCTTTACCTTCAATGATCACATCCGGCGAAGCAGAAATAAACTCAGCTTCAATAGTGCCGGAAGATATACCTTTCTTATCGCCGCCTGCATCACCCGTACTTTTTGAAAACGTACTGCCTTTTAGCGCTATGCTATTACCTCCATCTGCACTGACCGAAGTTGAACCACCCGCTAAATCTGCCGATTTAGCATTGTTTTAATGGTATATGTCCTCACGTCTCTTTAATCGCACAATAAAAATCAGAGTCAACGTTCAACACGCCCTAGTTAAAGAAGGTGCTTCGCATACAGCTCTGGTAACACCTCATCCCTTTTCAAAATCTCTTCCAGCCGCGACTCGAAGTTTTCGGGTTTTTCATCAATGTATAAATAGTATTTAGGCTGAGGGCGCTTGAAGCTTTCACCGGTGATCACGGCGCTTTTACCTTTGTCCATAAAGGCGAAGACTTGAGCCATAAACTCGGTATTATCATTTTCATTGTTGAAATGCGCTCGACCCGTTGGTTGAAGTCCAAACCTCATTGGCCAGAACTGCTTTTTCTTGTGTTCGCTAAATAGTAATAGGCAAAGTCCATAACTACTTTCACGATAGCCGAGGTTATCAAAATTACAGGCTGCAATCTGACCTTTACGCCATGTGTAGACTATTTTTCTCTCGCGATCAAAGTAGATGTCGGCCATTCTGGGTAAACGAAGAAAGGCAATGGTGCCAGCCAAGGAGATCATCAATAGCACGCAAATAACACCTATTTTCTTGTATATAGAATGTCTATTATAATCCCTACCATATAGGTGTATTGCTTTGATATTGTTGAGTATTGAACGCTTTCCATCTTTACCCACTAGCGTACGATAGTACATGTCTCGCTTCTCATCGTACTCCCTACCAAGATCCTTATACTCTTGATTCAACTCGATCATATTGTAGGCTCGCTCTATCATCCCCTGATTTGGGATAAGCCAGCCGATCATATGAAAAGATAGTCCCCAAAAGGCCAATACAAAAGGCGCTATATAGACAAAACGAAGGGAATGCAGTGGGCTAGCAACTGATAGCGTTGTATCGTTCACCTGCATGATGGAATTTTGCGGATCTTGATAGGCATCCAGCGTGACTCTGTCATTGAGCCACTCGCGTAGCTCGATGAATTTTTTGGCATGCGTTAGCAACCGAAAAAAAATTCTTTTGTTTCTTTTCTCTATCATTACAGTAACTCATCGTCTTTTAGGCCAATAAAGGCTTGTTTTGCCAACCCATTTTGAGTCAACATCCGTTTGGGCACTATTACATTAGGCCTAGGTTGATAGTACCAATATAAGTTTGCATCATTATCCAACTCTACCTCCGCGGTCAGATGCAATGATGCGTTTTCGACCTTATGCTTGGCTGGATCAGCCAATGCATGTTAAAGTGCATCGGCAAACGCTTTTGTTGCGCTTTCATCAAGTTGCATTGAGTATTGGTTGGGCTGAATCATCTCTAACTTGCGCTTTTGAATTGACCCCACAATTTCAGAGACGCCCTTAACATAAGCTGGGAGCACAAACTGGTACGTCACTTTTTATTTATTTTCCAAAGGTGTAACCTTAAATCGCATGACCTT
>NZ_JAKRRY010000093.1 GCF_026191675.1 Vibrio qingdaonensis | reverse complement strand
AACTTACAGTATTAAAATCAAGATATTTATAAAGGTCGAGTGCTGGCTGCTATATGACGGTAGTCATGTAGAGGCAGTGCTGACCCACCGAAACGAAGTGAAGGTTGCTCTTCAACCTTTAAAAAAGAATAAAGAAAGATAAGGTTGTCGCTTACGCTCCACTAAAAGATAACGCGATTCGGTTAGATTTTCTACCGAAAATCATCGCGTAACGTTCACCAGCGCTGCGCCAAACCTTCTCTGTCTAACGTTCTTAACTAACGTGGACCGACACTACTAAAACATCATAAAAACTTAACTACATCGACCACAAAAGCCGCTTCGCGGGTCTAGCAGGAAGAAGGGCAAATTTCATGCCGATATTTGAAAGTGGCAAAGTTGAGAGGATCTTTTTTGATCGAACTGATCAAGTCTTAATCAGTATACAAACTGAGATGGAGAGAGAATAGTAGTTATCTACATTTGCGATTAAAATAAAAATGTTACGCTGTCACTAGTTGTGGATACAAAACACCATAATGTCGCTAACATTATGGCATTTTGTTGAAAGGATAGATGTTTATCTGACCCTACCTTATTAATTAATAAGCTTTATAAGTTCTTCTTTTGATAAACCAGTAGTTTCAATGATTAAATCAGCATCAAGCCCTGCTGAAAGCATTTTTTTCGCTATACTCAGTTGCGTCTCTTGCCGACCAAACTCTTCGCCTTCTAGTCTACCTTGTTCGATACCTTGTTCGATACCTTGTTTTAAGCCCTGCTCTCGACCACGCGCTTCTAATTGCTCTGCGATTGTCATGAATTTTGCCTCGTGCTCTGGTACTTGCTCTGCGAGAGTCTTTACTAACGCCTCTAAATTCGACGTCTCCCCTACTCTCACTAAGTATTCCATTAAAGAATCTAACTGTTTCTCTGTTAGATAATGCTCCAATAACAGTGTAACCACTGTATCTGCAAAGTCCAACAGATCTCTTTGTCTGACGTGTTTTTGTACCAGCTCCAATAAAGCAACACGCTTATGCTGGACTATTTCATCGTCTGGGATCACCGTTATGTCCACAAGTGGATAAGCCTGACTGTAAATGCTTTTGGCAAGCTCGGGATCGTCAAATTCATCCAACCAATTCGTGCTGTATGGGTAAGGGGATGTTTTCCCATGATAGAACAACAGCGGAACGACTATCGGTAACACATCATGACCAGCATCAAGGTGCTGTTTCATCGTGGCTATTGCATATCGCGTCAACCGAAACCCCATATGCTTATCTGGACTACTCTGGTGCTCGATTAGCGCATACACATACCCTGCCCCACTCTCCGTTTCCATAGAATAGAGAACGTCTGAGTAATACGGGACAAGGTCATCTTCTAAAAACGAACCTGGTTGAAGTTGGAGTGTATCAAGATGACAAACCTGCTTTATGTTGTCCGGTAGATGCGCTTCCAGAAAGTCTCGGGCCGTCTCTGGGACGGTAAGGAAAGACTTAAACAATCCATCGTGTATTGATTGGGGTGTCTTCATCTCATCTTCACTTTGCTGATTTTGCCAATATTATACACCAAATCGTTAGTCTTTTGAGATTTACAAAGAAGAAGGGGTTGGGTTTAACGGAACAGTTTTGTACGCAATTGCTAGTGCCAAAACCCCTAGTATCGAGACTTGTATTTGGTTAGGAGTTTTCGACGGTTCCGTCGTAGAGCCTCTTGTGGCTTTTCTCCGATCTTCTGTCAGTAAAAAATCAATTTTTTACTTGCACTTGTTCTGCATGAGTGTGAAAATTGAGTAATTGAGTAATTGAGTAATTGAGTAATTGAGTAATTGAGTAATTGAGGAGTTAGGTATGGCTAATATTATAGCAATTTTAAATCCCAAAGGCGGAGCTGGGAAAACAACTATCGCGTTACATTTATCTCGCGCCTTAAAGGGTTACGGTTCAATTTTAATGGTTGATACTGATCCTCAAGGGTCTGCTCGTGACTGGGCTGAGCAAGGTGGAGGAGCATCATTCCCCATTGTAGGTGTTGATAGAGCTGGCGCTCTCAAAGGTACAATCCAACAACTCACTAGAGGATATGACTGGATTGTAATTGATGGTGCAGCAAAACTTGAAGAAATGGCGGCACACGCTATCAGTATAGCGGAACTAGTTATAATTCCTGTTCAGCCTTCCCCATTAGATCTGTGGGCATGTGAAGCTCTAGTTAGTCAAATCAAACAAAGGCAAGTAATTACTGATGGAGTACCAACCGCTGCTTTCCAAATATCTAGAGCTAAAAAAGGCACTAAGTTAGCCGGAGAAATTCGTAAAGTCGTAGCTGATTATGAACTGCCACTACTGAATGGAAACATTCATGATAGAACAATATTTGCGAACTCATTGTCTTCAGGGTCTACTGCGATCGATGAAGAACCTGAAGGACAAGCTGCATTTGAAATTCGGTATTTAGTTAAACAAATAGTGAAAGGGTTTGAGTAATGCTAAAGATAAAAAAAACAGGTGAAGGACATCAACATCCAAAGGTTAAAGATGTCAGTAAAGTAACCACTAAAGAAGATACTAGTAGACTCAATGCGGATCTTCCTAAGAGTTTTTATCTCAAAGTTAAAATGTTTGCAATGGAGAATGATATGTCTATCACAGATATGACCAAAGAAGCATTGACAGAATATATGAAAACAAATGATTTTGAGTAATTGAGTAATTGAGTAATTGAGTAATTGAGTAATTGAGTAATTGAGTAATTGAGTGAGAATCTCGCAGTGCAATCGCCAAACTCCACTGCGAGGATACATCCAAACCTATAGGAGATCTAAGATGCAAGTAAATTGTAGCATTACCCATACCCTGAACGAAAGCGTTACTGACGAAGAACTGAATGCCTTGCTCAACCTGACATGTAGCCAA
>NZ_JAKRRY010000092.1 GCF_026191675.1 Vibrio qingdaonensis | reverse complement strand
ATAAAGACTCTGAATACTTTTATAAGATGTTTCAGTTGGGGAAATATGAATTTCGAGAGCTGGTGGCACGAGGACGGTTGTTGTTTGTGGCACCACAAAACCTTGAGCGATATTCTCAAGAATTACTGTTTGATATCATTATGGTTGATCCTTGCTCTATCATTTTCTCAAGGCGGCTCGCGGCCTCAACCATTCGAGGTATACAAGGTAAATCAGGAATAATTGGTACAACCTTCTCAAGTGATGAGCAATACCACTTCCTTCATCAATGCTCTCGTATTGAAAGCCCTTCAATACAAAGCCTTGCTCAAACACTCTCAGAGCAATGGCAATACGGCGAATATATGGTCAATAGAGAGGGGGCTGTATCAACGCATCGACTCGGGCTATCCAGTATTGCAGCTAAAGGTTTTGAGCTGAGAGGGCGAGATATTTATCTTGAATTATCAACAGCGGCTATGGCGTATGAATATGCTCAAGGACTTAGCGCACATCATTTTCCTTTTGACGGGGAGCAATATTCCGAAGTATCAGCGTGTCAGGTGATTAGTGGGTTTTACAATGGTGTTCGTACTGACTCGAAGCAGATTCATGAATCTGAATTGGGTATGTTACTTCATGAGATATATGCTATTGATAACGATATGGATATTCTTGAACTTGATTCTGCGCTTTCAAATAGCCTGATTCGCTCTTTACCTAGTATCATTAACCAGTTCGCCAATATGGATGAAAGTGAGCGATTCCATAAATTGAGAGCGCTTAAGGATGAGGTAACTAGAATTGAAAGCAATAAAACCCGAATGTCGCGACTCAACATATCAGGATTTCCTTCGGTGGCTGCGGGGGCTGGAATGGAGCTAGTGGGAATTAAAGGCGGTGGTGTAGTTGCGCTTGGAGGTTGGTTACTCAATGCACTCAATGTATATGCCGATGAACTCCAGTTAACGAATAGCCCGATATTCACCAAACTTTCAAGCTTAAATCATTTCACCAGCCATGATGCTGTTATTATACAGCGTGTAAGGAAGAGGATTTCGACGTCATATAACGCTTCGCTTCAATGATATGGTGAGTAAACTTACCGAACAGGTTGCTAATCTTTACGAATGAGCATCTAAAACTTCAAATAAAATCACTGTCTTAAAATACAGCTATGGTTTACACTATTTTCGTTGCATCGACTGAAAAATGTAAACCTTTTAGACGAAATTGGATAAATAAAATGAAAACTTATCATACCTACAACGCTGTAGATGTTGCATTGAGCTTGCTTAAGCACGCGAAAGAGCAAGGTAAATGTTTCTCCAATTTGCAGCTACAGAAACTCACTTACGTATGCCATGGCTTGTCTTTAGCGCATTTTCAACGTCCTCTAGTGGTTGATGACGTATTTGCATGGAAGTTTGGTCCAGTTGTGCCATCTGTGTATTTCCGTTTTAAGTCGTACGGTTCAAACGTCATTACTGAGCATGGCGATGTCGTTCTCGATGCTGAAAGCGAATCGATCGTGAAGGATGTTGTGTCTAAATTGGGCGACTTAAGTGGACCACAGTTGGTGGACTTAACACACCGAGATGGTAGCCCATGGCATCAGGTATGGGATGGCACACATCAAAAAGTGATTCCAGACCATTTAATCCAATCCCACTACGTGCAAATCAAACAGTCAGGACGTACTACCAGTCTGTGAGTGATAAAGAAAAAAGTGTCGTCAGTTTCCTCATTGACGACACACCATCGGCTGAGCAATCATCCAAGACCTTCCATGACGACTACGAGCTGAACTTTCAAGATTTCCTTGAACGAACTGTCGATGAACGTGCTGCTGAAGACTTTTCATATACCAATAATGGAGTGAAAAAAGCAGGTAGACGGCTTCGTAAAAAAGAAGGGGATCTTAAATCTGCCACCACGACTATCCAACAGTTTCGCGCTGCTCATGAAAAGCCACTCAATACTATTGCCTATCTTGTTGGGCGTTGTTGTCGTGAACTTGGTATCGATGTTAAGCCTGTAACTCGGTTAAAGCGTTTAGACACTATAATCGATAAGCTTCAACGTAAATCACTTGACGGCCACACAGCGAACGCAACATGTGTCACTAATATGAATGATATTGGTGGGTGCCGAGCGATATTCCCGGATTTAATCTCACTAGAGCAGGCAGTATCTCAATTACAAGGTACTGTTGAGAAAGTAGGTCGAGTGAGAATTAAAGATATTGATAATTATATTTCTAATCCTAAACCAAATGACTGTGGTTACAGAAGCTTACATGTGATTTATCGATATGATCATACGAGTGGCAAGAGCTTTAACATAGAAGCTCAATTGCGGACTAGGCTTCAACACCTTTGGGCTACCACTGTCGAAATAGTGGATATCTTGGAAGGAACAAAAATCAAAACGCATTCTCATAGTGCCAATGAAGATAAAGACGATCTACAGATCAAATGGGAAGAATTACTCTCGATCATGAGTCGGTATATTGCAGATGCCGAAGGTGCTATAGAGTTAGGCAAAGAAGAGATAAATCAATGTTCAATACGACTACGTGAGCTAAATGATGAGATTAATGCGCTAGGTAGACTTAAGACTTTTAGGATCTTGTCTGAAAAAATAGAAACCTGTTGCGATGATGCTACCGAACATGTTTTGTTAATAATTGATGAGAAATCATTGAAGCTTATCTTCAGTGAGGAGTTCAGCGATTACGGCAAGGCTATTTCTGTTTACAACGCTGCGGAAAAGGTGACCAGTAGTCATTCTGGGATCAATGCCCTACTCATCTCAACGAAGAATATAGGGCAGCTCTCAGAAGCTTATCCTAATTATTTAGGTGATTGTGCTTCGTTTATTGTGTTGCTTCAAGAAGCGATGCAAAGATAGCTAACAAAAAAATAAAGTCCACTCCAGAGAGAGGCGGATTGATCGCCTCTCTTTATTT
>NZ_JAKRRY010000091.1 GCF_026191675.1 Vibrio qingdaonensis | reverse complement strand
GAGGGCAATAGTGTCACTCTTGTTTTCATAAAAAAGAAAACGTTGAATATGGACCGCTTAGTAGAAAAAGTCGCCGTTAGTTTTTGTGACAACATCGAAATAAGACCTTTATTAGACAACGGGATCTCTTATCGAATCATTACCTTAGGAAAAAATGAGAAAGTAGAAAGCCTTAACGTCATTTCTCTAGCTAAGTGCTCTAATTGAATGCTTAGCAGTCGAATGGATAAAAGCCAATACGAGTTGTTCAATGTACTCAATGACACTATTTTATTGAGGTTTGACCGCCTTACGCCTTGGGAAAAAAACTTTATCACAGAGTTACACCATAAGGTCGTAACTAGACAACTCATTTCAATTAAACAAAAACAGCTTGCTTTAAAAATCTCAATGAAAGCCTATAAATCAAAGAAGAAAAACGCGCGTTCCAACGTTTAATTTAAGCTTGTGTATGCCTAATCTGTTCAAGGTCCTCTAAACCTTGGACAGATTAGTAGTATTTGCACTTAACGTATTGAAAATAATCAAGTATAGAGGTGAATGGGTAACAACTTTCAGCGTAATGGCAATTGAAACAACTAAGTATTTAGGTTCCTTTTCGATTAACACTCAGTACCTTTTGAAAGCAACAATGCATCTTCTAATTCAACCCCAAGATAGCGGATTGTATTATCTACCTTGGTATGACCAAGTAGTATCTGCACCGCTCGGATATTTTTCGTTTTTGCGTAGACTAACGTTGCTTTTGTTCGCCTCATCGAGTGAGTGCCATACAAGTTAGGATTCAACCCCAGATTAGAAGCCCATCTCCTCACTAAGTATCGATAGTACGAATAGCTAATCGGTTATTGCTTTCGCCTTTGGCTTGGGAAAATAAAATTGCTGTCATGTAGCGAAGCCATCAAAATCCATTTCATTAGACTCTGTTGCGTTCTTGTCGTTATCTCAAATTGAACTTCAATATCTGTTTTGCGCTGGATATGCTTAACGCGGTTAAATATCCTATCTTGCGAAGATACATCGCAAACTCTGAGAACGAGCAAGTCACTTGCTCTAAGTTTGCTATCAATAGCTAAGTTGAGCAACGCAAGCCGCATCAAATTATTTTCAATTTCTAATCTGGTTCTGATCCGCCAAATTTCCTCAAGTCGAAAAGGCTTTTTGACGCCACTTCGTTTCGTTTTGTTGAAAACTACCATGATGGCCTCCTTTTTGATTGGTCATCACGATTGTAGTTGCAAGGAAATGGACAAAAATAATTTAGGGCAATTACTTAAATTGAGTATGTTCGAATTACCTTTTTATGGCAAACCAAACTCTTTAGCAATTAGGAACAAGCTAACTTGGAGCGTGGCTAAAGATTATTACTACATTTGTGCCACATTTTTATTGTAAATTCACAGGTGTATACAACCCACCTAAAGTCTCATCTTCTTTGTAGCAAGTAAGGAAAGCGTCTACTACACAGGGGTCGTATAGTTTATTTCGGCCTTGTTCTAAGGTATTGATAGCTTTCTCCGCTCCGACAGCCTTCCTATATGGTCTATCACTTGCCATAGCATCGAAGGTATCTGCAACAGCTATAATCCGAGCCTCAAGTAAAATTTCATTCCCTTTGAATCCGTTTGGGTAGCCCGAGCCATCCAACCTTTCATGGTGCTGTTCGATCATTTCGACGATTGGCCAAGGAAAAATTACTTCATGAAAAATCTTTGCTCCTACTTCTGAATGACTTTGGAGTAACTTGTACTCTGCTGGCATGAGCTTCCCAGGCTTATTTAAGATTTGAGACGGGATCGTAATTTTCCCGATGTCGTGAACCAATGCTCCAATGACTAGTCCTTCTTTAACAGAGTCTTCTAGTGAAAGTTTATCAGCTATAAGATTACATATATGAGCGACATTACGTTGGTGAGAGGAAGTGTATTCATCACGAATTTCAAGCGCACGAGATATTGCGCCTAGCATATTAGTCATAATCGCGATTGGGGTAGAAGAATCAAATTCTAGCTTGTTTTTAGCTAATCCAGATTCGATCTTACTTACCTTTGTTTGTACCTGAGGCCAGATGTCATTGATCATACTGTAAAAATAACTTACGAAGTCATGAGTGTATGGTTCGTTGTTGTTGCTTATACCGATGACTGCAACTACGTCATTATTTTGTATTACGGGAAGACTGAAGTGATGAGTTAGTTTTATGTGGCCTTTCGGTAAAGAGTCATCTATGGAATAGTTTGCATCATAGTGGTTGTGTATTACGGGCTTTTTCATTCTTATACTATCTGCCCATATTCCTGCAGATGATAGTGGGTAGTGAGTTTCATAACTGCAATGGCAATGTTCCAAAACAGAGGTTGACCAAACATTTAATACGATTTCTTCGTTAGTATGAGAATAGAAGTGGAAATATCCGATATCGCTCTTGGCTTCTTGTACAAAAAAATCAATGAGATCTCGATAGAAGTCATGACTCGTTAAATATTTCTTTCTTGTAAGAAAATCTATACTCATAGAGCTTTCAGTCCGTTAAAATCGATATTAACTTTAAGTCTAGTTCTTTTTCGCGTATTTCATCTGACATTAGCAGAATTTAGGCTGGCTAAGAAAGTGCTTGTTCTGGCTGAAACTAATATTGGGGCGTGCGACGTGAAGTCGTATGAAGCGCTGTTCACCGCTTAATGTGTGAACCATCTGTATCACCAGATGAACCTAAGGCTCTGAATAAAGTAGCGAGCCTGACAATGTAACGAAGGTTGGTCATAGACCAATCGGGATCAAAATCGTGAGAGGACGATCCTCCTGATAACCACAATCGGGTGAGTGCTAGGTAGTCAGCATGATGAACATAAGTGTGTCCGCATAAGGTGCGTTATGTTATGAAACAGCGGAAGTGGTTAATACGCTGTGGCCAAAAGGCACGAGAGTCGGAAAGGGATTGCCCCATGCTCTTTCGTGATCGTCGAACT
>NZ_JAKRRY010000090.1 GCF_026191675.1 Vibrio qingdaonensis | reverse complement strand
GTACCGAACGTAACATGTAACCATTGTGTTCAATTCCTTTTGATTGATGAGCACCTAACGCTAAGCTAAGTTGCAGCTAACGCAACACTGCACTCAACCTAACCACAGTAATCACAAAACTCAACCAAACTGAAAATGCCACGCGTTAGCTGTCAAATTGAGCGCCTTGTTATGTTTTGAAGCGCCCACTGTACTAAACGTGATAGTACACAATACAACACATTCCTCTACGGACTCTGAACTCGTAACCAATTTGCCTTCATTATTCCATACAGCGTTGTTGCCACAAACCGACCAGCCACCCGTTGGTGAAATATGATTACTTAGCAGTACAGGCATGCCATTAGTAGCGGCAATGTCGGAGAGCAACTTAGCATCAGTAGAATAGCCCGCTGTCGAAATCAGAGCACTCACTAAATAAACGTCAGCACCCAACCGTTTGGCTCTTTCAGCGTGTTCAGGGCATGAGAAATCAGCACAAATTGCCAACGCAACTTTATAACCTTTGATAGTTAGAAAATAATCTTCAGAGCCCGATGAACAATACTCATGCTCACCGTCATGCAGGTGCTGTTTATCGTAAAATTCGACGTTACCATCAGGATGGCAAACCACAGCGCCAATAGATGGTTTTAGGGAGTCACCAGAAACAAGCGGACAACCAACGATAACCGAAATATTGTGCTTACTCGCAGCTTGAGATAGGTGCGAAAAATTAGAAGGTAATTTGCCTAGAGCTAACTTTGCTAAGGATTTTAACTCGTAGCCCGTCAATGACAATTCAGGAAACACCACCAAGTCGGCACCAAGCGATACTGACGCTTCTATCGCAACAAGGTGTTGCTCAATATTTGCGACAATATCCTCTTTGAACACTGGAACTTGAGCCAAGCTAATATTAATTGAAGATGCCAAGTTTTCTCCTTAAAACATAACGCCCTGCTAAGTGGCGCTAACGATTAACTTACCAAGCACACTTAACTTCAAACCAAAACCGCCAAGCTTATGGCGTCCACTTGAGTAGTTTGTTAGTTGCCTACGCCCCTATTCTCTTATTTGCACCAAGGTGCTCATTGCTTGCCGCAAACTAAATTACTATCACCACGCAGTACTTGATAGCTGACAGAACTGACATCTTTCGATTAATGCGAGTTGGCGCGAAAAAGAAACCACCGAAGTCACTGAAAAACGGGTTAAGGAAGATGTTACTTTCGTTGCTCACGGACGGACACAAAAAGCAGTGCCGCGAAACCTCGAGGGCTAAAGCGAACGACTAATTGGTGCTGCCACCGGAAAGAACGTTAAGCAGTGGGGCTTGTCGCCGCATAGCTAAAGGGACAATGATTTGACCACTAAATTTCTAAGTGCAACTAACGCCCGCTTAAGTTGTGAGTTACGCACCACTGAAGCCGAATTTTAAACCGTAATCACCCAAACCAAAATTAACACCAAAACCGCCAAGCGTTACGAATCAACTTGAAGCGATTGTTAGGTGCGTACTATCAGTTAAACACTGGTCTAAAGAAACTACGTTCTACACTTAAAACACAGCGTGTATCGTCTGCAAACTTAAATGCTTTAATACACTCACTATCAGCTAGTGACTTATTACGGTACGCCTCGTAGTCCGCTAGACTTGGAAAAGTAAATAGCGCTAGAGCTACGTTATTTTCACCCTCTGAAGGTAGAAAATACCCGTTATGCTGCCCACCTAATCGGGTAACCAACGGTATCCATATTTTTGCATACTCTTCAAACTCAGATACTTTGAAAGGGTCGATAATATACCGAACGTAACATGTAACCATTGTGTTCAATTCCTTTTGATTGATGAGCACCTAACGCCCGGTTAAGTGGTGAGTAACGCACCACCGAACCAAATTTAAACCACCGTAATCACACAACCCCAAATTGACGCAAAAAATGCCGAGCGTTACGAATCCACTTGAACCGTTTGTTAGTTGCATTTTTCACATAGGTATAATTTATAGGAGCTTACCCGCTTGTTTAGAAACTTTACTTAGCCATTTCTGCCTTGTCTCAGAACTTGATCCTACAACTGGGCCAAAGTAGGTAGCCGAGTGATTTTTTATACCAGAGAAATCAAGGATTGACTTTTTTAATTGTTTATAAATTGCATTGCCTTTGAAATACTTATACCAAAATGGTGGTGTATCCAATGTAATATAGAGCTCTGAACTTCGCCCTAAAAGCAACTTCTCAGGGAACGCCTTACCATCGACATATTTAAAGGCAAAGTTTGGCAGAAATACTCTATCAATTAGTCCTTTAAATTTTGCTGGCAAAGTTCCCCACCAAACAGGTGTTACGATTACAATGTGCTCTGACCACAAAATTAGTTCTTGAAAGTACAATAGATCTTTCTCTAACACGGGTGATGTGTCGTACCCTCTGTCTAAGCTGATTTCGAAATCCATCTCACTAACATGAAGCAGTTTGACGTCATGTGTCAAAGCGGCTTCAAGAGCGTATTTGTTCGCTAGAGACTTACAGAAACTTTGGTTCTTTGGGTTAGCATTTATAACCAGTACTTTTTTCATAAGATAAACATCCATAGTGAAGAAAAGTACAGTTTAAGGTCTTACCTAAAGGTCAGAGTCAACCCCTTTTACGCACACATCAATCGACTGCCGATATTTCAAGATTTTTTCTCTTTGCACTTCAAGCTGTCGGATCTGACACTCAACATCTTGTTGCTTCCCAGTTAAAAAATCTCTTACTACAGCCCAATCGAAGTCATCGTTTCCATCTTTCAAGTTCACTATTTCAGAAAGCTTAATTCCAAGAGTTTGTGCTTCCTTGATCATCTTTATAAGGTTGATATTAGTATCCGAGTACACTCTATACTTTCCTGAACGTGAAACACTCAGTAAACCTAGCGATTCATATAGCCTAATTGCTCTTTGTGTTGCACCAGACAATTGAGATGCTTCCTTGATATACACTTTAATCTCCAACAATGGTGACTCATGCAACTAACGCCCTGCTAAGTGGCGCTAACGATTAACTTACCAAGCACACT
>NZ_JAKRRY010000009.1 GCF_026191675.1 Vibrio qingdaonensis | reverse complement strand
CCAGATTTAGGTTCTGGCGCCGAGAGGTGTGAGAGTTCAAGTCTCTCCGACCGCACCATTATTAAGAAAGCTCGTCATATGACGGGCTTTTTTTTCGCTTGAGTTTTCGTATGAACGTCTATTCCTTGAAAAAGTAGATTAATTAAAGCTTTGCTGTCCCTCACAAAAATAAAACGTCCCCCTATCCTCTTAAATAGCCTTACAACACTCTAGAACAACGAATCACTCATAGAAGTACTACCATGTCACCAACTTCGCTTTCGTTATGCATAGGGCAATATAGCGATGACGCATATTCTGGGTTTAGCCATATCGCATTTAACCTTGAAACTATGGCGCTCACATCGCAGCACAACGTTTCTGGTATTAATAACCCTTCTTATCTCGCACACACTGATCGCGGCTGGTACGCCATCTCTGAGCAATCTCAGCAAGAAGGCGCCGCACTGTACTTTCTACGTGATCCTTTTGAAGAGGTCTGTAGACAACCTCTCGAGGGTGACCACCCTTGCCACGTGGCTATTTCTGAGTGTCAAACCCGGCTCGGCGTTGCGCATTACGGTTCAGGCAGCTTTGAGGTGTATACATTAGCACCCACAGGGGAGATCCGTCAGCGGCAAGCTCGGTTTCAGAATGAAGGGCAAGGGCACCACTCGACTCGACAACGCGGCCCGCATGGCCATCAAATCGTATTCGTGCCTCAGTCTAATCAAGTCATGACGGTCGATCTTGGATTGGATACGCTGAATTTTTACCAACTTAACAAGGATTCCGTCACCCAACAGCAAACCCTTAAGCTTCCTGCGGGCAGTGGTCCCAGGCATGCCGTTTTCAGCAACGATGGACAGTTCGGTTTTATTCTATGTGAGCTCGATGAAACACTAGGCGTTATTGAAAAGCAAACCAATGGGCGATGGCAACTAACAAGCATCCAGCCCGCCTTTCCGACACACAGTAAAGGCGAAGCAGCTGGCGCCATCAAACTTTCTAGCGACCAGCGCTATATCTATTTATCAGGAAGGCATCAATCAATCATTAGTTGGTTTGATATCACCTCGCCAAACTCACCCAACTATCAAGGATTCGTTGAGACTGCGGGCTCCTTTCCCAGAGATATCACCCTATCAAAAGATGGTCATTGGTTGGTCGTGGCAAACCAAAACTCAAATAACCTTGTCCTCTTTAGTGTTGATAAAAAAACAGGCCAACCAACGTTAGCAAAAGTCATGCTAACGTTGCCTAAACCTGTTTGTGTGGTATTTGACTAGCGCTGACGCCATAACGTCGACGCAATCCTATAATTCAGGTCTTTTATTTCAGCCCCATAGCGTAACGTAAGATTTGCGTTTTAATGGGGCCTGAGTGCTCAGCCAGCTTTAACATGGCATTACGTGCCACCTGCACAGGGCTCAAAGTGTTACTAAATCCTTTATAAAAGACATCCATACCCGTTTGCATTAATAAATTATCAGGGCGACGATGAACTTCATAACGACGCAGTACCGGGTCTATTGACGAGTTGTTACCAGTGAGCTGCAATAACGCGCTGACATCTTTAAAACCAAGGTTGACTCCCTGCCCAGCTAAGGGGTTGATGGTATGCGCGGCATCACCAACTAAAACACATCGATGCTTAGAGTACTGTTGAGCATGGCGTCGTGTCAGTGGGAATGAGCCATGTTCTAAGACTCTAATCGGTCCTAACTCTGCAGGAAAACAGTGCTGAATTTCATTCTCCAACTGCTTAAATGTCATGGCTTTTAATTGCTTGATGCGTTTTGGGGCGTCGTACCACACCAAAGAGCCTTGATGCCCACAAAGCGGTAAAAATGAACGAGGACCAGAAGGGGTAAACCATTGCCAAGTAATATCTTGCTGCGGTAATTCAGTTTCCACATTAATCAACATGCATTCTTGTCGATAGTCCCAAGCCGTGACACCAATACCAGCCGCTTGACGCACCTTTGAGTTTGCACCATCGGCACCAATGACCAACGACGCGTGTAGTTGCCTACCCGACTCTAGATTCAACGTATTACCCTCTTCGCCGAGGGTAATATTCGCCAACCCATCTGAATCAATCACCGTCAAATTCTCGTAGTGGAAGAATTGCGCCCACAATCCCAGCTGAATAACTCTATTCTCAACGATATAGCCCAATTGCTCTGCACCTAACGTGTCAGCGTTAAAGCGCAGGCGACAAGATTCAGCCTCCCATGTCTCTAAACGCGCGTAAGGGCAGATTCGCATGGCGGCAATATCATCCCATGCACCGAGCTCTTCTAAGAGTGCAATGGAGTGAGGAGAAATAGCAGACACTCTCAAATCCATCGGTTGAGAAAGGTGAAACGGCTTAGGTTCGAATTTTTCAACGACGGCGACGGAACGTCCTTGCTTTGCAAAACCAATGGCGACGGCTGCGCCGACCATTCCACCACCAACGACTACGATTTCAAACTGTTCCATTGTTCCACTGCTACCCTGAATTCTGACGTATTTTTATTGTACGTATGGAACCTGCAAAGGGCGAGTAATTTTCATCAAATTTCCTTACACATTAAGAGGCTACTTTCTCTTCACAGCTGTGGTGCCATAAGCGTTCAAAGAGTTTTTGCCCTACCACTAGTCAGGCGGTTTTTAAAGCAGTACAATACGCCGCTTAGCGCCGTGATGGCGGCTATAATTTGAACAATAGTTCTACGGAATTTAAATAACTGACGAGCGAAAGTGATGAGTAAGAAACTGCTAATTAAAACCTGGGGCTGCCAGATGAACGAATACGATTCATCAAAAATGGCCGACCTGCTTAATGCTGCTAACGGCTACGAGCTGACAGAAGTGCCAGAGGAAGCAGATGTACTACTATTGAACACCTGTTCGATCCGTGAAAAAGCACAAGAAAAAGTGTTCCACCAACTCGGTCGCTGGAAAACACTAAAAGATAAAAAAGAAGGCGTCGTTATTGGTGTAGGCGGTTGTGTAGCGACACAAGAAGGCGATCATATTCGTCAGCGTGCTCCATTTGTTGATGTGATTTTTGGCCCTCAAACCCTTCACCGCTTGCCAGAAATGATTCGCCAATCTCAAAGCAACGAAGCGCCTGTTATGGATATTTCGTTCCCAGAGATCGAAAAATTCGACAATCTACCAGAGCCACGCGCGGAAGGTGCAACGGCGTTTGTTTCCATTATGGAAGGTTGTTCAAAGTACTGCACGTACTGCGTGGTACCTTATACTCGTGGCGAAGAAGTCAGCCGTCCAATGGACGACGTATTATTTGAAATCGCACAACTTGCCGAGCAAGGGGTTCGTGAAGTCAACCTTCTTGGTCAAAATGTTAACGCTTACCGCGGACCTATGCACGACGGTGAAATTTGCTCATTTGCTGATCTTTTACGCTTAGTTGCATCTATTGATGGTATCGACCGTATTCGCTTTACCACTAGCCATCCCCTTGAGTTTACAGACGACATCATTGCGGTGTATGAAGACACTCCTGAATTGGTTAGCTTCTTACATTTACCGGTACAAAGTGGCTCGGATCGCATCTTGACGATGATGAAGCGCCCTCACACCGCGATTGAATATAAATCGATCATTCGCAAACTAAGAAAGGCGCGTCCTGATATTCAAATCAGTTCAGATTTCATTGTCGGCTTCCCTGGCGAAACTGACAAAGACTTCCAAGACACAATGAAACTGATTAAAGACGTGGATTTTGATATGAGCTTTAGCTTTGTCTTCTCACCACGCCCGGGGACACCTGCAGCGGATTATCCGTGTGATACACCAGAGCAAGAGAAGAAAGAGCGTCTATACGAACTGCAACAGACTGTGAACGCTCAAGCTATGCGTTACTCACGCCTGATGCTGGATACTGAGCAACGAATTTTAGTAGAAGGTCCTTCGAAGAAAAACCTGATGGAGCTTCGTGGTCGTACAGAAAACAGCCGTGTCGTGAACTTTGAAGGTAGCGCTGACCTGATTGGTCAATTCGTTGATGTAAAAATTGTCGATGTATTCGCGAACTCGCTTCGCGGTGAGCTACTTCGTACCGAAAAAGACATCGATCTTCGTGTTGTGACGTCGCCAACAGAAATGATGGAAAAAACTCGTCGCGAAGATGAGCTAGGTGTGGCAACCTTTACGCCTTAGCACCTAATGAGGAGCCCGGTCGCAATCGGGCTCCATACATCGCCCATAGGGCATAATGTGAGGCTACATTGAGTAATAAAATAGTCACTTTAGAGATCAACCTAGAACCCTCTGATAACCGCCGCCTGTCTAGCCTATGCGGACCTTTCGATGACAACATTAAACATTTAGAGCGTCGTTTAGGCGTTGAAATCAATCATCGAAGCAACTTCTTTACTATCGTCGGTCAGCCGCACACTAGCGCTGCAGCGCTGGAGATTATCAAGTCACTTTATGTCGATACCGCGCCTGTTCGTGGACAATTTCCAGATATCGAGCCAGAGCAAATCCACCTCGCCGTTAAAGAGTCCGGAATACTGGAACAAAGTGCTGAGTCAGACATTGCTCACGGTAAAGAAGTCTTTATCAAAACCAAGAAAGGCATCATCAAGCCACGTACCCCCAACCAGGCACAATACCTTGTTAATATGGTGACACACGATATTAGTTTTGGAATAGGACCTGCCGGTACAGGTAAGACTTACCTCGCGGTTGCTGCGGCGGTTGATGCGCTAGAGCGTCAGGAAATTCGTCGGATTCTACTGACTCGCCCAGCCGTTGAAGCGGGCGAAAAACTGGGTTTTTTACCCGGTGATTTGAGCCAGAAAGTGGATCCATATCTGCGCCCACTCTACGATGCTTTATTTGAAATGTTAGGCTTTGAGCGTGTTGAAAAGCTGATAGAGCGCAACGTTATTGAGGTGGCCCCCCTCGCCTATATGCGTGGTCGTACACTTAACGATGCCTTCATTATTCTTGATGAAAGCCAAAACACCACCGTCGAACAAATGAAGATGTTCTTGACCCGGATTGGTTTTAACTCACGCGCGGTCATTACGGGTGACGTGACACAAATTGATTTACCTCGTGGGGCAAAATCAGGCCTTCGTCATGCGGTTGAAGTTCTCAATGACGTGGATGAAATCAGTTTTAATTTCTTCCAAGCGGATGATGTGGTCAGGCACCCCGTTGTCGCTCGTATCGTCAACGCTTATGAGAAGTGGGAATCGGCTGACCAAAAAGCGCGAAAAGAGATTGAACGCCGTCGTCGTGAAGAACACGAAGCAGCAAAACTTAACTCTGGGACTGATGTCAGTCCTCAATAACGCTTTAACAAGTTTTGATAAATAGGTAAATGATGAGCATTGAACTTGATCTCCAGTTGGCGGTCGAATCTGAAGAAGGGCTGCCTTCTCACGCGGAGTTTCAGCAATGGCTAGACAAAGCGATTATCCCGTTTCAAAAGGAAGCGGAGCTGACCATTAGAATCGTTGATGAAGCTGAAAGCCAACAACTCAACCACGATTATCGCGGGAAAGACAAATCCACCAATGTCTTGTCATTTCCATTTGAAGCGCCTCCTGGTATTGAAATGAATTTGCTTGGTGACCTGATTATTTGTCGCCAAGTCGTAGAAAAAGAAGCGAAAGAGCAGTCAAAAACCCTAACTGCACACTGGGCACATATGGTTGTACATGGCAGCCTTCATCTGCTAGGTTATGATCATATTGATGACGAAGAAGCTGACGAAATGGAAGCTTTAGAGACCGAAATCATGCTAGATATGGGTTTTGAAGACCCGTATATAGCAGAGAAACAATAGAGGCTTTGCCTCTTCTTATGTGCGCTATCACACGTCTGATAGCATTCTGAATTGAGAAATCATGAACGAAGAGTCTTCTCCCTCTAACCCCGAGGGAAACAGTAAAAAATCTGAAGGTCCGAGTAGAAAGTCCTTCTTTGAGCGCCTAGGTCAAATATTTCAAGGTGAACCAAAAGATCGCCAAGAGCTTGTAGATGTCATTCGTGACTCTGAAGTCAATGACCTAATAGACCATGACACACGAGATATGCTTGAAGGTGTCATGGAAATTTCCGAAATGCGAGTACGCGATATCATGCTGCCTCGCTCACAAATGGTTACTATCGAACGTTCTGATGACTTCGATAAGCTGATTGGACTAATGATCGATGCACAGCATTCTCGTTACCCAGTGATCAGTGAAGATAAAGACCATGTGGAAGGTATTCTCTTAGCTAAGGACCTACTCCGTTACTTGGGCTCGAATAGCGCCCCTTTTGACATTGAAGAAGTGATTCGCCCTGCCGTGGTCGTGCCAGAAAGTAAACGTGTTGATCGCTTACTTAAGGAATTCCGCGAGGAGCGCTATCACATGGCTATCGTCGTTGATGAATTTGGCGGAGTGTCTGGTCTCGTGACCATTGAAGACATCCTCGAAGAAATTGTTGGCGAAATCGAAGACGAATTTGATGATGATGACGAGCTAGACATCAGAAAGCTGAGCAAACACACCTTTGCCGTCAAAGCTCTCACGACCATCGAAGAGTTCAATGACACCTTTGGTTCAACCTTCAGCGATGAAGAAGTTGATACTGTTGGTGGCTTAATTATGACCGCATTCGGTCACTTACCTGTTAGAGGGGAAGTGGTCGAAATAGAAAACTATACCTTTAAAGTGACAGCGGCGGATAATCGTCGAGTGGTACAAGTTCAAGTGACCATTCCCGATCTAGAAGCAGCATCGAGTGTCGAAGAATAACGATACCCAATGTTCACCGGTTAAGTGAGACCACCATTAAATGAAGAATTATCTTCGCCTATTGCGGCCCATTGGGGCCGCTTTTGTTGGCGCCAGTACAACCCTAGCCTTCGCTCCCTATCAACTGTGGCCACTTGCTCTGTTAAGCCCACTTATCTTATTGTTTCTACTGCAAGGACAAACCGCTCGGCGTGCGCTTTTTATTGGTTACGCCTGGGGTTTTGGCCAATTTGCGACAGGCATTAGTTGGGTTCACGTTAGTATTGATAGCTTTGGCGGTATGCCAAAGTTCGCCAGCGTACTCCTAATGGCGCTGCTAGTGGGTTATCTCTCCATCTATTCCGCCCTGTTTGCTTGGTCATTAAACCGTTTTTTCCCAAATGAGAATCGCACACGCTACCTACTTGCAGCCCCTGCACTGTGGCTAGTGTTTGACTGGGCTCGAGGCTGGGTAATGACAGGATTCCCTTGGTTATGGTTAGGTTACAGTCAAATTGACGGGCCGTTAGCCAGTTACGCACCGATGGGCGGCGTTGAGCTCATTACCCTACTAATTATCGTAACGTCAGCGAGCTTAGCTTACGCGATTCAAAGCAAACACTGGCTTATTACTGTTATTCCGTTAGTCATTTTTTCAGTTGGCTTCGGATTGCGTAATTATGACTGGGTCACACCGGATCCCACCCGGACCAAAAGCGTTGCGCTCATACAAGGCAACGTTGACCAAGCGCTAAAATGGCTACCTAGCCAACGCTGGCCGACGATTATGAAATACACCGACCTTAGCCGCGAGAACTGGGACGCTGATATCATTATCTGGCCTGAAGCGGCAATTCCCGCAATGGAATTTGAGCTGCCGTCGTTCCTCAGCAATTTAGACTCAGCGGCGAAAATGAACAATACCGCCATCATTACCGGTGTGATCAATAAGTCAGAGTCTGATGAATACTACAACAGTATTCTGGTTGTGGGACAAACCCCTTATGGGGACTATGAGCTTGACCTTGATGAGCGCTTTCACAAGCACCACTTACTGCCTTTTGGCGAGTTTGTTCCTTTTGAAGATCTTCTTCGTCCAATCGCTCCGTTTTTTAATTTACCTATGTCTTCGTTTAGTCGCGGGGCATATGTACAACCCAATATCGTTGCCAATGGCATGCATTTAGCGCCGGCTTTATGTTATGAGATTATTTTTAACGAACAGGTTCGACAAAATGTGACACCAGAGACCGATTACTTGCTCACGTTATCTAACGATGCGTGGTTTGGTCGCTCTATTGGCCCGTTACAACATATGGAAATTGCTCGAATGCGAGCGCTAGAACTTGGAATACCATTAATACGGTCAACCAACAATGGCATTACGGCTGTCACCGATCATAACGGAAAAATTACTGCGCAAATCCCACAGTTTGAAACGGCAGTGTTGCGTACAGAAGTCACGCCGACAAACGGGACAACGTGGTACAGAGAGGCCGGAACATGGCCTCTTTACGGTTGGGTGTTGTTAAGTTTAGCGTGGGGACTTTACCTACGTAGGAAATAATGAATAGCGGCATAGCCTATGGAAATATTGCGTCATTGCAGTCAATGACAACACAATTTTCCCTTGGGCTATGCGCTTTATTTACTGGGCTTGCGCTAACAATTCAGGCTTTCCATACTTTCTTCCATAATATATAACTATTTAATTCTTCTCCCCCACCCAACAAAATCATATTCTTATCATGTAATCGCTGACCGATACGGTTAACTGAATGAAGGAACATATAATGAGCAAGATCTACGAAGACAACTCACTCACCATTGGTAACACTCCTCTGGTTCGCCTTAACAAAGTTAGTAATGGTAACGTTCTAGCTAAAGTTGAAGCTCGCAACCCTAGTTTCAGTGTTAAGTGTCGTATCGGCGCCAACATGATTTGGGAAGCAGAAAAAAATGGCAGGCTAAAAGCTGGCATTGAGCTTGTTGAACCCACCAGTGGTAATACAGGTATCGCGCTTGCTTTTGTTGCTGCTGCTCGTGGTTACAAACTGACACTTACAATGCCTGAATCAATGAGTTTGGAGCGTCGTAAGCTACTTAAAGCTCTAGGCGCAAACCTAGAACTGACTGAAGCAGCGAAAGGAATGAAAGGCGCAATTGCTAAAGCTGAAGAAATTGTTGCCTCAAATCCAGAGAAGTACCTACTTCTGCAACAATTCAACAACCCGGCAAACCCGGCTATCCATGAGAAAACAACGGGCCCAGAAATTTGGGACGCAACGGATGGTGAAATTGACGTCTTCGTTGCTGGTGTCGGCACCGGCGGTACCATTACGGGTACAAGCCGCTATATCAAGGGCGAAAAAGGCAAAGCTATTATTTCTGTGGCAGTTGAGCCCGCAGAGTCTCCGGTCATTAGCCAAGCGCTGGCTGGCGAAGAAATCAAACCCGCTCCACACAAAATTCAAGGTATCGGTGCTGGTTTCATCCCAGAAAACCTCGATTTGGAAGTTATCGACCGTGTGGAACTTGTAACATCTGATGAAGCGATTGATATGGCTCGCCGTCTCATGGAAGAGGAAGGTATCCTTGCTGGTATCTCCTCAGGAGCGGCTGTAGTAGCGGCAAACAAACTAGCGGAACTCCCTGAATTTAAAGGAAAAACAATAGTTACCGTATTACCAAGCTCGGGCGAACGCTACCTCAGTTCAGCATTGTTCGCAGGTATATTCACGGACAAAGAGATTCAGCAATAATATGTTGCCAAATCAAATTTTGCTTTAAAAAAGCCCCTTTATGGGGCTTTTTTGTTGAATCTCTGTCAGCCTTTGGTAATATCAGGTCAGTTTTATTTTAAGCTAAAAAATAAATAAGCAGTTTAAAGAATAGTCGTAGGATATGGAGACAGCGAAGACTGCAATCATAGCCTACAATTCAAGACCAATGCGGCGCTTAATGAATCATAACTTTAGTCCTATAGCAGGAATGAAAAAATGACGCTAAGCTTGGCTTTAGTTAAGAAAACAAACATAAAATAAATCAATTGGGGTATTAAAATGTACGAGAAGCAAGTAGAAATCACAGCAGAAAATGGTCTTCACACTCGTCCTGCAGCGCAGTTCGTTAAAGAAGCAAAATCTTTTGACGCAGACATCACTGTGACTTCTAACGGCAAAAGCGCTAGCGCAAAAAGCCTATTCAAACTACAGACTCTAGGTCTAGTTAAAGGTACTAACGTAACTATCTCTGCTGAAGGCCCACAGGCTCAACAAGCAGTAGACCACCTAGTTGCTCTAATGGACGAGCTTCACTAAGCAGCACTCTCCTAAAGCCATTTTGTCGAAAGCAAAGTGGCTTTATTGGAAATAGCGCTGACTATCAGCTACACATAAATGTAGCAACGTAAGTCACCCTTTCTTTATACATTTGACCACATTAAGGTAAAGCTATGATTTCAGGCATCCTAGCATCTCCTGGTATTGCGATCGGTAAAGCATTACTACTTCAAGAAGACGAAATTGTTCTTAACAAAGCAACCATCTCTGATGACCAAGTTGAAGCAGAAGTTCAGCGTTTCTTTGACGCTCGTAACAAATCATCAGCTCAGCTAGAAATTGTTAAGCAGAAGGCACTAGAAACTTTTGGTGAAGAAAAAGAAGCCATCTTCGAAGGCCACATCATGCTTCTTGAAGACGAAGAGCTCGAAGAAGAGATCTTAGCGCTCATCAAGAAAGACAAAATGTCTGCGGACCACGCAATCTACACCGTAATCGAAGAGCAAGCGTGTGCACTTGAATCTTTAGATGATGAATATCTAAAAGAGCGCGCAACGGATATCCGTGATATCGGTACTCGCTTTGTTAAAAATGCGCTTGGCATTAATATCGTGTCACTTAGCGACATCAATGAGCAAGTGCTTCTTGTTGCTTACGATCTAACGCCTTCTGAGACAGCGCAAATCAACCTAGATTATGTCCTTGGTTTTGCCTGTGACATCGGTGGCCGTACTTCGCACACCTCTATCATGGCTCGTTCACTTGAACTTCCTGCTATCGTTGGTACTAACGATATCACGAAGCAAGTCAAGAACGGCGACATGCTGATTCTCGATGCGATGAACAACAAGATCATCATCAATCCTTCTGAAGCAGAACTTGCTGAAGCAAAACAAGTCCGTGAGTCGTTCCTTGCTGAAAAAGAAGAACTTGCAAAACTTAAAGACCTACCAGCTGAAACTCTAGACGGACACCGTGTAGAAGTTTGTGGCAACATCGGTACCGTAAAAGACTGTGACGGTATCAACCGTAACGGCGGTGAAGGTGTAGGTCTGTATCGTACTGAATTCCTATTCATGGACCGCGATTCTCTTCCTACAGAAGAAGTACAATACCAAGCGTATAAAGAAGTTGCTGAAGCGATGAATGGCCACTCAATCATTATCCGTACTATGGATATTGGTGGCGATAAAGATCTTCCGTACATGGATCTTCCAAAAGAAATGAACCCATTCCTAGGCTGGCGTGCGGTTCGTATTAGCTTGGATCGTCGTGAAATTCTACGTGACCAAGTCCGCGGCATCCTACGTGCTTCTGCACACGGTAAGCTTCGCATTATGTTCCCGATGATTATTTCTGTTGAAGAAATCCGTGAACTTAAGAAAGCTATCGAAGAATACAAAGCGGAACTTCGCGCAGAAAACATCGCATTTGATGAAGATATTGAAATCGGTGTAATGGTAGAAACACCTGCTGCTGCAGCGATTGCTCACCACCTAGCGAAAGAAGTTTCCTTCTTTAGTATTGGTACTAACGACTTAACTCAGTATACTCTAGCAGTAGACCGTGGTAACGAGCTAATTTCTCACCTATACAACCCACTTTCACCAGCGGTATTAACCGTAATTAAGCAGGTGATCGACGCTTCGCATAAAGAAGGCAAGTGGACGGGTATGTGTGGCGAGCTTGCTGGCGACGAACGCGCGACGTTACTTCTACTAGGCATGGGCCTAGATGAGTTTAGTATGAGCGGTATTTCTATTCCTAAGGTTAAGAAAGTTATCCGTAACGCTAACTTCGCAGAAGTAAAAGCTATGGCGGATGAAGCGCTAGAAATGGCGACTGCTGCAGAAATTGAAGCGCACGTCGAAAAATTTATCGCAGAAAAGACAAACTGCTAATATAATTGAGCAGAATAAAATCAAACCTTTAGGAGCACAACATGGGTCTCTTTGACAAACTGAAGAAGCTAGTATCTGACGACAGCGCTGACGCTGGTGCAATCGAAATCATCGCACCACTATCTGGTGAGATCGTAAACATCGAAGACGTGCCAGATGTCGTTTTTGCTGAGAAAATCGTTGGTGATGGTATTGCTATCAAACCAGCTGGCGACAAAATGGTCGCTCCTGTAAACGGTACTATCGGTAAGATCTTCGAAACGAACCACGCGTTCTCTATCGAATCTGACGATGGCATCGAGCTATTTGTTCACTTTGGTATCGACACTGTTGAGCTAAAAGGTGAAGGCTTTAAGCGTATCGCTGAAGAAGGTCAAACTGTTAAAGCCGGCGACACTGTCATCGAATTCGATCTAGCACTTCTTGAAGAAAAAGCTAAATCTACGCTGACTCCAGTTGTTATCTCTAACATGGACGAAATCAAAGAGCTGAACAAGCTATCTGGTTCTGTTACTGTTGGTGAAACACCAGTACTACGCGTAACTAAATAATTAGTCACTAATTTATTAGATACGTCGAAAAAAACGCAGCCATTGGCTGCGTTTTTTTAACTCTAAAATTCGTCCGACTAAAGCTTAATCGAGCAAAGCTCATCCCCCGCGAACGTTCTGACACTTAATGTATCATTTTCAAAATGGCCGAAACTCGCCGAATAGCCATCTCTTGGAAAAGTAATTGAGCCGGGATTAAAAATCACTTGTTCCCCGTCCCATTGAGCGACAGGGATATGCGTATGCCCATGAACAATGACATCCCCCTTTTTAAGCTTGGGACGCTTAGCTGCATTATATAAATGCCCATGCGTTAAAAATAAACGCTTACCCGATGGCAATAGCACCCATGCGTAATCCGCCATCATAGGAAAGTGAAGTAACATTTGGTCTACCTCACTATCACAGTTTCCTCTCACGGCAATAATTTCAGATTGGAAATCATTGAGCAATGCGGCGACTTCTGGTGGATTGTAACTCTCTGGAACCGGGTTCCTCGGGCCATGGTTGAGTACATCGCCTAGAATGACAAGGTGATCTGCTCCCGATTGACGGTATGCTTCTAATACTTGTTGCGTCGCACTCACGCTACCATGTAGGTCTGATGCAAAGAATAATTTCACGGATTTACCTCCAACTCACGTTATGAGGCTATTGTAACTCAGTTTTGCCGCTATTCCTCACGTGCCATGCCATTCACCACAATATTGTTATAGCTGACCATACCAATAATCTTACCGTCTTCGATAACCGGAGCCCGACTAATGCCAAAGCGTTCAAAGAGGCGAGCACAGTACTTCACATTCATGTTTGGGTCGACTGACAAAGCAGGCTTGGTCATGATTTCGTAGATGTTCGTCCGATGAGAAGAACGATTTTGCGCCAGTACTTTCTTAGCAATATCATTCATCAGTACAATGCCATATTCATCATCATCATGACGCTTACTCACCACCAACGCCTTTACTTGGTGCTCTTTTGCTAACACAATACCTTCGTGAACGGTTTTTAGCCCATCGACCATCACATAGGTATTCGCCATGACATCACGAACGTATATTTTTTGTTGTGAACTCATAATTCATCCTCAACCACTTTGGTTAACGTTTCCATTTGGTGAGCGACACCCACGGCATCTTCAATATCAATTTGAATCGCGATACCCTGCCCTGAGGTTTGATCAAACTCCCCTACTTCACTAATTGTTTCCAGTATTTGTCTCGACAAATGCTCCTCAACCACAAACAGTAATACATCTTTTTGCACCTCTAACGTCAGACCGAAAAAGGTGCGTTTCTTATTTAAACCTTCGCCTCTAGCGTTGTTGATCACCGTTGCTCCGGTCGCACCAGCTTCCCTTGCTGCATCGAGCACTACGTCTGTTTTGCTGTCCTCAACAAACGCAAGCAGTAACTTAAAGCGCATTATCATTCTCCTTTTCGATCGAGCCAACCGTGTTCGCATGTTGATTCAACCAGTGAGTAATTTGTGCATAGGCCATGACAGAAATAATGGGAAACAGACTCGCGAATGCGATCAACCCGAAGCCATCAATCATAGGGTTTCTTCCCGGTACGGTTGAAGCGAGCCCTAAGCCTAATGCGGTCACCAAAGGTACGGTTACCGTTGATGTTGTTACCCCCCCTGAGTCATAAGCAAGAGGGACGATCAATTTTGGCGCGTAGAATGTTTGTACCACCACTAGAATGTAACCTGCGATGATGTAGTAATGGATAGGGTCTCCCACCACAATTCTATAGCTACCTAAAGAAATGCCTATTGCCACCCCCAACGCGACTGAGATCCTCAGGCCATTAACCGAAATGGAGCCTGCCGACACTTGGTTGGCTTTTATCGCAACAGCAAGTAAAGAGGGCTCTGCTATCGTGGTACTAAAACCGATACAAAACGCAAAAAGATACACCCAATAATAATCAAACCACTCTAGCGAGTGACCGATCGATAGCTTTACATCAATAAGAAAGTCGGGGGCTGTGAGTTGCATTGCCATCGTTTCCCCAAGCGGAAAAAGCGCTTTTTCTAAGCCGATAAGAAATAAACTTAAGCCAACAATCACGTAGACAAAGCCGACAGCTACGCGCAGTGGATGAGCAATCGGTTTTCTCAATACTGCAAACTGAAAACCAAAAATGATCACAATAATTGGGGTCACATCTCGGACCGTGAAAAATAAAGTTTGTAACAACTCTGAGATAAAACTCATGCCATCACCATCCCATAGACCATGACAAACATCATAGGTAGTAGCGATGCAAATGCGATTAATCCAAAGCCATCTAGCATGGGGTTTCGCCCCTTAATCGTACTCGCGAGCCCCACTCCCAGTGCGGTCACCAAGGGGACAGTAATGGTTGAAGTCGTGACGCCTCCAGAATCATACGCCACACCAATAATGTATTCTGGGGCAAACCCTGTTAACACTACAACACCTATGTAACCACCAATAATTATCCAATGAATTGGCCAACCTTTGAGTATTCGAATAACGCCAAGAACAATCGCAAGCCCCACCGAAAAGGCAACCGATAGACGTAAGCCCATCGCATAGCTCTGCATTGATTCTTCGGTTAACGCTATCATGCCCCCTTCCGCAGCCACCTCTGCTGCTTCCGCGGAGACTGCTGTTAATGCGGGTTCAGCGATCGTCGTGCCAAACCCTAAACAAAATGCAAATAGCACTAACCAAAAAACACTGCCTTTTCTGGCAAAAGCCTGCGCCATGGATTCCCCAATAGGAAATAGCCCCATCTCGAGACCAAAAACAAAGAAAGTCAGTCCCAACACCACCAGAAACAAACCAAAAAGAATCGATAACACATTAGGAAGCGGCTCTTGGAGCACGACAAGTTGAAAGAAAAGCACCACAATGATAATGGGCATTAAATCTTTCAAACTGCTCAACATGGCATGTATGAGGGCTTTCATTCCTTGCACGTATTTCTCCCGTACCTCATATTGTCACTTTAGAATGGCAAAGAAATTTGTAAGAAGATGTGACAATTACAGCATCCATGCAACCTAACCAGAGTTACTTACCATTCTGTGATCTCCACCATTTAACCATGTTCGTTATTAGAGTTAGTCCATAACGCAATTTCATTGCTATATTTACGTAATGGCGTCAAATCATTTACCTATAGTCAAATTACCGACTCTGCTTACTTGGGGAACAAACGTCGCAACACATTGACGAAAAAGTAAAAGACTTAATGGTTAACAAGTAATTAAGGGAGCTCGAATGCATCTGTTAGTGACCGGTGGTACTGGATTTATCGGTAAAGAACTACTTAAACACCTCACCACACACACGGTTACCGTGATCAGTCGTGATATTGAAGCAGCGAAATCGACACTCCAGCATACCGATGTTGGAAACATTACTTACTTATCCACTCTCGATACTTTTGACGACCTCAACGCATTTGATGGTGTCATTAATCTTGCAGGAGAACCCATTGCGGATAAGCGCTGGAGCCAACATCAGAAAAAAATCATCTGCGATAGCCGTTGGAAAACCACTGAAACGATCGTCACTCTTATTCACGCAAGTACCGAACCACCCAGTGTTGTCATTAGCGGCTCTGCCGTGGGCTATTACGGCGACCAACAATCCCATCCTTTCGACGAAAGCTTACAGGTGCATCAAAACTCGTTTGCTCACAACGTGTGTGAGAAATGGGAAGCTATTGCAATGAGAGCGCAATCAGAGCGGACACGGGTTTGTCTATTACGCACCGGTGTTGTATTGGGGGACAATGGCGGCGCACTACACAAAATGTTACTTCCATACAAACTAGGGCTTGGTGGCCCAATTGGTCATGGTAAGCAGTATCTACCATGGATCCATATCCTCGACATGGTAAGAGGTATCGTCACCTTACTCGACACCCCCCATGCACAAGGCCCTTACAATTTTTGCGCACCCCACGCGGTTTCTAACGCGTTATTTAGCCGAATATTAGCAAGAACCCTAAAACGCCCTCACTTGTTAATGACCCCTACATGGCTCATAAAAGTACTCATGGGAGAGTCATCATGCTTGTTACTAGACAGTGTCAGAGCAAAACCTAAACGCTTAACTGAAATAGGGTTTAACTTTTCTTTTCCCCATGTTGAGCCCGCTTTAAAGAATATTTTAATTAAAAGTCGATAACACTTGTCTCGACCTGCCTCTAGTCGCTATGGTTAGCTCTCTGAAGGACTAAGGCGTTAATGTTAAATGAAAAAGGCTATACTAATCACAGGTTGCTCCAGCGGTATTGGCTATACTGCCGCGCATGCACTCAATCAACGCGGCTATCATGTCATTGCATCATGTCGCTCCTCATCGGACGTAAAACGCCTGCAAAGCGAAGGGTTAACCTGTATTCAGCTGGATCTTACTGACACAAAGAGTATTCAACTTGGTGTGCAAAAGACCCTCGCACTTTGTGAAGGCAGATTGTATGGTTTATTCAATAATGGCGCCTATGGGCAACCGGGAGCATTAGAAGACCTTCCGACTGACGGACTCAGAGCTCAATTTGAGGCTAATTTCTTTGGTTGGCATGAACTAGTACGACTTATCTTACCGATTATGCGTCAGCAAAATGAAGGTCGTATCATTCAAAATAGTTCCGTTCTTGGTTTCGCTGCGATGAAATATCGTGGGGCCTATAACGCCTCTAAATTCGCACTGGAAGGATGGACAGACACATTGCGTTTAGAGCTACACTCATCCAACGTACGTATAGCCTTAATTGAACCCGGCCCTATCGAAACACAATTTCGAAGCAATGCTAAAATGGCTTTTCTTAAATGGATCAACGTCGAAGCTAGTATCCATAAAAACGAGTATCAAAAGCAGCTGCAGCGTCTTTCGGTCACAGAATCAAACAACCAATTTACGCTACCTCCAGAGTCCTGTTTGCCAGCATTGATTCATGCCCTTGAGTCCACGCGTCCTAAACTCAGATACCGAGTCACAACGCCGACAAAGATCTTTGCGATACTAAAAAGGCTACTACCGGGCAAGTGGCTTGACCCAATTTTGCGAAAAGCTGCATAGAATTCGCTCATTTGTAATTTTAATGTCACAAAGTATCGATATATTACTCAATATAGGCTCGCAGCAATCGGTTTTATTGCTACGACTTTCTAAAAAGGATCAATAACGATCCTACAACTTGCAGTGATTAATCTGGATACGACAACATGACGTTAAATCAGCTTAACTGGGTCGCTGTGGGGGTGACGCTCGCCTATTTTGTTTGGTTTTAACTCCCCCAAACAGCCGATACCGAAAACACCATAAACACCGTGCTGAAAAGCGCGGTGTTTTGGTTTCTGCACCACGCTTACTTTCTTTATAACCTTGAATTGCTTTACACCCTTGAATTTCTGCTCTTTCATACCAATCTTGCTTGTAGAACTAACGTGAATACAAACAAGGACTATTGGATGCAACCTCCGTATATTGTTGATCTGAATGAGCAAAATTTTCGCCAAGTATTAGAAGGCTCTATGAGCACGCCAGTACTCATTCATTTCTGGGCGCCGATGAGTGAAGAAAGCGTTCAAATGATCCCATCATTAAAAGCATTAACAGAACAATACAGCGGTGCTTTTACCCTAGCCCTATTGAACTGCGAAGAACAGCAAGCTATTGCTGGTCAATTTGGCGTACAAACACTGCCGACGATCGCGTTATTCGTCAATGGTCAGCCGGTAGACGGACTAGGTGGTCCCCAGCCTCTTGAAGCCATCACAGCCATGTTAGCGAAACACCTACCAAGCCAAGATGAACTGACAGCACAAAAAGCGCTAGAACTGACTCAGCAAGACGCGCATGCCGAAGCTCTAACTCTCTTTGCGACTTTGTCAGAAGAATACCAAAGCAAGGGTGAAATTAAGCTCGCAAGAGCAAACAGTTTATTAGAAACCAATCAATTCGACCTCGCTGAAGCGATGCTAGACAGCATTCCGCTAGAATATAAAGACAATTACTATAAAACGTTAGTATCTAAGCTTGACCTGCACAAGCAAGCCGCCGACAGTCCAGAAATTCAATCATTAGAAGCCGCTCTACACGCTTCCCCTAGCGAACTTAAAATCGTTGCAGAACTGGCCCTGCAATACCATCAAGTTGGTCGAGATGAAGAAGCTCTTGAGCTACTTTGGGGCCATGTTAGCCGCGATCTCAATGCGTTAGATGGAGAGCTAAAGAAGACCTTCATGGACATCCTCTCAGCTCTAGGACAAGGTAATCCAATCGCTGGTAAATATCGCCGACAACTCTACTCCCTGCTCTACTGATCAAACAAAAGGGAGGGAAAACCTCCCTTTTTAATAACCTTCTGATATTATTTACAATTTAGTCATTTCCTTCGATACACAGCAATACACTATTCTATTTGCGCTCACGTTAATATTGATCCAGAATGGATTAAATTTTATACAAGGAGTTAGCTCATGGCTATTGATGCAATGGTTACTATTGGTGGTTTTATCCTCGTCGCAATCGTATTTTTAGTTGCTGGGGTTAAAACTGTATCACAGGGCGATAACTGGACTGTCGAACGTTTTGGACGCTACACCCATACCCTTAGACCGGGGCTGAACCTCATCATTCCATTTGTTGATTCCATTGGTAATAAAGTCAATATGATGGAGCGCGTACTGGATATCCCGCCACAAGAAGTCATCAGTAAAGATAATGCCAATGTGGTGATCGATGCCGTCTGCTTTGTGCAAGTCATCGACGCGGCCAAAGCCGCCTATGAGATCACTGATCTTGAACATGCTATTCGCAATCTTACTCTCACCAATATGCGTACTGTACTTGGCTCAATGGAGCTTGATGAAATGCTCAGCCAGCGTGACTCCATAAATACTAAGTTGCTTGCTATCGTTGATGAGGCAACCAACTCGTGGGGGGTAAAAGTCACCCGTATCGAAATACGTGATGTTCAGCCACCAGCCGATCTCACCGCTGCGATGAATGCTCAAATGAAAGCCGAACGAAACAAGCGTGCTGAAGTTTTAGAAGCGGAAGGGGTAAGACAGGCTCAGATTTTACGTGCAGAGGGACATAAGCAATCCGAAATCTTAAAAGCGGAAGGTGAGAAGCAAGCTGCTATACTTCAAGCAGAAGCGCGAGAAAGAGCCGCTGAAGCGGAAGCTAAAGCCACTGAAATGGTTTCAAAAGCTATCGCCCAAGGCGATATGCAAGCGGTTAACTACTTTATCGCGCAAGGCTATACTGATGCTCTAAAGTCAATTGGCCAAGCCGAAAATGGCAAGATCATTATGCTACCACTTGAAGCTACAGGTCTAATGGGGTCAGTCGCTGGCATCGCGGAAATGTTTAATCAATCCAAAGCTGATAACAAGGAAAAAGCGTGATTGAGCTACTAAACCAAGTTAACTACTGGCACTGGCTCGCATTTGGGTTACTTCTCTTATGTGGGGAGCTACTCGGCACCGCTGGCTATTTATTGTGGCTTGGGATCTCTGCTATGTTGGTTGGCATCATTGTCGCCTTTCTTCCTATCAGTTGGCAGCTACAATGGATAAGCTTTGGCGTATTCGCCCTTGTGCTCACATGGCTATGGTGGCGAAAACAGCATAAGACTGACACACGTTCAGACAACAGCAGAGTGCTAAACCAAAAAGATAAGCAGCTGATCGGTCAAACCGCCGTGTTAGATCACGATATCACTAAAGGCAAGTGCCGAATTAATCTTGGGGACACGTCTTGGACCGCCTATAGCGATGAACCCATAGCGTCAGGGTCATTAGTACGAGTCATTGATGTCGATGGCATTACACTTTTGATCGAAAAGGCGGATTAAACGTTCGAAACAGCAGCGCAAGTGCTATTGCGAAAATACTATTGCGAAAATGCAAATTTTAAGCAGCTCAATCGAGCTGCTTATTCTTTCTCTATCATTTGAAAATTAAAGGTTTTCCCCTTTGACATTAAGGTGTTCAATGTCTGGCCAACGCAGTTATTTTTACTGTGCTTGTGACTCGCACTCACCAACCCTTTACGATCGATCTTGACGCCTTGCTTTCCATCCATACTGCGATAATACACAATCCGGTTTTGATCCTGATATTCAGCAAATAAAGTAATTGAGCCGTTGCGATAAGGCTTACCGACTTCACACACCACCACATCAGGAAAGCCATCAAATACCTCAGCACTTGCCGTAAAAGCTAAGCAAATCGCCCACAATCCCCACCAGCGTCTTGCCATGATAGTCCTCTCATCCAATGTAGCCATAAATTAATACGCGAGCCCTTACCAGCCAGCGTTTTAATAACCTAGTATAATTTCAGCATGTAGTTAGGATAATTATTAAGTAGTTAGGATAATTATTGAGTCGTTAGGATAATGAATTACACGATTCTCCAAACGTAAAAAAGCCTCTAATGAAACACTAGAGGCTATGGGTCATCTGTTATCGTTTATCGCTGACTGTGATTCGCTTACTGTTAGTCGTTCAGCGCTACGATGATTGGATTACCGCTCTTCGCTATTACGCTTATGCTTTGGTACATAATTTAAAATCGAAATCGGCACTGGTTTACGAGGTTCAAAACCTTCAATCTCCACGCGCTCAAGCAAGTGCCCTAATCGACTTTCGATCATGCATAAATTCTTAAAGTTGTCTTTCGATACTAAAGATACCGCCTCGCCCGCTGCTTCTGCTCGCCCTGTACGACCAATTCGATGCACGTACTCATCTGCCGGGAATGGTAAGTCATAGTTAATCACAACCGGTAAGTTTTCAATATCGATACCACGCGCAGCAACCCCTGTTGACACCAAGTATTGAATATTCCCAGCCTTAAAATCTTCAATCAGCTGCTGACGCACTTTTTGGTTACGACCACTATGGAACGCTTCCGCTTGAATTCCGCGCTTCTCAAGTTGACTCACTAGTTTTGCAGCACCGTGCTTCGTCTCAATAAAAATCAATGCCTGAGACCATGAATTCTCTGTTAATAGATGGCTTAACAATGATGACTTAATATCTTTATCAACCGTCACTATCCATTGCTTAATATTCCCCTTAGAGGCGCTGTGCTTAGCAATACTGATCTCAGATGGGTTATCAATCGCACTGCGGGCCAACTCTCGGACAGGGTTGGACAGCGTAGCGGAAAACAGCAGTGTTTGTGCGTCTTCTGGCACTCGAGCAATAATCTTGTTAATCGCTTCAATGAAGCCCATATCAAGCATTTTGTCAGCTTCGTCCAATACCAAGCATTCCACTTCATCAAAGTGAATAGCATGTTGACCATAAAGGTCTAACAACCTGCCAGGTGTTGCCACTACAATATCAATACCATCAATTAATGCTTGCTTCTGTGGTGCATAATCAACTCCACCATACATCGCCATGGATTTTAGCGACAATTCTTGACCGTACGTTTCAATACTTTGGTGAACTTGTTGCGCGAGCTCCCGTGTCGGAGTCAAAATAAGCGCTCTTGCCCGCTTCTTACGCTGGGTTTCCGCTCGACTTAATTTTTCTAGAATTGGTAAAACGAAGCTCGCCGTTTTACCGGTACCAGTTTGCGCCGCAGCAAGTAGGTTGTCGCCGTTTAAAATGAGGGGAATGGCTTTATTCTGAATAGTGGTAGGCTTATCGTACCCTACTTTTTCAATCGCATTCAGTAATGGGGCACTGAGCCCAAGTTTAGTAAACGGCATAAAGAGTCTCTCACATTGTCGATGACGCGCTAGTAATAACGCGTGATGAATGACGCGCAATAAGGTGATGATAGTGTAGCAGATACGATATATATCGCAGAAAAAGCAAAACCCCTGATAACTCAAGGAGCTATCAGGGGTTTCTTAATAAATGGCGCGCCCTGTAGGATTCGAACCTACGACCACATCCTTAGAAGGGACGTGCTCTATCCAGCTGAGCTAAGGGCGCGCTACAGGGAAAGGATTATACGAGATGAACTCGGTAAATCAATGGCTTTCTTACTCTTTGTGATTCAAATGCCCAAAAAAACCACAACCTATCAGTCAATGGTGATATTTCAAACGAGGCAAACGTTTGCTTTCTGGCTTTTGAAATACTTTTCTGGGACAATACACACAAAAATAACAGCCAATTAACTTTCTCAAGGAAAATTATGACTGCTCAAAACATCGATGGGAAACTTATTTCTCAAACTGTCCGCTCTGAAGTCGCTGCACGAGTAAAAGCACGTACCGACGCTGGCCTTAGGGCGCCGGGCTTAGCGGTTGTTCTGGTAGGTGAAGATCCTGCCTCACAAGTTTACGTCGGAAGTAAGCGCAGAGCGTGTGAAGAAGTGGGATTTGTTTCTAAGTCTTATGATCTGCCTGCAAACGCAAACCAAGATGAGTTATTAAGCCTTGTAGATACCCTTAATAACGACCCTGAAGTAGATGGTATTTTAGTGCAATTGCCCCTCCCCGCAGGCATTGACGACACGCTTATTCTTGAGCGCATCATCCCAGAGAAAGACGTTGATGGTTTCCACCCCTACAATGTAGGTCGACTCGCTCAACGTATGCCTAAACTACGCTCTTGCACACCAAAAGGTATTATTACCCTATTGGATCGCTATAACATCCCAATGCGTGGCAAACATGCTGTCGTCGTTGGTGCATCTAATATCGTCGGCCGCCCTATGACACTTGAGCTTCTACTTGCTGGCTGCACCACGACGACATGTCATCGCTTCACTAAAGATCTAGAAGGTCATGTTCGTCAAGCCGATATCGTCGTAGTTGCCGTTGGTAAACCTAACTTCATTCCGGGTAACTGGATCAAGAAAGGCGCTGTCGTTGTCGATGTGGGTATCAACCGAATGGACGATGGCAAATTAGTTGGCGATGTGGAATATGATGTAGCAAAAAACAACGCCAGCTTTATCACCCCCGTCCCAGGTGGTGTTGGCCCCATGACCGTGGCAAGTTTGATTGAAAACACCATGATTGCCTGCGAGCAGTTCCACACAGCTAAAAAGTAACGCGCTACTTTTCAAATCTTCGATTACGCTAACACCTCAATTTGAGACATCAAGTTGAGGTGTTTTTATTTTTAACGCATATAAATCAATACAATAATTAATACTGGTTCTCATTTTTTCCCAATATACGTTTTGACAATTGGCATTTTGCACTTAGGTCACGGTTTTTCGACAGGTGCTCAGATAAAACTAGACCAAGATAAGAAATAACAATGAATCATGAGGATAAGACACTATGTACAAAAAGAGTGCCACGATTACTGCCGAAAGCGGCCTTCATACACGTCCTGCCGCCCTATTCGTTAAAGAAGCAAAAAAGTATGCGGAAGACGTAGAGCTTATCTCGCAAGGCAAAAGTGCCACCGCAAAGAATCTCTTCAAAATCCAAACATTAAACTTGGTAAAAGGGACAGAAGTGACCGTTCAGTCCTCAAATCGCCAAGCGGTTGACGAACTCACTCGTTTTTTAGAAGGCGTAACTGGCTAGATAACGCCATTGGAGAAGAGTAGATAGGATACCGAAACAGATAATAGAAAGGCCTTAAGATAAAGATTCTTAAGGCCCTTTTTGTCGAATGTTTCTCTTCAATACAAAACTAAAGCGTACTAATCCATTGCAATTCGGTCAGCTAAATGACTAACCGCAAGCGCAAAATAATACGAACGGTTCCACTTCATCAGTACATTGTAATTGTTATAAACCAAGTACACGCGACCATTTTCGTCATCGGGCATAATTAGCCATGCTTTAATGTCCTCATCTAGCTGTGGCAGTGGACGACCATCATAACGAGTGACGCCAAGTTTACTCCATTCTTGAAGATACTTACCTTTGGCTGCCTCTCGCCCTTGTAGCTCGGGTGAAATACCGTGAGGGACTTTAACTTGGCGTCCCCATGTATAACTGTCATCCCATCCCGACTGGGCAAGATAATTGGCGGTCGACGCAAAAACATCGGCTTCTGAGTTCCAAATATCCTTTTTCCCATCACCGTTACCATCGGCCGCAAAGTTTAAGAAAGAGCTCGGCATGAACTGACTCTGCCCCATTGCCCCCGCCCATGAGCCTTTCATTTTATCTGGGGCAATATGTCCTTGCTCCAAAATAGTCAACGCTGCGAGTGCTTCTTTACGGAAAAAGGCTTCACGTCGCCCTTCATAAGCTAAGGTCGACAACGCATCAATAACTCGATAATTGCCTGTAAAGGTACCAAAATTGCTCTCTACGCCCCAAAGCGCGACGATAAAGCGAGACTGAACACCATATTCATCCGCGACTTGTTGAAGTTCAGCGTAGTATTTTTGGTGCAATTCTTTGGCTTTTTTGACTTTCCAGTCTGGCACCGCTCGCGGTATGTACTCGTCTAGTGTTAGCTTTTTCTCTGGTTGATTTCGATCGGCAGTCACCGCCCTCGGCTTAAACTCTACGCCTTGGAATGCTTCTGTTAAGATCTGTTGCGAGATACCTAACGACTTTGCTTCTTGCTTTAAGCCTTCAACGTACTCTTCAAAGCTGCCTTTTTCTGATGCGAGTACGCTCGCAGATAAGCTGACGCCTAACACAACTGATAACATTCTTTTCAAAGTGCCCTCCCTAGAGCGTCTTCACCGATTTGTCTTATTGTTTTTTCTGCGCCTTTTTTTGCTCTTTATACGTTTCGAGCAAGTTCTCTTGCGGTGGTGGTAACTGTAAGAAAAAACCCTCATTTTGTAATGACTGTTTAACGATATCGACATCCACCTGAGCAAGCGTTCGGCCATCCAATTTTACAACCATAACTAACGTCGGTTTTCCGAACATTTCAAGTAAGGCGTCAGGAACCTGTGAAAAGTCATCTTTCTTAGTGATATAGAGGTAAGCCCCTTGCTTTTTTGCACTTTTATAAATTGAACAAAGCATGATATGTCTCTTTTGTCACCGCTGTTTTTGTTGAAAAAAAGGCGATGCAGGTTGTTTAATCGAAAATGAGAGTAAATTATCTATTTGGGAGCAAGATAGCTTGCTGTCTTTAGTGTTGAAATATAACATGATTAGCCTAACCTAAAGCAATGTCATTGGCACAAGGATTTGATCATTAATGTCACCATCCCCTGATTTGAAAGGCAGTAGCTTCACCTTATCGGTGTTGCATCTTTCTGACAACGATGTGTCTAAAGCCGTTCACTTTTTAAAAGAAAAAGTGAATCAAGCTCCAACTTTTTTTGCTGCGGCACCCGTTGTCTTGAATATCAGCCAAGTCCACGAAGATATCGTGTTTCTCGACCTAAAACTAGGTATTGAAGAAGCCGGAATGATCCCTGTAGGTGTGACGGGGTGTAAAGATAAACGTACCCAAAATCTAGCATCTGACGCTGGATTTGCCATTATGACGGCAAGTAAAACGCCAGCCAAAGCGCCGGCAAAAATGGAGCCGACCAAAATAATTCGTACTCCCGTGCGCTCCGGCCAACAAGTTTATGCCAAAAATGGCGACTTGGTGATTTTAAGCCACGTAAGTGCCGGTGCTGAAGTGATTGCTGACGGTACTATTCATATTCATGGCACACTCCGAGGACGCGCGATTGCAGGCGCTAGCGGCTCCACCGACGCAAAAATCCTCTGTCACGATTTACAAGCTGAGCTAGTTTCCATCGCTGGTAACTACTGGCTGAGCGACCAGATTGAAAGTGAATACTGGGGGAAAAAAGTTATGTTTGGTATGACAGACGACAGCCTCAGATTTGACATTCTCACGATATAGAAATTAAGGAAGTAAGAATAATGGCCCGCATTATTGTTGTAACATCAGGAAAAGGTGGCGTAGGTAAAACTACCTCTAGCGCTGCTATCGCCTCTGGTCTTGCGTTAAAAGGTAAGAAAACGGCAGTGATTGATTTTGATATTGGTTTGCGTAACCTCGATCTAATCATGGGCTGTGAACGTCGCGTTGTTTATGACTTCGTCAATGTCATCAATGGTGAAGCGACCTTAAATCAAGCGTTAATCAAAGATAAGCGCACAGATAACCTCTTTATTCTTCCTGCTTCACAAACTCGCGATAAAGATGCGCTAACACGTGATGGCGTGCGTCGCGTACTGGACGATCTTGATGAGATGGGCTTTGACTTTGTTATCTGTGATTCACCCGCAGGTATTGAACAAGGTGCACTAATGGCGTTGTATTTCGCCGATGAAGCCATTGTAACTACCAACCCAGAAGTCTCTTCTGTGCGAGATTCAGATCGAATCCTTGGCATTCTCGACTCGAAATCAAGACGAGCAGAAGAAAGCCTAGAGCCTGTAAAACAACACCTACTGTTAACTCGTTACAACCCAACACGTGTCAACCAGGGTGAAATGCTGTCGGTTGAAGATGTTGAAGAAATTTTACACATCTCTTTACTTGGTGTAATTCCAGAAAGCCAAGCGGTATTGAACGCCTCAAACAAAGGGGTACCGGTAATTTTCGACAATGAGTCAGACGCCGGATTGGCTTACAATGACACGGTTGAGCGCTTATTAGGAGAGCAGGTGGACTTCCGCTTCCTAACCGAGCAGAAGAAAGGTATTTTCAAACGTCTATTTGGGGGTTAATGCATGTCACTACTTGAATTTTTCCGCCCACAGAAGAAAAACTCGGCAAATCTTGCCAAAGAACGACTGCAAATCATTGTCGCTGAACGCCGCAGTGAAGGGTCGCCATCGCCCTCTTATTTACCGCAGTTGAAAGAAGACATTCTGAAGGTCATTGCTAAATACGTCGACGTGGATCCATCAATGGTCGACCTTTCATTTGAGCATAAAGATGACGATATCTCCGTACTCGAATTGAATGTTCAATTACCCGAAGATGAAAGGTAAGAGCGCTTTAGTCTAAATTAGCTCTTCGACTCACCTTCGAAAGTGAAGGCTCAATCATTGTAGATTGAGCCTTCAAAACCATTCCTGCCTTATAGATCCAGATCTTTATTATCAATACTCACCGGAACCGGCTTATTAATTAGATTAACCAACATAATCGAACGCGTATCGCCATCCTTCTCTTGAAAGATCGCATCAATACCTGCGAATTGACCCGCCGTTACTCGCACTTTTTGCCCGACATCGGGAAGTGCACCGTCTTCCGCCTCTACATGCGAATACACTGCTTGCTGAAGCTCAAACACCAAATCCCCTTGCACCTCGGTTGGCTGGGCACCAAAGCGAATAAAGTCAACCACGCCTCGCGTTGAACGTATTGTGGTAAAAGAAGGGCCTGCTTCAAAATCAAACTGAATAAAAATGTACGAAGGAAACAGCGGCTCTTTGACTTTTTGCCTTTTTCCTCGTCGAATTCTTTCCACTTCAACTTCTGGGTAAAAGCATTGTAAGCCTTGATTCTCTAGATGGAGCTTTGCTCTCGCTTGCTCACCGCGCTTACAATACAGTAAATACCAACGTTTCATTGTGTTCACTTAGCCTTAATTATTATAGTTCGCCTGCACTAACTGCCTTACATCGTACCACAAAGGCAACTTTTCCTAATAGGTAGTAGGGAGCTTCTTACAGCGCTTTATAGACAAAACAGTCACTTCCAATGCAATAAAAGTGAAAAGTTAGTTTCCAGCACGCAGCTTTCGTGCCCTCTTGGTTAAAAATTCTTACATTTTAACAACTTAGCCTAATCATTCATATAGGCTATAAAACAACCCTATTGCAGTTTTTAATTTTGTTATGTATATCTTGATGCACATTATATTCTTTCATAACTAAAATTAGTAAAACTTATGACAGCACAACACAACATTTTAGGTCACCCTCGGGGGCTGTTTTTACTGTTTGGTACTGAGCTATGGGAACGTTTTTCCTATTATGCGATGCGTGCCATTTTGGTCCTTTTCCTCACTGACGCAACGATGAATGGCGGTATGGGTTGGTCCACTAAAGATGCTCTGGACTTATATGGCATCTATACTGGACTGGTTTATATCACCCCTCTCATTGGTGGCTGGATTGCTGATAACTATTTAGGTCAGCGTCGTTCAATCATCATCGGCGGTGTACTCATGGCTGCGGGGCAATTTACCCTTGCAATGCCAGTAGGTGCGATTGGGCTGCCCGCTGAGCAAGCTTTCTACCTAGGACTGGCTCTGTTGATTGCCGGTAACGGTATGTTCAAACCAAACATATCAACAATGGTTGGCGATCTTTATAAAGATGGTGACAACCGTCGTGATGGCGCGTTTACTATTTTCTACATGGGCATTAACTTAGGCTCACTACTTGCGGGTATTGCTTCTGGCTCAGTCACTGGCTCTTACGGCTGGCGTGCCGGCTTCCTGATTGCAGGCATTGGCATGGTGATCAGTATTATCATGCAACTGACTATGTCTAAATCATGGTTAGGCGATATTGGTACGGTTCCTGCGGCGGCTCGCGCTAGAGCACTCAACAAAAACAAAACGAAAGCGCCGTTAACTCGCGAAGAACTAGATCGTCTTAAAGTCATTCTTATTATGGGCTTGTTTGTTATTGTTTTCTGGGCTGGTTTTGAACAAGCTGGCGGCTTGATGAACATCTACACGCAGCAATATACAGATCGCATGATTGGTAGCTTTGAAGTCCCAGCGGCTTGGTTTCAGTCTCTTAACCCGTTCTTTGTGATTACGCTTGCTCCCGTTCTAGCCGCGCTTTGGGTCAAACTGGGTAAACGTGAACCTAACTCTCCAGTTAAATTTGCTTTGGCACTGTTCTTCCTTGCGCTTGGTTTCTTGTGCATGGTGGGGGCGGTAATGGAACAAGGTGGTGACACCAACGTGAAAACGTCTATGTTATGGCTAGTAGGTGCGTTCTTCTTCCATACGTTAGGTGAGCTGTGTATTTCTCCTATTGGTCTGTCACTGGTAACCAAACTTGCGCCACTACGTCTTGCTTCACTCATGATGGGCGCATGGTTTGGCTTTAACGCAATTGCAAACTACGTTGCTGGCTTGATTGGCTCACATGTGGGTGAGCTTGGCGCAATGTCCATCTTCGGTGGTATTGCTATCACAGCGGTCATCTCTGGCGTCATTTTGCTGCTATGTGCGAACACTTTGGTAAAATGGATGCACGGTGCAGAACAATCGGCAACATCAAACGCTCAAGAAATCGAAGAGCAACAAGCTCAAATCGCTTAATTGATTTGAAAAAAATAGATGCGTAACAAAAAACGCCGCTCTAAATAGAGCGGCGTTTTTTATGCCTAGCAGCCAGTACACATCTATTAATCCACAACTTTAATACCGTCGATAAGCCCTATGCTCAGTACCACATCAGCTCGATAAAGCATAAGCCCGATAAACCGTAACCTATAAGCTTGTGTTAACCAAATCGACCATCATGTCGATGTGCAGTTCTGAGTCGTTCAAACACTCTATATATTGGTAGGAATCACCGCCAGCTTCGATAAAAATATCACGGCACTCCACGGCAATCTCCTCTAAGGTTTCGAGACAATCAACTGAGAAGGCTGGTGTCATCACGTTTATACGCTTAGTGCCTTGAGTCGGCAAAGCTTCTAACGTCTTCGCCGTATACGGCTGTAACCACTCTTCACGCCCAAAGATAGATTGGTAGCTCATTCCTATCTGAGAGTCGTTCAATCCTAGTTCTTGCGCCAATAACCTCGTCGTGTGCTCACAATGTTGAGGGTACACATCACCATTATCAGCATAGCGTTTTGGAATACCATGATAGGAACAAAGTAAATAGTCTTGTCCGTGCTTGTCCCAATGTGCTCTCACTTTTTGTGCTAGCGCTTTGATGTAAAGCGGATGCTGATAATAATCTCGAATAAAGTCGATACTTGGTATCGTCGACAGTGACTTACACGCTTTCGCTAATCCATCAAAAACTGCGGCGCTCGTTGTCCCCGAATATTGTGGGTATAAAGGCAATACAATCACCTTCTCTACCCCTTGCTCTAGCAAAGAGGACATCCCATGCCTTAATGATGGGTTGCCATAGGTCATTCCCAGCTCTACAGGTACATTCAGGCGCTCTTGAAGCGCCTTCACTTGCCTTACTGAGTGCACCATCAAAGGAGAACCGTCATCCATCCACACCGATTGGTAGAGCTTCGCCACTTTTGGCGAACGAACTGGCAAGATAACACCGTGTAAAATGGGGCACCACAGCCAACGAGTCATATCTACGACTCTATGATCATGTAAAAACTCACCTAAGAATGCGCGCACTGCTTTTGGTGTCGGCGCATCTGGAGTGCCCAGGTTAACCAAGAGTACTCCCGTGTTTGGTGCCATGCTCATAGACTTCCTTTTGATTTGATCAAATAACAATGGCGATTATACCCATTGAATCTAGGATTGGATCAATAAAAAAAACGACCCTAAAGGGTCGTTTTTTAACAAGATTCACGAATCAGCAATTAAGATAGTGCTTTTTCGATGTCTGCACTTACCGCGTCAACTTGCTTAGTACCATCAAACTTAAGGTACTGAGTGTTGCCTGCTTCAGCTTCTTTGCCGTAGTAAGCAATCAACGGCGCAGTTTGATCATGGTAAACACCTAGACGAGCACGTACTGTCTCTTCTTTGTCGTCATCACGAACCACTAGATCTTCACCAGTGATATCATCTTTGCCTTCCACTTTAGGTGGATTGTAAGTCACGTGGTAAGTACGACCTGACGCTAGGTGCGCTCGACGACCCGCCATACGATCAACAATCACGCTATCCGCTACGTCAAATTCAATCACGTAATCAACGTTAACGCCCATTTCTTTTAGGCCGTCAGCTTGAGGGATAGTGCGAGGGAAGCCATCTAGCAAGAAACCTTTCTCACAATCGTCTTGAGCAATGCGCTCTTTAATAAGACCTAAGATGATTTCATCTGAAACAAGTTGACCTGCATCGATAACCGCTTTCGCTTTCTTACCAAGCTCTGTGCCTGCTTTGATCGCTGCACGAAGCATATCACCAGTAGAAATTTGAGGAATCCCGTATTTTTCCATGATGAATTGAGCTTGTGTGCCTTTACCAGCACCTGGAGCACCTAGAAGAATGATGCGCATGTTGTTTCCTCTTATAAATAAAAAGACTTTATACCGAAGCTCACAATCAAAGCATGGCTTTGAATAGCGTATCGACGATAAGTTTCGGTATAAAAGTGAAATGAATGATTATTCAAGCGTCGCATTCTAGCATAGAAAATTCTCGCTTGGCGTGAAATACGACTAAAGAATGCCCGTAGAAAAGATAAAGTTAGCTAAAAACGAGATCCTCACTACGAAAAAACAATGAGCCCAGCACGCTGAGCTCATTGTTTTCAATAAACGTGACTACTTCACATTAGACAAAAGTCGGTTAACCGCACCTAGGAATTGCGAAGGATCCGTCATCGACCCGCGCTCAGCAAGCATGGCTTGTCCAAGCAATACTTCTACCCAGCCGCCAAACGCTTCTTCATCAGCTTCATCAGCCATGCGCTTAACCAATTCGTGCTCAGGATTAATTTCAAAGATGTATTTCACCTCTGGCACTTCCTGACCCGCCGCTTCTAGCAACTTCGCCATTTGTGTGCCCATTTCGAAATCATCCGTCACCACTACTGCTGGTGTCGTGGCAAGCTTAAAGGTTGTACGAACCTCTTTCACTCGATCGCCTAGGTAAGCTTGAGTGCGCTCTACCACTGACTTGAATTCTTCTTCTGTTTCTTTGTGCTTCTCTTTCTCAGCTTCGTCTTCAAACTTGCTCAGATCAAGACCCGACTTTGTGATCGACTGGAACTGCTTGCCATCAAACTCAGTCAGGTAATTCATTAGCCATTCGTCAATGCGATCAAACATCAGTACCACTTCGATGCCTTTCGCCTTGAATTGCTCTAAGTGAGGGCTATTCTTAGCCGCTGCATAACTATCTGCTGTCAGGTAATAAATCTTATCCTGACCTTCTTTCATGCGCTCAATGTAAGAGGCCAAACCGACGGTTTGCTCTGCTGAATCCACCTCTGTGGAAGCAAAACGCAACAGACCCGCCACTTTTTCTTTGTTACCCATGTCTTCTGCTGGGCCTTCTTTTAGCACCAAGCCAAACTCTTTCCAAAACGATTGATATTTTTCTTCGTCGTTTTTTGCTAAACGCTCTAGCATTGTTAATACACGTTTCGTACAAGCATTACGTAGCGATTGCGTGACTTTATTATCTTGCAAAATTTCACGAGATACATTGAGAGGTAAATCGTTTGAATCAATCAAACCACGAATAAAGCGTAGGTAAGAAGGCATGAACTGCTCGGCGTCATCCATAATAAACACACGCTGAACATAAAGTTTTAAACCACTTTTATGGTCACGGTTCATCATATCAAACGGCGCTTTAGCTGGGATATATAGCAAGCTCGTGTAGTCGTTTTTGCCTTCTACTTTATTATGACTCCACTGAAGTGGGTCTGCAAAGTCATGAGAAACGTGCTTATAGAACTCTTGATATTCTTCGTCGCTGATGTCTGACTTATTGCGAGTCCACAACGCTTGTGCTTTGTTGATTTGTTCCCATTTTGTTTCGCCTGTTTCTTTGCCTTCCTCGTCGCGCTCTGCGGTTTGGATAGAAACAGGGATGCCGATATGATCAGAATACTTGCTGATGATTTCTTTTAAACGCCACTCTGATAGGAACTCTTTTCCTTCTTCACGCATGTGAAGGACGATATCAGTACCACGCGTTTCTTTAGTAATGTCTTCAATCGAGTACTCACCTTCTCCAGCAGAGTGCCATTGCACGCCCTGCTCGGCAGACGCACCAGCCGCGCGAGTGCGAACCGTCACTGCGTCAGCAACAATAAACGCGGAATAGAAACCCACACCAAACTGGCCGATAAGTTGCGAATCTTTACCTTGCTCTTCAGAAAGCTTAGAGAAAAACTCTTTTGTGCCTGATTTTGCGATCGTTCCTAAGTGCTCAATCACGTCATCGCGTGACATACCTACGCCGTTATCAGAAACCGTTAAGGTATTATGCTCTTCACTAAACGATAATTTCACACCAAGTTCAGCATCACCTTGATACAAATCACCGTTAGAAAGCGCTTGGAAACGCAGCTTATCTGCGGCATCCGATGCATTCGAGATCAGCTCTCTAAGAAAAATTTCTTTATTGGAATACAGAGAGTGAATCATTAAATGAAGTAATTGCTTTACTTCGGATTGAAAGCCACGAGTTTCTTTATTACTTGTTTCGGTTGCGCTCATGTTATCTCCATCACACTTTTCGTATCAAGTATCGACATTTATTTGCACTCGATACACTTAAGATTGTTCTGGTAAAGAAATGAGGCTGAAGATTGTAAATTCAAGGTCAAAAAACATAAAAATGCTGTTTTTTTGATTTGTTTTTATTATACTTGTGCCCCTGACTATAAAAAAATCCTAAATTACTATAATTGGCACTGCGCGACATTCAGCGCCTAACTATTTTTTTCCATCGCTCCGCGACAATTATAAAGAAGAATGCAATGAGTAACATAGGCACTAAGTTCATACTCGGCCAAAGATATATCTTTGATCCAAATAGCAATTCCTTGGTCGACCAAACCAACAATGATGAAGTAGTACGTCTTGGTAGTAACGAAAGTCGCATTTTGCTTCTGCTTGCAGAGCGTCCCAATGAAGTCGTCACTCGTCATGATTTACACGAATACGTTTGGCGGGACCAAGGCTTTGAGGTTGATGACTCAAGCCTAACTCAGGCAATTTCAACGCTCAGGAAGATGCTCAAAGACCCAACAAAATCACCGTTATTTGTTAAAACGGTGCCGAAACGTGGTTATCAGCTCATTTCAACCGTCGAGCGCTCTGCACCTTCGAGCTCTATTGACCTTAATAACGTCAATGAAGCGCCGGTGGCTGAACTGCCTAACGATCCTGTGGACGCTCAACCTACCGCTGCGGCGCCGCATGTCGCCGTAAGTAAAGCACCAGCAGAGAAAACACCACCAGCAGTATGGGGAATGGTGGTTGCAGCCTTATTGCTGCCGATCTTAGTGTTGATTGGTACCAACCCTGCTGAATCAAGTTTTAGAGAGCTTGCTGTCGTTGATGAGGTGAAAATTGTCACACCAGAAAGTCACCCCGATGTGTCCACCTGGCAGCCTAAAATTGAACAATGCGTTCAAAAATACATTGAATCACACGAGCTAGATAAAAAACCCGAACAAGTCATTGTCACTGGCGATCAAAGTGATCAAATTGCACTCAACTTCATCCATACGGTGGAACACTCTGGAGAAAACGTCACTATGAGAATTTTCACCGAGCAGTCTGACTTAAGTAAAGTGTGCCAGTAGAAGGATAATATGATGAAAATGAAATACGCTGCCATTCTACTTGCGGCCTCTACGGCGCTCAGTGCGTGGCTTTATTGGGGCAGTGACTTAAAACTGGAGCAAGTGCTCACCTCAAATGAATGGCAAAGCAACATGGTTGCGATCCTCGCCTCCAGAAATGCACCAGATACAGATATTGGTCCACTGAGCCGTCTAGAAATGTCGGCAAACGTGAAGTACCTTCCCGAAGGCACTTATATTCGTGAATCTTCTATGCGTTTGTTCGGTAAAGATCCAAATTCACATACGCTACTTAAAATTTCGGAAACCGGAAGCTGGACCATCAGCGACAACTATTTGCTCATTTCACCTCGTGCGTTTAAGGACACCGCAACCGCGCAGTCTGATGAATTTACCCACGAGCAGTTAGCTATGATTAAGCAATTCTTAAAAATGGAAGCACAGCAAAGCCGTCGCATTGATATTGTTAATGGTAAGACGCTACTGCTGACTAGCTTAAATCAAGGCTCATCGGTTTTATTTTCAAACTAAACCACGATTAAAACCACGCCATAAATTAGAACGAGAAGGAGGCCTATCTTGGGCCTCTTTTTTTATGCTTTCTGGCTCAGATCACTCCACGGCTCGAGCCCCCACGAGCCGGTAACACTTACTCATAGTGCATCTCTCTGACCTTATACCTCCGATTATCGCTCGTCGCGAACAGGTTACTTACACGCCTATTCAGCCATAAAAAAACCAGAGCCTGGAAGCTCTGGTTCTTATCTATCGCGCTAATCTGAAACACTGTTAAGCGTTTTACTTACTGATGCACTTAGCCTAGTAGACTCATTGCTGCCTGGGGCGCTTGCTTGGCTTGCGCTAAAATTGAGCTCGAAGCTTGAGAAAGAATTTGGTTCTTCGTCATCTCTGTTGTCTCTTTAGCGAAGTCAGTATCTTTAATACGGCTCTTCGATGCATTCACGTTTTCGTTAATGTTATCAAGGTTGTTGATCGCATGGTCAAAACGGTTTTGGAATGCACCTAGCTCTGCGCGGTGGCTATCAACGTATTTCAGCGCAGAATCAAGAATCGCAACCGACTCCTGTGCACCACCAACGCTTGTCACGTCAATCGTATTCACGGTTACCGCTTGACCGTCTTGCATGCCTAACTCACCCGCAAGTGAACCACCAAATGACACTTCACCATCTACTTTATTAGTGCCGGCAAACATTTGCAGTTGACCATCTTCATTTACCGACGCTTTTACTAGGTCAGTTTGACCATTGATGTACGTGGCTAGCTGTTCAATGTCATCGCCTGCTTTGGCTGTAATAGCGATATTTTGCTCTTCACCAAAGCTGTCTGTAAGCGTGATATTTAGCTCGTTAGAGCCCGCCGCCACACTCCAATCTTTATCTTTAGCTTCTGCTGCTTGGTAGCTTGTACCACCCATTCTAACGTTGTCTGAGCGCATGTCATTCAGGTTTAGCATTACTGCCTCGCCATTATCCGCACCGATTTGGAATGATTGCGTGCCGTACGTGCCATTCAATAGGCGGTTACCACCAAAAGATGTGGTTTCTGCGATACGGTTAAGCTCATCATTTAGCGCAGTCACTTCTTCTTGAATTGCCACACGCTCGGATTTTGAGTTTGAGCCATTTGAAGATTGCAGAGACAAATCACGCATACGTTGTAAGATGTTGGTCGTCTCATTCATCGCACCTTCAGCGGTTTGAGCAATCGAGATACCATCGTTGGCGTTACGTACTGCGACGTCAAGACCGCGGCTTTGCACATTCAAACGATTAGAGATTTGTAGACCCGCGGCATCGTCTTTTGCGCTGTTGATTTTAGAACCAGAAGCCAAACGCTCCATTGACGTCCCTTGCGCTTGACTTGCATTGTTTAGGTAACGTTGAGCGGTCATTGCCGATACGTTGGTATTTACATTCACTGCCATGTTAATTCTCCAATTGATTTTCCGGTGTAGCGGTTTCCGACGTCTCGGAAAACCAAGTAGTTCTCTCAAAGTTACTTTCTTTATCGTCTTGCAAAGCAATAACTTGAGATTTTTTTAAAGATAATTGGATTTTTTAGGGGATATCAGCTTGGAGTGTGATAAGACTGGAAAAAGCAGAAGTTAATAATAAAAAAGTCTAAAGTTATTCGGTGTGACGTCGAATGCCAACGTTATGATTGTAATAAGCTCATGGCTAAGTTCGGGGTTTGCTTCGCTTGCGCCAGAATAGTCGTACTGACTTGCTGCAATATCTGCTGCTTAATCATTTGCGTCGTCTCTTTAGCGTAATCGGTATCGCGGATCCGACCTCGCGACGCTGCCAAGTTCTCTTCCATATTGGCTAAGTTATTAATGGTATGGCCGAGTCGATTTTGGTTGGCACCCAATTCTGAGCGATGGCTATCAACAAACTTCATTGCCTTATCAATAACAGAGACTGACAACTGAGCGCCTCCTACCGAATCAATTGACAAGTCATCAACGGTCACCAAACCTTGTGTCTCCATCTGTAATTCGCCCGCTAATGCCCCTGAAAACGCCACTTCGTTAGTCACTTGTTGCGAATCAGCAAACAGCTGCAATTGCCCATGGTCATTTACAGATGCCGATAATGCGCTTGTTTGGCCATTGATGTATGTCGCCACCTGCTCTATATCATCACCAATCTTCGCTTCAATCGTTTCTGTAATGCTGCGGCCTGTCGAATCCTGATAGCTAAAGCTAAGCTGTTGCTGCCCTGGCATAACACGCCAACTCTCCGCTGCTCCGTTTAATGACTGGTAAGCCGCTCCGCCCATTTGCAGTTGATCGGTTCGCATACTCTTAAGTTCAACCTGCAATGCCTCCCCAGAGCCCGCACCAATTTGAAAAGAAGTACTACCAAACTGGCCATTGAGCAGTTTTCTGCCGCCAAATGAGGTGGTTTCAGCAATACGGTTTAGCTCATCGTTAAGCGCGGTGAACTCTTCTTGTAACGCACGTCGATCATCCGGAGAGTTGGCGCCGTTAGATGACTGCAAGGACAAGTCACGCATACGTTGAAGAATTTGTGACGTTTCATTCATTGCCCCTTCCGCGGTTTGCATGATGGAAATACCATCATTGGCATTTCGTTGCGCGACACTTAAACCCGAAATCTGTGCATCTAAACGGTTGGAAATTTGTAGCCCTGCTGCGTCATCTTTTGCGCTATTAATACGACGGCCCGACGCCAGTCGCTCTAACGACTGATTTAGGGCGTCAGTCGCCTTGTGGAGCTGATTCTGCGCCATCATTGCACTAACATTGGTATTAACGGTAATAGACATAGCAATCCACAAAACAGACGATTGTGTTTTATATCGGCAAGCAAAAGCAAAACTTGAGGAAGGTAAATCGAGCAAGTGGATACGCAATACGAGTTTCTTGCTAAAACCGCAAGAAACTCTTTATTGACCGGTTAGACGGTAAGAATGACTATTTAACCGCTAACTCGGCTAGCATACCCTGAGAAGGAGCGAAGAAGTACGCGCCAGTGACCGCTTTAGTAAAACGCAACAATTGGTCGGTTTTCCCGTCTGTTACCCCGTACATACTTTCAAGCATCGCATCAAAGTTATGGACAGTATTACAGTAAGCGATAAACAGTAAACCATGCGCGCCACTGACGCTGCCATATGGCAAGCTGTGACGAACAATTTTTAAACCGACACCTTCTTCTTTCAAGTCTACTCGCCCTACGTGAGAAGCTGCAGGAACATCATCAAGTTCAATAGAGTCAGGCTTAGTTCGGCCAATCACTTTTTCTTGTGCCGCAACGTTAAGTCGGCTCCACGCCGGAAGATTGTGTTCAAAACGCTGAACCATCACATAACTGCCGCCCGCCAATTCACCCTGCTTGATGATCGCGACTTCTGCGCGCTTTTCACCTTTAGGGTTTTCGGTGCCATCCACGAAGTCGGTCATGTCTCGTGAGTCCATGAACCGGAACCCTTGAGTCTCATCAACAATCGTAACGTCAGCTGAAATATCTAACATCAATTTACGTAACACAAAGAAATGCAAATCGTGACGCTTCGAGTGACAATGAATCAGTACGTCGACATCGGTTGAGGGTGCATGAGTCTCACCCTCCCCTAACTCAGGAAACGGCTTCAGCTCAGCAGGCATTGGCTGAGCAAATCCTGACCAAAATTGGTGGCTGAATGCTAGCGATAGCGTCAGTGCTGCGTCAGGTTGAGATTGATTGAGATCGTCCACCAGCTTTGGTAAAGCTTGTAATGCAGCGAGCACTTGTTGCGGATTTTGATTCACTTTCAATTGCGTATACAGCGCGAAAGGTTCCGCATCTGGGATAATGGCACTTTGTGGTAATGACATAAAAAGTCCTCTATTTTTGCTCAGTGTATTTTTAACTAGTGAGTAGAGTTATGATTGTGATCAGTAACCGAACGGATATCGTTTGGAGTTGCCAAACAATCTACCACAGTACGGCTGTTGACTAAATAAATGGCGAACCAAAGCAGTAGCACTAAGGTCACCGCATTGGTCCAACTGAATCCCCAATGCTGTAAATTGACTAAATACGTGGTGTGTATCAACTGACCTGCCACCACGATCAAAGAAATGGGTTTTAAGTAGTTCACCAATCCGTTTATATACGTCGATTCGGGCTTCCTTAAGCTAATCAACCACATCGCAATGGCAATCGGCAACCCCATTGCTAACCCTATATACAACATCTGCTGATCAGGATAGACGTATTCTAAAATCGTGACTCCCTCATTACGGCTAGCGCCAGCAACGACGAATACCACCCATGCTCGGATAAGAAAAAACCACCCAAGCCATAACCAAATGGGGGCTTTTAAGAAACCATGTTTGTCGTATTGCTCAAGTGCATAGCGCATGTGTCTATCTCTTTTTGTCTCGTATCACATAATATTGAGTTCCACGTATGACTATTCAAGCTCATGCGCGACATTGTGATAAAATAAACAAAACGTATTGGCGAGTAGCTTGGTATTTATAAACAATGAAAAATCAACAACCCATTCCATCAGCTGAAACTCAGCAGGAGGCAATGAAAATTGCAAAATCCACACAAAAACCCGGTCAAACCAAAGAACAAACGCGTCTAGTCGCACAAGGTATCGAAAAAGGCATCGCTCTTTATAAAAAACAACAAAAAGAGAAAAAACGCCAAGCGGATAAGGCACAGAAAAAACAACGAAGAGAGAAGCTAAGACCCGTAACATCCGATAACACTATGCAGGGTGACAACACAATGCAAAGTAACGCGACTTCCCGTCAAGCAACACCATCCCCTTCTATACTACCTTGGGGACTATTAACGATTAGCTGGATAGGCTTTGCTGCGTATGTTTTCTACCTACAACAATAAACTATCGGCGGTATTACTCTGCGGTGTCATTCTATCCGGGTGCTCGTCACCTGCGCATAAGGTTACGCAACAATCGGCATCCGTGGTATTGAGATTGGATCACAATCTAGATACCTCACTGTGCCAGTGGAAAGGTGAAGTCACCGGATCAGAAGGTCATTGGTACAACTTTCTCTTTTTACTCAACAGTACCATGGCAAGAGGCGCAATGAATGACATTAAAAACAATGCAGCCGAACTAGGTGCCAACACGGTCTTCCTATTGTCGCCCGTCGACTTCCAAACTTCTGTTACGCTGCTCGGCAGTGCTTACGATTGCCAAAAATAAAGCCAGAGTCTAGACCCTGGCTTTATTTTTTATTCGCTCGCACGTTGTTAATATTTCATTCGCGTTCAATGATTGCCGCTGTAGCTATACACCTAACGTTGATTCTATATCAACTTTACGCTGTACAACCCATTGGCTATCAAACGGTCCCCAGTCAGACAACTGGTAATATCCATCATTGTGTCTGCGCCCATCTTGAACAAACATAAGTTCAATACCGATACCGGGCAGTGCCTTAATAACATCTTGTATGGTGCGACGAGGCCACCCCGTTCTTTCAATCAGTTTTGGCACATTCGGTCTGTCTAGGCTCTCAACGAGCAGGGCAAGATAGAGACGACGTGCAAATACAGGACTCAGTTCCATTGACACCTCCTAATTATGTGCTTCACCAATATATTGAATTTCACCACAATCGTGTTGCGCTTGATCAATTTCTCGATAATCGGTTTTGTTTCAATTACCTTGTTTTTGTAACGACTCTTTAGAACTTCGCAGCGAAACACGGCAATTTTTTACCAAACTACTATAAAAATCGAGGAGTATCAGTCCGGCAAAGGCCGACAGGCTTTGTCTCTCACAACACTTCTTGATAGGATGCAAAGAACAACCCCCACAACAAGAACCCTCATATAGAAAGAGGGGTCATCAGCGCTCAAAGGACACGACTATGTCGACAACTATGTTTGGGATTCCAAACTGTGACACCATTAAAAAAGCCAAAAAATGGCTGGAAGCTAGCCATATTGAGTACCAATTTCATGACTATCGTAAGCAAGGCATCACACCAGAGCTTGTCGAAGGTTTCTGTGAACAGCTTGGCTGGGAAATCGTACTGAATAAACGCGGAACCACCTATCGACAATTATCGGCAGAACAAAAAGAACAACTCAATGCTGACAATGTTGTCGCGCTTCTTGTTGAGAACCCAGCCATGATCAAGCGCCCTATTCTTAAGGTCGATGGGCAATACCACATTGGTTTTAAAGCCGAACAATACCAACAGATTTTCAACCTATAATACGATTCAATTTTAAATTTAGAGACAAGGATCCTCAAGGATGACAGACAGTCCCGTTTTGGCACTAGCAAAAGACTTAATTAGCCGCCAATCAGTAACACCCGAAGATGCCGATTGCCAGAAAGTGATGATAGAGCGCCTTAAAGCGCTGGGATTCGAAATTGAAATCATGGTATTTGAAGATACCACTAACTTCTGGGCTCGCCGTGGAACCGCCGCGCCACTCTTTGCATTTGCTGGTCACACTGATGTCGTGCCAGCAGGATCTCTCGACCTTTGGCACACCCCACCGTTTGAGCCAACCGTCATTGATGGTCACTTACACGGTCGCGGCGCTGCGGACATGAAAGGCTCACTGGCATGCATGATCGTCGCCGTTGAACGCTTCATCAAAAACAACCCGAATCACACTGGCTCCATCGCGTTCTTAATAACGTCTGATGAAGAAGGCCCTTTTATCAACGGCACCACCCGAGTGGTCGACACCTTAATGGCGCGTAATGAACTCATTGATATGTGTATCGTGGGTGAACCTTCCAGCACCGAACATGTCGGAGACGTGGTTAAAAATGGTCGCAGAGGCTCCATTACTGGCGATCTATGCGTCAAAGGCATCCAAGGTCACGTTGCGTACCCTCAATTGGCGCGAAACCCAATCCATCAGTCCCTCACCGCATTGGCCGAGCTAGCGGCAACCAAATGGGATGAAGGCAACCAGTACTTTCCACCAACGAGCTTTCAAATTCCAAACCTGCATGCCGGCACAGGGGCAAGTAACGTCATTCCTGGCGAGTTTAATGTTCAATTCAACTTCCGCTTTAGTACCGAATTAACCGATGAAGACATTAAGAAACGTGTCCATTCCACACTCGACTTACATGGCCTAGAGTATGATTTGCAATGGACTCTCAGCGGTCACCCTTTCCTAACGGATACCGGTGATTTGCTCACAGCCGTCGTCGATGCGGTCGCCACTGTTAATGAGCAAAAGCCAGAGCTTCTTACCACTGGTGGAACCTCTGATGGTCGCTTTATTGCCAAGATGGGCACGCAAGTCGTTGAGCTTGGTCCTGTGAACGCGACCATTCATAAAGTAAACGAGTGTGTTAACGTGAGCGATCTTGAAAAGCTTACTGATATGTATGAGCACACTCTGATCAACTTACTCGGTCAATAGACATGATAAATAAGTCGCTTGTAGGACTCGATGACAGCAAACTGATCGATTTGAAGGTCGCTCAACGCTTATTTCAAGTCCACCCACATGTTCATAAGGACATGTCACAGTTGATACAAGCGGCATCCTCCGCTGGCTTTGACCTGTTCATTGCCAGTGGCTATCGCAATTTCCAACGACAGCTGGTCATTTGGAACAATAAAATGAATGGCACACGGCCGATACTTGACGACCACGGGTTGCCACTTATCACGGAGCAACTGACAGAAAAAGAAAAGGTATTTGCAATTTTAAAATGGAGCGCGCTCCCCGGGGCCAGTCGCCATCACTGGGGGACCGATTTCGACGTCTACGCGGGCAATCTACTTCCAGAACAAACCACACTGCAATTGGAGCCTTGGGAGTATTTAGATGGGCATCAACACGCTTTCTACCAATGGCTGAAAGACAACCTTTCAACGCATGGTTTCTTTTTCCCCTACCAAGATAGCCTTATCGGTGGTGTCGCTTTTGAAGCTTGGCACATCAGCCATCGCCAAGCTTCGCAAGACAACATGAGCAAACTAACACTTGAGCAGCTAAGTACGCTCATTGAGCAATCTGAAATTTTGGGACGAGATACCATACTTTCTGAGCTCAATACCATCTACAATCAATATATCACCAACATCAGCCTTTGAGAGCGAATTATGATTGAGTGGCTATTTAACCCTTGGGTGATCATCATCGTGGTTTTAGCAGTCGTATTTGGCAACATTGCTGCACTAAAGTACACCGCTAACATGAAGTTCGATAACCAAAAGAATGCTGCAAAGAAAAGAAAGTATGAGCTCGATAGACTGAACGAGCTCGACAAAGAAAAATACGGGAAGCATGATAAAAAATAAAAAGGACCATAATGGTCCTTTTTATTTTATTGGCTCTCTTTACCCTGTTTTATCACCGTTGAGATTAACGGCTCCAACGAACGTAATAAGCTCTCGTTGACAGGTTTACCATCTTTGTCCGTAACATTGATTGACGTACGGTTACCAAGATCACCAAACAGGAAGGTATATTCCCCCGGTTCTAAATCAATCGGCTTCAAGCCTACATCATTCCAAAACTCATCATCTGGTGACGCATATTTGGCTTTCGCTGTCCCTTGGGACTGATTACGAGAATCAATCGTAAAGCCCATTCTAGGCAATAGCTCAGGCACTTCTTGCCACATCACATTATACGGTGTGCGCGCAATAATAACGGGTAGCCCGCTTCGGTCTGTTCCCATACTAATTGGGATTGATTTTACCAGTTGCTGAGCTTTAAGTGCCGCTTCTTCTCTTAAATCACGATCATAACGTGCTGTGACCAAATTGGTCATCAAGGTGTTATAACGCTCTTCATTGGTGCGAGTCACAGGCTTAACCGCATTCGCTTCTCGCCAATCGATCAATACCATCTTAAAACCAAAGCGACGGTTGGCTTCAAAGCGGGTGATTTCGTAACGGCTACCAATTTCAACATCTTCATCTTCAGAAACCCAAGTGACCCAATCCGTTTCGATTCGGTCATCGGTTTCTTCCAGCGCTTTAACGTTAATCTCAGTAAGCATTTTTTGGACCGTCGCCCATACTTTGTCCATTTCGTCTTGCTTGAGTAGCCATAACGTCACTTCTGAACCTTGACGCTCAACTCGAGCACCAGGAATCAATTCCAGTACTTGTTGTGGTGGTCGAATGTCGACTTCACGCCCGATTCCACCCTTGAAGTCACCCTCAGGGATCTCATAGTTAGGGTAAAACTGCGGAGTGGCGTCTTCAGCTAATTGCCAACTGCGAAGCTCTGGCGCTTCTAAATAGTTGAAATCATCTTTGGCTTCACGACGAGTGTTAGGATCACTGGAGCAAGCGGCTAATACAATAACAGCTAACGAGGAGACCGCTAGCTGACGAGAAAATTTCATTGAGACTCCCTTAAAAGAGGAGCATAGCGCTCCTCTTACATAATCTATTTTAGTAGATACACGCTTCCGACATTGCCTGAGCAACGATCGGTTTAGCTTGTTCTGACAATTCAGTCAGCGGCAAACGAAGACCACCTTCTTCAATCAAACCCATTTTGTGAGCCGCCCACTTCACTGGGATTGGGCTTGATTCAACAAACAGGTTTTTATGCAGCGTCATAAGTCGCGCGTTGATTTCATGCGCTTCTTCAAATCGACCCTCTAAAGCAAGGTCCATCATCTTCGCCATATCCGCTGCTGCGATATTATTGGTCACAGAGATAACACCTTTACCACCTTGTTGGATAAAATCCAACCCAGTAGAGTCATCTCCACTTAGTAAGATAAAATCTTCGCCACAAAGTTCACGATGTTTTTCAATTCGTGATAAATCACCCGTCGCATCTTTTAATGCAACAATACCTGGAATTTTAGACAGGCGCGCCACCGTTTCTGGCAACAGATCCACACCCGTACGTCCAGGGACGTTGTATAAAATTTGTGGGATGTCACTCTCTTCAGCAATCGCTTTATAGTGCTGATATAAACCTTCTTGAGTTGGCTTATTGTAATATGGAGTCACACTCAAACAGCCCGCAATACCCACGTTATTTAGCAATCGGCTAAAAGTGATGGCTTCATGTGTAGCATTCGCTCCGGTACCAGCAATAATTGGTACTCGTCCAGCGGCAAATTCAACCGTCTTAGCGACAACCTTGACATGTTCTTCTACAGTTAATGTTGCAGACTCACCCGTCGTTCCAACCGCAACAATGCCGTCAGTACCCGCGTCAACGTGAAAATCCACTAGCTTCTTCAAGCTAACAAAATCCACCTCACCATCTGGAGTGAATGGGGTTATTAATGCAACAATACTTCCTGAAAACATGGCTATCTCCCTAAATTGATACTTCTTGCATGGTACTGTAATGATATTGATAAACACAAGAGATTAAAAACAGTTCCCATAAAGAAGTGAATGATTAATTACAGATTTCAGATATGAGGCACGTATAAGATGCGCTTTTGGTGAATATCGGTGTCAACCAATCGTCAAATTTAGCCAGAATATCTTGGGTAACCGCCATATACCGAGGTTACCTCAGTAGACCAACGCCTAATATAACGAATGTACGAAGGTCGCGTTGACAAAACTCGCTTCCTTTAACAACATTTAAGATGACATTAGAGAGCGGTTTCGACAAAAAAATATCCGTGGTTTTCATTACAGCAACCACAAGAGCTTTAATTTGAGTTGTGCTACCATATCAACAAACATGGAATAGAAGTCTCGCTATGAATCAATACTTAGTCATTACCGCCGTTGGTACCGATCGCCCAGGGATTTGCAACGAATTGGTACACCTTGTCACCCAGTCAGGATGTAATATCGTCGATAGCCGCATTGCTATGTTTGGCAATGAGTTTACCCTGATTATGCTGATCTCCGGCAACAGCAGTCACATTACTCGCGTTGAAACAACGCTACCGCTACTTGGCCAAGAGCATGATCTCATCACCATGATGAAGCGTACCTCTAAGCATGATCTCCTCACGAATCAATATACCGTCGAAGTCTTTGTTGAATCAGAGGACCGTGTCGGTCTAACCGAGAAATTTACGCAGTTTTTTGCAGACCGTGACATTGGCCTTGCCTCATTAAGCGCGCAAACCATTATTAAAGAGCGAGCTGGAACAGATATTGACCAATTCCAGATTGCCCTTAGCGCCAATGTCGAAGAAAACTGCAACCTAATGCAGCTACAAGAAGAGTTTGATGCGCTGTGCCAAAGCTTGTCAGTACGTGGATCTCTTAACTTCATTAGTAGCAATAAGTTATAAGTCAATTACCTATAAAAATAATCACTTCAAAGGAATCAACATGAATACGCTGACGGCTGGCTCACCAGCACCAAACTTTAGCCTTCTCGACCAAGACGGCAATACCGTCTCGTTGGGCGACTTTAAAGGTAAAAAGATTCTCTTTTATTTTTATCCGAAAGCAATGACACCAGGCTGTACTGTACAAGCCCAAGGCTTACGCGATATTCAATCTCAGCTGGCTGAACATAATGTCGTCGTGCTAGGCGCCAGTATCGATCCTGTTAAGCGTTTAGGTAAATTTATTGAGCGTGATAACCTTAATTTCACCTTACTATCTGACGAAGAGCACATTGCTGCAGACCAATTTGGCGTCTGGGGCGAGAAAAAGTTCATGGGCAAAGTTTACGATGGGCTACACCGCATTAGCTTCCTGATTAATGAAGATGGTGTGATTGAACATGTTTTCAACAAGTTCAAAACCAAGACTCACCATGACGTTGTTTTAGATTACTTGAACGACAACGCCTAGCGTACCGGCTAAAAATCACAAAAACGCCTCGCATTTGCGAGGCGTTTTTGTGTGAATAAAACACTCTACCCTAACGTATATCTGCGTAACGCTAGGTTGATGTCCTAGGTTCTTCATGACTTGGTAACGCATTCCACACCGCTTTTACCAACGTTGCCAACGGTATCGCGAAAAATACGCCCCAAAAACCCCACAACCCACCAAAAACCAACACAGCGACGATAATCGCCACAGGGTGTAAGTTAACGGCTTCAGAGAACAGCACTGGCACTAAAACGTTACCATCTAAGGCTTGGATGATGCCATAAGCCAGCAACAACCAGTAAAACGGTGGCGTGAGCCCCCACTGGAATAGCCCAACAATGGCGACAGGTACGGTGACCGCCGCAGCGCCAATGTATGGAATCAACACTGAGAACCCGACCAGCACAGCCAACAACACCGAATAACGTAAGTCTAAAATTGCAAAAGTAATGTAACTGACACTACCAACAATCAGTATTTCTAGTACCTTACCGCGGATATAGTTTGAAATCTGCTGATTCATTTCAACCCAAACTTCATTCGCTAAGCGGCGATTACGCGGTAACACGCCACTCGCCATTCCCACCATTTCTTCTTTATCTTTCAATAAGAAGAAAACCAATAGCGGAACAAGTATCAAATATACGGCTAATGCTGCGAGACTAACTAAAGAGGCAAGCGATCCTTTCACCACATTTTCACCCAACATCAAGACCTTATTCTTAAGGTTGGTCATCACCGACTCGACTAGGTGAATTTCAGCAAGATCGGGGTAGCGCTTAGGGATCTCGACAACAAATTTCTGCATCCCTGCATACATGTTAGGCACGTCGTTAATTAAGTTACCCACTTGATTCCAAATCGTTGGCACCAAACCAAAAATAGCCAGCAACATTAAACTAATGAATAATAAAATGACCCCGACTACCGATACGGTTCTGGGCAGTCCAATTCGGCATAACTGACTTACCGGCCACTCCAATAAATACGCCAGAACAATGGCAACAAGTAGAGGTGCGATCAAATAACCAAAAAAGTAGATGGTGATAAAGCCAAATAGCAATATAAGGACGAGGCTCACCGCCTCTGGATCGGAAAAGCGTCGTTTGTACCAACGACGAATCATATCTAGCATCTACAAATTTTCCTGTTTACTGACCGTAAGTGTGGTGACGTTCCCTGCTTTTGAGCAATCTACGTCGGCATTTTGCATCATAAGATAGTTGAGTATATCTCTTATTGAGCTCTCATCTGTTAATTGAACATGTAACTGTTCGTCAAGCCCTAAGGGCTTAAAAGAACGTTTCACTAATAGAAGTGACATAGGGCAACGCTCTTGACAAAGATCTAAGGTTTGAATCGCCATTCATCTATTAACAACTTGAGCTAGGTGGTTCTATAGTAACATTTTAACGATTCGGCGCTATCGCACATTGCTTTTCATTCACAATTATCAATGTATGTAGCAGCATTTATACACAAAAATAATAAGGCCAACTCCCCTTCCGTGCCGGTACTCATCCGTTAATAGCAAGGGGGATAAAGCGTTAAGTGCTTCCTTATCATTAAGCCATATGCAAAAATGAAGGCGATATGGAAAAAGGTAGGAAACCAAGCTCAACATTAATGGTCAAAACTACCAAATCACAGGAGTTACTTGAATCAGTATGTTAAAACGCGCCCGTTCTTTAGTTTGCCTATGTGTTGCGACAGCCCTAGGTGTGCCGCAAGTCACCTATGCAGAGGCGGATTTGCCTGAAATTGGTACGGCAGCAGGCGCCACATTAACCATAGATCAAGAAATCATCTATGGTGACGCCTATATGCGAATGCTGAGAGCAAGTTCGCCAATCGTCAACGACCCGGTAATGAATGAGTATGTTGACTCTATTGGGCATCGCTTAGTATCCAGTGCCAATGACGTAAAAACGCCGTTCACCTTTTTTATGATTCGTGACCGCAACATTAATGCCTTCGCCTTTTTTGGTGGTCATGTCGCCTTACATACTGGCTTATTTCTTCACGCCCACACGGAAAGCGAACTTGCCTCTGTGATGGCGCACGAAATTGCCCACGTCACTCAACGCCACCTCGCGCGAAGAATGGAAGACGAGGCACGACGGTCACCCGCTACGGTCGCAGCGCTCGTAGGGTCATTACTACTGGCGATTGCCTCTCCTCAAGCTGGTATGGCGGCGCTAACAGCAACGACCGCAGGATCAATGCAAGCGTCCATTAACTACACGCGAAGTAATGAAAAAGAAGCAGACCGTTTTGGCATCGCGACGTTGGCTCGGGCTAAATTTGATGTGAATGACATGCCTCGTTTCTTTGGCCGACTTGCTGATGACTATCGCTATGCCAGCAAACCGCCACCCATGCTACTGACTCACCCATTACCCGAAGATCGTATTACCGATACGCGAGCACGTGCGCAAAACTACCCACCATTGCGCGTATTGCCTTCTATTGATTATCACCTAGCAAGAGCAAGGGTTGTTGCCCGCTACGCCAACATAAAACAAAGTGCGGCGTTAGATTGGTTCGAGCGCACAGCAAAGAAAGCTGACCCTGCCATTAAAGACTCTTTTGAGTACGGTAAAGCACTCGTTTATTTAGATAATAATCAGCTCGATAAATCCGAAGCTATTTTAACAAAACTGCTTAAATCAAGACCAAACGATAACTTCTATCTTGATGCCGCTTCCGATCTTTATATTGCACAAGGTAAGCCTGAGAAGTCGGTGCAGCTGATGCAAAAAGCCTTAAAGACCAAACCCAATAACCCGGTTATTACTCTCAACTATGCCAATGCATTACTAGAAAGTGACCAATTAGAGCAAACCGTTCAAGTATTACAGCGCTACACCCATGATCACCCCGATGATACCAATGGTTGGCACTTACTCTCTGAAGCTCATATTAAATTGAGTAATAGTGATGGTGATTTGGCGGCGCGTGGCGAAATTATGGCACTCAATGCGCAATGGGATAAGGCGATACAGCTCTACTCACAAGCTAGCCAAATTGCCGAGTTAGGAAGTTTAAAACAAGCCCGCTATGACGCTCGAATAGACCAGCTACTGGTTCAACGAGACCGTTTTATGGCACTACAATAAAAAGGAATCTACATGTCAGTCACTATTTTTCACAACCCTCGCTGTTCTAAAAGCCGCCAAACGTTAGCGCTACTGGAAGAAAAAGGCATTCAAGCCGATGTCGTGAAATACCTCGATACGCCACCTAGTGTCAGCGAGCTAAAGACACTGTTTAAACAGCTTGAGCTAGACAGTGTTCGTGCCATGATGAGAACCAAAGAAGATCTTTATAAATCACTCAATCTAGCCGATACAACAATCACTGATGAGCAATTATTTCAAGCAATGTTTGAAAACCCAAAACTTATTGAACGTCCAATTGTCGTGAGCAATGGCAAAGCCAAACACGGACGTCCACCAGAGCAAGTGCTTGAGATTATATAGTGCCTTGCCGTATTTTAGTGCTGTACTACAGCCGACACGGTAGCACTCGCCACTTAGCCCGCGCGATCGCGAGAGGAGTGGAGAGTGTCGCAGGCTGTGAGGCGATATTAAGGACGGTTGAAGAACTCAACACCACCCAAAGTGAAGCTAGTGACGCCTTCGCAACACTCAATGACTTGAAGCAATGCGACGGTCTGGCAATGGGAAGTCCAGTCTGGTTTGGTAACATGGCAGCACCATTGAAACACTTTTGGGATCAAACCTCGAGCTTGTGGATCAGTGGTTCACTTATTGATAAACCTGCCTGTGTGTTTACTTCATCATCCAGCTTACACGGCGGGCAAGAAACCGTGCAGCAGTCAATGCTACTGCCATTGTTGCACCATGGAATGCTCGTCATGGGGATCCCCTACAGCGAGCCTTTACTCCACACCACTACCTCTGGCGGCACCCCATACGGCGCCTCTCATGTTGCCAATGACAGCAACCAATTGACAGCAGAAGAAGCCACGCTATCGCTCGCACTCGGCAAGCGTTTGGCGACTATGGCACAACAACTAAAACAATCATAATGGACATGACACGATTGCAACCAAAAGTTCACTACGTTCGCTACTTTGCTCTGTTTACCAACTTAGCATTACTCACATGGGTCGTTTTATGGCACAGCACCCTTTCGCCTCACCCGCACGTTAATGCGCTTGCCATTACCGTCGCATGGGCGATTCCACTACTGCTGCCTTTACCCGGTATCCTTGCTGGTAAACCTTATACGCATGCATGGGCTAACTTCATGCTCATGCTCTATTTCTTACACGCCTTTACTTTGTTATACACCGATGAAGGTGAACGTTGGTTAGCGGCGATAGAGTTACTGCTCACGACACTCACTTTCATCGGCAATACGCTTTATGCCAGAGTCAAAGGGAAAGAAATGGGGCTAAGATTACCGCGCCTATCCAGCGTTGAGAAAAAAGAAAAAGAAACCTTTGAAAAGAAACAATAACCAATAAAAAAGGAGGCTGAGCCTCCTTTTTTATTATTTGCTGTCTGTCATTAATATGACCAACGCGACGTTAGTACAACCACTCAAATACAAGCTTAGGTTTTGAGATTAACCCCGACGCCGTTTTATCATCGCTAGCAGTCTCTGCCGAAGAGTCGGTTGTAGACGACTCTAAGCCATCAGATACATTAACATCAGAAACATTTGCACCCGCTTCATTAGGGGTTTGAAGCGTCTCTTCCGCTGATACCAATGCTGAAGTCTCTGGCAGTTGCTTCGGTTCAGCGGCTTCAAGTACCTCTTCAGCAACCTCTTCAACCACTTCAACTTTCTTAACTAAACCAAGCTTAAGTACTTCTTGCTCAAAAGAGTCGATAGAACCTAATAACGCCACACGGACGATAACATTATTGCCACGAATTTCTGCCACATCGACACGAGCCGTCGAGGCAAGTCGACCTAACGCGCGCTCTAAGGTAAAGAAAGCATCGGCGTTCGCTAGACCATTAAAAGCGACAGTTACGGTACCCGCACTGTCACCACTGACGACTGAGGTATTTTTCGATGCGTAGTAATCACTCACTTGAGCAATTACGCTTTGCGCCGCTTGCTCTCCAGATGTGCCACCGGTAATGGGAGCAATCTGTGTTTTACCCATACTAGCAGGAGATTGATCATATAAAGACCAACGTAGCTGGCGACCATCCGCTTTGATCACCATCACGGCATCAACAGGGTAACGCATCGTCGCCTGTCCTATTGAGCTAACAAAGCCACCCCATAAGTCAGTCGACTGGATACCGGTCATATCATCAAAGTCCCCAACAGGAAACGTTAATGGTAAGCCACGCTTTTTCGCCTCAGCACGCAACTGAGTCGCCATTGCAGAGTTACTATGTTCCCACGTGATGGTACGATCGTAACCATTATCTTCAACTAGCCATACCATGATGTTACTGCGCTCTGCTGGCCAAGATGTCAATTCAGCTTGTTGTAATAACACATCAATTTGATTGCTATTAAACTTCATGTTTAACGCTTGCTGACCATCAACTTGAGTATAGCCAAGCTGAGAAATATACCGAGAGCTCTGGCCCAGTGCTTTTTTAACGACACTATTTGACGCAACACTCGCGTCACCACTAGCACGCACAAGCACCTCTAGCATTCCCTGCTGACGTGCAATTTCATCGGCGTTTGGTTCTTCCGTATTCACCGCAATTTGAGTTGAGTAAATATCAACTTTAGTCAACGCATACGCTGGTAACGAACATAATCCAACCAACAACCAAGCAAAATAACGCATAGGAATCCTAAATAACAAAGATATAAGTCGGAATAATAAGCAAACATGAGGACAGGAGCAAGCAGACTGCTTCAAGGTTTGGTTAAATTATCCAAGCACAAGGCGATCTCGACACCCACAGATAGAATAGCACAGCAAGTATTGAGATATTTGTAACAATAAAGCGGATTTATTTACCAAGATCATTAAGTAATCGATTACAAAGTGATACTATCGCGCGAATTTGCCTGACTGCGGTTGGGTGTGCTTATGACTTGCTTGGAATATTAAATAATGAAAACAATTCTTCAAGGTTCGCAAATGCTGTTCGTTGCATTTGGTTCCTTAGTTCTTGTCCCTTTGCTAACAGGGCTTGACCCTAACGTTGCCCTATTTGGCGCCGGCGTTGGTACCCTTCTTTTCCAACTGATAACTAAACGCAGCGTACCCATTTTCCTTGCTTCTTCTTTTGCGTTCATCGCTCCAATCATGTTTGGTATTCAGACATGGGGCGTGGGGGCGACCATGGGGGGTCTAATGGCAGCCGGGGTGGTTTACGTCTTAATGGGCGTACTCATCAAAGTGCGCGGCGTCGCGATCATTCATAAACTACTGCCTCCCGTGGTCGTTGGTCCAGTCATTATGGTGATCGGCCTTGGCCTTGCACCTGTTGCTGTTAATATGGCGCTGGGTAAAACCAGTGACGGTAGTGTTCAGCTTATCGCAGCTGATGCATCGCTGTGGATCTCTGCTATCTCACTGCTAGTCACCGTAGGCGTGAGCGTTTTTTCTAAAGGCTTCCTTAAGCTACTTCCTATCGTGAGCGGTATCCTAGCAGGTTACATCACCAGCCTTATTTTTGGCGTGGTTGATTTTAGCCCTGTCGTTCAGGCCGCGTGGTTATCCCTTCCTAACTTTACCGCACCTGAATTCAACATCAATGCCATCCTGTTTATGCTACCAGTGGCTATTGCTCCTGCAGTAGAGCATGTCGGTGATATGCTGGCTATTTCCAATGTAACTGGAAAAGATTACCTTAAAAAACCAGGTTTACACCGCACTATCGCGGGTGACGGGGTTGCAACAATCGCAGCATCAATGATGGGCGCGCCACCTAACACCACCTATAGCGAAGTGACAGGGGCAGTAATGCTCACTAAAGCATTCAACCCTGTCATTATGACGTGGGCAGCGGTAACGGCAATTGTACTTGCGCTGGTTGGAAAACTCGGGGCAGTGCTACAAACGATTCCGGTCCCGGTTATGGGCGGCATAATGATCTTACTCTTTGGCTCAATCGCGACGGTCGGCCTCAATACATTAATTAAGAACAATGTCGACCTTCATAAGTCACGCAACCTGGTAATTGTTGCGATTACTCTGGTATTCGGTATTGGCGGTATGGCTTTTGGTATTGGCGATTTCAGCCTTCAAGGCGTGAGCTTATGTGGTATCGTCGCGATTATCTTGAATCTTGTTCTGCCTCATGACCTAGGTGAAAACAAGGTCGTTGATAACGCACAAATGGAAGACTAAAACGCTATAGACAAAAAAAAGGCTGACATGATGTCAGCCTTTTTAATCACCAATTCAATCGTAATCTAAGTAACGAATGACTTAATTATCGCCGCTCGGAATTACAGTGTACCGAAGATTTTATCACCCGCGTCACCAAGACCCGGAACAATGTAACCTTTGTCGTTCAAGCATTCATCGATAGCAGCAGTGTAAAGCTCCACCTCAGGGTGCGCTTTCTCTAGCGCTTCAATACCTTCCGGCGCTGCAACTAGTACAAGTACTTTAATCGACTTACAACCTTTCTCTTTAAGAAGATCGATAGTGGCGATCATTGAACCACCCGTTGCTAGCATTGGATCCACAACTAGCGCAATACGCTCGTCCATGTTTGATGCTAGTTTGTTAAAGTAAGGCACTGGCTCAAGTGTTTCTTCATCACGGTAAACACCAACAACACTAATACGTGCACTTGGCATATGCTCAAGAACGCCATCCATCATACCTAGACCAGCACGAAGAATTGGAACAACCGTGACTTTTTTACCTTTAATCTGATCCACTTCAACGGGACCATTCCAACCTTCAATTGTGACTTTTTCAGTCTCAAAATCTGCAGTTGCTTCATAAGTCAGCAAGCTACCAACTTCAGTCGCAAGCTCACGAAAACGCTTTGTGCTGATGTCCCCTTCGCGCATCAAACCAAGTTTGTGCTTAACAAGTGGGTGTTTAACTTCAACAACTTTCATGTCCAACTCCGGCAATTTTTACAAAACGCCAAAATTATACATGCTTTATCGGCTTATTTCAGTTGAGTTTCGTCATTAAAGGCAACTTTCCACAGAAAAGTTTGATCTAATCCTGCTTATTCTTGTTAAACCGTACCTTAAAAAATAGTTTAAATTTTCTTACGCAAACGTTTTCCTTTTTACGTAAACCCCTGTTAGAATAGCGCCGCTTTTCACTTCCAATTATTTATCGAGGACTGTCCCGTGAGCGGAAACAACACTTCCCTAAGCTATAAAGACGCTGGTGTAGACATTGATGCAGGTAACGCGTTAGTTGACCGTATTAAAGGCGCAGTTAAGCGCACTCGTCGCCCTGAAGTAATGGGAGGCATCGGTGGATTTGGTGCTTTATGTGAGCTGCCAACTAAATACAAAGAGCCTGTATTGGTTTCAGGTACTGATGGTGTCGGCACAAAACTTCGCCTTGCACTAGACCTGAAAAAACACGACACCATTGGTATCGACTTAGTCGCCATGTGTGTGAACGATCTTATCGTTCAAGGTGGTGAGCCGCTATTTTTCTTAGATTACTATGCGACAGGCAAGTTAGACGTTGATACGGCTGCAGATGTTGTTTCTGGTATTGCTGAAGGCTGTGTTCAAGCAGGCTGTGCACTCATTGGTGGTGAAACCGCTGAAATGCCTGGCATGTATGAAGGTGATGACTACGATGTTGCTGGCTTCTGTGTTGGTGTCGTAGAAAAAGCAGACATCATTGATGGCACAAAAGTGGCGGCAGGTGATGCCCTCATTGCTGTAGGTTCAAGTGGCCCGCATTCAAATGGCTACTCTTTGATCCGCAAAGTGCTTGAAGTATCAGGCGCAGACAAAAATGAAATTCTAGGTGAGCGCACCATTGGCGAGCACCTACTAGAACCAACAAAAATCTATATCAAGTCGGCATTGAAAATGATCGCAGAGCATGACATTCATGCTATTTCTCACATCACAGGCGGCGGCTTCTGGGAAAACATCCCTCGCGTACTTCCTGAAGGAACGAAAGCGGTTATCGACGGTAAGAGCTGGGAATGGCCTGCTATCTTCAACTGGCTACAAGAGAAAGGCAATGTCGAAACATTTGAAATGTACCGTACATTTAACTGTGGCGTAGGTCTTGTTGTCGCGCTTCCAAAAGAACAAGCTGACGCTGCGGTAGCTTTGCTACAAGCTGAAGGTGAAAACGCTTGGGTGATTGGTGAGATCGCAACTGCCGAAGCTGGTGAAGAGCAAGTAGAGATCAAGTAATTCATGAAGAATATCGTTGTTTTAGTTTCAGGGAATGGCACGAATTTACAAGCGATTATTGATGCTTGTGAAACGTCGATCACCAACGCAAAAGTGCGCGCTGTATTCTCGAATAAAGAATCAGCCTTTGCTTTAGAGCGGGCAAGAAAAGCCGGTGCCGAAGCTGAGTTCCTTGATCCAAAAGCCAGTGAATCACGAGAAGCCTTCGATGCCGAGCTTATGCGCCGCATTGACGTGCATAACCCTGATTTATTGGTACTCGCTGGTTACATGCGTATTTTGAGTGGTGAATTTGTGCGCCACTATATGGGGAGAATGATCAATATTCATCCTTCACTATTACCAAAATATCCAGGTCTCAATACGCATCAACGCGCCATTGATAACTGCGATGAGCATCATGGTACTAGCATCCACTTCGTCACTGAAAAGTTGGACGGTGGGCCGATCATCTTACAGGCGAAGGTGCCAGTATTTGATAACGACACGGTGGAAATTCTAGAACAACGAATTCAAACCCAAGAGCACCAAATTTACCCATTAGTCGTAAAATGGTTTGTCGAAGATCGCCTGTCTATGGATGGCAGCAAAGCGATACTTGATGGCCAAGAGCTTGGTGTTCAAGGTTACGCTGATCAATAACAAAGCACAGCTTTAACTAGCAAAATGCAGATACAAAAAAGCGAGTGTTGTTAACACTCGCTTTTTTAATGCTGCCACTATTTCAATGAACTCAATTAAGAAAACAATCAAAATTGGCATTCAATATCACTTGCGCTATAACGGCTCCGTCGGTGCCTGACTCGCGGGTTTTGCTGCCGCGTATGGAACATCCTTCAATTGCTCAGAATTGCTCAATACCAACTCACCAAAATGAAACAGGTTAAACTCTCCTGGCTTCATTCGATGCCAAGTCTCATTGCCGGTTAACGGCTGCGTAGCAATCACTGAAACCACATCATTCGGCGTGGTCTCCATTTGGAAGTTAATGGTGACATCTTCATCCAATAACGTTGCCTTACCAAAAGGCGCTTTGCGAGTAATCCAATACAGATGATTAGTACAGAATGTCATGACAAACTCACCATCACTCAGCATCATGTTATAGACACCAAACTGACGTAACTCATCGCAACACTCCGCCACATAAGCAAACATAGCCATCATATCTTGTGGCGGCTCAGGAAAACGGCTTTCCAACGTATTGAGCAACCAACAAAACGACAGTTCACTGTCCGTTTCACCGACTGGGCGATGACGTCCGGTCTTCAAACTCCGGTAATCACTCAATTGACCATTGTGTGCAAATGTCCAATAGCGTCCCCAAAGCTCTCGAGTAAAAGGGTGCGTATTTTCTAAGTTCACTTGACCACGATTGGCCTGACGAATGTGACTCACCACCGCTCGGCTTTTTATCGGGTAACTTTGCACTAACTCAGCAATCTGCGAATCACAACTCTGGTTTGGGTCTTTAAACGTTCTAAAGCCCTTCCCTTCATAGAAAGTAATTCCCCATCCATCCTTATGAGGACCTGTATTTCCGCCTCGCTGAATCAAACCAGTAAAGCTAAAACAGATGTCCGTTGGCACATTGGCGCTCATGCCAAGCAATTCACACATTACGTTCCTTATTCTCCATAACCTATTGTTCTATTGTTCTATTGTTCGCCGCTGGATACAGCAACTATTCCATTTCTTTTTCAATCAACTGAATGATGATATGGATAATTTTAATATGAATCTCTTGAATTCGATCAGCATAGCCGAAATGTGGCACACGGATTTCAATGTCCGCTAATCCGGCCATTTTTCCACCATCTTTGCCAGTCAAGGCAATGGTCGTCATGCCTTTCTCTTTTGCCGCTTCAATCGCTTTAAGAATATTACCAGAATTACCTGAGGTAGACAGACCAAACAGAACATCCCCTTTGCGCCCTACGGCTTCAACATAACGCGAAAAGACATACTCATACCCAAAGTCGTTACTCACACAAGAAAGGTGACTCACGTCAGAAATTGCAATACCGGCATAACCTGGACGGTTTTCACGATAGCGCCCTGTCAGTTCTTCAGCAAAATGCATCGCATCACAATGAGAACCGCCATTACCACAAGATAAAACCTTACCGTCTTGCTTAAACGACGCCGCTATCATTTTTGCTGCAGCTTCAATTTTTGCGATGTTATCGTCATCACTTAAAAACGCATTCAAGACATCTGCTGCTTCGCTTAATTCACTTTTAATCAGATCTTGGTACATAGGGCTCTTCTCTTTGTTGCACCGATAGGTTCGGTTGTTATCGATTAACTTGAGTGTACCTATAAATCAGAGAGACTGTCGATAGCCATCACAGTTCAATCGGCTCCACATCATCAATTTTTTATGTTAATCCATTCAAAACTTCCTCAAGACAATACTCACCATATCCTTATTCTGTGATAACCAACACTTTCAAATTTTACATTTTCGCAATAATTAGTTTACAATAACAACTGGTACGACCTCCTGCCTTTACTATTTGTACTTATAGAGAGGCGTCATAAACCCAATAACAACACCAAAAATCCAATAACTATACCCAGATAAAGGAACCATCATGGACATCTTGCTCTCTACTGTCATATTGCTCGGAGCGGTTGGCGTTAGCTTTTATCAACGTGCATCGTTAGCAAAATCTCTTTTACTTGTTTCTGCAGCTATGGCAATAGGAACACTACTTGGCACTTTTGGCTTTATTGCATGGAGTGTCTATGTGTTACTCATCGCGGTAACTTGTGTTCCAGCGATACGTCAAACACTCGTATCAGAAAAAGCACTCGCACTTTTTAAGAAAGTGCTGCCAGCGATGTCTCAAACAGAAAAAGAAGCACTCGATGCTGGTACGGTATGGTGGGAAGCTGAGTTATTCAAAGGCAAACCAAATTGGCAAACGCTGCAACACATCAGCGCACCTAAGCTGAGTCAAGAAGAGCAAGATTTTTTAGATGGGCCAGTCAACGAAGTCTGTGCGATGGTCAACGATTATCAAGTCACTCACGAACTTGCCGATCTTCCTGCCGACGTTTGGCAGTACCTAAAAGATCATAAATTTTTCGCCATGATCATTAAGAAACAATACGGTGGGTTAGAATTTTCCGCTTACGCTCAATCACTGGTACTACAAAAACTAACCGGTGTATCCAGCGTCCTATCCTCTACCGTTGGTGTCCCTAATTCACTGGGTCCAGGTGAATTATTGCAACATTATGGAACTGAAGAACAAAAAGATTATTACTTGCCTCGTCTCGCTGTCGGCAAAGAAATTCCATGCTTTGCATTAACAAGTCCAGAGGCTGGCTCCGATGCAGGATCTATCCCTGACTTTGGCGTTGTGTGCAAGGGTCAATGGGAAGGTAAAGAAGTCTTGGGGATGAATCTCACATGGAACAAGCGCTATATCACATTAGCCCCCGTGGCAACGGTTCTAGGGTTGGCTTTTAAGCTTAGAGATCCCGATGGTCTAATTGGAGACAAAACTGATTTAGGGATCACCTGTGCGCTGATCCCTACCGACCTTAAAGGTGTGGAAATCGGTAATCGTCATTTCCCATTAAATCTGCCGTTCCAAAATGGTCCGACTAAAGCGCAGTCTCTTTTCGTTCCTCTCGATTTCATCATTGGGGGGCCTAAGATGGCCGGTCAAGGCTGGCGCATGTTAGTTGAGTGTCTGTCAGTCGGTCGTGGTATTACCCTGCCTTCAAACTCCACTGGTGGCATCAAAACAGCGGCATTAGCGACAGGAGCCTACGCACGTATCCGTCGTCAATTTAAACAGCCTATCGGCCATATGGAAGGGATTGAAGAGCCATTAGCACGTATTGCAGGTAATGCTTACGTGATGGACGCGGCAAGCAGTCTAACGGTCACAGGTATCGATTTGGGTGAAAAACCATCGGTGATTTCTGCCATTGTTAAGTACCACTGTACGCACCGAGGTCAGCGCGCCATTATCGATGCAATGGACATTGTTGGCGGTAAAGGCGTCTGTCTTGGTCCATCAAACTTCCTGGCACGAGGCTACCAAGGTGCACCAATTGCGATTACCGTAGAAGGCGCGAATATCCTGACACGTTCAATGATCATTTACGGGCAAGGTGCGATTCGTTGTCACCCTTATGTCCTAAAAGAAATGGAAGCCGCCTACTCAACGCAGGGCAGCGCCGTCTCAAACTTTGACCGAGCGCTAGCTGGACACGTGTCATTTGCCATTAGTAACTTCATTCGCAGTTTGTGGTTAGGAATGACCGATGGTCGTGGTTCAGATACCCCTCATAAAGATGCCACAAAACGATACTATCAACAGCTTAACCGTTACAGTGCCAACCTTGCCTTGCTATCAGACGTCTCGATGGCAGTGCTAGGCGGCTCACTAAAACGCAAAGAACGCCTCTCTGCTCGTCTCGGTGATATTTTGAGCCAATTGTATTTGAGCACGGCAGCACTTAAACGTTTTGATAACGAAGGTCGTCAAAGTGAAGACCTACCATTGATGCACTGGGGTCTACAAGATAGTTTGAAACAAACCGAACAAGCTTTGGACGACTTTTTAACCAACTTCCCAAATAAAACTATTGGTCGCTTGTTACGCGTTGTGGTTTTACCGTTTGGCACGGTGAGAGTCGCCCCGTCGGATAAACTCGATAGCCAGGTGGCGCGAATCCTTCAAACGCCTTGCGGTGCACGTAGCCGCCTTGGCCGCGGTCAATACTTAGAACCGACGGAGTTTAACCCTGCTGGTCGTATTGAACTTGCTTTAGAAGTGGTATTAAAAGCCGAACCTATTTTCAATAAAATATGCAAAGAGTTAGGTCAACGTCGCCCATTCACGAACCTCGATAGCGTCGCTGAAATCGGTTTAGAAAAAGGCATTATTGGCCAAGACGAAGCGATGGTATTAAAAACAGCGGAAGCTCATCGTCTCTATACCATTAATGTCGACGACTTCGCATCAGAGGAACTCGCAGCAAAGCCAGTCTATCCAGCCATGGAGGAAGTGGCATAAACCGCGATAGAGAGGAAGTTGAAGATAGAGGTTTAGTTGAAGATAGGGGTTAGTTGAAGATAGAGATTAGCCTAGTTTCATAATCATAATAAAATGCCAACCACACGGTTGGCATTTTTTGTTCCATACACCACGGAGTCGACCGCAGCGCGCCCTTACCGGTTAGCTTGGCATCTTCAGCTGCATTTCAGGGGTCACCGCACGTATTGCCCGTTTTCGTCTGACAATCCACCATACCAACGCACCCACCAGCAGCAATACCGTATTACCAACCACAATCGCAATAAGCGCACGCTGTTTTACCTCTGCTCGATGTTGCGCGATTTGCGCTTCTTGCTGTGCTTTCTTCTTCGCTTCTCGAGCTGCCTCTTGCAATTCTTGTGCTTTGTTCAGGTCAATCGCTCCCACCACACTAAATGAGCGACTAGGTAAATCAAAGACGAGCTCGCGCTCTGTCACCGCCTCATCGGCATAAACATGCCCAGACCAATGATAGGTTCCCACTTCATTAAGATCGGTAAACAGTGACGTCACTTCCATCTCACTGCCATCCGCTTGAGCTTGCACAACCTGCTCACTCTCACTAGGAGAGATCAACTCAATTGATGTCGCCAAACTGCCAGCTTCGATAGTGGCCGCTTCCCCACGCAGTAATAGTTGATGAGGAGAGTTTTCATCACCTTGTATAAAGCGAGTGACAAACGGGGTCGGATAGACAAACACCTCTTGCTCTAACGCCCGAAGAAATACACCATTACCCGTGGTAATTCGCACATTATACTTACCCGGCTCGATGGTAATAGGAAGTTCAACGGTAAAGATACCATCTCCAGAACGCTCATCGAGCCTAGCACCATCATCGAAAAACTCACCGATAACAATAGGAATAGGTGTTACTTTGGAGTCCTTGGCCTCTTGCTCCTCAAGGTAGCGTGTCATGACCACTTTTAAATTCACATGAGTCAGAATGCTGTCGATAATAAGCGGCGCCCCATCACTGAGAAGACGAGCAGTAAATTTCACCTTTTCACCTTGGTACAGGCGCTCAGGCAGGGTTTGCGCTTTTAACGACAGCTTAGAGACTAGTTGGATATTATTCTTCGGCGTGACTTTACCAATGGCTTGCCAAGGACCAGGCATCGGACGTTCAATCGTCACAATATCGGCGGTAGGCTCTTCAATCCAATGCACGTTGGCAGGGTGTTTCCAAGCATAGTATTTTCTGCCATCAGGGCGAACTAAAGTGACCGGACGAGAATTATCTTTGCGATAAACAAGAAACGTAATTCGCTCGACGGTTTCGTCCACGCGAAATCGGTTATCCAAAAATGACATAGCAGACTCATTGGCCATCGCTGTCCCAATGAGCGTCAACCACAGACTAAACGCTATGAAAATCCTCTGCATGCCTTTCTCCTACTGACGCCACAAACAGTTACCGCCTTTTGCTACGATATCCAAGCGCGAATTATGTGCTTCTATTTCATCGGCCGTTGCATGCAAAACCTTTAGCGCTTTTCGTCCTGTCGTTAATCTTTTGATCATTTCTGAGTCCGAGTCCCCAGATTGGCTAGCATTAAACTGTAAGTGCGTCTGCCCACCTGTCATGGCTAAATAAACGTCAGCAAGAATTTCCGCATCGAGTAAAGCGCCGTGCAATATACGTGCAGAGGTGTCGATGGTGTAATGCTTCGCTAAGGAATCAAGGTTTTTCCTGGCGGGCATGTTGGCCATACGCTTTGCCATTGCCAAGGTATCGGTAACCTTGCAATGATCTTCCGTTTTGCCAATGCTCGTATCCACCATGGAAAACTCAAGGTCCATGAAGCCCACATCGAAGGGCGCGTTGTGAGCCACCAGCTCAGCACCAGCAATGAATTCAAGAAATTCTGCATGGATTTGCTTATATTCTGGTTTGTCTAATAAGAATTCGTCCGTAATACCGTGAACGGCAATCGCATCAGGCTGGATCAGACGATCGGGCTTGATATAAACGTGGAAGTGCCTTCCGGTGAACTTTCGATTGATGATCTCAACCGCACCAATTTCTATAATTCGATGCCCTAGGTAGTGAGGACCACCTTCACGGTTCATACCCGTCGTTTCCGTATCGAGTACGATGATTCTGCGTTGTTCTGAATTGAGACTGGTATTCATGATGTTTTGTATGTCAGACTATAGAAATAAAGTTACAGACCTACATAGTATCAAATCATGGCGAAACAGGTTGAAATTTTCACGGACGGATCTTGCTTAGGTAATCCTGGACCTGGCGGGTATGGCATCGTACTGCGCTATAAACAAACTGAAAAAAAATTATCCAAAGGCTATCAGCTCACAACCAACAATCGCATGGAGATGATGGCGACCATCGTGGCACTTAAAACACTCAAAGAGCCGTGCAATGTCATTCTTACCACCGATAGTCAGTATGTACGTCAAGGCATTACACAGTGGATTCACAACTGGAAAAAGCGCGGTTGGAAAACCGCCGACAAGAAACCCGTGAAAAATGCCGACCTTTGGAAAGCGCTAGATGAAGAGACCGCGCGCCATTCTGTCGATTGGCGCTGGGTCAAAGGGCACGCTGGCCACCGCGAAAATGAAATGTGTGATGAACTGGCAAGACATGGGGCTGAAAACCCGACCGAAGACGATGTAGGCTATCAGCCTAGTTAGCCTTGCGTTTATCGGCGGTTCGATAATTCAAGCTCACCGGCGTGAGCTTTTTCTTTAACTGCCAATGCGGCTTTATTGGTTTCAGCGGATACGTCCGCTTTCGAGCAACAATGAAGTACAAACTCCCCATCGGTGAAGCCCAGTCTCCCACACTACTCTCTAACCATGTCCACATCGTACGATGTCGCTTCATCGGAAACAGCGCGTAAGTGTCAGCGTGGATCACCTGATAGTTAAGTACACTTAACCAATCACGAATTCGATTGGGCGTAAACATACGTCCACTCCATGGAAAGTTGTTGCGTCTCCAAGGCATCAAGCTCGCAAGCCCGGTAAAACTAATCGGATTAAACCCGGTGATAATAAGATAACCATCATCGATCATCACGCGGTCAACCTCGCGCAATAAGCGATGGGGATCATCACAGTACTCAAGTTGGTGAGCAAGAATCACCGCATCAAAACTTTTTTCTAAGAAAGGTAAGTCATAACGATCAGCGATCACATTGTGCAGTGGGTTTTTAGCGTCTAAATTAACTTGATGCTGTATATTGCAGTTACAGCTTGTCAACTCACAGCTTAAGCCACCGAGTTTAAGCATATGATAACCAAAAAGCTTTGGGCACCACTCATCCAAACGAGTCTGAATAGATTCAGAAACCCATTGACCGTTGGCAAGTTCTTCCCAAGAATGGGGATGGTCGAGCTTTTTCTTGCTGCGTGCTGGCTTCATATTTTCGCGCTCTCTCTCAAAGTGAATTGGAGAAACAACAATGTTACATATCAAAAGCATACCCGCATTTAATGATAATTACATCTGGCTGATTCAAAATAACCAGAAGTTGTGCGCTGTTGTCGATCCTGGTGACGCAGAACCCGTCATTGCCTATTTAGAAAAAAATCAGCTCGAACTCACCACCATCATGATTACCCATCATCACTGGGATCATATTAATGGTATTGAAGCACTCGTCACCAAGTACCCTAATCTCACCGTAATAGGCCCAGAAAACGACGCTATTCCGTACTTAACGCATCAAGTCTCCGAAGGACACCGCATTCACTTATTTGGTGAAGAATTCTTAGTCTTAGATTTACCAGGGCATACCCTCGACCACATTGGCTATGTTGGCGACGCAAAACTATTTTGTGGTGATGTGTTATTTTCAGCCGGGTGTGGTCGAATTTTTGAAGGCACACCGGAGCAAATGTTCAACTCTTTACAAAAACTCACGTTACTGCCAGAAGAAACTGACGTGTACTGCACTCATGAGTACACGCTAAGTAATCTTGCCTTCGCCATGGCGATTGAGCCTCATAATGCTTTTCTTCATGACTATCGAGAGCAAGCCAATAAGAAACGAGTGCAAGGCATTCCGACCCTACCCACTTCTATTTCCATCGAAAAACGCATCAATCCATTCTTGCGAACCCAGCAAATAGAAGTGATGAAATCCGTTGCAAATAGAACCATCAACAACGATCCTGTGTCTACTTTTACCGCATTGCGTGAGTGGAAAAACGAATTTTAACGTTTTCCTGCTTGTATTGGCACCAACCGTATTAGTATTATGCACGACCGTTCAAGTAACCGTTTGTAGTAAAGAGTATGCATAAGAAAATCAGTTGGGCCTTAGCCCTGTTGCTGGCTGGGTGTCAAATGACTCAGCCAGATTCAAGCAGTAACACAACAGAGCCGACCAACTCTCCTTCAGAAACAGCCAAAACTACAACCACTACACCTGTTTCTGTTGAGCCTGCTGTCGCGGAACCTAAAGCCCTTACCCCACAGCAACAAGAAGATGTGTGGAAGCGTATTGCGATGCAGCTGAAAATGCCAACGCCAGACCACGCTAAAGTCGATTACTATCGCCAGTGGTACATCAAGCACCCAAGTCACCTAAAAACGGTTTCACAACGCGCTCAGCCATTCCTTTATTTAATTACCGAGGAAATTGAAAAGCGTGGGCTGCCTTTAGAGTTAGCACTGCTACCTGTCGTTGAAAGTTCGTTTGATGCCTTTGCTTATTCACATGGCAGTGCCGCAGGCTTATGGCAATTCGTCCCCGCAACAGGCAAAGCATTCGGACTAGAGCAAACCTATTGGTATGACGGACGAAGAGACGTCACCGCCTCGACAACCGCAGCATTAGACTTCCTAACGCAACTTAATAAACGTTTTGATGGTAACTGGCATCATGCTATCGCGGCTTATAATAGTGGTGGTGGACGTGTAAACAGCGCCATTCGTAAAAACAAAAAACTCAACAAACCTACTGATTTCTTCTCGCTTGATCTCCCGAAAGAGACCAGCAGCTATGTGCCTAAATTACTTGCGCTAGCTGACGTACTCGCCAATCAAGAAAAGTACGGTCTCAACATCCCTGCGATCCCAAACCAACCAGCATTACAGTTGATCGATCCAGAAGAGCAGCTCGATTTAGCCATCGCGGCAAAATATGCTGGTATTTCAGTGAAAGAATTGCAAGGTTATAACCCTGCCTATAACCAATGGGCGACGGCACCATCAGGGCCACAATCGTTACTACTGCCAATAGCAAGTGTTGAGCAATTCCAAGAAGAATTAGAGAAAAACCGCGGAAAAGGCATGCGCCTGGTACGTTATAAGGTTCAATCTGGGGATTCGTTAAGCGTGATTGCACAAAAACATCAAACCACGACCAAAGTCATTCAAAAAGCGAACGGATTAAGAAATAACAACATTCGCGCTGGCCAGTATTTACTGGTCCCGACTTCAACGAAAAATGATGACATCTACGCGTTAAGTGCCTCTAACCGCCTAGCAAAGACACAGTCAACATCTCGTGGTAATTACAAGATCACCCATAAAGTCGCCAGTGGTGATAGTTTGTGGTCGATTGCAAAAGCCAACAAAGTGTCTCATCAATCGTTAGCAAAATGGAACGGCATGGGACCAAGAGATACCCTTCGTATTGGGCAAGAAATTGTCATTTGGAAAGACCAGTCAAATGGTGCCATCATTCGAACGGTATTTTATTCGGTGAGAAGTGGCGATACCGTCAGCGGCATTGCGCATAAATTTAATGTTCGCACTAATGACGTCGTCAAATGGAATAGTCTTGAAAAACAGCGATACTTAAAGCCTGGCCAAAAACTCAAGCTTTATGTTGATGTCACTAAAACCAGTGCTTAATCGCTTAATCTTACAAAGATAAGTCATCACTATTACTAAAGAAAAATCAAAAACGGCCTATCTAGGCCGTTTTTTTATGGGCTACTCACAACTCATCAATCAAGACGAAACTCGGCCATCATGGGGTTATGATCCGATGCCGTGGATGGCGGTGAGGATGAAGACAATAGCGTCATTCCGCGATAAAAAATATGGTCTAGCGGCAAACCAGTAATAAAGCGCTTTCGGTTATCATCTTTAAAGGTCACTTCTTTAATGTGGTACTTTTTGAGCACACCGCGCAAAACCTCAAGACGTTCCTCGCTCCAGCTATTAAAGTCCCCAGCAATCAACAGCGCACCTTTATGGCTAATTAGCACCTGTTTAAACGACTCTAACTGCGCCTGATATTCCTCAGTCCCGACCGTAAAGTTAACAGAGTGAAGATTTACGGTAATGAGTTTTGTCCCATTACTTAATACGTACTCTGCATATAAGCCCGATTTAGGTAAGCGCAACCATGGTTCAACTTGCAAATTAGCACACGCAATTGACGGCATGTGAGTACTAAGATTAAGCACGCCTGCAGACACATCAAAGGCCTTAAAAGCGCTGGCTTGCTGGCCACTCCAACTGGATTCCTTTAGCCATTGCAAAAAAGACGCGTCGAGGTTTGCCTCTTGCAACAACGCAAGCTGCTTACCCTTAGACAAACGTTCCAGCTCAGACAATAAGTTTTCACGGTTCTGCTTATAGATGTTCCAAACCAATATATTCAACCTACCGGCATCATCGATAGCTTGCGCACTATCGCTTTGATAACATTTAAGCTCTGTGGCGACGTTACCGCTATGAATGGACGTCACTTCAGGGGTAGCTCGCGTAGTAAAAATCAGCTGGAAACCGCCGAACATCATTAGGGTGACAACAAAGACTCCCCATATCAGCCACTTCACTTTCATTTGTTACGACCTCCCAATAAAAAAAGGAGTAGATAACTACTCCTTTTTACAGTGTATCCGAATTGGATTAAATTGCGTCTTCATCTTCCTCGCCAGTACGAATACGTACTACACGATCGATATCGGTAATAAAGATTTTACCATCACCAATTTTGCCCGTCTGAGCGGTTTCAATAATAGTATCAACACACTGGTCCGCAACATCGCTAGAGACAACAATCTCCAGTTTCACTTTAGGAAGGAAGTCCACCATATACTCTGCACCGCGGTAAAGCTCGGTGTGTCCTTTCTGACGCCCAAACCCTTTAACTTCAGATACCGTCATACCTGTGATACCCACTTCTGCTAGCGCTTCACGTACGTCATCTAGCTTAAAAGGTTTGATAATCGCTTCAATCTTTTTCATGTTCTTCCCTTACATCACTTTTATGTCGATATTATCTGGTAGCCAGTAAAAACAATCAATCAAAACAAAAAGCCCGAAGGACAACTTCGGGCTCTAGATTAGAATTTTTTGTAATAATTACTTCAAGCTTGCATAGTAAGCGGCAACATTAGCGATGTCTTCATCGCTAAGCATAGAAGCCTGAGCTTGCATCACTGCCGCTAAGCCACCATTACGATCTTTGTTTTTGTATGCCTTAATGGATGACACTAAATATTGTTCGTTCTGACCTTTAAGGTGTGGATAACCCGGTATCACAGCCATGCCATCGGCTCCGTGACAAGCGGCGCAAATCGCTGCTTTTGCCTTACCTGCTTGTACGTCAGCCGCTACTGCGGTTCCACTCAAAACACTGACAGCGAGTGCTGCACCTATCACGAATTTATTCATTGCATTACCTTTTTGCTATTTCCATATATACCAGATAACAAGTTATCGGAGACGCCTTCCCGTATCTGGCGATTTATTATGCTTACGATTGTGACATGAAATTGGTTCACTTGTCCCAAATTAGTTCACAATCTGAACCATAAAAAGCTTTATCGACAAATAAGTTAGCCACCGCTACCACTTTCTCATTGGCCATTAAGATAGGCAAACGGCGACGCTGCCAACTTGGTATTCTGTACTCTTGATATAATTTTTTCATTTTCCGCGAACCGCGGCGCCCCTGAGGATGAGCACTGAGACCTTCCGGATTAAACGTGACCGTGACGGGCGCCGTTAGCGCTGAGCGATTTAATGTCATCGTTGCCGGTTGAGTAGCACTGATAACACGCAGCATTCCCAAATCATCGGGTAAAGGTAACTTGCTCGATAAGTCCCAACATTGCGAACTCCCCGACACATCTTGACTATGAGTAACCCAATATAATTGCCCATCAAAGCGCCTTATAGAGCCTGAGGTTAACTTCAACTCTGGATTCGCATCATCTTGGGCGCAGGCCACTTCTTGCCAAAGTACCTGTAACTGCCGCTCACTAGGAAGCGCGACTGACAACAACTCCAGCCATAGCCTCAACAGATAATCACGCTTCACAGCGGACAAGGGCGTCAATGCTGATATGGATAGTCCACCCAACGCGCCAAGCATCGCGTCCAGCTCTGGGCGCAGCATTTCATGAAGTAACGTTTCTTGCTGTGCACATAAACGAGCACTTCGATGTACAGCATGAGCAAAACTCGGCCAACGATGATTAAGAATAGGCAGCACTTGATGACGAAGAAAGTTACGATCGAAACGCGTATCCTCATTGCTCTCATCCACGACCCATTCAAGCTTTTCTTGCTGAGCAAAAGAGGCAATAGCCGATTGAGAAGTTGTCAAAAGAGGGCGAACAAGACGCCCTTTTCCCCAAGCCATATCCTCTGCCATTGAGGATAACCCCTTCGGTCCGCTCCCACGTTTTAGCGCCAGTAAAAACGTCTCGGCTTGATCATCTAAATGCTGCCCTGTTAATAAAACATCATCCGCTTCAACATATTGTCCTAACGCGTGATATCGAGCGTCGCGCGCAGCCTTTTCCACACTTTCTCTATCACTAAGACTAAGCTGCACTCTCTCTGCCGCAAACGTAATTCCCTCTTCAGAAGCCCAACGCTGACAGTCCGCTAGCCATCGCTCAGCGTTATCACTCAGCCCATGGTGAATGTGAACCGCAAGACATTGTCGGGTCGGGTGTTGCTTGGCATAAATAGCAAGCAATCGCAATAATACGCGCGAGTCCATACCACCACTCAACGCGAGAATAATCTTAGAGCTATCGATTAATGACGCAGATAAAGCGTTTGAAAATTGCTGATAAAGTGCCATTGCTGATCCTAAAAACAAATAAAGCGAGCCTATGCTCGCTTTATTATACTAATGAGATGGACTTAACAGTAGCCGTAGCTCATTAAACGCTTATAACGACGGTCAAGCAACGAGTCATGATCCAGCTGCTCCAAATCTTCAAGTTGACGTAATAGCGTTGCCTTGAGGTTCTCTGCCATCTTAATTGGATCACGATGTGCGCCACCCAGTGGCTCTTCGATGATATCATCAATAAGCTCAAGCTCTTTTAGTCGAGGGGCAACTAAACCCATCGCTTCAGCCGCTTGTGGGGCTTTGTCTGAATCACGCCATAAAATAGACGCACAACCTTCTGGTGAGATTACCGAGTACGTTGAGTACTGAAGCATATTCACGTAATCACCCACACCAATGGCTAATGCGCCGCCAGAACCACCTTCACCAACAACCGTACAAATGACTGGCACTGTCAGACCAGACATCACTTTCAGGTTTTTTGCGATCGCTTCAGATTGGCCACGCTCTTCCGCGCCAACACCAGGGTAAGCGCCAGCGGTATCAATAAACGTAATGATCGGCATTTGGAAGCGCTCAGCCATTTCCATTAAGCGCAATGCTTTACGGTAACCTTCTGGCTTTGGCATACCAAAGTTACGCTTCACTTTTTCTTTCGTTTCACGACCCTTTTGATGACCAATAATCATCACTGGACGACCGTCTAGTCGCGCCATACCACCAACGATAGCTTTATCGTCAGCAAAAGCACGGTCACCCGCTAGCTCGTCAAACTCTGTAAACGCGTGTTCGATGTAATCCAGCGTGTAAGGGCGCTGAGGGTGGCGAGCCAATTGTGCAACTTGCCATGCACCTAAATCACTAAAGATCTTCTTTTTAAGCTCTAGGCTTTTCTTTTCTAGTTGTTCAATTTCTTTGTCTAAATCAATCGCGCTATCACCACCATGGCGAGATACATCGCGCAAGGCTTCGATTTTAGCTTCTAGTTCTGCAATTGGCTTTTCAAATTCAAGAAAGTTCAAGCTCATCAATGAATCCTTTTCGATTCAGTCCTCGGATAGTGTGAGGACCCAATTAGTTAAATTCGAGTTCTACCTGGTCTTGACCAAGTAACTGCTGTAATTCTTCTAACAACGTGTCGTTTGGCGTGACACGCCATTCTGTTCCCAGTGTTAGTTTTGCTCGCGCATCTTCACGCTGGTAATAAATATTAACCGGTACTGTTCCAGCTTTATGTGGCGCTAGAATATCAGTAAAGCGTTGGTAAAAACGCTCATCAATTTGTTTTTCTAGCAACGAAATTGATAATCCACGAGTAAATTTCTCGCGTGCGCTTCCCAAGTCTAAAACTTCGCGGGCGGACATTTTAAGCCCACCATTGAAGTCATCAAAGCTGACCTGTCCAGAAACGACCACTATTTTGTCTTTTTCGAGCAATTCAGCATATTTATCTAGCGCATCTGAGAACAACATCACTTCCATACGTCCAGAACGGTCGTCCAATGTCATCAAACCAATACGATTACCACGCTTTGTTGTCATCACTCTCGCAGCAATCACTAAGCCGGAAAGTGTTAACGACTGATCTCGTCGTGTTGGCGTCGCTTCATTTAGTCGACAACTGGTGTATTTATTCAGTTCCCTTAAATACGCATTAATGGGATGGCCGGTCAAATAAAGACCGAGTGTTTCTCGTTCTCCCTCTAACCACACTTTTTCAGGCCATGCTGGTACCTGAACGTATTTATGCTCAACGTCTTCTGGTGCTTCGGTCAATACCCCAAACATATCCGACTGGCCGAATGCTTCAGCCTGATGATGTTGGCTGGCGGCCTTCACTGCATCGTTAAGTGATGCCATTAACGCCGCACGATGCGGGCCTAATCGGTCTAGTGCGCCCGCCATAATCAGTTTTTCTATAACACGCTTGTTGACTTTTTTAAGGTCAAGCCGTGCACAAAAGTCGAATAAGTCTCGGAAATGTCCACCTTTATTTCGTGCATCAATAATGGCTTCAATTGGACCTTCACCCACCCCTTTGATAGCGCCGATACCATAGACGATAGCACCATCATCATCGACATTAAAGCGATACAGCCCTGAGTTGATATCTGGTGGCAACAACTTAAGTTTCATGCGTAGACACTCGTCCACCAGTCCAATCACTTTTTCTGTGTTGTCCATATCCGCCGTCATTACCGCAGCCATGAACTCGGCAGGATAATGGGTTTTAAGCCATAGCGTCTGATAAGACACCAGCGCATAAGCGGCGGAATGAGATTTGTTAAAGCCATAGCCTGCAAACTTCTCAACCAGATCGAAGATCTTCATCGAGAGCTCACCATCCACGCCATTCGCCACCGCACCTTCTTCAAAGATAGTACGTTGCTTTGCCATCTCTTCTGGCTTTTTCTTACCCATCGCACGACGAAGCATATCGGCGCCGCCTAGCGTATAACCGGCTAAAATTTGGGCAATTTGCATCACTTGTTCTTGATACAAGATAATGCCGTACGTCGGCTCTAACGTCTCTTTTAGTGACTCATGTTGCCATTTTTCATCTGGGTATGAGACGGCTTCGCGACCATGTTTACGGTCGATAAAGTTATCTACCATGCCTGATTGCAATGGACCTGGACGGAAAAGCGCCACCAAAGCGATAATATCTTCGAAACAGTCTGGTTGAAGACGTTTGATCAAGTCTTTCATACCACGTGATTCCAATTGGAACACGGCCGTTGTTTCAGAGTTTTGCAGTAGTCTAAACGATGCGGGGTCTTCTAAAGGGATCGACTCAATACGAACCGGGTCTTTGCCTTCTTTTTCCAAACGCGGATTAATCAACCCCAGCGCCCAGTCAATGATGGTCAATGTTCTTAAACCTAAGAAATCGAACTTAACCAAGCCTGCGGTTTCAACGTCATTCTTATCAAACTGAGTGACGGGGAAGTTACCTTCTGCATCCGCATAAATTGGGGCAAAATCCGTGATCGTGGTAGGCGAAATAACAACCCCACCCGCGTGCTTACCCGCATTACGCGTACAACCTTCCAGAATTCGACACATATCAATCAAATCGCGGACTTCTTCATCGCCATCATATAACTGAGGCAATGCAGGTTCAGCCTTGAAGGCTTTTTCCAGCGTCATCCCCGGATCTGGTGGGATCAATTTTGAAATCCGATCCACAAAGCCAAAGGGGTGTCCTAAGACACGACCAACATCTCGAATAACCGCTTTAGCGGCCATGGTACCGAAAGTGATGATTTGAGATACCGCATCACGCCCATACATTTCAGCTACATGGTCGATAACCTGATCACGCTTGTCCATGCAGAAATCGATATCGAAATCGGGCATGGAGACACGTTCTGGATTCAAAAAACGTTCGAACAGTAAGTCATATTCCAACGGATCTAAGTCAGTGATCTTTAGCGCATAGGCAACAAGTGAACCCGCACCAGAGCCTCGTCCTGGCCCAACAGGGATATCATTGTCCTTGGACCACTGAATAAACTCCATTACGATCAAGAAATAACCAGGAAAGCCCATTTCATTGACTACATCGAGCTCTATTTGCAAGCGTTCATCATATTCTGGACGACGCTTAGTCCGCTCTTCTTCATCTGGAAATAAAAACTCAAGTCGCTCTTCTAAGCCTTCTTGTGATTTTTTCACTAAGAAGTCCGTTTCCAGCATCCCTTCCGTCGGGAACGCAGGCAGGAAATACTCATCTAAGCGAACCGTTACGTTACAGCGCTTCGCGATTTCAACTGAGTTCTGCAGCGCTTCAGGGATATCAGCAAATAACTCACACATTTCTTCTTCAGAACGAAGGTACTGCTGTGCGCTATAACGCTTTGGTCGTTTAGGATCATCAATCGTGTAACCATCATGAATCGCGACGCGAATTTCATGGGCATCAAACAGTTCAGGTTCGACAAAAACGACTTCATTCGTGGCAACAACAGGTAAACCTCGCGCTTCGGCAATTTCAATTGCAAAGTGCAAGTAGCTCTCTTCGTCAGGACGACCCGTACGCAGTAACTCGAGGTAAAATCGGTCGGTAAAATGGGTTTCGTAAAACTCCAGACATTGATTCGCTAACGCACGGTTACCTTTTAACAATGCCCTACCGACTTCGCCATTCTTGCCTCCAGAAAGTACGATTAAACCTTCTGATAGCTCAGGGAGCCATGCTTTATCAATCACTGGCTGGTGCTGGACATGGCCGCGAAGATAAGCTTTGGAAATGAGCAATGTCAGGTTGTTGTAGCCGGTGTTATTGATAGCAAGAACCGTAATACTCGTCAGTTCATCGCCAAACTCATCGGACTGCATTGCAAAATCAGCACCAATGATGGGCTTAATTCCGCAACCATGTGCATTGCTGTAAAACTTCACTAAGCCACACAAGTTAGTAAAGTCGGTAAGCGCCATAGCTGGCATATTCATCTCAGCAACTTTCTTGACGAGTGGCGGCACTTTCGATAGGCCATCCACCATAGAAAAGTCACTATGTACACGCAGGTGTATAAACTTGGGATCTGACATACTAAATCCTAATTGTCACGATAGTGTGATTCATGGTCATCATTACTTATTCGATACCCAACGCGCGTTTAACCGGCTTAAAACTTTTGCGGTGCTCGTCAATAACACCATGTTGCTCAATCGCATCAAAATGTGCTTTTGTCGGATAACCTTTGTGTTTAGCAAAACCAAATTGAGGGTGACGTTTATCCAACTCGTCCATTTCCGCATCCCGTACCACTTTAGCAATAATGGATGCCGCGCTAATTTCCGAGACGCGCAAGTCCCCTTTTACCACGGCTTGTGAGTCCATCGTTAAACTCGGAGTGCGATTGCCGTCAATCAACACAAGATCAGGACTGACTTGAAGCCCAGCAACCGCTCGTTGCATCGCGACCATCGTTGCTTGAAGAATATTCAATTCATCAATCTCTTCTGGCGAGCAACGCCCTACTGCCCATGCTAACGCTTTTTCTTTAATTTCTGGGTAGAGCGCTAACCGTTTTTTTTCCGACAGTTTTTTGGAGTCAGCCAGACCCGATATCGGGTTATTTGGATCTAAAATGACCGCGGCAGTCACGACGTCCCCAACTAGTGGTCCACGCCCAACCTCATCCACCCCTGCAATCATGCTATAACCATGCGGATATTCAAAAGGCGGATACTCTACAGGCGTTTTCTTGGTCATGTTCTTCACTTATTAATTAGTTTTAATACGGCTTGAGCGGCTTGCTCATCCGCGTTTTTCCGGATCCAATGATGCATTTCGGTGAACTTGTCTAGCACCGCGGTGTTATCTTGGTTTAATAATACGGTTAACGCATTATACAGATTTTCGACCGTACACGCGTCCATCAAGCATTCTTCTACGATCCCATCATCGGCTAAAATATTCGGCAAGGACACGTACTTGGTTTTCACTAAGCGCTTGGCTAAAAATGTTGTGATCGCATTCATTTTGTAACCAACAACCATCGGCCTTTTTATTAACATACACTCTAGTGCTACCGTTCCCGATGCGAGCAACACGACATCAGCAGCGGTGATGACGTTTCTCGCGGTATCTTGAACAATGTGAAAATCTAACTCTGGAGCGAAGGTTTTCCAAGCTTCGACAAACTGCTGTCGGCGCTTGTCATTGACCGCTGCAACCACGAAGCCTAAATTAGGATCATCAGCGTGCAGTCTTTGACAAGTTTCGATAAACGGCTGAGACAACATCTTAAGTTCATTATTTCGGCTTCCTGGTAACACTGCGAGCCAGGTTTTATCTTGCTCAAGACCTAACAGTGCGCGCGCGGAATGCTGATCTGACTGCAAAGGAATGGCATCCGCTAACGTATGACCAACGAATTCGCAAGGCACATTGTGCTGATCATAGAATGCCTTTTCAAATGGTAAAAACGCCAATACAAGATTGGTGGCTTCGCCAATTTTAATAATGCGTTTTTGTCGCCAGGCCCAAACCGAAGGGCTGACATAATGTACCGTCGGTGTGCCCGCTCTTTTAAGGTCAAGCTCTAACCTTAAGTTGAAATCGGGAGCATCAATACCAACAAAGACATCAACGGGATTTTCAGAGAAGTAACGAACAAGCTCCGCCTTAACATGCAATAAACGTCTTAAGCGGCCCAATACCTCAACCAGGCCCATGACCGCAAGTTCTTCCATGTCAAATAGAGACTCACAACCTTGCGCAATCATTTTTGGCCCACCAATGCCGACAAATTCTGCATCAGGGTAGCGTTGTTTGATTGATGTAATGAAACCTTCACCTAACGTGTCACCGGATAACTCACCGGCTACAATGCCAATTCGAAGTGGTCTTGCCATACTTTTTCCCTTTGTTGACGTCATTCGTACCCAAGTACGGTTCTGTTGAACCTAAAAGACAAAAAGACCGCTAAGTATCACACCTGCGATCTTTTGTTCTCGTCATTGACAGACGATACATGTGTGTCCGGGTTTAGCGGATAATGCCACGCTCTGAGTTTTCGAAACTGTCGATCAGACGACGAACAGCTGGAAACTCTATCGCCATTTCTTCTAAAACGGGCTTCACTTCCGCTAACGTTTTGCCAGAACGGTACATTTCTTTATACGCTTTTTGTAGTGCTCTTAGTTCCGGTTTTTCAAAACCATTGCGCTTCAAGCCAACTAAATTAAGACCGAATGGCGTGGCATGATTACCTTGCGCGAGTACATACGCTGGGACATCTTGAACAACTGCTGAACACCCGCCAACGTAAGCATAAGCGCCAACAGTACAAAATGGATGAATCGCAGACAGCGCCATCACACCAGCATAATCACCGACTGTCACATGCCCACCCAAAATAGCATTGTTACCAATGTGAGTATGGTTTCCAACAATCACGTCATGGGCTATGTGCGCGTTCACACACAGTAAGTTATCATCACCCACAACCGTTTGTGTTTTATCTTGAGTGGTACCACGATGAATCTGAGCACTTTCACGAATGACGTTACGATCGCCAATAATCACTTTCGTGTCTTCACCACCGTATTTCTTATCTTGGTTTTCTTCACCAATGATAGCTTGTGGGAAGATACGGTTATCACAACCAATCGTAGTATTACCTTTAATGACAACATGCGACATGATTTCGTTATTTTCACCAATCGACACGTCGCCTGAGATGTAAGTAAATGGGCCAACGCTGCTGTTCGCACCAATAGACACATTGCCTTCAATCACTGCACTTGGGTGAATTTTCGCGGTTTCATGAATCATACTAGAACTCTCGACGGGCACATTTCAATTCAGCGGAACAAACAACTTCGCCATCAACTTTCGCAACGCCATTAAAGGCTGCAATGCCACGGCGTTCTTTTAGGAATTCGACTTCAATAACCAATTGGTCACCAGGTGTCACTGGCTTACGGAACTTCGCTTTATCAACACTAGCAAAGTAGTAAAGCTCATTACCCTGAGGGGCGCCAAAAGATTTAAATGCCAATAACCCAGTAGCTTGAGCCATTGCTTCAAGGATCAAGACACCTGGAAACACGGGCATCTGAGGAAAATGACCCGTGAATTGAGGCTCATTAACTGATACGTTTTTGATCGCCTTTAAGTATTTTGCTTCTTCGTAGTCGGTAACACGGTCAACCAACAGAAAAGGATAACGGTGAGGTAATAGTTCCTGAATTTCAGTGATGGTCATTATTTTAGTATCAGTACTCAAAGCTATATTCCTATTTCAATTCTTATATCTTACTACAGGCATTATATACCCAAATCCACTTGAGTGGCAGTTAGGGCTGTTAAGATGTAGATAAGCAAACAAACAATAAAAAGACCCGCCTATTGCGAGTCTTTTTTAAAGAAGATAAAAGTCTTAGTCTTCTTTATCAATTAACTGTTTTTCAGCGGCTTTAAGTCGCTTGTTCATATCATCGATACGATGTACACGAGCGGCTGTTTTACGCCACTCTTTGTTGGTTTGCAATGGGATACCAGAAGAATAAATCCCCTTGTCTGTAATGCTTCGCATCACCATCCCCATACCGGTAACAATGACACCATCGGCAATTTCAATATGACCGTTAATGACACTACCACCACCAATCTGACAGTACTTGCCTATTGACGTGCTGCCAGCAATGATTGTACCACCAGCAAGCGCAGTACCATATCCGATGTGCACGTTGTGAGCAATCTGTAACTGATTGTCGATAATAACATTATCTTCAATCACTGTATCATCAAGCGCACCACGGTCTATCGTCGTACAAGCCCCAATCTCAACACGATTACCAATACGAACCGTGCCGACTTGGGGAATTTTCACCCACTCGCCTTTCTCGTTTGCATAACCAAAACCGTCGGAGCCAATCACCGTGTTTGCTTGGACTAAACAGTGCTCACCTAACTCAACACGATGATAAATGCTGACATTTGACCATAATTGAGTATGAGCACCTAACTTGGCACCCTTACCTATAAAGCAACCCGCGCCAACGCTAACGTTGTCCGCCAGCTCTGCCCCGGCTTCAATCACAGCATTAGCGCCAACAGAAACATTTGCTCCCAATTTAGCCTCAGAAGAAATAACCGCAGTCGCGGCAATACCTTCAGCTGCTTTTGGCGTTGAATCCAAGGCTTGGGCCACTTTTGCGTAAGCCACATAAGGATCGGCAACCACTAGAGCGTTGGTATGACAATGCTCTAGTTCAGCGGCTTTAACCATGACGGCAGAAGCGTGACTCTCCGCTAAATGCTTCGCATATTTTGCATTTGTCAGGAAAGTAATCTCACCTTTACCAGCACTATCCATTGGCGCAACCGCATGGATACGAGTGTCCCCGTCGCCATGTAATTGGCCGTTGGTGATTTCAGCAAGTTTCGCTAAAGTCATTTCTGTCATCATTGTCCTACCGCTTTCTCAATCTATTGCTTTCTGTTCAATTACTTAATCGAATCAACTATTTAAGTGAATCAATAACGTTTTGAGAGATATTGAACTCTTCTTTCGCGTAACCGACCGCTTGAATGTCAATGATCATGTCGTAGCCTTGCTTCTGTGCGACTTTCTCTACTGCCTCTTGGATCACTTTAAATAGCTTTTGCTTTTCTTCTGCTTCACGACGTTGGCTTGCTTTTTCTAGAGCCTGACCTTTGATTTTGTACTTACTATCAAGTTGACCGATCTCGATACGAAGTTTTTCTACTTCTTCTGTACCTAATAGCTCGCCATCACGTTGTAGCTTTTCCATTTTCTTAGCCGCATCCGCTTGAATAGCTTGCAATTCCGCCGCTTTATCTTTGAATTCACTTTGAAGCTTTTGAAGAACAGCCTCACGTTGTGGTAACGCTTGGAACACCTGAAGCGTATTCACATAACCAATTTTTTGTGCCGCTTCCGCTGCATTAGCAAAAAGTGAAGACGTTAGGATTACCAGGCCAAGACCAGCCGCTTTCATCATGTTTTTCAAGGTCAATTCCTCTATTTATATGCAATATTCTATCGCCTATCAACTAGGCTCTAAAGTGTAAATTCTGCGCTCTAATACTAGAACGTATTACCAATCGTAAATGTGAAGGCTTCTGTTTTATCACCTTCAAACTTCTTAACTGGTGTTGCTAGTGAAAATACCAATGGTCCCATTGGAGACATCCATTGAACTGCTACGCCGACGGATGCTCGATAATTCGATGGATCCGAGTAATCGTAATAGTATTTCTGCCCTGACATGTTAGGGTCCGGTGACAAATACGTAAACTCTGTATCCCATAAGCTCGCGGCATCAAAGAACACACTGGTACGAATTTGGTTGCGGAACTCGTCAGACGCAAATGGTGTCGGTACGATAAGTTCAACACTCGCTAATGCAACCGCGTTACCACCCACCGACTGCTCAGTTGCGGAATAACATGGGTTATTGCCACCAACATTACTTGAACAGCCGTTAGGATCATCATAAACGGCTTTCGGGCCTACCGAGTTTTGTCTAAAGCCACGTAACGTAGAGAAACCACCGACATAGAAGTTCTCGTAGAATGGCAATAGGTTGTCATTACCATTGGTTTGTCCGTAACCGTTACCGTAACCCAATCGACCTTTTAACAATAACGTAAAATTGTGACTTTGTGTTATCGGAAAATACTGCCTAACGTCATATTGTGTCTTGAAGTATTGAACATCCGAGCCAGGAACCGTTACCTTACCATAGAGTTTTTGATGGTTACCCGCTGTCGGGAAGCGACCACGGTTCAAGTTGTTTCGAGTCCATGCCGCTGTCATGTGGAAATCATCGGTAATTAGGTTACCTTCCGCATCACGGTTCTTCTCTTGCGCTTGTAAGAATTTTTCAATCTGTACGTATTCTTTGATGTTGCCAAGGCGACTGTGGGTATAACCACCACCAAATTCAACGTAGTTTAGTTCGTCAACCGGGAAACCCCAAGTCAGCGTTCCGCCGTAGCTTTGGTCGGTATAGTCAATAATACCCGCTTTAGAGGCTTCAAATTCGTTGTAGAAAATCTGCCCACCTAAGCTGACACCATCCAAGTTCCAGTATGGGTCTCGGTAGTCTAAGGTAATGTTCTTTTGATACTTGTTGGTCATTGCGCTGATACCAACACGGTCACCGCTACCAGCAAAGTTATCTTGCTGTAGACCAACCTGGAAACTGATCCCTGATTCCGTACCATAGCCGACACCAAAGTTGACACTGCCAGAGTTGGCCTCTTTGACGTCATAAACTAAATCGACTTGATCTTCAGAGCCTGGCACTCGAACCGTTTGTACATCTACGGTTTCAAAGAAGCCCAGACGGTTTAATCGGTCTTTACCTACGTCAATAGAGCGAGAGTTCAGCCAGCTGGCTTCCATTTGACGCATTTCACGGCGTAACACTTCATCTTTCGTTGAGTTGTTACCTGTGAAACGAATGTCACGCACGTAGATACGATTACCGGACTCGACATTAATGACCAAGGAAACTTGGTTATTCTCATCGTCAAACTCCGGAATAGTCCGTACTTGTGGGTAAGCATAACCTGATTCACCCAGTACTCGCTTAATGCTTTCTTCTAGCGCTGTGACACTTGAGCCGTTGTAGGTATCGCCGTCTTTAAACGGAACCATGCCTTGAAACTCGGCTTCTTTACCAATGAGTTGTCCGCGGAATTTCACCCCTTCGACTTGGTAAGGTGCGCCTTCATCAATGCCTAACGTAATGTAGACACCTTTTTTATCCGGAGAGATAGAAACTTGTGTGGTATCGACTTTAAACTTCAAGTAACCACGATCAAGGTAATAGGATTTCAATGCTTCAATATCACCAGCCAATACTTGCTTCTGGTATTTATCGTCGGCAAGGAAATTCCACCATGCAACGTCTACATTCAAATTAAAGCGAGAGCGTAACTCATCATCAGTAAAGACTTGGTTGCCGATAAAGTTTATCTGCTTAATTTTCGCAGATACGCCCTCAGTAAAGACAAATTTCAAATCCGAACGATTACGTGGTAGCGGCGTCACAACCGCCTGTACTTTAGCGTTGTATTTACCCACGCTGTAGTAAAAGTCTTCTAACCCTTTTTCTATGTTGCTCAGCGTCGTACGATCGAGCGCTTCACCAACAATAACACCAGACGCGTCCAAGTTTTGCTGTAGCTGCTCTTCCTTAATCGCGTCATTTCCTGAGAACGAAATGCTGGCAATTGTCGGACGCTCTGTCACCTGAACAACAAGCGCATCTTGATCTCGCAAAACCTTGATGTCTTCAAAGTTACCAGACTTGTAGAGCGCGTTAATAATTTCTGAGATATCCTTCCCATCAACCGTGTCACCAATTCGTACCGGCATTTTCAATAGCGCAGCACCCAGTGCTACCCTTTGCAAGCCTTCAATACGAATGTCCTGTACAACAAAATCCTCAGCTCCATTCGCCGACACACTGGTCGCTAGTAGAGACGCGAATAGAATATGCTTAATCGCCATACCTGCTCTAATTAATCCTTTGCTAATACTGCTGCCTAAATTCTGATATCAGAGGCGTGTAAAATCGTTAAAAATTGCGATCAACATGAGTGAAAAAATAATCGCCCCACCCACTCGATAACCCATTTCTTGTATTTTTTCTGGCACCGGTCTACGAATGACCGCTTCGATTGCAAAAAACAGCAAATGACCACCGTCTAGCATCGGTAATGGCACCAAATTTATTATTCCAAGGTTGACACTAATCAGCGCTAAAAAGCCTAAAAAGTACACCAAACCATAATCGGCCGTCGCCCCTGCTCCCTTTGCAATGGAAATAGGGCCACTTAAATTGTTAAGACCCACATCACCCGTAATCAGCTTTTTCAGCATGGAAACGGTGAGTTCTATAATCTGGCCAGTTTTAACAAATGCTCGCCCAACAGATTCAACCGGACCATACTGGAGATCAAAACGATAATCTTCGGGCCACGCTTCCATTTCTGGTGCGATACCAGCGAAACCAATTGTAGTCCCATCCTTCAATGTTCTTGAATTTGGCATCAGCGATAGTGTCATGTCGTCGCCGTTTCTATCAACCGTGACATCAACTGGTGTATTAGGGTTCGCTTGAATCGCATTGACGACTTGTTGCCATTGCTGGATAGCTTGCCCGTCAATCGCAATAATCTTGTCGCCAGCTAAAATGCCTGCTGCCGCACCAGCGCCATCACTACTCACATTTGCTAATGTCGTTCTGATGGACGGCGAGTACGGTCTAAAACCAAGCGTCCCCATAGCAGACTCTGTTTCTGGGTTAAAGTTCCAACCAGACAGGTCAAATGTTAATTTTTTATCCGTTCCTATTTGGTCACTGGATGAAACTGTGACCGTCATTTGATTATCTCCAATATGAGATACCAAACCCAAATTCACCGACTCCCAATCTAGCGTTTGCTTACCATCAACAGATTTAATCTGCATTCCGGGTTCGAAACCAGCTTGGGCAGCAATAGAATGCGGCGTCACTTCACCGATCACAGGCTTTACAGCAGGAACACCAATCAGAAACACTAACCAATAGGCAAACACGGCAAAAATAAAGTTAAATGCCGGTCCAGCCCCCACAATAGCGGTTCTTTTCCAAAGAGGCTTTTTGTCAAAAGCATACTTGTGATCCGCCTCAGAGACTTCGTCAACACGGCTATCTAGCATCTTGACATAGCCACCAAGAGGAATCATCGCAACACTGTATTCAGTGCCATCGCTGCCCGTCTTTGACCAGATAGATTTACCGAACCCAATCGAAAACTTTTCGACGTAAACGCCACACTTCCTTGCCACCCAAAAATGGCCGAACTCGTGCACAGCGACGAGCACTCCTAGGGCAATCACAAAGGAGGCAAAGTTCCACAGTATGTCTGTCATAGTCAATTATCTCTCATGGCTCATACGCCTTGTGATGATGGTTACTAGTGATGATGGTTACTAGTGATAGTTATTAGTACGCGCTGAGCTCAGCTCACTGCCAGCGTTGTTACTTACTGTGTACAATCTCGCCCGCATAGATTCGAGCCATTCTATCTAGCTCAAGAATGCTTTCCAAGTCACTTAACACGTTATATTGGTTTGATGCACAAACCTTCGACATAACACGCTCATTTATCATGCTAATATCGGTGAAGCTTATCCCACCCGATAAAAAGGCTTCAACCGCGACCTCATTAGCAGCGTTAATAGCGGTTGTCGCATGCTGACCTTCATAACAAGCTTCAATCGCTAGAGCAAGACATGGGTAACGTTCAAAATCAACCTCTAAGAAGGTCAGCTCATTCATCTTAGTAAAGTCTAGAGATGGAACGCCCGCCGGGATTCGCTCTGGGTACGACATCGAGTAAGCGATCGGTGTTGCCATATCAGGCTGCCCCATTTGCGCGAGTACAGAGCCATCTTGATATTGAACCATAGAATGGATCACAGATTGAGGATGAATAATAACCTTCAGCTGATCTTTATTAGTGTTAAACAGCCATTTAGCTTCAATAAACTCCAGCCCTTTATTCATCATTGTCGCGGAGTCCACCGAAATTTTAGGTCCCATAGACCAATTAGGGTGAGCAATCGCTTGTGCTGGTGTCACTGACGACAGGCTAGATACATCACTATAACGGAATGGACCACCGGAGCCGGTTAATAATATATGCTCAATCCCAGCTTGCGCTAAATCACAATAGCCAAGATCGGTTTGAATTGAAGTCGGCAAGCATTGGAAGATAGCATTATGCTCACTATCGACGGGAAGAAGCTGAGCTCCAGAAGTACGAACCGCATCAATAAACAGTTGCCCAGACATGACCAAGGCTTCTTTATTGGCAAGGAGTATACGCTTACCGGCCTTCACCGCGGCTAGAGTCGGTAATAAGCCTGCGGCACCCACGATGGCAGCCATAACCATATCAACGTCATCATCAGCTGAAACCTGGCACATTGCATCCTGTCCGAACAGGATCTGAGTATCGACCAAACCGTTTAGCTCTGTTCGCAGACGTTTCGCATCACTCTCTTCTGCCACTACAGCAAATTTGGGCTGCCATTGCAGGCACAGTGCGGCCATTTTGGTCACATTTTTGCCGCCCACTAGAGCATAGATTGAGTAAAGCGAAGGGTTTTGAGCGACCACTTTAAGGGTGCTTGCGCCAATAGAGCCTGTAGCACCAAGGATGGTTAAATTTTGCATGCTAGTACAACCGCTTATCGAACATAAAGAGGGTGATGAACACCCTCTTTATGAGATTAGAAAATGAGATAAAGAAGAGCAAAAATTGGGAATGCGGCCGTTAAACTGTCAACGCGATCCAATACGCCTCCATGACCTGGAATAATGTTGCTGCTGTCCTTTATTTTAGACACACGCTTGAACATACTCTCAACAAGATCGCCCAACACTGAGATGACAACCGTAGCTAATGTAATGAAAACCATGCTAGTTGCGCTGGTAAACTCAATATCAAACATAATCGAGCTTCCCCATGCCACACCTAGCGCTGTAACAATTCCCCCTAACAAACCTTCAATCGTTTTATTAGGACTGACATGAGGGGCCATTTTTCGTTTACCCAAGCTTTTACCCGCAAAATAGGCACCACTATCTGCTGCCCAAACGATAAGGCAAACAAACAACACGAGTTTAGCACCGTGGTAAGGGTCTTGATGATACGCTTGAGCACGAAGTATGAGTATACTCCATAAAAACGGCAGCAGAGTTAATAAGCCAAATAGGTGTCGTAGCAGATTAGAATGCTGCCAATAGTTAGCCGATTTAGGGTATGTCATAGCGAGACCACTGGCGATCAACCACCAACTACATCCCACACCCAATATAGTAATATGAGCTAACCCGACTTGATTAAATGCTATGACGTCAACTGGAATAAGCAATACCGATAACGCGATAGCAATCACAGGTGGCAGCATGGCGACAAGACGCGATGGCGTTAACGTAAATTGTGTCCATTCCCACGCGCCAATAAGGGTAATGGCAGCAACCGCTATCATAAACCACAAAAATGGCAGAGAAAAAATACCCCAAACCACCAGCGGAGCGAGGATTAGAGCTGTTATAATTCGTTGTTTCAAACTAAATCGTCCTTAATTGGCTTCCATTAACGCTTTGACTTGCTCTCCGGTACAACCAAAACGCCGTTCGCGATTCACAAACCAAGTGATAGCTTCCACTAAGCTGTCTTCATTGAACTCAGGCCAAAATTGTTCAGTAAAATACATTTCTGCATACGCCATTTGCCAAAGCATGAAGTTACTAATACGGCATTCACCACTGGTGCGGATAAGTAAATCAACATCCGGTAAATCCGACATTGTGACATGTTCGGATATCATATCTTCCGTGATATCGGCTGCTTTTAGCTCACCACGCTCTACTCGAGCAGCAACGTTTTTCAACGCCTCAGTGATATCCCATTTACCGCCATAATTTGCAGCAATATTAATGACCATACCGGTATTGTTTTCAGTCAACGCTTCCGCATCTGCAATTTTACGCTGTAGTCGGTCATTGAAACGGGTGATATCACCAATAATACGAAGTCGTAGATTATTCTTATGCAGTTTTTTGATTTCACTAGATAAAACTGTAATAAACAGTTCCATTAGTAGCCCCACCTCTTCTTCAGGTCGTCGCCAGTTTTCGCTACTGAACGCAAAAAGAGTGATCGCTTTAATCTCTAGCTTAGCGGCTGCCGAAATGGTTTTTCTAACCGCAGAAACACCTTTCTTATGTCCAAATACACGAGGTTTTCCCTTAGATTTAGCCCAACGTCCATTTCCATCCATGATGATAGCAATGTGTTGAGGAAGGGAATCATTGAAGACTTCTGAGTTCTGCATAAAAGAGTTTAGTAATAATTTGGGACAAACAGAGTAGCATAAAAAAACGCTGGGCTGTCAGCACAGCGTTTTTCACAGGTGCAAGTGGTTAAGAATTAAACTTCCATTAACTCTTTTTCTTTTGCTGCTAATGTATCATCTACATTTTTTACAGCAATGTCAGTCAGCTTTTGAATCTCATCTTGCGCTTTACGATCTTCGTCTTCAGAGATTTCTTTGTCTTTTAATAGTGCTTTAAGATCACCATTTGCATCACGACGGATATTACGGATCGCCACTCGACCACCCTCAGCTTCGCCACGAACAATCTTAACAAGGTCCTTACGACGCTCTTCTGTCAACGGTGGTAGTGGTACACGAATAACCGTACCTGCTGACATAGGGTTCAAGCCTAAATCGGACATTAGGATTGCTTTTTCAACTTTTTGCGTCAGCTCTTTATCAAATACTGTAATAGCAAGAGTGCGTGCATCTTCAGCGATAACGTTAGCAACCTGATTCAACGGAGTCGGCGCGCCATAGTATTCAACAGAAAGACCCTGAAGTAGACTTGGATGTGCACGACCTGTGCGAATTTTTGATAGATTGTTTTTTAGTGCTTCAACACTTTTTTCCATACGCTCTTGAGCGTCTTGCTTAATTTCGTTAATCACAATATCACCTTAATAATGTGCACCTAAATGCGTGTACGCATTTAGGTTGTTTCTTTCGATAAATCCTAGTGACAGAGTTTACTCTTATTCTTCGTCACTGATAAGTGTGCCTTCCGTTTCACCCATCACAACTCGACGAAGTGCACCTGGCTTATTCATGTTGAAAACACGAATTGGCATTTTATGATCACGAGCCAGAGTAAACGCGGCTAAGTCCATAACCTTAAGTTCTTTATCTAGAACAGTATTGTAGGCAAGCTTATCATATAATTCAGCGTCTGGGTTAGAGACAGGGTCAGCACTGAATACGCCATCTACTTTTGTTGCTTTAAGCACAACGTCCGCTTCAATTTCAATACCACGTAAACAGGCAGCTGAATCAGTAGTAAAGAACGGGTTACCCGTACCTGCTGAGAAAATAACAACACGGCCCTGTCTTAATTCACGGATAGCGTCCGCCCAGTTGTAATCATCACACACACCCTTAAGAGGGATTGCAGACATCACACGCGCATTCACGTAAGCACGGTGCAACGCATCACGCATTGCTAAACCGTTCATTACCGTCGCCAACATTCCCATATGGTCGCCCACTACACGGTTCATACCCGCTTCAGCAAGACCAGCACCACGGAAAAGGTTGCCACCACCGATGACAACACCAACTTGAACGCCCAGTTCCACCAGTTCTTTCACTTCTTGAGCCATACGCTCTAAGATTGATGGGTCAATACCAAAGCCTTCTTCGCCTTGCAGCGCTTCACCACTAAGTTTTAACAGAATGCGCTGATACGCTGGTTTTGGGTTCGTTGTCATGGAGTTCACCTTCCAAAGAGAGTTGTCGATTAACGGTCATGGATTAAGATTCATAAATAATATAGCACTCAAGGCAGGTAACAATGCCGATGCTCGCTAAGCAAATCTCAATTCATGACGGTTAAAAAATTACCACCTAGTCTACTCGCAAAAAGACCGTAGCCTTGGCTACGGTCTTTAATTCAACGAGACAAAAAAGGATTAACCTTTCTGTACCGCAGCTACTTCGTCAGCGAAGCTCATTTCAGCTGCTTTCTCGATACCTTCACCAACTTCTAGACGTACGAAGTTAGTTACTGTAGCGCCTTTCTCTTTCAAGATTTCGCCAACAGTTTTCTTAGGTTCCATGATGAAAGCTTGACCTGTTAGAGAGATTTCGCCCGTGAATTTCTTCATACGGCCGATAACCATTTTCTCAGCGATCTCTTGTGGTTTGCCTTCGTTCATTGCGATTTCAACTTGAACCGCTTGCTCTTTAGCAACTACATCTGCAGGTACGTCAGAAGGGTTTACGAACTCAGGCTTAGATGCTGCAACGTGCATAGCAACGTGCTTGATCGTTTCTGCGTCAGCTTCACCAGCTACAACAACACCGATACGGTCGCCGTGGCGGTAAGAACCAACGTTTGTGCCTTCGATGAATGCAACGCGACGGATGCTGATGTTCTCACCGATTTTAGTTACTAGAGCAATACGTGCATCTTCAAATTTAGCTTGAAGAGCAGCAGCGTCTAGTTTCTCAGCTAGAGCAGCGTCAGCTACTTCGTTAGCGAATGCAAGGAAGCTTGCATCTTTTGCTACGAAGTCAGTTTGGCAGTTCACTTCAACAAGAGCAGCAACGCCAGCATCTTCTTTAATGATAATTGTGCCTTCAGCAGCTACGTTGCCTGCTTTTTTAGCCGCTTTAGCCGCACCACTTTTACGCATGTTTTCAATTGCTAATTCGATATCAGCATTTGCTTCAACAAGCGCTTTTTTACATTCCATCATGCCAGCGGCTGTGCGCTCGCGAAGTTCTTTTACAAGAGCAGCAGTAACAGTTGCCATTCTTAAATCCTCAGTTGATTCTACACAAGGTAAAAATCAGGGGCTCTCATTGGGCCCCTGATGCTAACTATAACTTAGTTTATATGAAAACTAGACGTTGCCCAAAACTAAGTGTGACTTATAGTCGCTATTATTCAGCTTCTTCTACGAAACCGTCTTTCTCAGCAGCTACAGCAGCAACATCTTTGTTACGACCTTCTTTAACCGAGTCTGCAGCAGCGTTTAGGTAAAGCTGTACTGCACGGATTGCATCGTCATTACCAGGAATGATGAAGTCAACGCCGTCTGGGTTAGAGTTAGTATCAACTACAGCGTAAACTGGGATACCTAGGTTGTTTGCTTCTTTAACAGCGATGTGCTCGTGATCAGCGTCGATTACGAATAGTGCGTCAGGAAGACCGCCCATGTTCTTGATACCACCAAGAGACTTCTCTAGCTTCTCCATTTCGCGAGTACGCATTAGAGCTTCTTTCTTAGTGATTTTCTCGAAAGTACCGTCTTGAGCTTGCGCTTCGTATTCTTTTAGACGCTTGATAGACTGACGAACTGTTTTGTAGTTCGTTAGCATGCCGCCCAACCAACGGTTGTTCACGTAGTACTGGTTGCTGTTGATTGCAGCTTCTTTAACAGCTTCAGACGCAGCGCGCTTAGTACCAACAAAAAGAACTTTACCTTTTTTCTCGCCGATTTTAGCTAGCTCAGCTAGTGCATCGTTGAACATAGGTACAGTTTTTTCTAGGTTGATGATATGAACTTTGTTACGAGCACCAAAGATGAATGGCTTCATTTTTGGGTTCCAGTAACGAGTTTGGTGACCGAAGTGAACACCAGCTTTAAGCATATCGCGCATTGATACAGTTGCCATTTTAAAATCCTCTATGGGGTTAGGCCTCCACATTTCCCATGAATCCGACTTGGTATGAATGATTACTCAAGCACCCCGGAACATGTGACGAAATGTGTGTGATTTAAATTAAAGTTAATGAGAAAACAAAGGCAGTTCGCCGCAAGGGAGAAACTGACTCTATATTCTGGCGCGCTTTATACCATATTTTGCCACCTCAATACCAGAAAAATCACAATAATTGAGCAAATTCAAACCACGCTCTAACGACATAAATGACCAAACCGAACTACCATTATCACAGCAACAATCTTAGAAACGAGTTTTATTCTTGTTGCGCTTAATCTCGTCGTTGTTAGAATAACGCGTCAAATTAGAGAGTAGAGAACACAAATGTCTATCAAAATCAAAACTGAAGCTGAAATCGAAAGAATGCGTATCGCAGGTAAACTTGCGGCCGAGCTTTTGGAAATGATCGAGCCCCACGTCAAAGAGGGCGCGACTACCGAGGAACTTGATAGAATTTGTGCTGACTACACGCGCAAAAACGGCGCATACTCAGCGCCTCTCGATTATCATGGTTATCCAAAGTCTATCTGTACTTCCATCAACCATATTGTTTGCCATGGCATCCCTGCTGAAAACGATGAAATGGGGACCACTGGCAAGACAAAACCAGCGGTACTCAAGAGCGGCGATATCGTCAACGTTGATGTCACCGTCATCATCCCAAATGATGATAATGCCTCGCTCGATACTCGACCTGAAGGCTATCACGGCGACACATCAAAAATGTTCTTAATTGGGGATGTTTCTCCAGCAGATAAACGCCTATGCATGGTGGCTCAAGAAGCACTGTATTTAGGCATGAAAACCGTCAAGCCTGGCTCAACCGTTGGCGCTATCGGTACAGAGATCGAGAAGTACATTAAGACCAATAATAAAAACAACCCTCGCGCAAAATTCTCAATCGTAAAAGATTTTTGTGGCCACGGTATTGGTTCTGAGTTTCATGAAGAACCTCAAGTTGTTCACTATAAAAATGCCGACCGCCGCGTGCTAAAAGAAGGCATGGTGTTTACCATCGAGCCAATGATTAATGCAGGTAAATTTGGTTGTAGCATCGACGCCGATGATGACTGGACTGTTTATACCGGTGATGGTAAAAACTCAGCGCAATGGGAACATACTATTGTTGTGACTAAAACAGGCTGTGAAGTCCTCACATTACGAGCTGAGGAAACCATTCCTCGCCATATGAACAACGCTTAATTGCTCCGTTATTTCGTCTTTTAAAAATATCCTCACAATGTGAGGATATTTTTTTATCTTCACCATTTTGGTATAACCGTAGTTAGATTTTCTTTTTGCTTGCACGGATTGCGCCTTTTATGACTTTTCAGACCCCCACAACGCTCAGTGATGAACAACTGACCGTGGAAGAACTCAAAGCCCAGCTGGATACCTTTTCCGACCATCAAAAGCACGAGTTCTTAAATCACCACCCTATTGCCGATTTGATTCTTGGTCGTTCAGACTATATCGACTTGCTGCTCAACCGACTTTGGCAGCATAGTGGTCTTAATAATCAGACCAACCTCGCATTGGTCGCTGTTGGCGGTTATGGTAGAGGTGAACTTCATCCACTTTCCGACATCGATATTCTATTTGTCTCGCGTAATAAGCTCACACCCGCGCTAGAAACAACCGTCAGTGAATTCATCACCTTGTTATGGGATCTTCGCTTAGAAGTGGGTCATGCCGTTCGAACAGTCGCAGAATGCGTTGAAATAGGACAATCTGACCTTACGGTCGCCACTAACCTGCAAGAAGCACGATTGCTATGCGGCAGTGAGGACACGTTTTCACAACTGAAAAACGTCGTGGATTCCGACACTTTTTGGACATCAGAAGACTTCTATCGAGCAAAAATAAACGAACAAAAAACCCGTCACTCTAAGTATCACGATACCACTTACAATTTAGAACCCGATATCAAATCTACACCAGGCGGTCTGAGGGACATCCATACTCTAAGTTGGGTAGCTCGTCGCCACTTTGGTGCCACGTCTTTATTTGAAATGAGCCGTTTTGGCTTTCTCACTGATGCGGAATATCGCGAGTTGGTCGAATGTCAAAATTTCTTATGGCGCGTGCGCTTTGCCCTACATATCGAACTCAGACGCTATGACAATCGACTCACCTTTGGTCATCAGGCCCAAGTTGCAGAAAGCCTTGGCTTTGTCGGTGAAGGCAACATTGCCGTAGAAATGATGATGAAGGAGTTCTATCGCACGCTAAGACGTGTCGCTGAACTCAATAAAATGCTACTAAAACTATTCGACCAAGCCATCATCAACAAAGGACAAATTGTTGCCGCTGAAGTCCTCGATAGTGACTTTCAGCGTCGGGGACACCTTATTGAAGCGAGGAAACCCGCTCTGTTCCAAGCGCGTCCAGAAACCATCTTGGATATGTTTATCCACATTGCCAACGATTCAAGCATCGAAGGCGTTAGCCCAGCTACGCTGCGACAGCTGCGTACTGCTCGTCGTCGGTTAAATAAGTTTCTACATGAAATTCCCGCGGCGCGAGACAAGTTTATGGATCTTGTCCGTCACCCCAACGCCCTCCACCGAGCTTTCCGGTTGATGCATAAGTTAGGGGTGTTAGCGGCCTATCTGCCACAGTGGAGCCAAATTGTTGGCCAGATGCAATTCGACCTGTTCCATGTTTATACTGTCGATGAGCACAGTATCCGATTGCTCAACCACATTCACACCTTTAGTTTGGAAGAAAATTATTCTAAGCACCCTATCTGCTGCGAAGTCTATCCAAGAATGCAAAAGAAAGAACTGCTGATCCTCGCGGCTATTTTTCATGATATCGGTAAGGGTCGCGGTGGGGATCACTCTGAAATTGGCGCGGTTGAAGCATTCGAGTTTTGCATTGAACATGGGCTGTCAAAACCTGAAGCCAAGTTAGTCTCATGGCTGGTGCAAAGTCACCTATTAATGTCAGTCACCGCGCAAAGACGCGATATTTACGATCCAGACGTGATCATTGAATTTGCTAAAAAAGTACGTGATGAAGAATATTTGGAATACTTGGTCTGCCTCACCGTGGCCGACATTTGCGCCACTAACCCTGAACTCTGGAACAGTTGGAAACGAACGCTCCTCGCTGAGTTATTTCACTCCACCCAACGCGTATTAAGACGAGGGCTTGAAAACCCCGTTGATGTTCGAGACCGTATTCGCCACAACCAACAACTCGCCTCTGCATTACTAAGAAAGCAAGGCTTTGCTGCCCGTGAGATTGAAGTCTTGTGGCAACGATTTAAAGCGGATTACTTCCTACGCCATACTCACAAACAAATCGCCTGGCATTGTGAGCATATTTTAAACTCCGAAGACCAATCTAAACCGCTGGTGTTGATGAGTAAAAAGGCCACACGGGGCGGCACTGAAGTTTTTGTTTACAGCAAAGACCAACCCGCTCTATTTGCGACAGTGGTCGCTGAGCTCGATCGACGTAATTTTAATGTCCACGACGCACAAATCATGACCAGTAAAGACGGTTATGTTCTCGATACGTTTATGGTACTCGATCATCACAGTAAAAAAATCGATACCACTCGTCACTCTGCTGTCATTAAGCATTTAATACGAGTACTTGAAAGTGGCAAGCCAACCAAAATAAAAGCGCGCCGTGCACCGCGAAACTTAAAACATTTCAACGTAAAAACCAAAGTGGACTTTCTACCAACGAAAAGTAAGAAGCGCACATTGATGGAACTCGTCGCACTCGATGCACCTGGCTTACTTGCTAAGGTTGGTGCTACGTTCGCGCAGTGTGATGTAAGCCTCCATGCCGCCAAAATCACGACCATTGGTGAGCGGGCGGAAGATCTATTCATTTTAACCAGCGCCAGTGGAGGACGCCTTTCTGAAGAGGAAGAAGAAGCATTGAAACAGAAACTGCACGACACCATTTCAGAACAAATATCGGCCTAATGGCAAAATTTCCAATCTAAAAAGCTAGGTTCTATTATGAACCTAGCTTTCCCTACTTATCCAGAATGAATATTAAGCGATCTCCCCCACATTTCTTCTTAATCGTTCAACTTATCAACTATCTACCACACCAATAGACTGCTACATTTGTACTTAGAACACACAATGAAAGAGGTAAACTATGTATCCAAACCTCACGAGTTTAGGCATTCATGAACCTAAACAGATTGAGCGTTACTCAATTCGACAAGAAGCGCACAAGGATGTGTTAAAAATATATTTTCGTAAACAGAAAGGCGAACTGTTTGCTAAGAGTGTTAAGTTCAAATACCCAAGGCAAGTTAAGAACGTCCGGGTAAATAGCAGCAGCCAAAGCTACAAAGAAGTCACAGAGATCAACCGAAACTTAACCTTAGTCATTGATGAGCTAAACAAAATCACTAAGCCCGTTGAGGTAGCAGAAGTCGATGTGAAACAAAAAATCCTATCTGATCTTCGTCACTTAGAAAAAGTCGTCTCTGGTAAAATTGCAGAGATTGAAGCCGATTTAGAAAAACTAAAATAACACCCTTCAACAAAAAAATGCTCCCAATTGGGAGCATTTTTATTTTGATAACGCTGTACCACCTACCATTAACTAAGGCGTGTAGTACGTCGCGGCACCAGGACCAACAGGCAAGCCAAATACGAATACCCAAATATAGAACAATACACTCCAGCCCACTAAGAAGCAGATAGAGTACGGCAGCATCGTGGCGATCAAAGTACCAATACCAAGGTTCTTCATGTAGCGTGTCGCTACCGCTAAGATAAGGCCGAAGTAGCTCATCATTGGTGTGATGATATTCGTCGTCGAATCACCAATACGATAGGCCGCTTGAATCGTCTCAGGCGCGTAGCCAACCAACATTAACATTGGAACGAAGATCGGTGCAGTTACCGCCCACTGAGCAGATGCCGAACCAATCATAAGGTTGATAAAGCCACACATCAGGATGAAGGCAAAGAACAACGCAGGACCCGTCAAACCAATGGTTTGTAAGAAATCAGCACCGCCTACCGCGAATACCTGACCAAAGTTCGTCCACTTAAAGAACGCGACAAACTGAGCTGCAAAGAACACCAATACAATGTACATGCCCATTGAAGACATCGATTTAGACATGGCATTGATAACGTCACGATCGTTATTCATGGTTCCCGTGACTTTGCCGTAGACAAATCCTGGAATCGCAAAGAAAACAAAGATAAACGCAACGATACTCTTCAAGAAAGGTGAACCAGCCACTTCTCCTGTTGCAGAACGAAGTACACCGTTAGCAGGAACAATCGTTGAAGCAATCACAGCACTCACAATCAGTACCGCAATACCGGCCATTTTTAGACCTTTCTTTTCAACGTCAGACAGTTTACCCATACGGTCATTAGATAAGTCTTCCGCCGCTTCTTCTTCATTGTATTTACCTAGCTTCGGCTCAACAATTTTCTCGGTAACAAAGGCACCGGTAATTGAGATAAAGAAGGTAGACACAAACATAAAGTACCAGTTTGACTCTGGGCCAACGGTGTAGGTTGGGTCAATCATTTGTGCTGCTGTCTCAGTAATGCCTGAAAGCAACGGATCCACCGTACCAATTAATAGGTTTGCAGAATAACCACCAGACACACCGGCAAATGCAGCAGCTAGACCGGCTAGAGGGTGACGCCCTAGAGAGTGGAATAACATCGCAGCCAGTGGAATTAGAACCACATAGCCAAGCTCTGAAGCGGTATTAGAGATAATGCCTGCAAACACTACCGTTACAGTCACCATGCGTTGAGACGCGCCCATAACTAGGCCACGCATTGCAGCAGATAACATGCCAGAGTGTTCAGCAATCGCAACACCAAGCATGGCAACCAACACGGTTCCTAAAGGAGCAAAGCCAGTAAAGTTCTTAACAAGGTTAGTAACGATAAGCTGTAAGCCCTCAGCATTGAATAAGCTGACAACTTTGATCATTCCATCAGCAGCACGACCAGGTGCGCCTTCTGGGCGAGGGTCGACAACCGCAACGTCAAAGTAACCGGCAATACCAGACATGACTAAAATGGCGACACAGAATATAGCGAAAAGTGTGATTGGGTGGGGTAATAAATTCCCCAAATATTCAACGCCGTCTAAAAAACGGGTAAATATCGGCTTTTTTGGTTTGTTGTGTTTCATTGCGGCAGATGAACTCATCTGTCCCCTCCTTTTATTATATTGTCCTGGCTTATTTGACAAAGCTATCGTCCTTTTCTGACAACTTTGTAAAAAGCAGGCGAAGGGTACGTGACCAAAAGCGCAATTAAAAGCCCAATATGTTGCCAAATGTAAAATTAGCGCAATATTCAACCAGTCGATTTAATATCAATCAACCACATATACTGATATCCATATCAATTAAGAAATAACATTCTCATGACAAATGCATTTTTTGATCAACACACCAATATGTTATAGGCCACACTTGCCTTTCGCCCCCTATTGAAAACCCCAGGCACATCTGAAATGATGAATCTTTAATTTTGTGACCTAAAGTGACGCCTTTGACCTACCACATTGAACCGATTGGCATTATCAGCTCGCCTTATAAAGAAAAATTTGCCGTGCCGAGACAACCGCGCCTTGTCTCTTCTGCGACAGCGACCGTAACACTGCAGGGGCAAGCAAACTGCCAAGAGGCCATTAAAGGCATCGAGCAATTCTCTCATCTGTGGTTGCTATTTTTATTCGATCAAAACATCGACGCGGGCTGGAAGCCAACGGTTCGCCCCCCTCGCCTTGGAGGCAATGAAAGAATGGGAGTGTTAGCGACTCGTTCTACTTTTAGACCCAATGGTATCGGCATGTCCGCGGTTGAACTAAAAGGCGTAGAACAGCAGGGGTCACAAACCTTAATACATATCGGCAGCGTTGATTTAGTTGATGGTACGCCCATCGTTGATATCAAACCCTACATCCCATACTCAGATGCCATTCCTCAAGCGCAAGGCGGCTATGCGTCCGATGAACCTGAACTCATTGATGTCCAGTTTTCGAGCAGTCTCGAATCTGTCTTTCATCAGCGACAAGATGGCGAGCACCGACGTCAGGTGATAGCACAGGTTCTCGCTCAAGATCCCAGGCCTGCATATAAAAAAGGCAAACCGGACAATAAAGAGTATGGAGTGAAACTGTACGACTGGAATATTAAATTCAAAATAATAGATGAATCGGCATTAGTTACCGCGATTGAACCTTTGTAGAACGACAATACGCTGATATCATAGTCGGCTTAACTCGATTTAAGCGATGGCTTGAATCTCTTACAATCATGATGAAACGGATACCATAGAATGCGTACCAGTAACTACCTTCTTTCCACTTTGAAAGAAACTCCAAACGACGCAGAAGTTATCAGCCACCAGCTGATGCTACGTGCAGGTATGATCCGTAAGCTAGCTTCAGGTTTATATACTTGGCTACCTACTGGTCTACGTGTACTGCGTAAAGTAGAAAATATCGTTCGCCAAGAGATCGATAATGCCGGTGCCGTTGAAATCTTGATGCCCGTCGTTCAACCGTTTGAGCTTTGGGAAGAGACTGGTCGCAGCGAGAAAATGGGTCCGGAACTGCTTCGTTTCACTGACCGCCACTCTCGTCCGTTTGTTCTTAGCCCTACAGCGGAAGAAGTCGTCACAAGCCTAGTTCGCAACGAGATTAGTTCTTACAAGCAGCTTCCTCTTAACCTGTACCAAATCCAGACTAAATTCCGCGATGAACGCCGTCCTCGTTTTGGCGTAATGCGTGCTCGTGAATTCTCTATGATGGATGCGTACAGCTTTGATATCGACAAAGACGGTCTAGAGCAATCTTACCAAGCCATGCACGATGCTTACTGTAAAGCCTTCGACCGCATGGGTCTTGAGTACCGTCCAGTATTGGCAGACTCTGGCGCAATCGGCGGCAGCGGCTCTCAAGAGTTCCACGTTCTTGCTGAAAGCGGCGAAGACCTCATCGCCTTCTCTTCTGAATCGGATTACGCAGCGAACATCGAAAAAGCCGAAGCACTCGCCCCTACAACTGAAGCGGCTGCGCCAACGCAAGAGATGGAACTGGTTGATACACCGAACGCAAAAACAATCGCGGAGCTAGTAGAACAACACGGTCTAGCCATCGAGAAGACAGTTAAGACTCTGTTCGTTAAAGCTTCTGATGAAGTAGATGCCGATATCATTGCTCTTATCATCCGTGGTGATCATGAACTTAACGAAGTGAAAGCAGAAAACCTCCCACAGGTTGCTTCTCCACTAGAAATGGCTGATGAAGCTGCAATTCGTGCACTGGTTGGTGCTGGTCCGGGTTCACTTGGCCCTGTTGGCTTAGAGCTACCATTCATCGTTGACCGCTCTGTTGCAGTAATGAGCGACTTCGGCGCTGGCGCAAACGTAGACGGTAAGCATTACTTCGGCATCAATTGGGGCCGTGACGTTGAGCTTGCTCAAGTTGAAGACCTACGTAACGTTGTTGAAGGCGACCTTAGCCCATGTGGTCAAGGCACTATCCAACTTAAGCGTGGTATCGAAGTGGGCCATATTTTCCAACTGGGCACTAACTACTCAGAGAAAATGAACTGTAACGTTCTTGGTCCTGACGGTAAGAGCGTAACACTAGAGATGGGTTGTTACGGCATTGGTGTATCACGTGTTGTTGCCTCCGCTATCGAGCAAAACCACGATAAATTCGGCATCGTTTGGCCAGACGCACTCGCCCCTTTCCAAGTGGCGATTGTGCCAATGAACATGCATAAATCAGAGCGCGTAAAGGAAGCGGCTGAGAAGCTATACGCTGAATTAACGGCTATGGGGATCGAAGTCCTGTTTGATGATCGTAAAGAGCGTCCTGGTGTGATGTTTAAAGATATCGAGCTTATCGGTATTCCACACACCATCGTTATTGGTGACCGCAGCATGGACGAAGGCAACTTCGAATATAAGAACCGTCGCAATGGCGAGAAAGCACCAATTGCTATCTCAGACATCGTTGAGCATGTTAAAGCGCAATTAGCGTAACGCTATACCGCAATTGATCAGCGCAACTGATCATCGTAAATGAAACGACCTCGGTCATAAAAGGCAGCCTATTGGCTGCCTTTTTAATGCCGATAAACAAACCAACTTCATCTTCAGTTCAGATTCACTCTATTACCATCATAGATATGACGTGCCAATCGCATTAGATCTTAAGCACGAACCGCTCAAAAACCTAAACTCTACTCATATATTTTGGAGAATACGATGGATCTGAAATCACTACTTAATCAAGCACTCAAATCAGATGTTGTGAGTAAAGCGACCCAAAAAGCCTCTCAGTCATCATCGAACCTTAGCTCTGCTCTCAGTGACAAGAAAACCATGGGTGCATTAGGTGCAGGGGCCGTCGGCGGCGGCTTACTTGGTATGCTCATGGGATCGAAGAAAACCAAAAAAATGGGCAAAACAGCACTAGGCGTTGGCAGCGCAGCCGCTCTTGGCGCTCTGGCATTTAAGATTTACAACGATTGGGATAAAAAGAATGCCTCAGATTCACAAGGGGCAACCATCAATAAATTTGCCAATACCAATCATGAAGAAATCGTTCTCAAAGCCATGATTGGGGCAGCCAAAGCCGATGGTCATATTGATGAAGCAGAAATGAGTAAAATTGACCAAGCGCTACAACGAATGCATGCCGACGCTCATCTTCAGGCATTCGTTCAAGCTGAAATCGCAAAACCGCTTGATCCTAGCTATATTGCGCAGCTTTCACACTCACCAGAGCAAGGAGCGGAAATTTATCTTGCGAGTTTACTTGTCGTGGATGAACAAAACTTTATGGAAAAAGCGTACTTACAAGAACTGGCAAAACAACTTCAGCTTCCACCAGAACTGGTCAGCAAACTCGAAGAGCAAGTATTTTAAGTCGAAGATAACAACGGCCTTAAGGGTGGATGCACGACCCATGAAAAACGCGCACAAAAAAACCGCTGATAATACAGCGGTTTTTTATTGGTACCTATCAACGAATCAAAACTCGTCAACAGTACTAAAATGATTACTCTTCGTCTTCTTGCTCAGCGCTATCTTGGCGAGCGGCAGCTTTTACTGCTTTTAGAGCTTCTTTCGCGTGCTCTTTGGCTTCTTTCTCTTTACGAGCTTCAGATTTACGAGCATTACGTTCAGCTTGGCTTGCAATAAAGCCTTGTAGCTCTTTCTCTGCCCAAGCTTGTGCTAATTCTTCGCTTTCAAAACCCATCTCACGCTTAGATACTACCGTTCTACGAGAGGTTACTTGGCGAGTAATTTCTGCAGACCAACCATTGCGCTTTTCCGTTAGACGGATAGCAAATTTTTTATTTTCAGACATTTAGATGATTCCTAAGGGTTTTGTTAAGGGATGTTCCAACATAATTATCATTACTTTGTCAGCCATCCCTAAGCCAGCGCGGTATTAGAACACAATTAGTTCAATTACGCTCCACTATTTTTAGCAACAACGACGGATTTTTTTATCGTACTAAATGACTAATAATCGCCATAAAACAGCTAGCAAGAAAACAACTGGCAATAAAAAAGGTCGCCAGCGCTTACACTGACGACCTTTCCAATTGACTATGTCATTAACCTAGCGATTAACCGATATTCTTGCGCGCGTTTTGGAACATACGCATCCAAGCACCGTTTTCACCCCAAGTCTCTGGAGCCCAAGAGTTAGCAACCGTACGGAATACTCGCTCTGGGTGAGGCATCATAATGGTTACACGGCCATCCGTTGTCGTGAGACCGGTGATAGCGTTTGGCGAACCATTCGGGTTATTCGGGTATTGCTGCGTCGGGTTACCGTTGTTATCAACGTAACGTAGCGCCACTGTACCTGAATTTTCAATCGCGTTTAGGTGCTCGTTATCACGCACTTCTACGCGACCTTCACCGTGAGAAACCGCGATAGGCATACGAGAACCTTGCATACCGTTGAAGAATACAGAATCAGACTTCTGAACTTCTACTAGGCTGAAACGAGCTTCAAAGCGCTCAGATTCGTTACGCACGAAACGAGGCCAGTATTCTGCACCCGGAATCAATTCACGTAGGTTAGACAACATCTGACAACCGTTACACACGCCTAGAGAGAAGGTATCTTCACGCTTGAAGAAGTTTTCAAATTGGTCACGTGTAGAGTCGTTAAACAGAACTGACTTAGCCCAACCTTCACCAGCACCTAGTACGTCACCGTAAGAGAAGCCACCACAAGCCACAAGGCCGTTGTACTCTTCTAGAACCGCTTGACCCGTTAGGATATCGCTCATGTGAATATCGGTGGCTTCGAAACCTGCTCGGTCAAATGCTGCGGCCATTTCAACGTGAGAGTTAACACCTTGCTCACGTAAAATCGCCATCTTAGGTTTCGCGCCTGTCGCAATATATGGCGCTGCGATATCTTCATTAACATCGTAACTCAGGCTAACGTTTAGACCTGGGTCTGAGTTATCTTTCTTCGCTTCATGCTCTTGATCGGCACACGCAGAGTTATCACGAAGTGATTGCATTTTGTGTGTTGTTTCAGCCCAAATCGTACGAAGCTCCGTACGGTTACGCTCGATAACAACTTGTTCACCTGACTTAATGACGACTTCATCTGAAGCTTCTACTGAACCGATAACGTGTGAACAAGCTTCTAGGCCATTCGATGCTAACGTAGACAGTACTGAATCTAGGTCTTCGTTACGTACCTGGATGACCGCACCTAGCTCTTCGTTAAATAGAGCCGCTAATGTGTCTTCACCTAAAGCGGCAATGTCAGCATTCACACCACAGTGACCTGCGAACGCCATTTCCGCTAGCGTAACGAATAAACCACCATCGCCTTTATCGTGGTAAGCCACAACTTGGTCGTTAGCAACGAGTGCTTGAACACCTTCGTAAAAGCCTTTTAGCTGTGCTGCGTTGTCTACATCTGCTGGCTTATCACCAAGCTGCTTGTATACCTGAGCCAATGCTGTCGCACCCATGCGGTTTTTGCCGTTGCCTAGGTCGATAAGCACCAGTGACGTGTTACCTTTGTCAGTGCGTAGCTGCGGAGTAATGGTCTTACGAACATCTTCAACACGAGCAAACGCAGTGATAACGAGAGATAGCGGAGAGGTGACTTCTTTCTGCTCGCCGTTTTCTTCCCACTTGGTCTTCATCGACATTGAGTCTTTACCTACTGGGATAGTTAGCCCCAGCGCCGGACAAAGCTCTTCACCTACCGCTTTTACCGCTTCATAAAGACCGGCATCTTCACCTGGGTGACCAGCTGGAGACATCCAGTTAGCCGACAGTTTAATGTGCTTAATATCGCCGATGTTTGTCGCTGCGATGTTAGTGATTGCTTCACCAACCGCTAGACGAGCCGATGCACCGAAATCGAGTAGAGCAACTGGCGTACGCTCACCTAGAGACATAGCCTCACCGTGGTAAGTGTCGTAGCTTGCTGCTGTTACTGCGCAGTTAGCAACAGGAACCTGCCAAGGGCCTACCATTTGGTCACGAGCAACTAGGCCTGTTACCGAGCGGTCACCGATGGTGATAAGGAATGTTTTTTCTGCAACCGTTGGTAGACGAAGAACACGGTCAACCGCTTCGTTCATCTCGATACCAGAGCGATCAATCGCCGGGTTGTTCGCTTTCAACGTTTTCGCGTCACGGTGCATCTTAGGTGTTTTACCTAGCAAGATGTCCATTGGCATATCGATTGGCGTGTTATCGAAGTGTGAATCTTCTAGTTTAAGTTCACGCTCTTCTGTTGCCTTACCTACAACGGCATATGGTGCGCGTTCACGCTTACAAATCGCGTCAAACGTTGCCATGTCTTTGTCAGCAACTGCCATTACGTAACGCTCTTGAGATTCGTTACACCAGATTTCAAGAGGACTCATGCCCGGCTCATCGTTTGGTACGTCACGTAGGTTAAAGATACCGCCACGCTCACCATCGTCCACTAACTCAGGAAGTGCGTTTGAAATACCACCCGCGCCCACATCATGAATGAAGGCGATTGGGTTGGCATCACCAAGCTGCCAACAACGGTCAATCACTTCCTGACAACGACGCTCCATCTCTGGGTTTTCACGTTGTACAGAAGCAAAATCGAGATCTTCAGAAGAAGAACCAGAGTCCATTGAAGATGCAGCACCACCGCCAAGGCCGATGTTCATTGCAGGACCACCGAGAACGATTAGGCTTGCACCTACAGGGATCTCTTTCTTCTGAACGTGCTCATCACGAATGTTACCTAAACCACCAGCTAACATAATTGGCTTGTGGTAACCACGTACCTCTTCACCAGCATGAGAGTTAACTTTCTCTTCGTAAGTACGGAAGTAACCTAATAGGTTTGGACGACCAAATTCGTTGTTAAACGCCGCACCACCAAGAGGACCTTCAAGCATAATATCCAGAGCAGTAACGATACGGCTTGGCTTACCAAAGTCCGTTTCCCAAGGTTGAACGAAGTTCGGGATCTTAAGGTTAGAGACAGAGAAAGCGACAAGGCCTGCTTTAGGCTTACCACCGATACCCGTTGCGCCTTCATCGCGGATTTCACCGCCAGAACCGGTTGATGCGCCCGGCCAAGGAGAAATAGCCGTTGGGTGGTTGTGCGTCTCAACCTTCATCAAGATGTGCGTTTTCTCTTGATGATAGTTATATTGGCGCGTGTCTGGATCTGGGAAGAAACGACCAACAGTTGAACCAGTCATAACTGCTGCATTATCTTTATAAGCAGATAACACGTGTTCTGGTGTCGTTTCAAACGTGTTCTTAATCATCTTAAACAATGATTTTTCTTGCTTAACGCCATCAATAGTCCAGTCAGCGTTAAAAATTTTGTGACGACAGTGTTCTGAGTTTGCTTGTGCAAACATCATAAGCTCTATGTCTGTTGGATTGCGACCTAGCTTTTCTGTAAAGCTTTCAAGAAGGTAATCAATCTCATCTTCAGCAAGGGCAAGACCTAGGGTAACGTTTGCTTCTTCAAGCGCTTTACGACCACCACTAAGCAGGTCAACCTCAGCATAAGGTGCAGGTTCTGCCACAGTGAAAAGCGCCGCTGCAGAATCAAAGTCATTGAACACGACTTCCATCATGCGGTCATGAAGGATCGCTTTCAGCTCTACTAATTGAAGCTCAGTTAATTCGCTTGATGATTCAACATAAAAAGCGGTACCACGCTCTAAACGTGTGACTTTATTCAGACCACAGTTATGCGCAATATCTGTCGATTTAGACGACCATGGCGAGATAGTACCCGGACGAGGCGTAACTAGTAATAGTGTACCCGTTGGTTCATGTTCTTCGATTGTTGGACCGTAAGTCAGCAACTTCTCCAATTTTTCGACTTCAGACGCATCTAAGTCTGATGTCAGGTCGGCAAAGTGGGCAAACTCAGCGTAAATACCTGTGACAGGTAGGCTTAATTCACGACAAAGCTCTACTAGCTTGTTAACACGAAACTCAGAAAGAGCTGGGGAGCCACGCAAAATTCTCATGTGCTTAGGTCTCTTATGCAATTGATTTGAGGTGATATTGGAATAAATTCAACGAGTTACATTTAAAAAATAAACATATACCAATTTCTGCCCCCTTGATTCCGGCGTATTATAGTGTATTTTTTTTTGTGACGTAACCACTTACGCAAACGTTTTCGTCATTTTTTTCTTAATTGCAAAAATCCGACGAATAACGGCGATAAAGTGACAGTAAACGAGACTTTCTATGATGTTGCTTTGCCAGAAGTTCTAGCTTTGGTATAAAGACCACATCGTTCTCGTGAGATAATTGAATTAATGCAAAATAATTATTCTGTTCGTTGGCTAAAACTAACAACGTTGCTGACCTTATCGTTAGGTCTCTTCGGGTGCCAAATAGACTCTGATCCCAAAAGCGAATTGGAAAGCATCCAGGAACGAGGCGTGCTGCGTGTAGGAACGCTGAACAACCAGCTCTCTTACTACATTGGTCCAGACGGCCCAACCGGATTGGATTATGAATTAGCCCGCCAGTTCGCAGACGAGCTTGGTGTTAAGTTGGAGATGAAACCCGCCTACCGCCTTTCAAGCCTGTTCCCTGCGCTAGAAAAAGGTGAGATTGATATTATATCTGCCGGGTTAAGCCAATCACCGCAGCGTATCGAGCAGTTTCGTGCTGGTCCCGCTTATTACTACGTGAGTCAACAAGTGGTGTATAAGAAAGGCCAATGGCGACCAAGAAACCTTGAGCAACTATTAGCCAATCAAGCTGAATTAATCGAAAAAGCCGATGGCGAAGATGTGTTTGCAGTGGTGCAAGACTCTCATTTCGAGCGCACCTTAAATCACGTCGCCAAAGACAATGCCGAATTTCGCTTTAAGGTTGATGCTAACGCGGATGTCAACGATCTACTCAAGCAAGTCTCTGAAGGTGAACTGCTCTTCACTATGGCAGACTCTGTTGAGTTATCGCTCTCGCAACGCATCTACCCTGACCTCGCCCTAGCTTTCGAGATGACCGAGGATCAACCTATTTCTTGGTACATGAGAAAATCTGACGACGAAAGCTTATACGCATTATTGATCGAGTTTTTTGGTAGTCTAAAACAAAGTGGTGAGCTCGCTAACTTAGAAGAAAAATACATCGGTCATATTGGCACTTTTGATTACGTTGATACTCGCGCTTTTATTCGAGCCCTCGACAGCAAACTGCCTAAATGGTCACCGTTGTTTAAACAGTATTCTCAAGAATTCGATTGGCGCTTAATCGCAGCCCTCGCGTATCAAGAATCGCACTGGAACCCGGTCGCTAAATCACCGACAGGGGTTCGTGGCATGATGATGTTGACGCTACCAACCGCTAAAATTGTCAATGTGACCAATCGTCTTGACCCTGAACAATCCGTACGAGGCGGGGTGCAGTACCTTCGCTATATTGTCGGTCGAGTGCCTGACTCCATTACTGAGCATGAGAAGATTTGGTTTGCGCTGGCTTCTTATAACCTCGGGTTCGGCCATATGATGGACGCAAGACGCTTAACTAAGCGACAAGGTGGTAACCCAGATGCTTGGGCGGATGTGAAAGACCGCTTACCCCTGCTGCGCCAAAAGAAATACTACAGTCAGACACGATATGGCTATGCGCGTGGCGATGAAGCGCAAAACTACGTAGAGAATATACGTCGCTACTATCAAAGCATCATCGGCCATGTTGATAAACAAATCGCCGCTGAAGCGGAACTAGACAATAGTACAGACGGGCTCACTGTCATCACACCCGTCGCGGTCAGCTCTGCCGCTGTAGGAACCCTTCAACCTGCTGTCAGCGAAGCGATAGCAACCTCAGAGGCCGCTGCAGACACGAACCCTTAGTTAGAGTAGGCTAATACACCGCCCGCTTACCGCACAGGTAGCATGAGTTCAAGAATTCGTATTTGCGTATTCTTGAACTCAACTCAATTTGTTCTACATTATGAGAAAGGGTTAAAGACTCACGACAGCTACACAATACACGTTAAACCATGCACGTTAAACCATACACGCTAACCAATACTCGCTAACCAAGAACACCTCTGCCCATTGTAATTATCAATTAACATAGCGCTATCGCGCTGAATTAGTGATATTGTCTGCGCCGTGCTACATCCCCCTTAACATCGCCCTTTGAAGGTATCCCATTAATCCGATACCTTGTTGAGCACCGAATTATTAGTGATAGGAGATCGTTTCATGCTTGCTAAGAGACGAATACAATCAAGAAACTTAAGTAAAACCGTGTCTGCGAATCGCAGAAAGCGAAAGTTAGCGAACAATAAAAAGAAAATCATTTGGCGAAATCGTGCTTTCATGCAATTGATTGCGCCTTAACGACCGCTGAAACACCCTGACTGACAAACACCTGTCTCTCAGGTGTTTGTTTCCCCTTTATCTTGCTGTAAACGCCGCGCCTTTTTCGCTTCCTTTATCTCTTTTCTTCGACGCTTAAAAAACGCCTGTAACTGTTCACGACACTCGTTGGCGAGCAAACCATGCTCAACATCAGCGTAATGATAAGACGCCTGACTCTCGAATAAATTAAGTACTGTCCCAGCCGCTCCCGCTTTAAGATCGGGTGCACCGTAGACAATTCGTTTCACTCGACTATGCAATAAAGCACCCGCGCACATTGGGCACGGTTCCAAGGTGACATAAAGCGTGGTATCAAGTAGTCGGTAGTTCTCAAGTCTTTTCCCGGCCGCTCTCAATACTTGAATTTCAGCATGCGCCGTTGCATCATGCAGCCCAATCGAGCGATTCCAGCCTTCAGCGATAATTTCACCATCTTTCACTAACACCGCTCCAACGGGAACCTCACCCTCACGCTCAGCTTCATGAGCAAGTGCAATCGCACGTCGCATAAACTGGCGATCTTCCTCGCTATATTCTTCAGCACAAGGCACGGAATTGTCATTACTTTCCATATTGACTAAAGGCCTCTACAAGATAATCTATCAACGTTCTTACTTTGGACGTCAGCATTCTATTTTGCGGATAGAGCGCCCAAATACCCTCTCGATTGCCACGATAGTCACTCAGCAATTCCACCAATTCACCAGACTCCAGATAAGGCTGCACATAATAATCTGGAAGCTGCACGATCCCTAACCCCTTTAGTGCCGCATCCACCAACGCATAGCCACTATTACACTGTAGTCTGCCGTTAATATTAATCACCCTTTCACTGCCTCCATCGCTAAAACGCCAGTGGCGAACAGACCCTCGTAAACACTGATGCCTTTTTAGCTCAGATAAGGTATGAGGCTCGCCATAGGTCGAGAGATACTCTGGACTACAGCAAACAAAAACCTGCCGATCCAGTAACTTTCTCGCCATCATCGAAGAATCATCTAATTGCCCTAAACGAATAGCTAAATCGAACCCTTCTTGCACTAAGTCTATTTTTTGATTAGAAAGCATCACATCCAACTCAATCTGGGGGTGTGCTTTTAAAAATTGATGAAGAATTGGCGCTAACGCTTGCTCACCAAATGTCACTGGGGCGGTGACCTTAATCAATCCTTTCGGTGCGACTTGCAGCTGAGTCACCGCCAATTCGGCCGACATTAGTCCTTCAAGCAATGGTTTACAGTGGCGAAAATAACTTTCTCCTGCCTCCGTAACCGAGACTTTTCTCGTTGTTCTGACTAACAGCTTCACCCCGAGTCGCTGCTCAAGTGCGTTGACTCGTCGGCTGATATTTGCAACCGAGGTATTAAGTCTATTTGCAGCACCGGTAAAACTTTGGCTTTCCACCACCGCAACAAACTCATTGACGCCTTCCCAATCTGCCATTGCTCTACCCTTTACTCTATTCTCAACGACCCACGTCGCCTATTGTTACAGTACCGTAATAGTTTATTTCAAATAGTCCTAATTATCATCTCATTAGAAATAAATATACTATACCTATCAAAACAAACGGCGCCATTTAGGCTAGTCTTACTGGTAATAATGCCCCTTAAGTCGCCGCGTCTTATTGACCTTTAGTAAGGAAGTAAACATGACTATCGAAAATAGCAGCCAAGCAAAAGTATTTGGTGGTTGGCACAAGCAATATACGCATCAATCTAACGTTCTAAACTGCGCGATGAAATTTGCCGTTTACCTTCCACCACAAGCGAGCAAAGAGAATCCCGTGCCTGTCATTTATTGGCTGTCTGGCTTAACCTGCAGCGACGAAAATTTCATGCAAAAAGCAGGGGCGTTTAAAGTCGCTGCGGAGCTTGGCGTTGCGATTGTTGCTCCCGATACTAGCCCGCGAGGCGAAGGGGTAGCTGATGACGCAGAAGGAGCGTATGACTTAGGCCTTGGCGCAGGATTCTATCTCAATGCCACCCAAGCTCCTTGGGATAAGCATTACCACATGTATAGCTATATTGTTGACGAACTACCGGCGTTAATCGAACAGCATTTCCCTGTCACACCAGCCAAGTCGATATCTGGCCACAGCATGGGCGGGCATGGTGCACTCACTATTGGTCTAAAAAATAGCGAACAGTACCGTTCGATTTCAGCTTTTAGCCCAATAACCAACCCTATTAACTGTCCTTGGGGACAAAAAGCATTTAGCCACTACCTTGGTAATAATATTGAAGATTGGAAGGCCTATGACAGCGTTGAGCTTCTCAAACACAATAAAGCCACCTTACCGATTCTGGTTGATCAAGGCGAAGACGACGGCTTTTTACAAGAGCAGCTTAAGCCAGAATTACTGGTCGCGGCAGCCAAAGCCTCTGGCAGTGATATGACGCTTAGAATGCAACCAGGTTATGATCACAGTTATTTCTTTATACAGAGTTTTATTGAGGACCACTTACGCTTCCACGCTCAGTTCTTAACAGCGTAACCCCCGATTGATTCGCTCATTCTCAGATAAAAAAAGCCCGCCAGTTCAATCCTGGCGGGCTTTTCAGTACTTTGTACCTGATTAAGTTAGCGATAACTTACATGGTGTACGTGTACGGTGCTTGAATACCTAGTGGGATACCCAGCGCCCAATAAGCGAGCAAGAATAATGTCCAGCCAATTAGCATCGCGATAGAGAATGGCATCATTAGAGAAGCCAATGTACCGATGCCCGTTGATTTCACATAACGTTGACAGTAAACCACAACCAATGGGAAGAAGACCATCAATGGCGAAATGATGTTCGATACTGAATCGCCAACACGGTATGCCGCTTGAGACAGTTCAGGAGAGATGCCTACTGCCATTAGCATTGGAACCAAGATTGGACCAATCAACGCCCACTTAGCCGATGCAGAACCGACAAGTAAGTTAACTGAAGCCGTCAACAAAATCATACCTACGATGGTCGCTTGACCTGGTAGGTTCATGGCTTTCAGACCTTCCGCACCGTAAAGCGCTAGCATAGTACCGATATTTGACTGAGCAAACGCTGACAAGAATTGTGCACAGAAGAACGACATCACAATGTACGCACCCATGGTAGACATGGTGTGAGACATCGCTTTAATGATGTCATTGCTATCTTTAAACGTACCCGCCACACGACCGTAAACAATACCTGGAATAATAAACAGGATGAAGATTAACGGTACGATGGATTGCATGATCGGCGCAGAGAATGCGGTAATTTCACCTTCAGGAGAGCGTAGTGCTGAATCTTCTGGCAAAAGTGCGAAAACAAGTAAGGCGATACCCGCCATCATTGCCCAACCAGCCGCACGGAATGCTTTAGACTCAACAGCAGTAAAAGAACCAAGATCTGGTGCTTCTTCTGCATCTTCATCGACAGGAAGGTTTGCAAGACGTGGCTCGATGACTTTCTCAGTCACCCACCAACCAATCGCGATAACCAAAACAGAAGATAAACCAGTAAAGAAAATATTCGAAAGTGGGTTAATCACATAGTCTTGGTCTAGTACTTGAGCAGCCGTTTGTGTGAAGCCAGCCAACAGTGGGTCGATACCAGATGGGATGAAGTTTGCAGAGAAACCGCCCGATACACCAGCAAATGCTGCGGCAATACCTGCGAGAGGGTGACGACCTGCTGCGTGGAAAATGATACCACCAAGCGGGATAACCAACACATAACCCGCGTCAGCTGCCGTATGAGAAACAATCGCAACCAAAATAAGCATTGGCGTTAGCAATTTCGCTGGCGTGAAGTTAAGCATTTTCTTCAAGCCAGTTTGGATAAAGCCAGAAGAGTCTGCAACACCAACACCTAACATCGCAACCAATACGATGCCAAGAGGAGCGAAGCCAGTAAACGTGGTTACCATGTTTGCTAAGAAGCTGGCAAGCGCCTCACCCGTTAGCAAGTTATTGACCTCTAATGCACCGCCAGTACGAGGGTTAATAAGATCAAAGCTAACATTCGATAGAACGGCAGATGCGACCCAAACAATAACTAATGCCCAGAAAAATAGAATAGCAGGATCTGGGATCTTGTTTCCTGCCTTCTCAATTGCGTTTAAAAAGCGATCCATGCCACTCGGCTTTGGCGTTGGCGCTTGATTGATAGTCTGGTTACTCATGGTAACTCCATTGTGATGTTGTGGTGCGTGAACTTTAAAGCAGCTTCACTGTGTCATTTTTCTTCGCGACTATTTTATGTAAAAAAAATTAAATTAGTAGATAATTTGGAAGTATTTCCATTTTTGTAGACTTATTTTGCAAAAAACACCCGAACAAGTAACAGAAAAACAACATAGAAGTACACATATCCAAAACATTCCACTAACTAGCACGCAAAGTTCCCGATTATATAAGCATAGTGTATAAATCCATCACATCGGACGGGCAATGCGTCACACACCTTTATTCATTAAAGTGATGAGCGGTAGGGGGGATAGTTCAAGTAAAAGAAGTGCGGTAACCATGTTAATTGATGACCCGTTGACCTTAGCCGGTATCAATCAAATTCACTGTAATTGGAGAATTGACTTTGTAAGGAGAGCGTCTGCGTCTGCCCAAATCGATCGGGCCAACTGACGACGACTTCGACAGCTTTGATACTGCTCGAAAAAGGAACGGCCGACACCGTCCATTCAACAACAAATGGCGAATGAGTCAAATCTTCACCATCCACAAGATCCGTGACAAAATCGGCAACATCCATGGTGGACGATGCGGGATCTGCGCCTCGGGTACTAAACCACTCTAAACGTGCTTCGGCAAGCCCCAACGCCTGAATGCCTTGGGCGGCATAATCAGATTTCTGCTCGATGTAGGTCTGCATTTTCACTAACCCTAATGCGCCAACACCTATCAAGCAAAAAGCGATCATGACTTCAATCAGGCTAAAACCTTGTTGTTTAGAAGTCACGCCATGAACCCTTTTTCCATGTGGTAGAGGTTAGCCCCTGACGCGCATGATCAATCACGTCGCGATTATAGTTGAAGGCTAAAGAGTTATTAAAAATAGCCACTTGCGGATCAGGCGTTTCAAAAAGTTGTCCTCCTGTCACCGTAAACGACCCATGCTGATAATAGGAAGTTCGTTCTCGATACGATAAATCAAAATCATTCGCCACATGATGCAGGTACACGCCAGCCTCAAAGCCTTCCCACTTGGCTAGATCTGGAGAGAAATCTTGATTAAAGTGAAAAAGTATCCCGTTTAAGCTACCTGTCCCCATAATAGAAAATAGCCCTTCATGGACGACAAGCAAGATGCCTTTCGTTTTCGATGATGCTTGCGATAACGCATGCAATTCCGTAGTAGCAATCTCGCAACTGCCTTCCACCCACAATTTGGTGTGACCTTTTTCTATCTCGTCAGTTAACGCCTTACCACAATTCGGCAACGTTTTAATCGTCCCCGGAGCACTTACTGTTCCCTCTAAAACCGTGAAGGCTTCGCTATTTTTCACTTGATCATGATGCTTAACAGGGACATTGAAAAAGGACTCAAACACCTTCAAGTTACTCTCGAATTGAAAGTCACTCTTCAACAACGAATTACTATCACTGGTCATATGTGATGTTGAACAGTCCTTACCTTGATTATCAAAACCATCATAAGGGGGAAAACCATGAACCAGCCCTTTATTATCAATGCTCCCTACTACCTTAAACTCACCATCATATTTAGCGGCGATGCACTCCCAGCCTTTGTCTGACAACTGACCCGGGTCTGGCGTATAAATAGAACTACTACCACGAACGTAGAGATCCGAGGTTGACTGAATTGCGCCGCTAAACGCTTGCAAAGAATGTGTGAACCGTCGGCTCACCTCACGTCGTTGAACCCTTGCTGAAATCACCACTTCGTTATTCATCGGATCAAGAACGATGTTAGGCAAAATATTAGCGTCCGTATCGCAAGCCAAAATTGAGGCCGGAATTGTTCTGGTTATCATATATTGGGCAACCCCACATTCAACTCCCCCTTCAGCGGCCCAATGCGCTTGCCTTGAGGCGATCTCATTTTGCGCTCGCTTAACCTCATAGAATGTACTCTTATGCCCCCCTAACGCGATAACCAAAGCAACGATTAGCAGTAGACTTGTCGTTAACAAAGTCACCATTCCCATCTGCTTGTTCGCGTAAAAGTAGGTGTGAGTATTACTGTTCATTGGCCATTCCTTATCAAGAAACGGCGCTCAATATCCGCGCTAATCATTGGATTTCCAGCGAGCTGAGCGGCCATCGATAAATGAATATATTGTTTACTAATACTGGAACTAGAGACATTAAACGCCTCTACGGAAAAGGATGTCACCGCAATCAAATCATCTTCCAACAGCGACGTACAATTGCTGCCACTAAAATAATTGATGTCAAATATGACCACGGCGCGTTTTCGGCAAATTCGCAGAGACTGCGACGATTGGGAGTAGCGCCATGAGGTATTTTCATACTCTCCACTATCACCTCGATGATCATCCCAATAGGCATACTGGATTTGGCTTCCGTCACTGTTTATATAAATCGTATTCGCCGCGCCAGAAGGGGTGCTAGAACTTCCCAGTTCGCTATAGCCTGCCCGAATAAGATCATTTTGTAACCGTCTTGCTGTTGTCGCCAGTGCTTGACTCAACAACATAGTCTGAGCACGTTCGGAGGTATGCTGTTGAACCATAAGATACACCGACCCAATGGAGCCTATCGCGACAATGCCGATCGTCGACGCCACTAGCATCTCGACTAATGACCCACCTCTCTCTCGAGAAAGGCTCATACTGAACAGTCCCCTACGCCATATTCAGCATCACCAAATTGACAAACCACAATGCGACCCGACGCCGCCGAGGTTTTAATTCTGATACCTGAATTTTGTTGTGAATACGGGCTAATCGTGATCGTCCCAGTTGATAAAACAACACCGGTCAAATTATCAAATTTGATTTGTTTACTATTGTGGTTAAGGTGGAGATGAACGTTTTGATATGGCTGGCCGCTAAGCGCCATGAAGGTCGTACCCGATAAGGAGGGTGAATTGGTCACCAAAATATTCCAGCTTCCATCCTCGGCACCTTGAGGGAGATGATTAAAATGACTCCAAAGAGGTTCATTTCGCATAATGGCTTCGGCCTTGGTTTGCATTAACATCCCGTAGATTTCTGCCGCTGCTCTCTCTACCTTCACTTCCTTCGACAGTCCTGAAAAGCTAGGGGCGACGCTCAGCATGAGTATCATCATAACGAACACGCTAATCATGAGCTCTAGTAGAGTGAATCCGCGAACCATTTCCCAAATCCCAATGAAACCTATCACAACAATCGGATAGGTATTGCAGAAATCCTAGCAGTCACGAACACTATAAATATCAAAAAAATCAGAGCATTGGGCAGAGTTAAAAGAATGAGATGTAAAGTAAGTAACCACTTTCAAATAGGCTTGACCCTGATCGAAATTCTTATCGCTTTAGTCATACTTGGGGTAGTAAGCGCTGTCGCATACCCGACGTATACACAGCAAACGCGCGAAGCGTATCGGATGATTGCGCTGGGTGACATGCTAGAAATGCAACTGGAACTTGAACGACACTACAATGCTGGTTATAACTTTGAGCACATCCTATCTGGAGGAAAATGTGTGGTGTGTGAGTCTGATACCACTCGATACCAATTTACTGTAACCAGTAGCGCGACCGCTGCCTACACCATTACAGCAATAGCCCAACCCTTCAGTAATCAAAGTAAGGATAACTGTTTAGATAGCGATAGGAAAATGAGTTTGAATTCCAAAGGCGTAACCACACCAAATGCTTGTTGGAAATAGCGCTAGCCAGAACCCCCCCCGCGAACACAAGCTTGGGAAAAATAACATAGTATGACTGAAACAAAAAAGCTCGCCACAAGGCGAGCTTCCATAATGCGCTAACAGTAAAGGTTAACTGGTTAGATCATCGAAGAATTTTTTAACACCATTGAAGAAACCTTCTGATTTCGGCTGATGCTTGTTTGCAGCTTCGCCACCACAAGTATCTTCAAATTCGCGTAATAACTCTTTTTGACGCGCACTGAGTTTCACTGGCGTTTCTATCACTAACTTAACGATTAAGTCACCAACACCACCGCCACGAACGCCCTTCACGCCTTTACCGCGCATACGGAACATGCGACTTGTTTGCGTCTCTTCTGGCACTTTTAGGTTAACGCGTCCGTCCAACGTTGGAACTTCCACTTCACCACCTAATGCAGCTTGAGCAAAGCTCACGGGCACTTCACAGTACAAATTGTTGCCTTCACGCTCAAAGATATGGTGCTCTTTAACATGAACTTGTACATAAAGATCGCCCGCAGGTGCGCCTTGCTCACCCGCTTCGCCTTCACCAGATAAACGAATACGGTCACCCGTATCCACACCAGCAGGGATTTTCACATTCAGTGTTTTAGACTTTTGAACACGACCTTGACCATGGCAGCTGTTACAAGGGTCTTTGATGATTTTGCCTTGACCATTACACGTTGGACAGGTTTGTTGTACGGCAAAGAAGCCTTGGCGCATCTGAACTTGACCGTGACCATGACAGGTGCCACACGTTTGAGGCGATGAGCCTTTTTTCGCGCCACTCCCCTCACACGGCTCACACTCAACCAATGTAGGAACTTCAATTTCTTTTGATACACCACGTACCGCTTCTTCTAGAGAAAGCTCCATGTTGTAACGCAGATCTGAACCACGCTGAGCGCGTGATTGACCGCGGCGTCCACCACCGAAAATATCACCAAATACATCACCGAAGATGTCACCGAAATCACCAGCACCGCCGCCGAATCCGCCGCCACCCATGCCGCCTTGTTCGAAAGCTGCATGACCATATTGATCGTACGCTGCTTTCTTTTGAGGATCGGTTAGGATTTCGTACGCTTCTTTTACTTCTTTAAACTTATCCGCAGCCGATTCATCACCTTGGTTTCTATCCGGGTGATACTTCATTGCAAGACGTTTGTAGGTTTTCTTTATATCGCGCTCAGACGCATCACGACCTACACCTAATACTTCGTAAAAATCACGTTTTGACATATTGCTTGGTACCAATTACTTCGACAAACAGCCCAGCGCTGTTTTTGGGTTGTATCATTCTAGATAAAAATTTGGGTCCTGGGTCCTGGGTCCTGGGTCCTGGGTCCTGGGTCCTGGGTCCTGCAGGTTATTGTGACTTCCTTATCTAGAATGACAATATTCACATACATGCGGGCGTGAAGGTTACCCTAAACGCCCGCATAAATCACTTTTCAAGAATCCAAATAATCGAATTCTTTACACTAAGAGGATCTGCCTCGGAATAAAGATGCATCCTTTGCGTTGCAAAATACACATCTCAAACAGGGAGGCTGAACTCCTAGCAACAAGAATTATTTTTTCTCGTCTTTTACTTCTTCGAACTCAGCATCAACAACGTCGTCTTCTTGCTTAGGCTGTTCACCAGCTTCTGCATCAGCACCTTGTGCTTGTTGTTGTGCCATTTCCATTAGTTTTTGTGCCGCAGCCATTAGCGCTTGAACTTTCGTGTCAATCGCTTCTTTGTCATCGCCTTTACGAGCTGTTTCTAGCTCAACGATTGCTGCTTCAATCTTTTCTTTCTCTTCAGCTGGAAGGGCTTCGCCTGCTTCTTCCACTTGCTTACGAGTACCGTGAATCATTTGGTCAGCTTGGTTACGTGCCGCAGCCAATTCTTCGAACTTCTTGTCCGCTTCTTTGTTTGCTTCCGCTTCTTGAACCATTGCTTCGATATCTTCGTCGCTTAGGCCACCAGACGCTTGGATCGTGATTTTTTGCTCTTTGCCAGTTGACTTATCTTTCGCAGATACGTGTAGGATACCATCCGCATCAAGGTCGAAAGTTACTTCGATTTGCGGTGTACCACGTGGTGCTGCTTGGATGCCTTCTAGGTTGAATTGACCTAGAGACTTGTTGTAAGTCGCCTGCTTACGCTCACCTTGTAAAACGTGGATAGTTACCGCGTTTTGGTTGTCTTCTGCTGTAGAGAAAACTTGGTTCGCTTTCGTTGGAATCGTTGTGTTCTTCTCAACAAGCTTCGTCATTACGCCGCCCATTGTCTCGATACCTAGAGAAAGAGGCGTTACATCTAGAAGAAGTACGTCTTTCACGTCACCCGCAAGAACACCACCTTGAACTGCAGCACCCATTGCTACTGCTTCATCAGGGTTTACGTCTTTACGTGGCTCTTTACCGAAGAACTCAGTTACCTTAGCTTGAACCATAGGCATACGAGTTTGACCACCAACTAGAATAACGTCGTTGATGTCGCTTACTGATAGGTCAGCATCCGCAAGAGCAACTTTTAGTGGCTCAAGAGAACGTTGTACTAGGTCTTCAACTAGAGATTCTAGTTTCGCACGAGTCACTTTAACGTTCATGTGCTTAGGACCCGTTGCATCTGCCGTTACGTACGGTAGGTTTACGTCAGTTTGAGAAGTAGAAGAAAGTTCAATTTTCGCTTTCTCTGCTGCTTCTTTAACACGTTGCATTGCTAGAGGGTCAGTTTTAAGGTTAATACCTTGCTCTTTTTTGAATTCATCAACTAGGTAGTTGATTAGACGGTTATCGAAATCTTCACCACCAAGGTGTGTGTCACCGTTAGTTGCTAGTACTTCAAATGTTTTCTCGCCTTCAACTTCATCGATTTCGATGATAGAGATATCAAATGTACCGCCACCAAGGTCATAAACTGCGATAGTGCGATCGCCGCCTTTTTTATCTAGACCGTAAGCAAGAGCAGCTGCAGTCGGTTCGTTGATGATACGTTTAACTTCAAGACCTGCGATACGACCCGCATCTTTTGTTGCTTGACGTTGTGCATCGTTAAAGTAAGCAGGAACAGTGATTACTGCGCCAGTCACTTCTTCACCTAGGAAGTCTTCTGCTGTTTTCTTCATTTTTTTCAGGATTTCAGCAGATACTTGAGGTGCAGCCATTTGTTGGCCTTTCGCTTCAACCCATGCATCACCGTTGTCAGCCTTAACGATTTTGTAAGGCATGATTTCGATATCACGCTGAACTTCTTCATCTTCAAAACGACGACCGATCAGACGCTTAATCGCAAATAGCGTGTTTTCTGGGTTAGTTACTGCTTGACGTTTTGCAGGTTGACCTACAAGAGTTTCACCGTCTGTATAAGCAATAACCGATGCGGTTGTGCGTTCACCTTCCGCGTTTTCAAGTATACGTGGTTTGTCGCCATCTAGAACAGCAACACATGAGTTAGTAGTACCTAAATCAATACCAATGATCTTACCCATCAGACTATCTCCGAATAAATTCTATTATTACGCTTTCTATTGCCCCGACTCGGGGCCTTAGAGCCAGTTGGAAAACTAACTCAAAAAAGGTTTGTTTTCTGTATGAACCATAGATAAGGGCAGCAACGCGCTTTTCAAGGGAAGAGGACAAAAAAAATCGCTTTTTTTCATATTTAAACGAAAACGGAGCACAAAGGCTCCGTTTTTTAACTCGCTTTTCCTGCGACGTCTTTCGCGACGTTGTATTTATCTAAGGCGTTATTCTTATTTACGCGCTTATACTTGGCTTTGAACGGGTGCAGCTTCATTGACTGCTTCCGAGTCAAGCTCACCTTCAGAGTGCGCTACGATAGTATTCACCGCCGTATCACCCACTACATTCGAGCTGGTACAAAACATATCATTGATGCGGTCAACAGCAGCAACAATCGCAAGGCCTTCTGGTGGTAAACCAAGTTGATGAAGTAGAACACCAATCATCACGACACCACCACCAGGTACACCACCTGCGCCAATGGATAGCAACAAGATAGTGAAGCCCATTGTGACTAGGTCTGCCATTTGGATAGGCTGACCAAATGCGTTAGCAATAAAGATAGTCGCAATCGCGATGTAAATGGAAACGCCAGCCATGTTCATGGTCGCGCCTAACGGCACACCAAAACCCGCCACCGACTTAGAAACACCAATTTTATCTGTCAGTGTTCGCATTGTTACCGGGATAGTCGCGTTTGAACTTGCCGTAGATAGCGAGAACAGGACTTGTTCACGAGTTGCACGCATAAACTGGGCAGGCGATACTTTTGTTGTTGCACCAACCATGATTGGATAAACAATGAATATCCATAGAATAAGGATACCGACAACTAACGCAACATAACCAGCAACCGACGCCAATGTACCGGCATCTAGAGTTGCACCAAGCTGAATCATCAGTGCAAATACACCATAAGGCGCCAAGCTCATCACCAAGCCAATCAGCTTCATCATGATATCGTTACCCATCTTAAAGGCACGAATCGCTGGACCACCTTTCTTATCCAGAGCTTGAATGGCTAGACCTGTCAAAATAGCCATAAAGATAATCTGTAGCATGTCGCCATTAGCAAATGCTTGGAAAGGGTTGCTTGGTACGATATTGGTAATCAAAGAGAAGATATCAGGCGTGGTCGTTGATGTTATCTCAACCGTAGCGGCAACGGTTCCACCAAGGTTTGCTCCCGCACCAGGTTGAACAATCATACCAACCGTTAGTGCAAACGTGATTGCTATTACCGTATTTAGAATATAAAGCGCAAAAGTTTTACCGCCTAAACGGCCAAAGGATTTGATGTCTTTTAGTTCCACAATACCGCAAACAATTGACACATAAACCAGTGGTACCACTAGAAGTTTAATTAACGATACAAACATACCGCCAACGCCTTCCGCGAGACCAAGTAAGTATTGGTCAAAAAGACTAACACCAGCGAACAAGTATTGAATTGCCGTACCGATCAGTAGACCGGCAAATAGACCAATAAAGATCTTTTGGGATAGAGGTTTATTCATTCATAGACTCCAGAATGTTGTGTTGATTCCCTGTATTTTTATAGTTATTTGCTTTCTTATTAATAGAAAACTCAGGGCATCTTACAGATCTGAAGTTCAAAATAAAGCATTAATTTTACATTTTGTTACCTCAATGAAACAATACAAAAACCTAATTGATACATGGTTATTGATATTTACAACCAAAAAAAATGAAGCCAAATAGGCTTCATTTCTTTGATATACATAAACTAATAGAGTTTTACGCTCGTCTTAATGATTTGCGTCCCTACTTGTTATTTCGACACCATAACCATGGCAGGTCTGATCACTCGACCATTAAGCTCATAACCTTTTTGCATGACGAACATCACAGTATTTGCTTCATGATCCGCGCTTTCTTGAATAGACATCGCTTGGTGAAGTTCTGGGTTAAACGTCTCGCCTTCAGGGTTAATTTCCTTTAAGCCAAACTTAGCGACCGCATCAACCAGTGTTTTATGAGTCATCTCGACTCCTTCAACGATTGGTTTTACCACCTCATTTTCAGCATCTGCAGCGGCAATCGCACGCTCTAGGTTATCGATTACTGGCAATAACTCTTCCGAGAATTTGTTTAAAGCGAATTTACGTGCTTTATCAATTTCTTGCTCAGTACGACGACGCATGTTTTCCATTTCAGCTTTGGCGCGCAGTACAGAATCTTGCTGCTCTTTAATTTTAGCTTCGCTAGACAACAATGCTGCTTCTAGTTGAGCAATCTTAGCTTCTTGAATATCTCGTTCTGATTCTTCATTCCACTCAACATCAGCGTCAGAACCAACCACGTCTGCATCTTGCATTTCTACGTCTTGCGTATGCAGTTCTTCTTGATTTACTTTGTTTTCTTCGTTGCTCATGGTCTCTCCGCAATACTCGATTCACGTCAATGCATGGTAGCCAAGTGAGAAACTTGGATTAATTTCATACCAAACACTGCATATATAAACACTTTGGGTATATTATGGGGATGAAGATTTTTGATTCAAGCACTAAAAGTTTGGAAGTGATATGAAAAACACCTTTAAGGTGATCGCCATCATAGGTAAACCCCGAGCACAGAAAGCAATTCAGACTCATAAAGAATTGTTTCATTGGCTTACATCAAAAGGCTATAACGTCCTTATTGATGACCGATTGATTGATATTCTTGTCGATATTCCCAGACAGCATTTTTTTAGCCTAGTTCGTATTGGTCGAGAAGCTGACCTCGCTATCGTCGTTGGTGGTGATGGCAATATGCTTGGCGCCGCAAGAGTGCTATCACGCTTTGATGTGGCCGTCATCGGCGTCAACCGTGGTAACTTAGGGTTTCTCACCGATCTCAACCCTGAAGGCTTCGAGCAAGCGTTAGAAGCCGTGTTGCAAGGGGAGTACATCGAAGAAAAGCGTTTCTTGCTTGAAACTGAAATTCACCGCCATGGGCAAATCAAAAGTCACAACGCCGCCCTTAATGAAGCGGTACTTCACCCAGGTCAAGTCGCCCATATGATTGAGTTTGAAGTCTATATCGACGACACGTTTGCATTTAGTCAGCGATCAGATGGCTTGATCGTGGCGACACCAACTGGATCAACCGCTTATTCATTATCCGGCGGCGGGCCAATCCTTTCAGCAAAACTGAATGCCATATCTTTGGTGCCAATGTTCCCTCATACACTTTCAAGCCGCCCACTTGTGGTCGACGGTAATTGCCGAATCAAACTCATTGTTTCGCCAGATAACCGGGGCACTCAAGAGGTCAGTTGTGATGGGCAAATTTCACTGCCTGTGTCACCAGGCGATGAAATACATATTTTTCAAAGCCCTAACGTTTTGAAACTGATCCACCCTAAAGATTACAGCTACTATCATGTTCTGAGAAACAAGCTGGGTTGGTCGAGCAAACTCTTCTAAATCATAGGTTTGACTACCCATTGATTGAGCCAGCAATGTATTGCTGGCTTTTTTGATCGTATTTTCAGCAACCCGCGATTGATCACATAAAAAATTCAGACAGTACCTTTACTGTATAAAGAAACAGTATATACTGAGCTTATATACAGTAATGTTGATATAAACAGGTAAAGAAAATGCTGTCTCATCTAAGTGTTAATAATTTTGCTATCGTAAAATCTCTGCAGTTAGAACTCAGTACGGGAATGACCACCATTACCGGAGAAACTGGTGCAGGTAAATCCATCGCGATTGATGCACTGAGCCTCTGTTTGGGCGGACGTTCAGACGCAGGTGCGGTTCGCAACGGCGAAGATAAAACCGAAGTCACCGCCGCCTTCATGATTGATAATAATGTCCATGCCACCCGCTGGTTAGAAGACAACGATCTCTATGATGGTACCGAATGCATCTTGCGACGAAGCATTACCAAAGAAGGTCGCTCTCGCGCCTTCATTAATGGTAGCCCTGTGCCGTTATCCCAACTTAAATCTTTGGGACAAACGCTTATCAACATTCACGGGCAGCACGCTCACCACCAACTAATGAAAGGCGACTATCAACTTTCATTACTGGACCAATATGCCGGTCATACCACCCTACAAAAACAAGTCCGTAATAGTTATCAAACTTGGCGAAGCGCCGATATTGCATTGAGAAAACTAAAAGAAAACAGTGCCAATAACCAAGCTCAATTGCAGCTGCTTGAGTATCAAATTAAGGAACTCAACGAACTCGCGATTGAAGAGCTAGAATTTCCAGAACTTGAACAAGAGCACAAGCGCTTAGCAAACAGCGGCGAACTTGCGATTTCATGCCAGCAAGCCATTGATATTATTTACGAGGGTGATGATGTCAATGCTCTCGCACTACTGCAAAGTGCTAGCAGCAAACTCATTCAGCTGTCAGAGCTTGATACTACGCTTACACCTTTACCGGCAATGCTTGAAGAAGCAATGATCCAAATTGAAGAGGTGAACGCTGAACTACGTGACTACCTTGATAAAGTCGACGTGGACCCGCAACGCATGGCGTATGTAGAATCACGCTTTTCTAAAATTATGTCGCTCGCTCGCAAGCATCACGTGCTACCTGAGGAGCTTTATCAACATCATCAAAGTTTGCTCAATCAAATTGAGCAGCTCGACTGTTCTGATGAAACAATATCTGCGAAGGAACAAGACGTCAGCGCCCTTTTTGAACACTATGTCCGCATATGCGAGAAACTCAACAAATCTCGCGGTCGTTACGCTAAAGAACTAAACAAGCTGATTTCGCAAAGTATGCACGAGCTCAGCATGGATAAAGCCAAGTTTGCTATTGATGTGAGCTTTCAGCCAGAGCACCCCTCACCAACAGGAATGGATACCGTAATCTTCTTAGTCTCAACTAACCCGGGTCAACCGATGCAGCCTATCGCTAAAGTCGCATCTGGTGGTGAGCTATCACGAATATCATTAGCCATTCAGGTCATTACGGCGCAGAAAGTAGATACACCAAGCCTTATTTTTGATGAAGTGGATGTAGGTATTAGTGGTCCAACTGCGGCGGTTGTTGGACAGATGCTTAGAAAACTAGGGGAATCAACACAAGTCCTGTGTGTCACCCATTTGCCTCAAGTTGCCGGTCATGGACACCACCAACTGTTTGTCACAAAAAATACTAAAGGCAATAAAACTGAAACCAGTATGTACGCGCTAAACGAAAACGAACGAATTAGTGAACTGGCTCGCCTACTTGGTGGTAGCCAAATTACCGAGTCGACGCTAGCAAACGCCAAAGAACTATTGATTGCGGCTTAGAGGGTTAGTTCCCTAAACCAATAGATTTCAACAAGGATTGTAATCTAACTCATAAATCAGCGCTCTTTTTACATAATGAAGCAGACATGTTTTTACATCTGCTTCATCCTTGTTTATTATCTCTGCAGTTTAAAAAATCAAAGTTGTAAATTGACGCTATGCAATTAAAAAAGTGGTTGGCAGCAATACCACTCGCCTTAACATTACTGACAGGCTGCTCGGTAATAGAAAAAATCGTCTACCGTATTGATATTAATCAGGGGAATTTTGTCGAACAAAATGCCGTTGATCAGCTACGCTTTGGCATGACAAGAGAACAGGTTCGCTTTGTTCTTGGCTCACCGATGCTTATCGAAAATGGTTACCCGAATACGTGGTACTACATCTACCACGCAACGAAAGGACATGATGACGCTGTTCAGCGTAATCTTGTTGTCGATTTTGATGCTACTGGCACATTGACGAACATTTCTGGCGACTACGAAGCCAGCGACCAGTTTTTCGAAAGCCTAAATTAATAAAAAAGCTCGCAATGCGAGCTTTTTTATTATCGATTCGTTGACCAGTTCCTCATGCAGACTTGGCAGCTTTAGCCTGCTCAGCTCGCTTGCGGCGGATTTCTTTTGGATCAGCCAGCAATGGACGATAGATCTCTATTCTATCTTTATCTCTTACCGTTGCATCAAGCTTAACGTTACGGCTAAACACCCCGACCTTATTAACCTTAAGATCAATATCAGGGTAAATGTCTAATACGCCAGATTTCTCGATAATTTCTTCAACGGTGAGCTCATGGTTAACCACAATCGTAAAAACACGCTGCTCATCGGGTAAGGCATAAACGACTTCAACGTGAATGAGCGGTTGATCAACGTTCATGCTAGTACACCTCTTTGGCACGCTTGGTAAATGAGTTCACCATATTGCTGGTTACGTCATGGAAAATCTTGCCGAACGCGAGCTCAATCATCTTACTCGAAAACTCAAACTCAAGCTTGAGCTCAACTTTACATGCTTGCTCATCAAGCGGAATAAAAGACCAGACCCCTTTCAACATTTTGAACGGGCCATCGACCAATTCCATCAGTATTTCACGGCCTTGTACCAGCGTATTCGCTGTTGTGAATGTTTTGCTAATGCCTGCTTTCGACACATCAACCGATGCCACCATTTCCATACCAGAAGACTCTATTACACGAGAACCAGAACAACCAGGCAGAAAGTCAGGATAACTGGCAACATCATTCACCAAGTTAAACATCTGGTCAGCACTGAACATTACTAATGCCGAACGCGTCACATGTTGCATAAAAAACATCTCACAATAAAAAGCTAATGGTGATTCTACTGAGTTCTACGAGTTAGCTCAAGTTGACAACTCAACCCAACAAATATATCAAAGCACTAACGACTCATGATACATTTAGCTATCGAAAACAAAAGCCTTTCCTAAAACTCCAGACTCACCTTATAATGGCGCCACTATGGTAAAAAAGAACTCAAAGAATAAAGCGGGTAGTAACACTATCGCGCAAAACAAAAAGGCTCGCCACGAATATCACATTGAAGATGATATCGAAGCTGGTATTGAGCTACAGGGCTGGGAAGTCAAATCACTTCGTCAGGGCAAAGCTAACATCGTCGAAAGCTACATTTTTATCCGCGATGGCCAAGCCTATATCAGTGGTATGTCTATACTCCCGCTAAATCAAGCCTCTACTCATATAGTCGCCGAACCCACACGTGTGCGTAAATTACTTATGCGCCGCCGAGAACTCGACAACCTTATTGGTCGTGTGAATCGCGAAGGTATGACGTTAGTCGCGCTCTCTTTGTATTGGTCTCGTTCTTGGGCGAAACTCAAAGTCGGTGTTGCTAAAGGTAAAAAACTGCACGATAAACGCGAAGATTTAAAAGAAAAAGACTGGGCAAGAGACAAAGCACGCGTTATGAAGAGTAACTTGCGCTAATCTTAACCACTTGAACTTTCAACTACTAGACACGCTTAGCTTTTCTGGTACTATGAAAAATAACACTTGGGGCTGATTTAGGATTCGACAGGAATTTTGAAGTCTGAGGTGCATGCCGTGGGGCGGTTGGCCACGTAAAAAGCCGCAAAAAAATAGTCGCAAACGACGAAAACTACGCACTAGCAGCTTAATAACCTGCTGAGAGCCTCTTTGCCCTAGCTTCCGCTTGTAAGACGGGGAACAACAAAGAGTCAAACCCAAACCAGCTAGATCGGATTCTCCCGCCTGAGAGATGAAGTTCGAAATTTAATTCAGGATAGTCATTTACTAGCGTGTCGGTTCGCAGGTACTTGGTGAATTTAAAGATCGACTAAGCATGTAGTACCAATGATGAATGATTTCTGGACGCGGGTTCAACTCCCGCCAGCTCCACCAATTCAACATCTAAAGACGTCCTAGGACGTCTTTTTTTGTACCTGTAGCCCTTTAAAATTAATACCTTAACGTCCATTAGTGTTTTTTAACGTCCGGTAACTTATTCGTTATCGTTTACCCAATACGTTACCCAATGTAAAATAACCCAAAATATTGGGTAACTATACGAGGGCGAAAATGGCTAAGACCACAGGTAGAATAACGGATACCAAGCTAAAGAACGCAAAACCACAGGAGGGGGAATACACGATTTCTGTGGGTGACGGTTTACAACTGCGTGTATTGCCGAACGGAACTAAATCATGGCGCACTACTTATACAAGTCCAGAAACTGGTAAGCGTGCCAAGCTGAGTTTAGGCACTTACCCTGCCCTGAGTTTCTCCAAAGCAAAACAGCTCAACTTCGAGCATAGACAACTATTAGCTGAAGGTATTGACCCCCGAACTAAAAAAGCTCAAGAAAAAGAACAGCAAAAAGCACTCACCGAGCATACCTTTATCAATATTGCTTCCGAATGGTTTAAGCTCAAGAAAACCCAAGTTACTCAGAATTACGCTGATGACATTTGGCGTTCTCTGGAAAGAAATATCTTCCCTACCCTTGCCCAAACACCAATCAGCCAGATCACAGCCCCTATGGTGATAGAGTTGCTACGTCCGATAGAGGCAAAAGGCAGCTTAGAAACAATTAAGCGATTAAGCCAGCGTATGAATGAGATTATGGGCTACGCCGTTAACGCAGGCATTATTCATGCGAACCCTCTAACCAATATCAAAGCCGTTTTTCAAAGACCTGAAAAGAAACATATGAAGGCGATTACCCCTCAAGAGCTTCCTGAACTAATGCAAGCCATTGCTAACGCCAATATCAAGAAAACGACCCGTTGTCTCTTAGAATGGCAACTACACACGATTACACGCCCTGCTGAAGCAAGTAACGCTCGTTGGGATGAACTAGATCTAGAAAATGAGGTGTGGGTTATTCCGGCTGAACGAATGAAAAAACGAAAAGAACATCGAGTTCCTTTAACTCCCCAAATGCTCGATATACTTGAGGTCATTAAGCCGATTAGTGGGCATAGAGAGTTTATATTTCCTTCAGACAAAGATCCGAAAAAACCATGTAACAGCCAAACGGCAAATGCCGCCCTAAAGCGGATGGGCTATGGTGGCCGCCTTGTATCCCATGGGATGCGCTCAATAGCTAGTACTACACTAAATGAGCAAGGTTTTGATTATGATGTGATTGAGACTTGTCTTGCTCATGTTGATAAAAACCAAGTTCGTAGCGCCTATAATCGTACCGACTACCTAGAGCGTCGCCGTAAAGTAATGTGCTGGTGGAGTGAGCATATAGAGAAAGCTAGTCGAGGGAGTTATAGTGTGACAGGGACAGTAAATATTAAGTTAGTTGTTTAATCTAAAATTGGAATGAAAGCCAATGTTTAGGCTTTCATTTTCCCTAATTAACATCTTTGGTTATTTCAATTTTTTGTACATTATAGAGAGTATTTCCCTTAGCAGGGTTCATGAACATATTCGGCTCTTGGGATAAAACGATAAATCTTTTTAGTTTCACGTCGATCCTTTAGTCAATGAAATGAAGCTTGATATAGTCGCAGTTGAAAAAGCTGTCAGGCATCAATTACCTGGTATGTTACGAGTCTACAGTCACTACGACTACTTTGATGAGCAATTGCTTGTAATACAGGCGTGGGGAAGAAAGAGACGATATCGCCGACAAAAGCAGCTTTTTGGCGTCGACACTTTGGTATATAACCTGCTACTTTTGCTATTTGTAGCAAAAGTAGCAGGAGTTTAGATAGATTGATGTCGTATGAAAAACTTAGTCGGCTTATTAAGCCTGAGTTGGGAGAAAAGCCCCATCAACTTTTAGCTGAGTGTCTAGAGCTTAAAATACCACTTTATCATTTGATGCCCTCTAATCACTCCATTTGGTTTGGCAATAATGATGAATGCATAGAAAATTATAATTTATCAGAATTAATAACTGATAAAAACAAGAGAATGATAATTGAATTAACCATAGGAGACATTGAAACTTTTATAAATATTAATCAAGATTGTATTGATATTTCAACTTGTAGTTCAATAGTACCATCGTCTATATATAACAGTAGAGAGACTATTGAACCTTACTCAATAATTAAACATCATCTTGAGAAGGAAGAAAGGCTAGAGGTTTATAAAGCTGAAAACATCAAAAAAATATCAAATGGTGGGTTTGGTTATAAATTTAGGGTCATAACTGAACCAAAAGATAAAATCCCTGTTGAGAAATCACTTACTCCTACTGATATTAAAATATCATTAATGCGCAAGTCTAATATGGAATATTATTTTTTAATATTTAGTGCTAATATTCATTCCAACATTTATAACAAGAAGTTATTGAGTGTTAAAATAAATGACATTTTAATACATAAAGAAGACATTGTTAAGTTATCCCAAATTGAACAAGTATCGAAAATACCTTCAACTTCCTATTATTGGGTTCCTCCTAGCTACCATGAACATAAGGAACTTTGCACGTTAGCTTATATTGGATATGCTATTTTTGAAGCAGGAACTATTGATATGCCCAACAGTAGTGAGGAGGGTAAAAAATTATTGAAGCAACTATTAAACTATTCAAACGAGAAACAAGCCATATTTGCATTTATCTTAATAAATACATCCCTTAGTCATTCAGTAAAAAGGGCAAATAAAGAACAATGGGAAGGTCGAGATAAAAAAGAATTTATCCCTCAGATCAAGTATTTAATGAAGATTGAGTCAGAGTTAACTGATTGGGAGAAGATAGATGAGATCACAAAACTAGACTTTTCCGATGACTATGACGACTTTGCACTTAATTATATTTCAAACCCGTCATAAGTTATTGATTTTAGATTTATTTATTCCCTCCCTCCCCTAAAGGAGGTGGAGGGAGCTCAAAGGAGAAGTAGCTCCCTCGTAAGAGATATTTTATTTAGGTAGAGTCACCATGAACTTAACTTGAGAAGGGAATAGAACATGCCCATGAACCAATACCAAACCGTCACTGATCGTATTGTTCGCATCAAAGAGCTGACTCAACTTACGGGTCTCTCGCGCAGTACTATATACGACAAAATCAACTCTCGCTCACCGCGATACGATGCTACTTTTCCAAAAAGCCTTAAACTTGGCTCTCGCGCTGTGGGATGGTTATCGACTGACGTTTCAAGATGGATTGAGTCCAAAGTCTTAACACATCAAGTTGAAGGGGAGTTAGAGCGATGAGCACAATACCTCCAATTTTAGCGGGTAGTACTACTTATTTTCCTTACTTATCTAAGGCGCCTTATCTTTATGGTGAATCTATTATTTATAAGGCAGTAGATAACCTAAATCAAATAACCCAGACAGCAAAAGAGATGAACCTCTCAGCACTTCTAGCAGCGGCTTCTGTCAGTTTACAAGGGATAATCGATGTGGAGAACCCTATATCAGGAAAAGTTGGACCTGTTGTTTTGAATATATTGTGTATAGCTGGCTCAGGCGAACGAAAATCATCACTCGAATCTCAAGTTTTTAAAGGACTAAAAAAGTTTATACGTAATGATGTGGAGCGCTTAATGCGGGAAGATATCAAGTTTGATATTGCTATGGGTGAGTATAAAAAAGAGCTGAAAGATTTGAAGAGAGAGCTTAAGAAGGCTTTACCTGAAGAGAAAGAATTTTTTATAGAGGCGCTAGTTTATCATCAACTAGCTAAGCCGCAGTCACCAAAACCAAGGCTAATAAAATTCGAAGACGTTACCCCTCAGTCATTGCAATCAGAAATGCAAGGTATTGGAGCAAATGCTATCCTCAGTTCTAGCGAAGGTGGGAAGATACTCAATAGCCCTTTAGTAAGGAATACTAGCTTTCTTAATGACCTATGGAGTGGCGAGTCAACATATATTAGCAGAAAGTCAGAAGACTCAACAACCATAGAGGAGGGTCGCTTAACCGTATCAATTATGACTCAGCCAAGTACGATTGAGCGATTTATTTCAAGCTCTAAAGATGATCCAAGAGATAATGGTTTTTGGTCTCGATTTCTAATAGCATCCCCGCCATCTAAGTGTGGAGAACGACACTCTTATGGAATCAAGGTGCCAACCGAAGCAATTGATGAATTCAATGAGCGTGTATGCGAACTGCTTCAGTTCTTACCTATAAGGGGTGATGAATACGAAAGGCGCATCGTAAAATTCTCGTATGATGCAAGAAAAACGATAATTAATATTTCTAATGATATAGAGACTAACATGAAGCTTGGTGGACGTTTTGAACATGGGAAGGACCATGCTTCCAAGCTTGTCGAAAATATTACTAGGGTCGCTGCAATCTTGCATTGCTTTGAGGAATACTCGGAGAGTGAACCTATCTCAGAGATACCAACCACGACGCTGTGTGATGCCATTAACATCGTCGCCTATTACTCGTCTGAATTTATGAGGTTATTCTGCGCACCACCCAAGTATGTGCTTGATGCTGATTTACTCATGCATTGGTTTGCGGACAGAAAGATAAATCATGGGCTTCGTTATATCCCTCATAACTATATCTTACAGTACGGTCCAAACGGTTTAAGGAAGAAAAAAACTCTAGATGCAGCTTTAGATTATTTGGAAAACGAACAAAGTTTTTCTAAGGTAATGATTAGTAGGAAAAAGTTCTTTGATTTGTACCCTGAATACCAATTTGATCACAATAAATACAATATGGATTTATCAATAACAACAGCTAGCCCGGTTAGTCGTCATAGTTGCTAGCTTTAATCATTCACTAGAGGTGATAAAAGCCTCTTGTAGCTTGTCGTTATTTGAATTTTTTTTGAGAATACAGGCTTATCACGTCAATCTCTTACCCAATGATAACAAGAGGTTGTATTAATGGTAGTCCTGCAAGTTTAAAGAAACCGACAATTAATAATATTAACAAAAGTATAATGTATATAAATTTAAATAGTTTCATTTCTTAGATTCCTTTTAAATTAAATGCCTCATATAAATTAACTTCGGAGTTGTTTGTGATGAGCTATTTCAAATAATAACCAATGATTGTTTTGTTTTTTAATCTTTGTTTTATTATCGTTCGGATCGGTTATTGGTAATATACATCTAACAATCAATAATATATTTGAACTAATACATTAACACTAACCCAATAGTAATACCTTGATGCATATATTGAGGTATGTGCTAATGCACGTTTATATTAGTTAAAAATAAGATTAATGAGGATAGGTATGGAAGATATTAATTACCCTATTTTTACTCAATACGTACATAACAAGGATTACTTGTTATCAATACAGAAGGTATTTAATAAAGCATTAGCCAATAACAGTGCACGTGTTTTAATGTTTCGAGTAGATTTACGCTTACCATCAACCTGCTCTATTGATGGTTATGGTTTATATAATTTGAATCCGATGACGTTATTTATAGAGTCATTACGCAGTCAAATTGAAGCTGAACGTAAACGTAAGCAACGTTTCGGTCAAAAGGTACACGCATGTCCAGTGCGTTACATTTGGGCAAGAGAGCGTAAGAGTGCTGAGAAAGATCATTATCACGTAATGATTATTGTCAGTAATGAGTACTACAGTGGCGTGGGTGATTATACGAGGCTTAACCCTGAGCACTTGAGCGGTAAAGTCTACACGGCTTGGGCAAGAGCCATGCAGAACATGGAGAGGAGGTTATTTCTATTGTCCTTGTCAGATGACGTGGAAAATTACATGCCGCTTGTGGAGTTTCCAGATAAGTCGGGATACGTGATCAGACGTAATCAACTGGGTTGGCAAGAAAAGTTATTCGAGGCCTATGTGAGGGCAACTTACTTAGCTAAGCTTGACACAAAGCATTATGGCGAAGGACATCGTTGTTTTGGAACAAGTAGTAATTAAAGGGGAATTTTTTTAACAACTGCGTATCACACGCACACATTTTTATTTCGGTCAGACTGTGTTTATTCAAGACTGTCAGCCTTAGTGCTCGGTGAAAGGTAAATTGTATTTCCTTTAAGCACAGCCGTTCATAAACTAGGGATAGGGTTCTGGTAATTGAACAGCAGAACCCCGTCTTTACTAAAAAATACTACTTAACGTTAATCGTGCTCCCAATAAGCAATAGATTAGGATTAGAAAGTTGCGGGTTAAGCTGTGTTAATGCACCCACTCCCATACGGTGCTCTTCAGCAATGCTATATAATGTATCGTTTTCTTTTACGACATAGCGCATACTCTTCTGCTCTTTCTCTTTTGTTTGGTCTGTCAGAAGTTTATTAGTTTGCTGGTTCGCCATTTGAATAGCGCGCTCTTGCTTTTGCGTTTTTTGCTCAACTTTTTCGATTTGAGATTCGAGTTGAGTAATTTGTTGCTGTTGTTTTTCTTGTGCTGCGATTAAATCATCATTAGACGCACAGCCACTCATTGCAAGTGCTGATAACGTTGTTAGTGATAAAGCGATATGTTTTAAGTTCATACGGTAACCTTGGTTATTTAATTGAATGCTTATTATCTAAAAGCCATGACGCAATGCAAACAAGTTCGACTATGCCTCCAGAGGCTGGGCTAAATGTATCAAATTGACTAGCCTTGACGTAATGATGATTGATTCTAATTTGCTTTTTGTGTAGAGAAAGGATGTTACGACTACCATTTAATAGTTTGTGTAGAGCAATTAATCTATCAAGATAGAAATACGAACTTTATGGCGCGAATTGATCGCTATCGAATTAGAGCTATATCCACACTTTGCCACCCAAAAAGCTCTAATAAATACGATAAACTAGGACGAATGATACCCTCTTAATAATTCAGGTCTCGTTGAATAGATAAAATGAATACAAACCTTAAACACTACCAAGCCCTTGATGAGCTTGTAACCAATGCACTTCTCGCGCTGTATTGCACCATGAGTCAACAAGGCGGATTTTGGACAGTAAAAAGAAGAAATGAACAGTTAGTGAAGTTCATCAAACCCAAAGTAAAACAACCTCAGTTCTCAACCTGTAAAAATGAACTCAAAACGATGCTTAGCATTGGTCGTAGTCCAACTGGTAACCTTGAACACAAGCTGTGGGATGTGAATCGACTCAATCTTGAGTATCAATCCAAATTCTCACAAGCTGATGAGCTCTATATCATGCTAACGGGATTATTTGAGCGACATCAATTCCCATCGATGTTGGAAGCACCAGAAAAAGAATTCGAACAGGACACTCTTTACCTGAAAGAAAAAAACGTAGAGCAAAGCTTTGATGACGATAACAAGCAAATTAAGCCATTAACGATGACCGTAAAAACCCATCGTTTGGAAGTGTTAACCGAAGCGCTGCAAGCCAACGGCATTTATCGTGTTGACATTAACGGTATAAATGAAGATGGAGCCACTCACCTTTTACTGCATAGAAAAGAAATGAATGGCAGAGATTGAACCCGTCAAGCGCCAAACGGTTGCTCTTTTTTGCCTTGGGTGTATTGATGTGCCACTAAATAGCCATTTTCAACCTTAATCGAAAGCTTTCCCATATGGCAACGGACTCCAAAGCTTGTATGACCCAATAAATCATAAAGGGATTGAGCTTTCTCTATACGCAATTCAGGCTTACGCATGAACCTTTTGAAGTTGGCATTCACGAGGCTAGGTTTTGACATGGTCTCTTTACTTAATACTGAAAATATCGTGGAGATTAATAAAAATGATGTGCTCAGCTTTTTAGTTACCACTGTACCAACTATTTTATACCAGACGAATCATGTATTAACAGGACGTGTTGCTGGCAATCATACTCGACCAATAAGCATCGTCCACAGTGTTACGTTAACTGGTGATTGGTCATGCAGAAGGTAAGCACCTTCCACATTACAAATTTGAGATTATGGATTCAGTGCATCTTTCAGTGCTTTACCCGCTTTAAAGGTGGGAGACTTGCTGGCTGAAATCTGAATTGGCTCACCCGTTCTTGGATTGCGCCCAGTACGAGCTGCACGCTCTGTAATTTTAAAGGAACCAAAACCAAGAAGTGCTACCTCTTCACCTTGCGCTAGAGACTGTTCAATCCCTTGTGTAATAGCATCCAGTGCATCGTGCGCTTGTTTTTTGGTGATGTCGGCTTGCTCTGAGATAACATCGATAAGTTGGGTTTTATTCATTTGAATGTCCTATGGTTGTTTTAGTCGTTTAAAGCTCGAACTGTTTATCAAATTCTTGTTGCTCTTTCCATTGTTCAATTTTCTTACGTGTCTGATGGGCCGTGACATCACTCTTTACACGCTTTAGTTTTGGTGCGCTCTCTACGTATTTCTTAATCTTAGTTTTCTTTGTCATGACATTTCCCTCCGCCAACAAACGACATTAATGTTTCCACACTCTAGGGTTCGGCCCAAAGCGGTTGTGATAAGGCTCCCCTTTCTTTAAAAGACCATAAAGTAGGAATAACGTTCCAAGTACCGGAACCAGCCCCATGAATAACCACCTCAAAGAATACCCAGAATCATGAAGGCGTCGACAGGAGGATGAGATGAGTGCTGGACAAGTCATTACGACATAACCTAAAAGAGCCGCTTCGCTAAACCAGTAGGAAACCACGCCATACACCAAGAATAAAGTGATGATTATATGAATGATTAGAAAGCACCAGAAGCTTCGACGAGTGAGACGCCCACTAAGCCGAAAACTGTGTCTTAGTACTTTTAGATACTCCACCACCTTCCCCTCTTAAAAATTCCCATAAAAATCAACTTGCTTTAAATAGAATAGCACCATGGCTCCATGTTGCATTAATTAAAGTGACAGGGCGACTGGCTGTGACAGCTCTGTCACTTAGTTCATCTTAAACCGTTAGCTAATGGGAGTGAGCAATAGTAAATGTGATGTCTATTCAATCAATTTAATATATCAACCATGGATGCGCCGACAAGATATGGGATAATATTACTCTCATTACCTTATTTCTCAGCAAGGACTCACTTTGGGCTACAAAACGGTTGAACTCATTCACTTGATGACACACGAATTTCTACAAGTCGAAGGTGACTTTGAATCCTTATCTGAGCGTGAGTTAAAAGATGTCATACCCTCTGGGATGGGCTATCGCCAATTCATTGAGCAATTAAAGCAAGGTCACCTGCTACTTCTTAATGACTCTCCACGGGCTCCGCTGCTAATGAAGGATAATAACGCATTAAGCAGCGCGACTTGGGGTTTGAATACCCATGTCAGTAATAACATTGAACCAGCCGCTCAAAAAGCGTTACTGGTACGTACACAAATGAGTGGTGGCACGTCAAGTGGTACTCAAAGCAAAAGCCTTCATCCCCCTTTACCGATGCCCACTTACATCCCTGAGCGGCCTCGCCCTGATGATTCAGACGAGCCGCCTACACTAAAATACGAATACAATATTGATATTGCTTGCTCTCACGATGCCTTTCATCGCAATGTCGGCTGCTCCTTTGCTCTGGCTAAAACAAAAAAAGAGGCCATGCTCGGTCGCTGGAATGAAAGCAAAATAGAGGAAGGGACACGTTACACCTTGTTAACGGCATTTGATGAGCCTAAAAAGCTGGTGGGACAAGTCGCTTCAATCTCAATGGGTATCTCTCCTAACCAACCCGTAAAAATGAGAACGATAGGAAGCAGTGTCGCCTTAGAGGGCTTTATTCCTGTCACACCCGCCGTGCAATTGGGCGAGCGTTTAGGTTACCCAACAGAAGGTTTTTATTATCACATTCATGACGGCAAACTGATTCAAGAGTACAGAATCCTTGGGGATAAAAAGTGGAGTTTTTATGCCACTCGCTCTATGCACCATCGTCTTGACTCCGAGAGAGGCTATAACATTGACCAAACCGCTATCTTGGTCTTTTGGAAGCTCAAAGGGAAAGTGGTTGAGAATCAACACCTGATTTATCTCGACAGACAAATCACTCGGGGTGAGCTTGATAGTTTAAATGATGAATGGCTAGATGAGCACGGTGTTTCGCTTGATATACCAGAGCTACTTACTGCAACGAAAAAAGCCATCCAGACACGCAATGACTTTATGGCAACGAAAGAAGAGACCCAGCCTCTCCCTCACCACATTGTTCAAACAGACCCAGAAACAGGGCAGCGTGAAACGTGGATGAGCATTGCACAAAAGTATGCATTAACGCCTAAGACGCTACTGACACTCAATCCACAGTATGATGCCGACCCCATGTCATTGGCCGTTGGTCATTCACTCAACGTCACTCAAAATGCGGAAGGCCCGAAAGCAAAACCCTCGTTTTTCGCTAGTCCACCAGCAAAACCAGAAAAAGTGAATCAGCCATCAAATACGTATTATGAATTCTCGGAATCTTATCTTGCTGACACGCACGTTAAAGCGATTAACCATGAACACTTGATTGAAAAAGACATCCCAATCGTCAACTTGAAAGAGGTGACACCGAGTAAGGTGTTTGCGAAATCTTGCCAACTACCGCAAGGTTGTATTGACGCAGGCGTTATAGAAGAGCCCATTCAAAACTTTGGGCCTTGGTCATTCTTTTTTGGACAAGCGCAAGCTCATCCATTGGTTATCCCTGCTATTCAGGCCACACAAGCTCAAATAGCGATGGGGGCGACCGCCTTTATGGCAGGACAACCTAAAACGAGTGCATCAGACTCTACAGCCACTGAACTCGAAAAGCTGGCGGGCACTTTGAAAGATAAGCTGGTGGAGAGCTACCGCTGGAAAGTCGATGGGATCAGTGCGTTATTTGCTATGCAGCAGTCTTTGTTAGGGGATGGTACGCAGTATAGTGATAAGGAATTAAGGCAGCTCAGCACGGTACAAAGTCGACTTCGTGTTCACATTACAGAGCCAAATGAAGGTGAATACTACCCGAATGTGAAAGCCTACCATGTTGATGATACGCGCATTCCAGTGAAGTACGTCGCGCAAGATGATAATAACCAGCTCTCCGTTCAGCTAGAAAACGAGGGACCCATTATTTATTGGACGCCAGCAGACAGTGGCGACCCAAATTGGCAAAGCACACCAAGTCAAGATGATGGTTTTGAACTGGAAGATATACGAGTCACGCCGATTCATTCTGATGAAACGACAGTCACCGTCACTCCAATGCCAGAAGAGAAAGATTGGCGCGATGCGATTTTAGTGTTTCCAGAGAGTTCGGGCATAACACCACTTTATATTGTATACAGTGAAAATGCTTACTCATCAGGATTTAAAACATTTTTATCTCCAGATTCATATCCTGGCGTTTCGAGAGCTCGCCATTTTCAAGAAGCTAATGAGAATCTTTTGAAAATGATAGAGTCAGATCAGGGCTTTGCAAGTCAAATGGAATCGCTAAATATTAAGCTGGAGAGAACAGCCACGGGGTTAGCTCCTAGACGACCACCCAAAGGTTGGACATGGCACCATGAAAGAGAAAAAGGCAGTATGGTATTAGTCCCAAGAGAACAACACACTATTGGTAGTGATGAGTGGGGAGTCCTTCATCCAGAAAACAAGGGGGGATATTCAATATGGGGAAAATAAAAATGAAATTAAAAGAATTAATACTTGATTTAGAAAACCTAGACCCTGAGTTAACTATTTACATCGACGGAGCATGGAGTCCTGAATCTAATATCTTACTTTGCTTCGAGCCAGAAGATGGAAGCTCACCCAAAGAATACGAATACTTTTTAGAAGTCTTCATATTACAAGAGTTATTTGAAAGTACGCCTGATATTACTGTAGAAAGAATTATACAGTATGCTTTGTATGATGCTTAAGGTGTTAAAAACGCAGTTACAAGACAAAAGATGCAGTAATAATGAGGATACCATTTCATGCAAATCAAAAAAGATGGCAAAGGTCAATTGTATATCGAATGGCAACAAGCCGCTGGTGGCTATAAGCGTGCTTGGGTTCAGCACAGAGAGCCCGACAGAGATTGGGCCAACACGCCAGAGGGCGTTACTTAAATGTGGTTCGTATTGCTGAATTAGGTGCAGGCCCAGCAGGCAATGCTACGGATTTCCCTATTTTTAGCCCCCTTTCTGATGAACAGATCCTCATTGCTTTTGTTACCTCTGTTTCTGCGATTACAGGTTGCGAGCTCAAAGATGAATGACTCTTATGCTGCTGAGCATGATTTAGTAGGCATTTAGAGCTATACAGTTAAAGCATTCGGATCTGATTTGAACCATGAATACGGTTTTGCTTCGACATATCCCGAATATCTGTTTAGCCACGCAGTCTAGATAGTAGTTTATCTCCTCCGTTTCAGATTTATCAATTTGATCAAATCATCGACTGACAGAGACAACCTTCATCATTGTCTATTATCTAATTTTCCCATATTCTCTCACCATTAAAACCATCAGTAGAATTGGCGAGCGAAGAAAGACTTCCTAGCTTCAAAGTCGGTGGATTTTGGCGTTTAAGAGTGAAATTCTTGAAGCATGGGGACAAGAGCAAGAAGCTTAGGTTTAACTGAGCCCCCAAATACAATATTACTTACATGTGCCGACTGTTTTCACGATGTCGGTCAATAGTTGAAATGAATTGAGCAGAATATGAATAAGCAACAATTAGCGGCAAAAATCTGGGAATCAGCGAACCAGATGCGTTCAAAGATCGAAGCAAACGAATACAAAGACTACATCTTAGGTTTCATCTTTTATAAGTACCTCAGCGATCAACAGGTGCAGTTTGTCACCAAAGAAGGGATGACGCCCGATGAAATCAAAGCGCTAACTGAAGAAGATGCTGAAACAGTCAAGTATATTCAAGATAACCTTGGCTATTTTATTGCTTACGAAAATCTGTTTTCAACGTGGGTTGATCCAACGTCCGACTTTGACGAGTCAAACGTGCGTGATGCGCTTTCTGCTTTTAGCCGTTTGATTTCTCCTACTTACAAAAAGTTGTTTGAAGGCATCTTTACTACCCTAGAAACAGGGCTAAGCAAACTTGGTGAAAGTGCGGGTAAGCGAACTAAAGCTATCAGCGACTTGCTGCACTTAATCAAAAGTATCCCTATGAACGGTCAGCAAGGCTATGACGTTCTGGGTTACATCTACGAGTACCTGATTGAAAAATTTGCGGCTAATGCGGGTAAAAAAGCTGGAGAGTTTTATACGCCTCATGAGGTCTCGGTTCTCATGTCGCACATCATTGCTCATGAACTCAAAAATAAAGACACCATTGAGATTTACGATCCAACGTCCGGCTCTGGCTCACTCCTTATCAATATTGGTGAGGCCGTCGAAAAATACGCTAAAAACAAAGACAGCATTACCTATTATGCACAAGAGTTAAAAGCGAACACATATAACCTTACCCGTATGAATCTCATCATGCGTGGTATTAAAGCCAGCAACATTAAAACCCGCAATGGAGATACTCTAGAAGACGATTGGCCATACTTCGATGAGAACGACCCACAAGGCACTTACGATGCCTTATACGTGGACGCCGTTGTTTCTAACCCGCCGTATTCACAACAATGGGACCCGAGCTATAAAGATAGCGATCCTCGTTATTCGCGTTTTGGTCTAGCCCCAAAAACTAAAGCCGATTTTGCCTTCCTATTGCACGATCTCTATCACCTAAAGCCCGATGGTATTATGACCATTGTATTACCTCATGGGGTGTTGTTCCGTGGTGGTGAAGAGGGGGAGATCCGCAAGCAGCTTATTGAGCAGAACCACATTGATGCCATTATTGGTTTGCCGGGTAATATCTTCTTTGGTACAGGTATTCCAACCGTGATCTTGGTGCTCAAGCAAAAGCGTCAGAATACCGATGTATTGGTTGTTGATGCGTCTAAGCACTTTATTAAAGAAGGCAAAAACAACAAGCTGCAAGCGAGCGATATTAAACGCACTGTTGATGCCGTGATCAATCGAGATAGCATCGATAAATTCTCGAAAGTAGTGAGCAAAGAAACCTTACGCAATAATGGTTACAACTTAAACATACCACGCTATGTGGACTCTTCAGCTGCGGCTAAAAGCTGGGACTTACACGCCACCATGTTAGGCGGTATTCCTAACAGTGAGATTGATGAACTCAATCCATATTGGCTTGCTTTTCCTGAACTACGCAGCACCTTGTTTGCGACTAAATCTTCTGCGTACAGTGAGCTGGCAATTGCTAAAGACGCAGTCAATACAAGCATTAGTAGTCATACACAGGTGGTTGAGTTTATAGCAGCTTATAAACAAGCTTTTGCTGGGTTTGATGACGACTTAAACACCAAACTCATTAAAGGTTGGCAAGGGGTTAACCGTAATCAACAAGAAGCTTCATTAAGTGTTGAACTTTTTAACCGCCTAAGTCCTATTGCTTTAATCGACAAATATCAAGCCTACCAGCTTCTAAACAACCAATGGCAAATCATTAGTGCCGATTTAGAAATGATGCAAACGGAAGGTTTTGACGCGACTAAGCAAGTTGAACCGAATATCGTTATCAAAAAGAAAAACGGTAAAGATACTGAGGTACAAGATGGCTGGAAAGGTCATATATTACCTTTTGGTTTAGTGCAAAAAACTCACTTAAGTGATGACCTAGCAGCACTGGCTAAACAAGAGAGTCGTTTGGCTGAAATCTCAAGTTCACTTGAAGACATTTTAGAGTCCTTAAGTGAAGACGATAAAGAGTTAGATACCGTCAAAGAAAGCAAAGATGCTTTTGTTAATGCTGAAGTAGCAAAGGCTGCTAAGGCATTCTTGAAAGAACAGAAAGACAGTAATGTTAAGTTCAATGAAGATAGCCTTGTGCCTGAAGAAAGCTATAAGGCCAAGATTATCCGCGCTAACAAACTTATCAATGAAGAAAAAGCGCTGAAAAAAACAGTGAAAGAGGCGACAACTAAACTGCACCTTAAAACCAAAACCACCATTGAAGGCTTAAGCGACGAGCAAGTAAATAACCTGCTGAACCTAAAATGGATCGATCCATTAAGTAGCGAACTATCTGCGATGCCAAGCAGCTTGATTGCCCAGCTTACTAATAAGGTACAAGTCCTTACGAATAAATACGCTGTAACCTATTCGCAAGTCGCGAGTGACATCAAAACCACCGAAGGTGAATTGTCGGAAATGATGGATGGGCTTACTGGTAACGAGTTTGATATGCAGGGCTTAGCTGAACTGACTAGTTTGTTGAAGGGCGAATAGGATGAGTGTGGAAAAGAAAGTTCCTGAGATTCGGTTTGCAGGGTTTGGTGGAAAGTGGGAGGAGAAAGAGCTGGGTACTGATGTTACTGATATTATTGGTGGAGGTACTCCTAGCACTTCAGTATCTGAATTTTGGGACGGTGATATCGATTGGTATTCGCCCACTGAAATTGGCGACAATGTGTATGCTGAAGGTAGCCAGAAAAAAATTACGGCTCTAGGCCTTAAAAGTTCATCTGCAAAGATACTTCCGGCTGGTAGGACGGTTCTATTTACTAGTAGAGCTGGCATCGGGGATATGGCTATTCTTACTAAGCCTGGCTCTACGAATCAGGGCTTCCAATCTTTTGTCATCAAAGAGGGCTTTTCGCCTTACTTCATTTATTCCTCAGGTAAACAGATTAAGGAGTTTGCACTTAAACATGCGTCAGGCTCGACGTTTTTAGAGATTTCGGGTAAGCAACTTGGACGAATGGAGATTCTGATACCTTGCGAAAAAGAACAAGCAGCCATAGGAAACTACTTCCAAAAACTCGATGCGCTAATTAACCAGCATCAACAAAAGCATGACAAGCTCAGTAGCTTGAAAAATGCGATGCTGGTAAAAATGTTTCCCAAGCAAGGTGAAACCGTTCCGGAAATCCGCTTTAAGGGGTTTAGTGGGAAGTGGGAGGATATTGGCTTACTGGAAAGTATCGAAAGGGTCATAGACTTTCGAGGCCGTACACCTAAAAAACTAGGCTTAGATTGGAGTCCTTCAGGATATAGAGCATTATCGGCTTTAAATGTTAAGCAAGGCTATATTGATTTTTCAATTGATCCTCATTTCGGTGATCAAGAGCTGTATGATAAATGGATGAGTGGTTCTGAACTCCATCAGGGGCAAGTTCTTTTCACGACTGAAGCTCCAATGGGGAATGTTGCGCAGGTACCTAATGCTGATAAATACATTTTAAGTCAGAGAACAATTGCTTTTGTAGTTAAACCAAAAGTTATTACTGATGCCTTTCTCGCAGTTTTGTTAAGAAGTTCCAAAGTCTTTAGAGAGCTTTCAGCATTATCAAGTGGTGGGACTGCAAAAGGGGTAAGTCAAAAGGCTTTAGCCAATTTAAATGTTCTTATACCAAGTGATTTAGATGAACAAACAGCTATTGGCAACTACTTCCAAAAACTTGATACGCTGATCAACCAACACCAACAACAGATCACCAAGCTCACTAACATCAAGCAGGCTTGCTTGAGCAAAATGTTTGTTTAAGGAATGACCATGACCATTTTTAAAACCGAAGCAAAATTTGAGCCGGCTTTTATTGAGGTTCTTATCCAAAAAGGATGGGAGCCTGAAATACTCAAAAACAAAACTGAGGCCGAGTTACTGCAAAACTGGGCAAACATTTTGTTTGAAAACAAC
>NZ_JAKRRY010000089.1 GCF_026191675.1 Vibrio qingdaonensis | reverse complement strand
TATTCTCTTATTTGTACCAAGGTGCTCATTGTTTGCCACAAACTAAATTACTACCACCACGCCGTGCTTGATAGCTGACAGAACTGACATCTTTCGATTAATGCGAGTTGGCGCGAAAAAGACCCCACCGACGTCACTGAAAAACGGGTTGAGGAAGATGTCACTTCTGTTGCTCACGGACGGACACAAAAAGCAGTTCCACGAAACCTCGATGGCTAAAGCGAACGGCTAATTGGCGCTGCCACCGGAGAGAAAGTAAAGCAGTGGGGCTTGTCGCTGCATAGCTAAAAGGACAATGATTTGACCACTAAATTTTCAAGTGCAACTAACGCCTTGTTAAGTAGCAGCTAACTGCCACCATACTCAAACAAAACCACCGTAATCACTAAACTCAACCAAACCAAAATCGCCAAACGTTAGCTGTCTGCTTGAACAAATTGTTAGGCGCTGGCCTCAAGCTTCCACGGCGGGTTCAACCGATTTTCACCAGCCCAATACAGTTTGATTTTATTACCGGACGGATCAGTTAGTGATGCCTCTTTCCAGAGATAACTTTGCATCATTGGTTCCTGCGTAAATTCGATACCTTCGGACTTAAGATGAGTGACTAGTTCATCCAATTTTTCATGCTCAAAATAAACTACACCACGACAATCTAAACCTTGTTTTTCAGTATCAAGATAAACTGAAAAAGTCGCGTCACCGTCGGGAAATGAAAATCTAGCATAGTACTCGTTACCAACGATTTGAATTAAGCCGAGTTTTGTGTAGAACTTAGTCGCCAGTTCTATATCATGAACTGCCAATGTTACTTGATTTAAATTCATCTGCTTTCCTTGCCTGAACCTCTGTTGCGCCTAACGCCTTGTTAAGTAGCAGCTAACTACCACTACACTCGAACAAAGCCACCGTAATCATTAAACTCAACCAAACCAAAATCGTCAAACGTTAGCTGTCTGCTTGAACAATTTGTTATGTTTCTAGTCCTTAATTTCAAATATTGAGTCAATTATAATTGGCAAATTACCTCTCACGGATGCTGCACCGAAAACTGAGCGGGCATGCACACCTTTTTCACCAAAAACTTCTGCCATTAGATCTGAGCAACCATCCAGCACCTTAGGGTGTTGTTCAAAGTCAGTTGTGGCGTTTACGAAACCTTGAAGCTTGACGACTTGGTTAACTTTATCCAATGAACCTAACTCTAGCTTTAATGCAGCTAATATATCTAAGCCAGTTGCTTTAGCTAAAGCATATCCTTCTTCTGTGGTATATTCCCGGCCAAGCTTACCTCTGGGTACGACACTTAAACCAGCTACTGGACCTTTTCCTGAGACATAAAGTAAATTGCCTGTTCGAACGCAATTACAATAACTACCTTGCGGATCACTGGCTTGAGGTAACTCCAAGCCAAGTTCTGCTAATCTTCTTTCTATGTTCATCTATCCTCCGTGATTGAATGGAAACATAACGCCTTGTTAAGTAGCAGCTAACTGCCACTGCACCCAAACAAAGCCACCGTAATCACTAAACTCAACCAAGCCAAAATCGCCAAACGTTAGCTGTCTGCTTGAACAATTTGTTATGTACCTAGATTGGTAAACCATAGAATTTGGCAAACCAATTGGCGCTTTCTGAATTCACCAAGATCGCACGGTATACAAATGGGCTGATAACAATAGACAACAAAAATAAATAACCAACTAAGTAAGCAGGGTATTTTTTGATCAAGCTAAGAATGCCGAAATGTTTTGATAGTAACCCCCTTAACAACAACTCTGCTTCACCGTCACTTTTTGCAGCCTTTCTGAGATTATCGATCTCTTTTGGGAAATGGTGCTTTCCTCGATTCCACACATAAATTACGATCACGGTTGAAAATATCGCACTAACCGAAGGGGTTGGAGTACCTAAAGAAGCTAGCCCAAGAGTAAACGCTAATATTCCAACCACACCATTCAAAAATTCAGCCCATTTTTCGAACTGCTTTTCCACTTTCTTTGTATATTGAGAGTTTAAACTATAGTTTCCCACTGAGAATGACCCCATATTACACTTGGTACATAACGCCTTGTTAAGTAGCAGCTAACTACCACCGCACTCTAACAAAGCCACCATAATCACTAAACTCAACCAAACCAAAATCGCCGAACGTTAGCTGTCTGCTTGAACAATTTGTTATGTATCTTGCCGCTTAAGCTCTTGAACGTTTTTGTCAGTTTTCCAGTTAGTAAGGTGCTCAGCTAAGTGGTTAATCTCAGCAACTGCAATTACTGCTATTGTTTGGTCATTAGATTCAATTTTTTGGATGGCTTTAGGAGAAGAATGTAACGCAAGGATTACCCCGTAATATTGATAATCTCTAAAACCATCTGTTGACTTAAGCTGAATGCTCACACCGCTTTTGGTTATAGTTTCATATCGCCTCAGTTTATTCTTTTCCACTTCAGTAAAGATTTTCTCTAAAAACTGACTGCAGGTTCCTATGTTGTTGACCAATACTGTGAGTGGTGCATTTTTTTCTTTAGCCATTGTTGCTGCGAAAGCATATGCTGCTTTAAGCTCATCTCCAGAAATCAACTCTGGTGAAAAATAAGCGAACCTTTCCATACTGACTATCTCCATTTTTGTATTGTTCGGATACATAACGCCCTGCTAAGTGGCGCTAACGATTAACTTACCAAGCGCACTAAACTTCAAACCAAAACCGCCAAGCTTATGGCGTCCACTTGAGCAGTTTGTTAGCTTTTTCGTGCAATAATGCCAGCGTTGCTCACCAAGGCTTTGAAGTAACGCTCTCACCTCAAAACCAATGACCAACATGACGGGACAGAGTTGAACTGTCCAAAAATTCGTAGCCCGAGTTGACGAAACTCAGAGGCAACTCAAAGTTTGCCACTAAGCCAACAACCACATGCGCCAATTCTCAATTGAGCGTAAATAATTCAATAGCAAAGAAAAAGCACGCGAGAGGTGGAAGCTTACCACTAAAGAACAGATGTAAAGCTAGAACGATGAACCCGTTCACCAATAAACTAAACCGTGAAAG
>NZ_JAKRRY010000088.1 GCF_026191675.1 Vibrio qingdaonensis | reverse complement strand
AGCGTGGGTATTAAGCTCTAACTTTGCTAGCCCAAATGTATTGAGATGCACACAAACAACTGTTTTCGCCTAGCTTTAATGAATATGAAGTTACGTCAGTGGACAGCAATAGGAGAGAAAACGTCAAGCTTATTTAACTATTTCGTGACTAATAATCGCTCATGAAAATTTGTGATAAGTATCATATTTATTTCCGTTGTTCGCTAAGATGTTTAACGCTCTATGACTGTCTTGTTTGTACTCTTCAATAATCAACCTGCCACGTTCATGAATAACACCATATCCTTAAATTAAAAGGAAAATAGTTAAAAATCTTCTATAGTTTTAAGTAGTAAACCGTTAACCACATGGGCCTCAACTATGCAGTTAGTTAAAAATGAATTTGTCCAATTTCATCAAAAAAGGGAGATTTCTTTTACGTGGCAAGTGAATACCAATAATTTAACTATCGATGCATGTGATCTACAAGAAGTCTTGGGGGTCACATGCACCGTGACTGCTATCGAACATTTTCTAGATCTGTTTTCACCTTCTAATAAAGCCCGAGTCTCTGAGATGCTCTTACAAGTAAAAAGAGGGGAGGAGCCAGATCCCATTAATGCATTCATAGTCACGCGAGGCTCTAACGTTAACCTGAGTTTAGTATCCGTAAAAAAAATCACTGAAAATCTGATCGCAGGTATGATAATGCCTATGCTCTTGTCTCCAACTCAACAAGACTTATCGTCCTTTTTTTATCAAATATTTGAAAATCACCATCACGTTATTGTGGTGACGGACAAACACACCCGTATTGTTGTCTACAATAGTTACTTTGAGAAATCAACCGGTTATAAAGTAGAGGAGCTTCTTGGTAAAAAGACGTCTATTTTCAATGCTGGCAAGCACGGAGCACCGTTCTTTAGCAACATGTGGAAGGAAATTATCCAACACGATTATTGGAGCGGTCTCATTTTAAGTAAAGCCAAATCCGGGAACGTCAAGCCTCAAGAGCTACTCATCCAGAAGTTAGAGTCTCTAAAAGGCAACACCTATTACTTGGGGGTTACCTTAGATTTATCGAGTAAACTCTACCGCGTTGCTGGTATTGAACATGGCGGTATTGAGTTATTGACTCAACTGCCCGGTGAAGAAGAATTTTTGGCTAAGGTACAAAATGGACAGGCTGAACTAAAAGATAGCGAAGGGATGTTACTACTGTCCTTTGTACCAAAGTTTGATGAAACATTGGAGTTTGATGAAAAAAAACAACTTGCAAGCGCGCTCGCGTACCATGAAAGTGACTGTACGGCAGGCTTTATTAAAAAGACTGTGTTTACCATTGCCATCATTTATAAGCATGACAAAGCTAAACCTCACTCGCTTTCTATCTTCGAAGCGATTCGAGAACGCTTTAAGAAAATCAAAACAAGAATGGACAAAGAAGTATATCAACGAAGTATGGGAGGCACTATTGGTGTATCAGTACTTGGATTGGATGCGAATAATGCACACAAGATGATATCTCACTCTTTACAAGCGATGTATGAAAGGCATACTTCTAATAATAACATATGCTTTTATAACCGAAACCTTCATGAGAAAGTCAAACGACGCGAGGTGTTAGAAGAAATAGTGAGGTATTCGGTTAAGGCAAAGGCTATGCAGGTTTTCTTTCAACCTATTATTTCAACCAAAAGTTTTAAAGTCTGTAAACTCGAAGCATTGTGTCGATTTACAGACAGCTAAGGCGAGCACCTAGAGACTCAGGAAATGATACAGATTGCAGAAGATATGGGTCTCGTTTCTGAGTTAGATTTGGCCGTAGCAGATAAAGCCATGGAGCAACGAAATCAACTGGTTAAACTATATGGCAATGAAGTCGAGATCACCATTAATGTGTCTTTGAACTCAGATAAACCAGTGAAGTCCCTCTTCAAAGACTTGATGTCGCTTTTCAGAAAACATCGTAAGCATCTCCCTTATGTTACCGTAGAGCTCACAGAGTCAGCCTACTTTAGCAATGAAAACAAGAACGGTGATCTGCTGTTTGAGCTACGTAAAAAAGGGGTAAAGATAGCTATTGATGACTTTGGTACTGGATATTCTTCTTTCTCCTACTTGAAAGATGGTAACTTCGATGTACTTAAAATCGACCGGGATTTTATTATTAATCTCGTTTTCGGCTCTCACAATTACTACATCGTTAAAATGATTACGCAACTTGCTCATACTTTAGGAGTAGAAGTGGTGGCTGAAGGTGTTGAAAGTATTAAAGAAGTTAATATATTAAAAGATCTTAAAGTGGACTATTTACAAGGGTTTTATTTCGCAAAACCCCTACCAGTTAAACTCCTCTCAGCTGAAATCAACGATAGAGAGGAGCTCCGTGACTTGGTCGAGCCAGAAATTCAAGACGTGGTGTTATTTACTACTCCTCCTTTGTTATCTCCCACTCACACCTTAAGAGAGGTCAAAGCCTTATTTGACCGTAATTCGGTTCATGTTTTACCCGTAATTATTGATAAGCAGTGTGTGGGCGTCCTAACCAAGGAAAAATACAATCTCCATGCTACGCCCACACTCGGCACTGACCGAGAAACGATGCAAGAGTATCGTTCTTTGGATAAAGTGGTGAGTGCGATGATGGAACCATTGATTAGCTGTGTTCACGAAACAATAAACGCGAGCGAAATCCATGAGAAAATTCGGAACCATATTCCTTTGCCTTGGGTTGTCATCAACGATTCTGGAGACTATGTGGGTATGATTGACACTGTTAATATGATCCATTATTTGAATGCACAATAAGTACGTTTTCGCTTTTTTATTACGCCCATTAGCTTTGATTTGATGAGTAGCCATTTTAAAGAACCTTGGCGCGGACTTAACTTCCAATATTGGTCTACATGAAACGCGAGAGTTTTGTTCACACATCTGAGCCTGTTCTCATTGTAAAGACAAACACTTTAAACGTGTCTTTATCACGATTCCTATCGTGCCTTAGGCGTCACCCTGCGGGCTAGGCCTGACTGCCCTAAGAGTCTTAGCGCCTTGTCGTTCCCTTCTCGTTGATCTCTCTGTCTTTGAATAAGTTCGAATAAGGGCTTGTTTTCTTATGCGCCGATTTCTTTCACTCGCCTCATTTTCGGGCTCGCAGGCTGTTAAG
>NZ_JAKRRY010000087.1 GCF_026191675.1 Vibrio qingdaonensis | reverse complement strand
CGCAATCCCTATCCGTTTTAGCAGTACTTCGGTAGACAAACGCATATTAGGGAGATCTCTTAATTTAGTCGGTCGCACCTTCTGCTCTAACCGCAATTGGTAGTCCTGTTTGGCGCCCTCCACCACACAGCCTATCAATGAATCTAAACGCTCTGAGTTGTTGATATAGTCATCAGGCAACGCATAGTAATTAGTCACGATAGTCTGATTTTTTCGATAAACGTAGGGACGCCACCCTGCCTGCCTGAATTGTTGTTTCAATGTACCATTCGCTTTTACATAGAACAGGCCATCAAAATCAATCCCAAACATAGCTCCATCTATAAAGTAGCCCACGCCAGAGAACATCGGATGCGTTGATACCGTTCCCGAAAGCTGAACATTTTGAATAACGGCCATGCCATCCATAAGTACTCTGCCTTTTCATATACTGCTCGAAAGCGCAAAAGCATAGATGTCAATATGCTCAAAAGTCAACCTCCTCCACGAAACCCAAAAGTTCTAGTTTTGAGGGTTATGAGGCAAAATTGGGCCGAAATAAAACTGCATTACAAACTGTTAACATTCAGCAAAAAACTGTCATTAACTTTCAGAGTAAAGATCGCGGTTTCAGGGAAGGAAAAGGGCGACTTTTGATAGGTTGAGGCTACCACTGCTTCTTCTTAGACAAAAATCGCCCTCAACTTTCGAATTTAACATAAGAGGCACATCGCGCACCACGGAATGACATACGGTATAAAATTAAAATCCAGGTCGAGTGCTGGCTGCTATATGGGAGCAAAGCGGACATGTAGAGACAGTGCTGACCCACCGAAACGCAGTGAAGGTAAACTGTCTCCAACATAAGTTATCCGTTGTTTGAAGTTTGCTCCCTCCTCTCAGTCTGCACCAGGAAGTTATCGATCGATTTACGGCCAACGAACACTTGAATGCTCTTGCGCTGGTTCGGAGCCAATAACTGACTATTTGCTAACTTGAGCAAAGCATTCAGTTCTTCGTCGGTAGCGCTTTCGTTCAGGGTATGGGTAATGTTACAATTCACTTGCATTGAAATTCTCCATCTTTGGATTTTAGTGTTGGCTAGTGCGAAGGTAAGAGAGCGCACTAGCCTATCTAATGTAAACACACAACCGTATACACTTATTTGTTTACACTTATTTGTTTACACTTATTTGTTTACACTTATTTGTATACAGCCCAGGGATTTCTGTCTCTAAGAACTTACGTAAATCGTTATTTGTTGAATATAAAATACGTTGTAACATCATATATGCAATAGGATTAATCCGAGCAGATATTAAAATCCCCATCTTAGGTTTATTATCAAGTAGCAGTTCTAGCAAATTATCATTAAATAAATGCTCATCGACCAAGGCCTTATAATCCACTTGATTCCTAGCTTTAGCTAACATCCCATATAATGCCTTTACATCATCTACTTGTTGTTGATTTTGCAAACCAAAATCATTTTCAGCGTCAGACTTCGCCGTGTTTTTAGGTAAAGCCATTACAACACCGCCTCATGCAAGAATCGGGAGATCTCACCTCGAACTTTTGAATCGGGCTCTTTCGCATAATTTTTTCTTTGAACGAAGACAGATTGAGCAACTTTCACTGTATCCCCCAAGCGTTCTTTAAACTCTTTGACATCTTTATCATTTTCTCTATAGCATCCATTAACCACAAATAACGCCTTATCTAAAACACCTTGTGCTTTCAGGCGATCACGAATTATTAACGTTTCCTTATAATCATCTTCAGTTGGACGGAATAACACCACAAACAATGCATCTTCATGTTGCATCCCTTGCATAATATCAACGTTTGTTTGAGTGTGTGCTCCTTGAGTATCAACAATCACATATTCAGCATCTTCCTGCTCTGTAAACAGATAAGAATTAATTTCCATAAATCGAGCAAAATGTTGTTGGGGATCGTAATCCTGACCTTCTATGATTTTACCTAACCGGTGTAACTCACGACTAAATTGCTTAGACATAGTCGATTTACCTACACCACCTTTATGCGCCATAAAGATAATGTATTTTTTTGTGGCAGTTCCTTCACTCATAGTAAACCTCTAATTAGTTTAAAAACCAAGCGTATACATGTTTTCGTATACAGAATACATCATCAACATATGACTGTAAACGCAAAAACGTATACATAAAATTGTTTACACTAAAATGTATACTAAAACATGTATACGCAACTCTGTATACGATCATTTGTTTAGGAGAGCGTAAAAATTATCAAATAAAAAACCCCAGTTTTGAACTACGTGCAAATGGTGCTATTATGACCTATCTTATATGATAAGTGGTAAAGATGAATGTCTTGGAAAGTGGAGTTTTATGATGGTGTTGAAGATGAGATCTTATCGATGCCACCAAAAATCCAAGCGCGAATGATTAAGCTTTTAGAGCTGATTGAATTACATGGTGCTAACCTTGGACCTCCACATACAGAATCGATGGGTGATGGTCTTTTTGAGATCAGAGCAAAGGCCCAAGAGGGAATTGGTCGAAGCTTGTTTTATTACTTAAAAGGTCAGCATATCTATGTGCTAAGAGCTTTTGTGAAAAAGTCGAACAAGACCCCGAAGAAAGAGATCAAGTTAGCTAAAGAGAGAATGAAAGAGGTGAAAGAATGAGTTTATCAGCACTAAAACAGAAAGCCTTTAAGAGCCCAGAAGTAAAAGCAGCGTATAACGAGCTAGATGATGAATTTGATCTGATTAGCACACTTCTCACTATGCGTGAACAGTCGGGGTTAACTCAAGATGAAGTGGCCAGGAAGATGGGAACGCGAGCACCTAATATTTCGCGTTTGGAATCTGGTAGAGGCAACCCAAGTATTAAAACCTTGGCAAGTTATGCACATGCCTGTGGTTTTAAGCTCAATCTAGGCTTTAGACATGCTTAAGAATTGGGGCTTGAATTTAAAAGCTACACTGTAACATTCTCTTTTTGGGTTTCATTCAAGACTAAACCTAAAAATATCCCCAGCCCTTCAACGAAGATCGCCTCGATCAAAAATGATCTTCCTTTACACTTCCTGCTAGACCCGCGAAGCGGCCTTTGTGGTCGATGTAGTTACGTTTTTATTATGTTTTAGCAGTATCGGTCCACGTTAGTAAAGAACGTTAGACAGGAGTGGTTTGGCGCATTGCTAGAAGTCTGTAAGCGATGATTTTCGGTAGAAAATCTAACCGAATCGCGTTATTTTTTAGTGGAGCGTAAGCGACAACCTTATCTTTCTTTACTCTTCTTTAAAGGTTGAAGAGCAACCTCCACTTTGTTCCGGTGGGTCAGTACCGCCTCTACATGACTATCGTCATATAGCAGCCAGCACTCGACCTTTATAAATATCTTGATGTTAATACTGTAAGTC
>NZ_JAKRRY010000086.1 GCF_026191675.1 Vibrio qingdaonensis | reverse complement strand
CTTTCGATTAATGCGAGTTGGCGCGAAAAAGAACCCACCGAAGTCACTGAAAAACGGGTTGAGGAAGATGTTACTTTCGTTGCTCACGGACACCAAAAGCAGTTCCGCGAAACCTCGAGGACTAAAGCGAATGACGCTTTCACGCTGCCACCGGAAAGAAAGTTAAGCAGTGGGGCTTGTCACTGCATAGCTGAAGGGACAATGATTTGACCACTAAATTTCTAAGTGCAACTAACGCCCGCTTAAGTTGTGAGTGGCGCTCCACGAAACTTTACTTAGACACCGTAATCACATAAGCCTAGATTAACACCAAAAGTGCCAAGCGTTACGAATCGACTTGAAGCGTTTGTTATATTCGTAGCCATTTGTACATGACGTAGCTATCAACGAACCCCAACTGAGCATGTTTATATGCCTTGGGGATCGTCCCGATAATACTGAAACCAAGCTTTTCCCACAGTTTAACTGCCACTATATTCGTAGACACAACACTGTTAAATTGCATTGCTTCAAAGCCAAGCTCAATTGCTTTCTGTTGCGAGTGCTCACACAAGCGACGAGCAATACCTTTACCTCTAGCTTCACTTGATACCATATAACCACAATTACAGATATGATTGCTTGGCCCCATTGCATTCGGCTTAATATAATAAGTACCAAGAACTTCATCATTTTCAACGAATACATAGGCTATTAGTGGCGCCTGGCACCACAAGGCAAACGCCTGTTCTTGCGTCATATCAGGGTCGAAAGCATAGGTTTCTTGAGCCAGAATAACCTCAGCGAAGGTTGGCCAAAACGACTCAAAATCTGACTTTGTGATTTCCCTAATCATGAAATTCCTCCCAAGAATATAACGCCTTGTTAAGTAGCAGCTAACTACCACTGCACACAAACAAAGCCACCGTAATCACTAAACTCAATTCAAACCAAAATCGCCAAACGTTAGCTGTCTGCTTGAACAATTTGTTATGCCTGTCCCAACCCTCTCAGGGAGCTTGGTACTATTATTTTGTGAAATGGTGTAACGAAGAACATGTAAACCTTACCAAACACGTTGTTCACATGAACCACGGTATTGGCGTGAATAATTGCGGTTTCCCCTTCAGGTTCAATGAGGAAAGAAACTCGAACATCAAGATGTTTATCACAGTCTTCTAATACAACTTCATTCTCAGTTGAACTGACCAGCGTAAAAATACCGACTCGTTCACCCACGGCATATTCTGAAGCTAATTTATCTCGGGGGATATCTTGTAGGCCACCCAAATCTTTTAAACCGAGTTTTGATACAACCGAGTTTCTCATAGACATCAGAAAGGCAATCCACGTCGGTGTTTGAGATGCTATTTCAAGAAACACTTCAATAGCAGATTGGTTGTTATATGCTATTTTTTTCGAAAAGCTATCACAGAAATATGAGTTATCTGAATACTCGCTCAATATTGATTTCTTTGGTATAGACATAAATTCCCCTTCAAAAGGCATAACGCCCGGTTAAGTGGTGAGTAACGCACCACCGAACCAAATTAAAGCACCGTAATCACACAACCCAAATTTGACACAAAAAGTGCCAAGCGTTACGAATCCACTTGAACCGTTTGTTATATGCCTGTGCGCAATAGTTTGATAAGCCTCAACCCGTCACTATCAACCCCCGCATAACCTAAAAACCACTCTCCGTATTGAATAGGAGCAATTGTTAAAAGGAACTGAAATACTGAAAACCAAGCGCCGAATCGCACTAGAAATACTATTATTTGACCTTCGAGCATTCTACTCAATGCAAACAGTATCGCGGCACAAAGAGCTGAAACAATAGGTCCACCAATTATTGATACTATGTTCACTGCTTTTGTAAGCTCAGCTTGTGTTGAACAATAACCAACATTTAAAGGTATCAAACTGCTTTGAATTGATAGCCCACCGATAGATAACGACGATACAAAATCAGAACTTCCCAATGTGATTTGAACTTTTTCGCCAGTAATTAAAATTGGAATAGCATGACCAATCTCATGGAGTAACACTAAAAATGGCATTACAAACACAAAACCGATTAGCAATGCAAAGGCAGTAGTCAATGATATCTCCTCGAATGGCATATAACGTTTGTTATATGCGTGTTTGAGTAGAGAGAGTAACCAAGTCATCACTGTCGTACAAACGTTCTGCGGATTCTTGCATACCAAGCTTACGGAGTAATTTTTCTGATGCCAGATTTTCTATTACCGCTACACCATAAACTTCAGACACCAAACCCGATTCCAAGGTGAAATTCAAGGCTGCCTTTGAAGCTTCAAAAGCGTACCCTTTACCTTGATATTGAGGTAGTAATGCATACCTGATATCTGAAAAACTCGAGTCAGGACCTAACTCGACGCCAGCATAACCGATTTTTTGAGATGGCTTACTCTTTAACGCAACAATGAAAGTACCATAGCCTTTCGACCAGTGAGCCACTTTGCTTGGTACGTAATTCTGAATGTACTCCAAGCTAAAAGGCTTTCCACCCGGTAAATATCTTGTTGTTTCAGCGCAGGTCAGAAGTTTTGTAAAAATATCAGAATCTTCTGGGGTTACAGGGCTAAGTATTAGTCTTTCAGTCTCGATCATCGAATTATCCATTTCCTCTAGAGCATATAACGCCTTGTTAAGTAGCAGCTAACTACCACCACACTCAACCAAAACCACCGTAATCACTGAACTCAATCAAACCAAAATCGCCAAACGTTAGCTGTCTGCTTGAACAATTTGTTATGTGGTTATTAGATCTTCGTAGCCCTCTTCAAGCCACTGAAGCTCAAAACCCAACTTTATAAGGCGCTTAGGAAGATAACTGTCAGTTAAAGGCTGTTTTGTGCGAACTTCCTCCTCACTTACGTCTAACTCAAAATGCAAACTAAACTCCGCAGAATCCTCTGAATAAGTGATCGTTTCCACTATGAAGGATAGACTGCCTATAGATCTGTTAAACAAGACCTTAGTTCCGATAGGAGGCACACATGGCATTTCAATACTCTTTTTGAAGTAGCCAATATTGGCATTATCTCTTCTAACCAGTACATAATTGTTAACTATCATCTTTCAAACTCCGGAAACCACATAACGCCTTGTTAAGTAGCAGCTAACGACCACTGCACTTAAACAAAGCCACCGTAATCACTAAATTCAACTCAAACCAAAATCGACAAACGTTAGCTGTCTACTTGAACAATTTGTTAGCATTCTTTGTTTTTAGGTTGCTGATTGCTATCTTTGTTACACGAATTTGAACTTTCTAATTTACCAAGATTGTCAGCCATAGAGTATGCGTCTGCAGTTTTCTTTATTGGCTCGATAACGTTTTGAGTTTTATTAGTAATAGAGTTAACTTCTCCAGTGTCATTCACTGCACCCATTACCCTTGTGCTATCTGATATAGTTGAGACTCTATCTATATTACGAGTTGCTTTTCCAACGTCAGCTAACCCACCCAATATTGAAAATACAATTGCTATCGTACCACCGCCAACAAACCAGTTTTTCATGAGTTGCCCCTTTGAATG
>NZ_JAKRRY010000085.1 GCF_026191675.1 Vibrio qingdaonensis | reverse complement strand
CCTTAGTGCGCTCAAAGCGGAATTGCTTAAAGCCCATTGGATTGCTATCTCATCCTTTGCACGCAGAACGCCCCTCAGTGACGCGCAACTTAATGCTTACCCCAAGTTAAAAGCGCAATTGGATAAGTACGCTTTTCCTGAAAGAAAAAAAGTCAATAGAGCCAGTTATCAGCAAGTACAAGACGATGTTCCATTGGCACGTCACTTATCTTACGTACCGGTAGAGTCTAGCCCAGAACATAAAATAGTGGTGGAGTTTGCGGGGCAGTGGTCGATTAATGCGGCGTGCCTAACTCTAGCTAAAACGGCTGAACAAAACGAAAAAGTAACAGTAGGGAAAGCGGATAGAGCCAACAAACACCGCAGCCTTGCCACATTTAAAGATCTCGAAGCTGAAGGCAAAACGCTTTATATCAAAATCCCTTGCGTTGACCAGCCACTGCCAATTTTACTTAAGCTAGCCGAAGACCTACAACCCGTTAACAAAGAAGCTCAGATGGACGAGTGGGATAACGTGTTGGTGCCGGTGGTTCCGGTTCATAAGGGTGATTCAGGGTATATATCTATTGATCGTGGTTACATTTATGTCGCTTGGCAATCAGAAGTTTGGCGAGAAATCCAAATTCAAAACGACGGACGCTTTTCTGATGTCGATCTATCGCTCTATCAAAGCACTAAGTCCTCGCCTCAAAGATCGGTCGATATCAGCTTATATGATGAAGACTCCGAAGCATTTCTGTCAGGGGAAGCGTTTCAGTTGTACCAAGACGGTAAAAAAGTCTACGAGGGTGTGTTGGACGAATACGCTTGCGCCCGTGTTTTTGGTCTAACTGCTGATGAAGCCGAGGTAGTGGTGGCAGATTGGCCTAACGAAGGCGAAACATACAAAGAATTACTTCAAACCGAATTGAGCCCATTTAAGGCTTGGAGTAAAACCAAGAGAGAGCCACTTGGTGTTCCTTTGCCTCATATTTGGCTTCCATACAAAATAAACGGTAGCGTACAAAGTGATATTGCCCTTTATTATTCTCGGGCTCAGCTCAATACTCAGCAACTCAATGAATTAAAGAGTGGGAAGAATGAAAAAGCGGTTAAAGTTAACCTCAGTGATTATTCTTCCGCTCACAACTTTGATGCGAGCTCCGAACCTGTGATTTCGCTGCCGAATCTAGATACCCAAGCGCCAAGCAAATCAGATTACAATATCATCAGCCAAAACGAGCAAGGTGTTGCTGCCGCTGTTGTTAACTCACCAAGTGAAGGCATTGTAATCGCGTATAAAAGTAACCCTCAGTGCGATCAACCGGATGATTTTTTCCAACTGACGTGTGTTGATGAAACATGGAGCCAAAAGATTTTTTTGCGCGAGGCTGAGTTTGTGGATCAATATTGTAAAGAAGTCGTGTTTAGTGGTTGGTTACCAGAAGTTAAAAGGGTCAATCTAACCCGTCATTGCCGATCTCATAACTCAGATAAAACGGTCTTAATGTCAGTAATTTATCAAGACATTGAACTCACGGAACTATTATAAAATGAAACGAACAACGTTAAGTATCATGCTTCTTTCGACAGCTATGTTATTAACAGGCTGTGGTGAAGAAAGTAGTCAAGCTTTGAATGCTGCAACAACACAATCCGTAGAAAAAGAACCCACTCAAAAGGCTTGTTACAATGTTGGTGAAACAACGTCATTTGAACGCAAAGAGGTAACAGGACCACGCTGCCACTGGGAAAGTGAGCACAACTTTATTGTTTACTCTGAAGATCTGTCCAAGCCTGAATACCCGGGTACACTTCCTGTCAAACCAGGTTATGCCGTTCGCCGAGCAAAAGAGTGGCCCCGTGAAGATTTATCTGATGCGAGCTCTTATGACAAACCTCGAATTCAGTTTTGGTGGAATAATGTCAGCTCTCGAGACCCTCTCGTAAACGATTATGAAAATGGCTACAAAATCTGGAGCGTGAAAATTGATGGGACAGATTTACGTTTAGTTACGGATGATATGCCAAGTATGGCGTCACCTCAGGCCTTTGTGACGAGTCGTTCACCCAATAATCGTTATGTGGCATACGCATACAGTTATGGCGAGCCTCTGATAAAAGCCATCTTTGACTTAAAAACGCAACAGACCATTCAGCTTGGTAGTGCGCGCACCAAGCCATATTTGGTCTGGGCGGATGATTCTAGCTACATCTATTTCTCAGACGGTTTTAAGCGCTTTAAATACACGCTCGCGACAGGAGTCAAAGAAGAAGTAGATGTACCGTTGTCTGAAGATACGGTCATTGTAGATGGAAAGTTAATCAATGCCGCCGGCTTGGGGGTTGGGGTTTATGACGCCAAGACACTCAAACGCATATACACTATTTTGCCTGAAAAAGAGTTTGAAGATTCCGTAGATATTGAGAAGCGCATTTACCGTCAAATTGCGGTCAGCCCTAATGGGAAGTATGTATGGGGAATCAACTCTTACCGCAAAGTGTTGATTAACGTAGAGGATAAAACTTGGCTTGCGTTTTCTAATGAGGGGGATGAAAAGAAAGTTTATGCGAAAGTGGTCAATATCAGTAACAACGGCAATGAAACACAAATAGGGGCAGCCAAAATAACCATAAGACGCTACGGGGCAGATTACCGTTATGAAATGAATGGAAATGGCGCTCAGTCATGGGGAGTAGTTCAATCGGGTCGAATTGCAAAAACACCAGTACTTTATAATGCCGAAGCCAATGGTGGGCGTTTTCTGGAGGTAGATAACGATGAGTAACGACTTTAAGCATTTACCAACGGATGTCTACTTGTTCGGTGTCGATTTTCCTAATATTGGGGATGCACAGACCCCTCAATATAGAGCGATTAATATCGAAAAAGACCTGACCTCATTAGAAGAGTTGAAAAATATCCGCCCTATGTCACGCCTTCCCATTGCCATAAATTTGGGTGAGGAAAGCGCAGCCCTTTGGGCGACAGACGATTTAGGCCGTTTACATGTACTGGGTGATTCAACGCAGAAAAATCAAAAAACCAATATCAATCAGGTTTTGGCACTGCGTTCGCCAGTACATGAGTTAGCAGAGAAGACGTACAAGCTGTCTTTTCCCGAATGGTCAATGCTTACAGAGTTGGCGATTGGTGCGCAGAGTAAGGCTCGGCCAATCAAAAAGGCGTGCGCAGATCTTGCCTCTATCTTAGGAAATCTAAAAGCGTATGGTGGTGAGCAAACGCTAAACTCGCTAGAAAAAAAAGTGGAATACGCTGTCACAGAAGTAAAGCGTTCACAACTCGCGCCTAAATATGAAGCGGGCACTCAAGTACTAACTGATGAGCAAGTTACATATAACAAATGGTATGACTCTGTTCTTGAAGATAAGCCCATTCGTGGTTTTATCGTGCCAACTTTTTCATTTCTCGCTGTAGCGTTTTCAACCGATGAATATGATCTCGCAGTTGTTGATGTAAAGTGCTTCGACGAAGAAACGAGTACACATTAAAGCCTACTAGATGGAAACGTCGTAACACAGGCTCAACTCGATAAAAACAGTGATGCGCAACGGCCGATAGCCTTATTCTCATTAGACTCTACTTGTCAGCGGTTACTTTTAAGTGGGCATTTGCCCACTTTTTTTTATTATGAGCTACCCATTTTGGGCGGTTTTACTGCGATTATGTGACAATTATTTTCGAACAGATTGCTAGGTAAAATAGCTAGTAATTTGGCCTTATGCTCGCGTTATTTGCCTATGGGGTTAGGTGGTATTTTTGCAGAGCTAGTGATAGTGGCGGTTTAAGTGGTTGTTTTGGCAGTTGTGCTATTTTGTTATGTCGTTGAAATAAG
>NZ_JAKRRY010000084.1 GCF_026191675.1 Vibrio qingdaonensis | reverse complement strand
CGGAACCCCAGATTTTTCCGTTATTCCAGTTTCAGACCAGCAATTAACTCATCCAAATCAATAATTTCATTACTGCTTTGAAAGGTATAGTGGCCATTCAGTAAAATGTGTTGCCAGGCCACCGGTGATATCCGAGTTAGAGCATCAATGCCTTTAGTATTTCCTTCCGCTTCTAGTCGTTCTAGTAATCGTGACAGGATCGCTGAGTTGTAATAGATGATTGCGTTGGAAATTAACCGACCACATTGGTTGCTGATTTCCGTTTCTATGTCATTTTTTCCTGTTAATTCCTTCTTTCCACCTACTTTGGCTATTGCAGCACGTAACTGGTGGTAGGATTCAACCCTGTTCTGGGAGCGCCGTATATTACGCTCTAACTGCGGATCACGCAGGTACTTCAACGTGTAAATGCTACGCACCAATCGGTCATATTCGAACAGAGCTCGTCTTGTTGGGTTGGTTGTTGAATATGTGCACAGTTTGCGGACTAACGTTCCTTGCGTCATTTCTTTCAATCCCAGCGTGGCCACAATGCGATCAAGATTGTTTTTTTCACGACTGATAAGCTCAAGATCAATCCGCCCTGCTGGTTGAATTAGACAATTTTTATAGGCTGATGGATCTCTGCCGCAGTACAGCTCCTGTAATTGCTTGTTCAGGTCTGTAAAATGAGGTTCAAAGCGCAAACCAAACCAGTGCAAGATCGCAAAGTTGGCTTTGTTTAAGCTGTGCATATCACCAGTGATGGCTGTGGGCTTCACCTCAGAAGTGTTTCTATACCAGATATCAAAGACATGGTGGGCTTCATAGTCGTTTGTTCCAATTAGGTAGCCGTTAATCGGAATGTGGTTACACAGCATTGTGTAGGCGACCATGCCCTTACCTCGGCCAAAGTATTTACGCGAATGTCGAGCCTTTACTGTTGGTCGTTCAACACCATACTTCTGTCCGTCAACAGCACCATAAAGTGTTTCAGGATCAAATGAATAGTATGGGAAAATTGGCAGTGCCTCTATCGCGTTGGTAATACAGTCATTGGCTGTAACAAGTGACGCAAAACGGAGATATTGTTCGTACGTGCTTTCTAATACATGGAATGGAATATCGCTGGTTCGAGCCATTACATGATTACCATGATTCATTGCTTGAGCAACGATAACCGCCGTCAAACTATCGACATCAGCATTCTTTTTAGCATAACGGGGCTGTAGTGGTTTCATGGTTTGAAGAAAATTGCACTGCCCGTTAACAAAATGAAAAACGTCAGCCACATCACAAAATGGTAGCTGTTCATAGAATCGCGTCTCTTTTGCCTTATTACGATTGACAACGGGTTTATGCCAAGTCAGCTTCTGCGTTTCTCTATCGTATATCACATGCTTCAACTTTCCCTGTTTCAGCTCGCGGTTGAATGTTTTCCATTGTCGAGGCAGTTCAGACTCCAACTTCTTTAGTTGTGTTTTGATCGGCTTGTGCAAAAATGGGATATTCATTTCAGCCAGCACCGTCGCCTTTTTTCCTTCTGGTACCAGTTCATCAGAAAGATGACGATGACGGAGACTGTTATTGAGGTGGAATTCACCTGCCTGAAAGCGTTTTCTAATCTGTCGGTAGAGCCAGAACTCATAGCGCCCAGCATTCAGTCCAATGACTTCGCCACTCTCATCAAACTCTAGCAAATACGGGCGTAATCGTTTGGGTAATGTTCCCTTTGGGCATTCTGTTAGTGGTCGCTGCGAAAGCGTCTGCTTTTTACTGAATACCACCTTAAGCCAGTTCATGGCTTTTACCCACGGACTATCGCTGACTACACTGTTGAGGTCGAGCGACAGAAATAATGGTCGGAGGTGACGCTGGATTAATCCGGTCATACCATCGACAGCTTGCCACTGTAATGCCAGTTTGCTGACGGGTTTTACGCTCATACGCTGAGCGGTGGTTTGCAGTGTCTCCCGTGGCATAATCTTCCACGCTCTACGGCGCACTTCGCCAAAGGTGGTAAAGTCTGAGACACTATCATCAACATAAAGAGACAGCAGCCGTCCGATCTTAGGCGTCTCACGCCGGTGTTTTTCTTGAACGTCAACCAGAAGCTGCTTAGCTACACGGCGACTCTCATCCTCGATCTTTTTCAAATGGAAAAACATGGCTTCCACCAAGTTATCGCTGAACTGACGATAACGAACCCATGCATAACACAGCAGATAAAGACGCGCCTGCTCGGGTTTCAGTTGACGCAGATCGTAAACGGTATAGAAATTTGCCAAACTCGCGTAGTACAACAGGTTTTGCTGAGAAATATTCAGTGTAGGTAAAATATTGCAGGCTTTATGGTGCAGTGGCTCTAAAATGGTTCGTTTTTCCCTTTCTTGGGCCATCTGTCGCCATCCGAAGTCACGCGCATCCTGTCTGAGAATAGCAAGGCGAGAAAGGGTTTCGTCGCGTTCAATCAGTTTGTTCAAATGATCAATGGTTGCATCATCAAGTTGTTCCGTTAAAACACGTCCCAACCTCTGTCTTTCATCAGAAAGCACCTTGCTGACCAGCTCTTGGAGTGTGGTATAGCCGGGGCGAATAATTTTGTTCTCGTTGAGCCAGATAATCAGTTCAGTGGCAACAAACCCAGGAGCGATATCGCGGTGGACAATATGGACAGCTTGCTGCTCAACCAGCGAAGATAATGCTGATGACCACGGACGATAATTATACAGTTTGCAGATTTTTTCTCGTTGAATATAACGTTCATATTTAGAGGGCGATTGTTCCGGAAGTGACTCACCAGGGAAATAGCGACTCAGGATAAAGTTGCAGTCGTCCCGAACATCGTTCCACTCGAAACGAAAAAACAGACTTTTCGCTTTAAAATAAGCAATCTGAAGAATACAACAAAGTTGTGCATGAAGTCCTTTCCGGCTATTGGCTAACGCTAACTCAGATTCATCCAAAGCCAGAAACTCCAACCTCTGCGCATCATCGAAATCAGGAATACCATACAGCGCTTCCTGCTCGGCCTCTGAAAGAATACTTAAGAGTTTATTTTTTCTGGCCATTCTAGAACCTTATAAATTATAGGTGTCACATTATCCTAAAATACAACCTTTACTTGTCATAGTTTAAATGACGGGTAATGTGACTACTATTGACAGTATCATGTGCCAAAATCACAATGTCACATAATCGAACGTATATGTGACAGGTGTGAAATGCTAATTGGTTATATGCGAGTATCAAAAGCTGATGGTTCTCAAATGAATGATCTGCAGTGTGACGCGTTAATTGCTGCAGGTGTTGATATCACCAATCTTTATGAGGACCGAGCATCTGGCAAGCGAGATGACCGTCCTGGACTCATTTCCTGTTTAAAAGCTCTCCGACCAGGCGATACTCTGATTGTATGGAAACTAGATCGACTTGGTCGTGACCTTCGTCATCTCATAAATACGGTGCATGGTCTGACTGGGCGTGGGATAGGTTTGAAGGTATTGACTGGTCACGGTGCGACCATTGATACCACAACAGCAGCCGGTAAGCTTGTTTTTGGTATCTTTGCAGCATTGGCTGAGTTTGAACGTGAATTGATTGCCGAGCGAACAATTGCTGGATTAGCTTCAGCAAGAGCGCGTGGGAGAAAAGGTGGGCGACCTTACAAAATGACCCCAGTAAAATTGCGAATGGCAATGGCATCTATGGGTCGACCAGAAACAAAAGTTAGTACCTTATGTAAAGAGTTAGGTATAACGCGACAAACGTTATACCGTCATGTTTCCCCTGACGGTCAGCTACGAGCGGACGGGATAAAGTTACTCAATCGAGAATAATCTCACAATCGGAAAAATCTGGGGTTCCA
>NZ_JAKRRY010000083.1 GCF_026191675.1 Vibrio qingdaonensis | reverse complement strand
TAGCCCAGAACATAAAATAGTGGTGGAGTTTGCGGGGCAGTGGTCGAGTAATGCGGCGTGCCTAACTCTAGCTAAAACGGCTGAACAAAACGAAAAAGTAACAGTAGGGAAAGCGGATAGAGCCAACAAACACCGCAGCCTTGCCACATTTAAAGATCTCAAAGCAGAAGGCAAAACGCTTTATATCAAAATCCCTTGCGTTGACCAGCCACAGCCAATCTTACTTAAGCTAGCCGAAGACCTACAACCCGTTAACAAAGAAGTTCAGATGGACGAGTGGGATAACGTGTTGGTGCCAGTGGTTCCCTTACACTTCTCGGGCTCTGATGAGTCTGATGAGGCAGGTAAAATTTTCAATTCGGGCTACGTGTATGTTGTTTGGGATAATAGAATTTGGCGCGAGGTTGAAATTACAGCAAGTGGTTATTTTTCAGATACAGATATTAATAGCGTCCGTGAAGAATCGACACCAAGAAGGCATGCCGATATCTATATGACCAATCCCGAGACAGGCAGTGTTTACTCTTATGAGCCTTTTCAAGTCGTGCAGAATGGTAGCGTAGTAAGTGAAGGATCCTTGAATGGTTCTGGAGAGGCACGAGTGTTCAATTTAGTTGAGGAAGAAGTGGAGATAGTCATGACAGGCTATGAGCCACAGATAAAAGCTAAGGTTGAAACACATTTAAGCCCGTTCAATGCTTCTAGTTCAGGCACACGGAAGGCAAAAGGTTATCCTTTGCCACATATATGGCTTCCATACAAGGTTAAAGGCGAACCTCAGGACGTGTATCTAGCTTATAGCGGAAAACAATTGAGTGAGAGTGAATTATCTGAATTAGAGAGTAATCCTGGAAGCAGAGCCACAAAAGCCACTGAACTTGATCATTACAGCAGCGCCAAAAGTTTTAAAGTTGGGGAGGGTAAGACCCGACTACTTTCGGTGTTGCCAAGTGCGGCGAATTCAAAGCCTAATGAGTACGCTATGTTACAAGATCAGATTAATAAAAATGTGGCAGCCGTGTATTTAAGTAAACCCGTAGAGCTGGTTTTCGAATACCCAGGCTATGCGACGCTGGATGAGTCAGATGATTATTTTGAATTACGACAAACCGGCGGTGACTGGTCACAGCGAGTGTCTTTGCGCCAATGTATAAAAAAAGAAAACGGCTCTAGGTTGATTAGCTTTTCTGGTTGGCCTGTAGAGGTTAAAGAAGTGGAACTTATTCGTGGTTATCAGGGCAATAGCTGTCATGGTCGTGACAATCAAACCGTCATCTTTGCTCAAACACCAATTGCAGACCTGCTAGCCCATAAGGAAAAAGATCAACCAAGCTAACAGAAAGCTGTTTATACGAGTCGCGTGAGCCCGATATTAAGCAATTAAGCGCGATCAAAAATGACAATAAAGAGAATATTAACATGAATTTACGTCACACATTATGCTTGATTGCCTTGGTGGTATTGTCTGGCTGTAATCAGGAATCGGCGAAGGAGCCTGAGCAACAAGCGAAAAACCCTCAAACAATTGAAGACCGAATTGCAGAGAAGAATGCGCAGCAGTGGGAAGATGGCCGTGTTTATATTACAGAAAATAACTATGTTATTTATGACCAAGAAACGGGCAAACCGGAACACTACATTGTTAAAGCCAAAGAATGGCCTCGCGAAGATTTAGATAATGAAGCGACGTATGACCTGCCTAGAGTGGTATTCCGTTGGGATAATGCTCGTAATGAAGCAAAAGACCACTATGATCAAAGAGATAAAGTATGGAGTATCAAAACCGATGGCACGGACTTACGTTTGGTTGCAGACGAATTTGTTGGCAAAGTTCGTTTAATGCGTATCTCACCAAATAATCGCTACCTAGCTTTGGCGTACTCGGCAGCTGAAGGCATGTTTAAGGTGATTAAAGACCTTAAAACGGGCGAATATATTGAACTGGGTCGTTCACGTGGCTATCCAGAATTCCTATGGGCAGAAGACAGCAGCTATCTATACTACGTAGATAAATTTAAAGACTGGAAGTACACCTTAGCGACGGGTGATAAGCAGCAAGTAAAAACAGAGTTTAACGAGTATTCAGTGATTCATGATGGTAAGCGTTTTATGGTCGATGAATATGGCATTGGTGTTTTTGACGAAGCAACGGACACAGAGCTTTACTCGATAGTGCCAGATACTTCTCGTTCTGCAGAAGAAGCTCGTTTTCGTAAGAAATCAATTAGCCCAATGGGACACTATGCTTGGGTAGAAACCAGAACACACCGCTATCTTATTGATGTAAAAAACAAGTCCTTTCAATCAGAAAAAATCGTCCCGCGAGCTGTTGGTAAGTTACGTTATTTTGAAATTTTGAGTAAAGATGCGAACTACACTCGAGATGGAGCCGCCAGAGTGATTCTGAGCAAACTAACAGAAAACAAAGAGTTTGGCCCTTACTTAAAATGGGAGAAAATAGGGACTGGCCACAGTGCTGGTAATTCTTCGCTTTACAACGCATTTGCCAACAATGGTGACTTTGTAAAAGGGGAGGAACTATGAATATTGATGATACCTGTAATGTGATACCACTGCATGCGAATTACTATTTGTTTGGGGCATATTTTCCTGCTGCACAGAATGGTCAAAAAAACGTATACCCGACTTGGCATGAAGAGCGGAGCTTAGTTGGTAAGGAGGGTGTTACTAACATTCGCCCGTTAGCTAAAGTGCCAATGCTGAATGTAACCGATAGCGAAAACCCTAAGCTTTGGGCAACCAATCAAGAGTTTAAGTTATGCCCGTTGGGTAACGGACAACCTGATAAAAATGGGGCGTTTGAAGTGTTGACACCGGAACACCCTATTCACGCGCTAGGCAGTGACTTACCAAAAAGCGGAGAACAAACCCTCACTTTTCGTTTTCCATCATTGCCACTTATTGCCTCACTCGCAGAGCTAGCACCTAAAGAGTTGGCTGCAAAAATTGTCGAGCTCAGCGGCCAATTAGACAACAGCGAAACTCAGTTAACACTAACTGAAATCAGTATTGAACAATTGGCTAAACCTTATAAGCCAGTTACAAGTGGGCAACTCAGCGCGGAACAAGCCGAATACAATAAGTGGTATGAGGAGGTTTGTGAACTTAAGCAGCCACTGAAAGGTTTTGTACTGCCCGTTGTGGCGAGCTGCGCTGTGGTTTTCTCTGATAGCGATAAAAAAAGAAAACGGCTCTAGGTTGATTAGTTTTTCTGGTTGGCCTGTAGAGGTTAAAGAAGTGGAACTTATTCGTGGTTATCAGGGCAATAGCCATCATGGACGAGACAATCAAACCGTCATCTTTGCTCAAACACCAATTGGGAGCCTGTTGGCTTATAAGAAAAAAAGGTCAGCCAAGCTAGCAAATTACAATTTATACAAATCGCGTAGACGCAGTATTAAGCGTGATTGAAAATGAGAACTAAGAGAATATAAGATGAATCTACGTCATACATTATGTTTGATTGCCTTGGCGGTATTGTCTGGCTGCAATCAGGAATTGGCTAAGGAGCCTGAGTAACAAGCGAAAAAACCTCAAACAGTTGAAGACCGAATTGCAGAGAAGAATGCGCAGCAGTGGCAAGATGGTCGTGTTTATATTACAGAAAATAACTACGTTATCTATGACCAAGAAACGGGAAAACAGGAACACTACATTGTTAAAGCCAAAGAGTGGCCGCGGGAAGACCTAGATAACAAGGGTTCTTACGATCTGCCGAGGGTGGTGTTTTATTGGGATAATGGGACATACAGTACAAAGGATCTGCGCGTTATTTCATTTGATACCGTGCATCATGTGCGGGCTAAGGTTGCATGATTAAGCGTTGTAAATGGTTTAGTCGTGAATAC
>NZ_JAKRRY010000082.1 GCF_026191675.1 Vibrio qingdaonensis | reverse complement strand
TGAGTGGTAGTGCAATGATGACCTGTTCATATAAGGTCAAATAAACCCTCAAGTTTTGACGCGGAAAGACAGACGCATCCACAAAGCAGCGAGACTTTGGCTCTTCAAACTTGGGTAAAAGATATTGGCTTTTTTGGTCAACCTCATCTCCACTAAATACTGATTGTCTATTTTGAGCCCAAAAATCTTCATCCTCTTCATATCTAGTTAGCAAAGGTTTGGAGAACTGCTTTTGCATTAAACCACTAGCTGTCAGTACTAGGTTGTTGCGAGTATTGGGTTCGTGTTCAACTTTTCCCGGAAAGTCAGGCATTGTAAGATCGACATTAAAAACAAAATCATAACCTTGATAGCCTAAAGCCTCACAAATTAGCTGCACCTCTTCTTGTTCACTACGAGTCAGCTCAGATTTAAAGGTCAGGTTAAACTCGTTTGTGTTGAATAGGAAATCCACATGAAATGGGTGATACTTTTTAGGAATGTGCAACACGAACAAATTAATGGTTTCATCGATAGTCATGGGCTGAGCATGCGTGAGTGTTTTTTCCAGCTTGCTGCGAGACTCTATTAAACGAAACCCTTGTGCTATCTCACCCACGATCTTCGCTGGTGGTATACCAATGGTATGGTACTTATCATAATGCTCCCTGAGTTCATCAAGAAGTGCATCATTGTTCTCCACATCCAATATAACCGCATACAGCTTCTCACCATCGGTAAAAAGCCCTTGATGAGAATACTGGTGGGTATCAAAACGAAATCGTTCATAATCATGTCTGATCGCATCCATAAGGGGGATACTGAAAGGAAATGCTTTAGCACTCATTCATTTAATTCTCACTTAAGAACACTTCAGCTTGCCCAAAGATAAACTCTTGAAGGTACTTATCAATACGCATGTTCAGTTTGAACGGGGGGATCGTCGTGCCTTCAAGATTTTCAAAGTAAGTCTTTGCCTGACTCCTATCGACCGTTGATTTCAGTTTATCAAAGCGACCAAAACGGTTAATGCTCTGCTCATTCACATCCCCGCCCATCAACTGGAGAAGTAAATCCCTATCTAAACCAAGAGCCTCAACAATGACGGCTATTCGTAACTGTTCCTTTTGATTTTGATAGTCGTTGATGTAGTCTCTAAAAGTATGACCTTCAATTAACTGCGCATCTCCACGCTGCAAATCGTGCAGAAAGAGCTTGGCATACTTTTGTTCGCTTTGGCTCAGTGACGCAAATGACTTATGTAACTCATTGAGTGTGGTTTCGACACTTGTGGAACCTTGGTGCTGATTAAGCTCTTTTAGATATTTATCAAAGCGACTATTCATGTAGTCGGCGTCGATTTTACCCGTGTCTATTTCTGTTAAATAACCACTGATATCAAAAGGGACATCACCACCAGCTCCTTCTCCATTGCCTTCCCCTTTGCCAGCAAGCTCTTTATAACGCTGAACTAAGCTCATGTAAGTGAGTTCATCGATAGCCAGAGTGACCTCACGCTCAGCACCGCTCTCACTTTCTGATGAGTCAGTATAGGTAGACTGCTCCCAATTCAGACCTTGTACTTTGGCAGCTTCTAGGTGCTTGTTAAAGGTATTAAATAATTCGGTAAACTTAGCACAGAGCTCGACATCGTCTGGCAGCGTTTCAAAATTTTCAATACCAGAACTAGCAAACAGCTCAGAGATATCCGCTGACACCCTATTCATAAGCTCAATATTACTTGCCAACCTATCAACAAAAAGCCCAATAGGTTTGTCGCCAGAATAGAGTTTGACAGCATCTTTAATGTGCTGCTCCATGGTATGTGGATAGCGATAATAACGAACAATGCCATGAGGTTTGTCGGGACCAAACAAACGATTAGTGCGTGAGAAAGCCTGAATGATATTCTGATACTTAATCACTTTATCTAAGTACAAAGTATTCAACCACTTGGAATCAAAGCCAGTCAGCATTTGATCGACCACGATCAGTAAGTCCAGCTGCTTTGAAGGTTCTTTGTGAATATTCTTGTATTGCTCTTTATGGGCAAGACGCGCAGCGATGTCTTTTTTAAAGGCCGAGTGACGGGCAAAATCAAACTCTAGGCCATAGCGGGCGTTATAATCAGCCATAATCTCTTCTAGACCATCACCTTTAAACGTCGGGCCACGGTCACCACTACCATCGTTCTCAATGTTAGGGTCAAATAGGGCCGATATTTTTAACTCAGGTTTATCTGCTTTTAAACGGCGATAATAATCAATCGCTTCAGCGATACTATTAGTGGCTAAAATGGCGTGAAATTTACTGCCTTGGCTCAGTACATCCCACTTATCCAAGATGTCAGCGACGACTTTTTCTTGATGAGCCTTCGTTAAGTATTGGCTTTTAGGAATATAATCTTCAATGCCTTTATGATATTTTCCTGCGGCGTCTTTAAACCCCGCCATCGGCACATCATTCATAAAGTGATTAAACTTTTTCTTTTTGGCTGGCTCTACCATTACATCCGTAACCGAGTCAGCCTTGGCTTGTTGTAAGGCGATCTCTTGTCTTAGTTCGCCATCCTTAAAGGTAGACACTCTGTAAGGGTCAAACCCCAACACGTTTCCATCACGGATACCATCGGCGATACTATAGCGATGCAACTCGCCACCAAAGACATCCATCGTTGTATTACTCTTGATTTGGTTTTCTTCATGAATGGGCGTGCCAGTAAAACCAAAAAAGAGGGCTTTCGGGAATGTTTTTTTCACCCTTACCAACATGCCTTCTCTATCTTCTGTACCTCCACTCATCGTTGAGCGGTGCGCCTCATCGATAATAAACACCAAGCGCTTATCACGAATTTTTTCAATATCAGCCGAGTTTGTTGCTACTCCCTCATCATCCGCTTCTTCAAAAATATTACTCATTTTTTGAATCGAACTAACAATTAAGGTATCAGCAGGCGCGGTGCTCTTTAGTTTGGTCACCAGTACATGGGTATTCTCGGTGGCTTGTACCACTTCTCCATCACTAGCAAACCCTTGATATTCAAGTAGAGACTGAGTACCAAGCTCGATGCGGTCCATTAAGAAAATTACTTTATCGGCGTCTTTTGATTGAGCAATCAACTGCGCTGACTTAAAGCTGGTCATGGTTTTACCAGAACCTGTGGTATGCCATACATAACCACCTAGCCTATCTTTATTGTTTATACCACCTAACTGCTTCCAGTTGGTTTTAGCGACTCGATCCGATATCGCATTAGCAGCGTAATACTGATAGCTACGCATGACTTTAAGGACCCCATCGGTATCATCAGCGACGGTATAAAAACCTATCAACTGATGTGCCATCGGTATCGATAGCAACGTAGAGGCGATATCCTTCCAGTGGTTCACGGGCTCGTTATTATAATCGGCCCAACTGAATTGATAGTCAGGGTTAAACTTGCCATCTAGTCCGGGGTTAGCAAAGTATTTAGCCTCATCAGGCTCCATGGCAACAAAGACTTGGATGAGCGAAAAAAGGCCGCTAAAAATGCCTTCTTTAGAGTACTTTTCAATTTGGTTGACCGCTTGACTGACCGGAATGCCGCTGCGCTTTAGCTCAATATGAATAACGGGCATACCGTTTATTAGCAACAGTACATCACCACGACGATCGTTACGTAACGGGCTACCTCGTTCGAACTTGGGTTGCTGCACAATTTGGTAACGGCTTTGACCAGCAGCGATCTCTTGACGGTCATAAATTTTCAAACTGACTTCTTTGCCATAGTGCAGCGAGTCATCAGGGTTATCTCGTTTAATCGCGACCGTTTTACCATTAATTAAACCGTTGAGTTTGAGCGGTGTTTTCAACTCTTTAATCTGCTCAATAATCTGCTGCATTTCAGTTGTAGTCAGCGGCACATCGTTTAAGCGATCTTGTTGGCG
>NZ_JAKRRY010000081.1 GCF_026191675.1 Vibrio qingdaonensis | reverse complement strand
CGCAACGCGTGGCATTTTCACTATGCGTTGCGTTTAGTGTTTAAGGTGGTATGCGGCAGCTTCGGTATTGCGTCGCTCACCCCTTAACAGGGCGTTATATGCCTTATCGAATGGATACGAAATAATGTCAGAAGCTTATATGCTTAGAGCGTTGGAAATATCGAAATTAGCCTTGCCTGAGTGTACTCCAAATCCGCCCGTTGGTTGCGTACTCGTAGATGGCAATAGCATTGTTTCCGAAGGCTTTACTCAAGCAATCGGTGGTAATCACGCAGAAGTTCAAGCTCTCAATACGTATGACGGAGCGATGGATAATATTGTAGCCTATGTAACGCTTGAACCTTGTTCATTTATTGGCAGGACGCCAGCGTGCACAAATACTCTTATTAAATCTGGCATCAAACGGGTAGTTGTGTCCATGTTAGATCCAGATCCTCGCAATAGCGGTAAAGGTGTGGCAATTCTCAAGGAAGCAGGAATCGACGTGGAAATTGGTTTGTGCAGCAAGCAAGTCAGTCAGTTTCTTAAGCCATATTTGGGTAAGTCGTAGGGGCATATAACAAACTACTCAAGTGGACGCCATAAGCTTGGCGGTTTTGGTTTGAAGTTAAGTGCGCTTGGTAAGTCAATCGATAGCGCCACTTAGCAGGGCGTTATAAGCTTCGAGGAAAATTATGGAAAGTATCATCAAACAAGCAATTGAATTGCGGAAACAGGATAAGTATCAAGAGTCGAGAGCTTTGCTAAAAACGCTGCTAAACGATGAAACTTATTCTGCTAAAGCTCACTTGCAAATTGCTTGGTCATACGACAACGAAGGTAAAGAGCAAGAAGCAATTACTCATTATCAGTCATCTCTTTCAGGTCTCTTATCGTCGGTAGAAAGGTTTGATGCTTTGTTCGGGCTAGCGAGTACCTATCGAAGTCTGGGCATGTATTCTGAGGCGTTAAGCTATTTTGAGCAAACTCTAAGAGAGTACCCTAGTTCTATTGAAGTTCAGCCTTTCTATGCCATGTGTCTTTACAACTTGGGGCGCCATAAAGAAGCAACATCATTATTACTCGATCTTTTAGTATCAACCACGAACAGTGATGCAATTAAAGAGTATCAGCGAGCTATTTCTTTATACGCAGAAGATTTAGATAGAACGTGGTAAAACGAAACACGCGTATAACAAACGCTTTAAGTGCGATTCGTAAACGTGTGCCGAACTCGCTATCGCTCAAACATGGCACACGTTCACTCACGCCTTAAGCGTGCGTTATGAGCTTAGGTGCGTAATTTGGAGTCACTCGCACAATGCGTATTGGTAATATCCATCGGTGTAATTGTAGCTTAGAGTTTCAGGGCGTGTTTTGTGATTCTTACTCAATTAAATAAGGTGATGGGATGGATTTTAAGTTTTTTAACAAAGACGGCGGATATACGTATCTAAATGTTGATTCTGGCACATATAAAGAAGAGTCAGAGCAGTTAATAGCACAGGGCTTTGTTGAGCAATCATTAATAATTACAGCGGATAGTGCCGAGGAAGCGGAAACTATATACAAAAGTGAGCATCAAGGTTTTTTCAAAAAGCTAAATATGCTTTTGGGTCCATTTATCACACCCGGATATCATCGTTCTAAGTGAAAACGCACATAACAAACTACTCAAGTGGACGCCATAAGCTTGGCGGTTTTGGTTTGAAGTTAAGTGCGCTTGGTAAGTTGGTCGTTAGCGCCACTTAGCAGGGCGTTATAACTTTTCGAGGTTTTTACTATGAGTCGTCATGAAAAAATAGACGTTGAATCGTTTATTGATGGATTTATTCAATCTATCGAAGGTCAACGAATTGATGATAACTTGCCTCAGGAGGTTAATTTCAATAATGCTGATTATGTTATTAACTTTGCCGAGCACCTAATCGAACTAAAGTGCTTGGACGAGAACCAGATTGAAAATAACTCCTTTCTTAGAAACGTCTTCAATCGTCATCAAGAGCATTGGTCATACTTGAACTCAGTAGAAGCAAAAAGTAAAACACCAGAAAAATTAGCACGTGAAACCGTAGACAAATTTAAAGTCGAAGTTGAAAACGCAATGTATTCGAGAATAAAGAAAATCATAACCAAAGCAAATAAGCAGCTAAGAGAAACTAAGGATTACTTTGGATACGAGGATTATAGTGGAACTATATGGATTGTTAATGACAACAACACAGCATTGAGCATTGAAAGTCAGGTTAACCTTGTTTCAAGAGTTCTCAATGGGAGCAACTATTCAAATATACAGTCTGTTGTTCTTTCCAACGTGAACATGCATGTCGTTAGTGAAAGTAAGACATTACCACACTTATTTTGGGTTCCGGTTTTCCGGGACAGTGCTGATGAAAAAGTGCAAGGTTTAATGTATTTCTTAGGAGAATGCTGGAAAATTTATTTGTCGAAAAATTATCCACTTAAAATTGACCTAGACAACGCAATTGATACAAAAGAGCAAGGGCTAGATTACTTATACAAATTTATGAATTTGCAAAGTAGCTAATATCGGGGACAAAGTTATAACAAATTGCTCAAGTCGACAGCTAACGCTTGGCGGTTTTGGTTTGGTCAAGTTTAGTGATTACGTGGCTTTGCTTGGGTGTTGTGTTCGTTAGCTGCAACTTAGCAAGGCGTTAGGCATCATGGAGGATGCATGATAATTAGAGAAATAGTTGAGTCCGATATTCAGCAAATGGTGGCTATTTATAACCACTACGTCGAAACTACATCTGTGTCGTTTGAAGAAACACCGATCAACGCTGCGACATTAAAAGAGCGAATTGAAATTGTTACCTCGGCAGGTTTACCTTGGCTTGTCGCCGAAACCAACGGACAAATTGAAGGTTATGCTTATGCTGGCCAATGGAACAAACGTTCCGCATATAAATATACCGTTGAACCCTCTATATATATTGCCGTTAACAACATTGGTAAAGGGATTGGTAAAGCTCTGTACACCTATTTACTCGCTTCCTTAAAAAGTAAAGGCATTAAAAATGCTATAGGTGTAATCGCCCTACCAAACCCAAGCAGTATTGCATTACATGAGAGTGTGGGCTTTAAAAAGGTTGGCGAGTTTGACCGAATCGGAGTTAAGTTTGGGCAAGAAGTTTCCGTTGGGTACTGGCAACTAGCCCTAGATGCCTAACAAGCGCTTCAAGTTGATTCGTAACGCTTGGCGGTTTTGGTGGGAATTTTGGTTTGTGTGATTACGGTTTAAAATTTGGCTTCAGTGGTGCGTAACTCACAACTTAAGCGGGCGTTAGCTATCAAAGGTGTATAATGAAAATTCTCAGCTGTTTGATAATGTTAGTCATAATATCGTTTTCGACTATAGCTGGTCAGATCTCGTTGCCGGAATGTGAAGTAAGAAATCCATTGAAAACAGAGTTACATTTCTACGTAAGTGAACAAGTTCTTGACGAATATTCTAGGGAATTTGTTGGAGCAAAAATTAACTCATGGGTAGCTTACTCTAATTTAACCTTGGAAAATTCTTGCATTCCTATAGTAAGAGAAGCTACACACATAGAATATGTTACAGCGATGGATTCTACTTGGTTTCAGGACGTCAATGCAGCAGAAGCATTATTGAAGCTAAATTTAAAACGAGAACTGCCCGAAGTAAATGAACGAGGTGAGCCAATATTTACTGCAATTGTGTTTTCTAATTGGTTGGAAAGCCATGAGTCAAAGTGGTGTGGGTACAGTTCAAACTCATCGTTTACCTATACAATTGCATTGAATTGTCCAGATCATGTTATGGAGCATGAAATTGGGCATTTGAGTGGTGCTTCACATGATATAAGAACGTTAAAGGAGGCTGATGAAAATTTTGATTTGGAAGAGTACTTTAGAAGTTACTATCCACCCAAAAAGAGCTATGCACTTGGTTTTGTTTGTTCACAGCGTGGAACAATTATGTCTTATGAGGAAAATGTAATACCTGTGTATTCGAATCCAGAAGCTAAGTTTGATGGGACGGCGTGTGGGCGGGTGGAATTTGCGAATAATAGCCAAGTATTAAGAGATTTTGCTAGAAAGTACGCAAAAAAATAGCTAACAAACTACTCAAGTGGACGCTATAAGCTTGGCGGTTTTGGTTTAAAGTTAAGTGCGCTTGGTAAGTTAATCGTTAGCGCCACTTAGCA
>NZ_JAKRRY010000080.1 GCF_026191675.1 Vibrio qingdaonensis | reverse complement strand
CTTGGTTGAAGTTGAAGCGATCGCGTATATCAAATAGTCATTCATAGTAACTACGAGCCATCGGCATTTATCATTTCCTCTCATATTTTGATAAATCGTTGGATGGCTTGTTTTATTCTTCTCATTTTGTTTCTTTTAGGTACCCCTCATGCTCAAACTCGCCAACAATAAATTCTATTCTGGAAAAACCAGCGCCCTGTTTTCTGCTGAACAAGCGTTTCAAGCGCGTCAATTTCACCAAAAAATTGAAGGTTACGTGCCGACACCGTTAGTGTCTTTACCTGCCCTAGCACAACAGTTAAGTGTGAAAGCGGTGTTGGTGAAAGATGAATCTAAGCGTTTTGGTCTTAATGCATTCAAAGTGTTGGGTGGCTCCTACGCACTAGGTCGTCAATTGGCCAAGCACTTGAATGTGGATATTGCTGACATCGACTTAAAAACCGTGTCATCAAAGCTTGAGGCACCTTTAACGTTTGCGACGGCGACCGCAGGAAACCACGGCACTGGCGTGGCGTGGGCAGCGCGTGAAATGGGTCAAAATGCAGTGGTGTACATGCCAAAAGGCTCGGCGCAAGCCAGCGTTGATCGCATTAAAGGTTTAGGGGCGGAGTGCATTGTAACCGACGTCAATTATGATGATACCGTGCGCCTTGCCAATGAAACTGCGCAAGCAAATGATTGGATGCTGGTACAAGATACGGCGTGGGAAGGGTATGAAGAAATCCCAACGTGGATTTCTCAAGGCTACATGACCATGGCGGATGAAGCGATTGAGCAAACGGCGGCACTTGAATTTGGTATGCCGACGCATGTGGTATTACAAGTGGGTGTTGGCGCAATGGCAGGTGGTGTTTTGGGCTATTTAGCGGATAAGTTAGGCGCCGATACCTTTGATACTATTATTGCAGAGCCTGCAGCAGCAGATTGTATTTATCGCTCAGGCACTAGCGCAGAAGGCGATATGGTGAACGTGAGTGGTGATTTGAACTCCATTATGGCAGGTCTTGCGTGTGGTGAGCCGAACCCGGTGACGTGGCCTGTTCTGCGTGATTGCAGCCGTTATTTTGTCTCGGTAGAGGACAGTGTGTCCGCGAATGGTATGCGCATTTTGGGTAACCCTCTTAGCGATGATCCTAAAATCATCAGTGGCGAGTCAGGGGCGATCACGCTGGGTGCATTACGTGAACTGCATACGCAGGGTTTGGATGAGCAAGTGGGTCTAAATGCAGAGTCAGTGGTTTTGCTGTTTAGTACCGAAGGGGACACCAATCCCGCTCGTTACCGTCGTATCGTATGGGAAGGTGAGTACGCCGCATCGTAGGTTATGGCGGGCTATCTTAGCAATGAAAAGCGCATCGATGATGCGCTTTTTTTGTGTCTGCATAAAGCAACGGGATATTAGCAAGTACATGTAAAGGCGCTGAGGAAGCTTCTATCTGTAAGTGGTTACTGGTAAATAAATAGGAGTATGACGACGCGCTTAGGAAAGGCGCTTTATCTTCATTTCATACTGTTTACTAGAAAGAAGAAGAAAGCGCACTGGTGGTGTGACTGGTCACGATTGTGTTGTCGTCTACCGGAACGTTTGAAGCAGCGAAGTAGATGAATTGGAAACTGGCTAGGCTGCTAAAAAGCAGTAAAAGCAGTAAAAGCAGTAAAAGCCTTAACGTTTTGAGGTTAAGGTGTTGAGTTTAAGGTTCTAAGTTTAGATGTTGAATCTATAGTGAGTATTGAGCTGTTTTGTTCATGTCTCTAGTTATTATTAAGCAAAAAAAGAGCACGCCGTGACGTACTCTTTTGTTTGTTAATTGGGCAAGTTAGCTTTGCGAAGTTGGTGTTTTTGGGGGTAACTACGCGTTTAACTGCCCTTCTACGAGTGCTTTCCAATATTGGATACCATGACCCAAAATCTCGTCATTAAAGTCGTAAAGCGGATTGTGTAATGCGGTTCCGCCGCATTCACCAGTTCCGTTGCCCACTAAAATGTAGCAGCCCTTAACTTCACGAAGCATAAACGAGAAGTCTTCGCTGATGGTGAATGGTTCACAAGCGCCATCGACGTTTTCTATGCCTACCACCTGTTGAGCGGCCTTAATGGCATACTCGGTTTCTTCCGGCGAATTGATGGTAGAAAGGAAGCTGTTGTTAAATGTGTACTGATAGTCAACGCCTGCTGCCATACATTGACCTGCGACAATACGTTCAATAGCCGCTTCAATCTTATGTAACGCTTCATCAGTGAAGCTACGCGTATCACCACTGATCGTGACTTGTGAAGGAATAACATTCACGGTGCCATTGGTTTCGAAGTTGGTGACTGAAATTACCGCTGTTTCATTAATTGCGCTGAGGTTTCTAGACACAATGGTTTGCAGTGCTGTGACAATTTGCGCGCCTACAACGATAGGGTCGGTGCCCATGTGAGGAAGTGCGGCGTGACCACCGGTTGCTTTGACGACAATTTCAAAACTACTTTCGCTAGCCATAATGGAGCTAGGACGAGTGACAAATTTACCAGCAGGAATACCAGGTAAATTATGCATGGCGTAGATGGAGTCCATATTCCAGCGAGTAAAGAGACCATCGTCAATCATCGCTTTAGCGCCCGTGCCTCGCTCTTCATCAGGCTGAAAAATGAAATACACCGTGCCATCAAAGCTTTTCGATTGTGCCAACTCACATGCCGCGCCTAAAAGCATGGCAGTGTGGCCGTCATGGCCACAGGCGTGCATAGCGCCTTCATGTTTAGAGGCGTGACAGAAGGTATTTTGCTCTTGGATACGTAGGGCATCCATATCGGCTCTTAATCCGATTGAACGTGTGCTATCACCGTTTTTAAGGATACCTAACACGCCAGTGCCACCAATGTTACGGTGCACCTCTAGGCCAAATTCCTCTAGTTTGTTTGCAACGAACTCCGCGGTTTTAAACTCTTCAGTACCGAACTCAGGGTACTGATGTAGGTGGCGGCGCCATTCAATTGCGGAAGATTCTACAGACATTTACATTCTCCTATTTGCAGGTGATTGGTCATCAATCACCTGCGGTATAACATTGGTTAAGTAATGAATTATTTTGCTTCTTGGGTCTTAAGAGTGATTGTTTCTTCAGGTGTGTCTTTTGTTTCGTATTTCGTGAAGATGTAAAGCGCAACCACAATAAGAGAAACAATGATGGTTTTACTAAGAACCATTTCTTCTCCTAGAGTGAGAACCGCAACCAAGTAGCCGACCAGTGGCATGAGGTTTAATGCCATTGTTGATTTTTCTACGCCAATTTGTTTGAACGAATAGAGTTGCACTAGGTAGCTACCGCCTGAAATACCAGTACCTAAGAAAATAAGCAGGCCTATAAGTAGCGGGCTAGAGAAAATGATGTAAATTTGCGACAAGTCGAGCCCCATCGCAATGACAACAAACACGCCCATCACCGCGACAGAAATGTATTGGTAAAGCATAGAAACGACTGAACCATACTTGTCTGCAAGGCTGGCACGAAGGTGTGCTGTCCATGCCAGTGCAAGCATTGAGCATGTCACATAGACATAACCTAATAACGCGGTACCACCTTCGATAGAATTGGTTGGCCCTACACTCATTGCGTAAATACAAAGCGCCGATGCAATGAAGGCACCCCATTGAATTTTGTTCATTCTAAAGTTCATGAACATCATGCCAAAGAAAACGGTCGCAAACGGCTGCATGCCTTGGATTACCCCGTTTTCCGTTGCGCCGATGTGCGCTAGCGAAAGAAAGTTAAATAGCGAGAATACGCCTTGACCAACAATGCCGCACAGTGCAATGCGTGCAAAATCTTTTTTCTCGATTTTAAGAGACTTCCCTAGGTCAACACTTAGACTTTTACTACGAGACGTAAACATGTAGATAATAGAGAGGCCAATCACAGCAGTGACGTAGCGGAAGAAAACTAATGTCATTGGGTCGACGGCCATAGAGAGTGGTTTGGATACGACACCAGTAACACCCCATATACAGGCAACCGCAATGGCGGCAACCCAGCCTAAAAATACATTTTTCTTTGTTGTGTTCATTTTCCAGTCCTTAGTAGGGCGCCAACGTCATGGATATCATGCGTTGGCTTATTGTTATGATTAGTTGAATTAGTCGATGATGATCAGTTCAGGTGCCGCGCGTTCAGACAACCATTCCGCGCCGTTTTCGGTGATGACGATGTTTTCTTCATGCACCATAGATTTGCCCGGTGCGTAAACCATGCCCGGTTCAAGCGTCATCACCATGCCTGGCTCTAGGATGGTGTTGTCGGTAGCGGTGTTAGATGGACGCTCGGTAAGCTCCATG
>NZ_JAKRRY010000008.1 GCF_026191675.1 Vibrio qingdaonensis | reverse complement strand
TCACTTAGAGCCTTTTTTTTGTATCCGCGCTCTGAGCCTCACCTCGTTGGAAAGGTCATATTTTGATGGGTTTGACCCTCTATATGAGAGTCGGGCAATACCACCGTTTGGCCTATTCTAGTCCTGTCGATTAAGGACCCCCTTTATCGGCAATAAGTGTTTAATTTCTATGTTTACTGCAAGGACGCAGACTTTTGGCCGGGTTTCATTGCCCGGCCTTTTTTATGAGGCCAATCTTATGACTCGCTACGGCGGCTTTGTTCTTCTTTCCTGCTCTCTGTTTACCACTTCTTCTTTAGCATCGTTTTATGATCCTGTTGATGGTCAATTTGATATGGGGCATCACCTTGCAGAAAATGCCCATGGCTTTTTGCCTATTCCGATTTTGATTACCGAACCTGCAGTAGGTTACGGTGGCGGTGTAGCTGGCTTGTTTTTACACGAGACAGATGAAGAAAAGCGACAACGAAAGCAGGCAGCGCTATCTGCTATTGATGGTGGTGCGCAGCTTGTTCCTTCTGCAATGTCAGTGGTTGGGGCGGTAGGTACAGAAAACGAGACTTGGTTTGTTTTTGGTGGTCACAGACGTTCATGGATGAATGACTCTATCCGTTATACAGGTGGTGGTGGCTTTGGTGTTGCGAATTTGGATTTGTACACATCAATTAACTGGGGACCGATAGACCATGATCTTAGAATAGGTACATCAACTTCAGTGGCCGTTCTTTCACAAAAGGTACAATTTAGGATCGGACAGTCGCCTTGGATGTTGGGGATAAAACAGTTACTAGCTAAGTCTGAGATTGAATTTGATAATACGGTTTTAGACCGAATTTTAGGTAATGAATCGGTTACTTCTGGTCTAGGTTTGGAAGCTGAATATGACACAAGAGATAATCTATTTTATCCAACCAAAGGTTACAAATTGTCTGCAGATTACATGGTGTACGACGATGCGATTGGCAGTGATTACAATTACCGAAATTTGAACATAGATGGCGAAGCCTATATCCCAATCACTCAGAAATGGATGCTAGGGTTAGCCGCGAATTATCAAAACTTCGACCAACAAGATCGGCTTGTCTCCCCAACAGCGAAGCCGTATGTGTCTTTACGCGGAGTGTCTTCTTACCGCTACCAAGGTGATGAAATTGAAACAATACAAGGGCAACTCACGTATAGCATTAATCATCGTTGGAAGGTGTCTGGGTTCTACGGTTCTGGTACTGCAAAGCAAGATAACATCGTAAGTCACGATAGCACCATCAATGCTGGAGGTGTGGGGTTCCGATACCAAATCGCAAGACGTTACGGTTTACACCTTGGAATGGACTACGCGCAAAGCCATGAAGAAAGTGCCGTTTACTTTAATGTAGGCAGTGGATTCTAAACAAACAGAGTAGTTTGGTTTTTTCCATTTAAAAGGCGCTAATTTAGCGCCTTGTTTGTGTTCTCTCATAAGGGGTTAGGTCACTGTATAAGTAATTTTACCATCACTTAGGGTACGGATTGTCAGTTTGTAGGGCGAGATCCTCCATAAGAGATTCTACGATTTCATGTTTTGCTCATAACCTGTCTTGGTTTTAAGCAACTGGGTAACGGCGTGAAGACCTCGATTAAACAAGTAATATTGGTAGCTTCACTCTTCATGGTTACTCACCCCGCAGCGATAGGTGCAGACTTCAATATTAAAGGGCTGAGCAAAACTCTCACTGAAAATGTAGAGTTGCACTTAGAACCTTTGGTTGATGTCCCAACCGCACAGCTATCACATACTAAATTATTGAAACGGGTTCAAGACGCGCTCAACCCTTATGGCTACTATCATCCTCAGATAGCTATTGAACTTGATGACAGCGATAACCTCACCTTAAGCGTCGATTCTGGCCCTGTCATGTACATTGCAGAATCGGTCGTAAAAGTCACAGGTGAAGCGACTGAAGATGAAGAGTTCATCAAAATACTCACGCAAAGTCAGTTAGATTCAGGCTCACCATTATCTCATCAAGAATACGACCAAACTAAACGGGCGATCTTCTCTTTGGCAAAGCGTAAAGGCTATTTCGACGGTAGGTTTGTCGAGTCTATGATCGAAGTGATTCCTAGCGAAAACATCGCCAATATTCACCTGCATTTTTCAAGTGGCCCACGCTACAAGTTTGGCGCTATCAGCATTCCTGATGATGGTGTTGAACCTGCGCGTATCGAGAAAATTCCCACATTCAAACAAGGGGACGACTTTGACACGATAAAGTTGGGCGAGCTGCAGTCTGACTTGTTTGAAACTCAGTGGTTTCGCAGTGTCGTGGTACACGGTGACTTTAATCATCTTGATGACAATCTAAAAGTGCCAATCGAAATCATTGCTGAACCAAGCTCTCGTAACATTGTGCAAGTGGGTGGCGGTTACTCTACCGATCTCGGTTTAAGAGCGTCTTTAAACTGGTCAAAGCCTTGGTATAACCGAAGAGGACACAGCTTTGAAACACAGGCATATTTGTCTGAACAAGAGCAATCACTGCAATTAGGGTACAAAATCCCTACAGAGAAAGTCACGACCGATTACTTTGGTATTCAGTTTGAATCGAAACGAATTGATCATCGAGACACCAGTAGCTTTTCAAACGATCTTAAGTTTCAACGTTACTGGCAATTAGACAGCGATTGGCAAAGTACCATTTACGTCAAATACTTGCATGAACAGTACCGTCAGGCCTCTGAGGAAGACCAATCGCAATTACTGTTACCTGGTATCAGTTTTTCACAGGTTGATCGTAAAAATGATCAATTGGAGCTCAATCATCGACACATCTATTCTGTTGAGTATTCTGACCCTAGTTTGTTCTCTGATTCAAGGTTGTTGCGGTTGGAAGGAAACAGTGTACTTTCGTGGGACATTAGCGAAAGCCAGAAGCTTCATTTCCGTTCAAATGTCGGCGTTAACATAGCTAAATCGTTGTCGGATGTGCCATCGTCACTGCGTTATTTTGCTGGTGGCGATGGGAGCATACGAGGCTATGGTTATGAATCGATTTCTCCAAAAGATGACAACGGTGAATTAACAGGTGCACGCTATATGCTAACAGCAGGGCTTGAGTACCAGCATCAGGTTTACCGCTCGATCTGGATGGGTGCATTTCTGGATGTTGGTGATGCGTTTGATGATGAAGCGGATTGGAAGCGCGGCACAGGCCTTAGTCTGATTTGGAACTCGCAATTGGTGCCTGTGAAACTCGATTTTGCTTACGGTTTAGATGCGCCTCAAGGCGATGAGTTTCGTATTCACTTTTCTTTAGGGACTCAATTCTAATATTTGTACGTTGTTTAAGCTCTCGCGAGGATGCGATCCATCCAATGGGATTCAAGCAAATCGACAGAGCGTAATAACCTTTGTGCTCTAGCAAACACAAAGGTAAACACAATGAAAAAGGTACGATTTGGTGTATTTGGTAACATGGGCCCTGAAGCGGATGCTCTGTTCCAAGATATCGTCGCTAAGAAAGAGATTGAACACGGCGCGCTTAAAGACCAAGACCACATGGCCATGATTGTGGTTAAAAATTCAGATATCCCAGACCGCTCTGAAGCAATTAACGAAGGCGGTATCGACCCTGTTCCAGAGCTAATTGAATCCGCGTGCATTTTAGAACACGCCAACGTTCAATTTGGCGTTATGACCTGCAACACCGCTCATTATTTCAGACCTGAAGTTCAAAAGCATACCAATGTTTATATCGTCGATATGCTTCAAACTACGGTTGATCAAATCAAAGAGCAGAATCCTGAATCTATTGTCGGTATTTTATGTACTAACGGCACATACAATTCGGGAATCTATGACCGTTACCTAACTAACGCCAATCTGGTATTCGTTAAGCCAGATTCTTTTGAGCAAGAACATAACGTTCATAGCGCTATCTATGGCGAAGTAACGGGCGAGATGACTGCGTGTGGACAAGCAATCCGAGAAACCAACGGCATTAAAGCGGGCAAGTTTGACCGTAATGCGGCACTTTTAGCTGTTGCGGTTCAAAGTATCGTAGAGAAGGGCGTTAACACGGTTATTTTGGGGTGTACGGAACTTCCTTTGGTTAGAAAGCAACTTGAAACGGCATTTCCAACAGTCACTTTTATTGATCCTATGGAAGCCGTAGCTGAGCGTGTCGTTGATGTTTATCGTCTCGCTGAGCAGTATGTTGAGCGTGGACATGTGGATTACGACATTAACGATGTCGATTCGATTTATACAACGTTAGATATGGTGAATTACGTAGCCAAGAGAGCGATGACCTACCGTCTGTAGGCTCAGATACGTCTATTTGAAACATGAGAAAGCCGCGAATTACGCGGCTTTTTTGCATTTGGATTGGTGAAAGATTAAAAATTAAAAGTGAAAATTCGAAGCTCGACACTTAAAGCTCGAACTCGCCATTCATTTTTCGAAATAACCAATCCGGCACCTTGTTCCACGAACTGTAGTTCGGATCCTTTGTATGGACTTGATCCCCTGAAGCCCAGCTCGTCTCACCTGATTGTTCTCGCGACACGGCCCAGAACAAATCCTCTTTCTGATGCGTTAAGTAGTGTGTCACTTGCTTCGCAAACTCTTCACTGTCAATCAACACACCAAACTCAACGTTGAGAAAGTCTGATCTTGGGTCGAAGTTAGAAGAACCAATATAGGTTACACGCTCATCTAAAATTACAGTCTTGTTGTGGTAGTAGGTATCAACATGAAAGTAGTGGTCATCATTGATAGCTTGGCTTTTGTACTCGTAGATACTTATGCCTTTGTCGAGTAGAGTCTCACGGTGTTTTTCGTAATACGCAGGAACAAAACCCGAATCATTAGACGCCGATGAATTCGTCAGCAAGGTGACTTCGGCTTGGTGCTCTTTAAGTGCATCGATGAATACAAACTGGTTATCGCTTGGCACCATGTAAGGCGTAGAAATCATAGCCTTAGAAGGTGTCGGTACTTTCTGCTTCATTAAATGCTCTGTACGCTGACGAAAGTAGGGCTTGTTGTCATTGAGCTTCTCTAATGAATCAAATAAAGGCGTTACCGATGCTTTAATAAATCTTGGTTCGTTCAAGTGATTTATCTGTAGCTCAACATCGAAAGTGATCGGCTTTTTATTCTTCTCACCTTTATTTATAGCCTTGGTAAACGCTTTGTATTGGCCTTGTTCTTTGACTTTGATTCGCTTTTGAATTGGCACGACATATTGGCTTTCCCAAAGTGTTTGGTAATTGTTGTCGAAAGACGCGATTACATCACCTCGAAACAAAACGTCCATATCAAAGAAATTGGCATTCTCGCTATAGCCAAAGTAATCATTGCCGATGTTTCTTCCGCCTAAAATCATCGAGTGATGATCAACATTGAAGTACTTCTCGTGAAGCCGATTATCCAGTTGTTTTTGATGAGTGGAGAAGTTGAACGCACGACCAATCCAGCCAGCTTTACGTGATTCAAAAGGGTTGAACAGTCGAATCTCAATATTGGGGTGTGAGTCTAATTCCGCTAACCACTTATCATTAAAAACCAGTAGGTCATCTAAGGTCAGTCGGACATGAACCTCACGATCCGCCGCTTGCTTGAGCTCGTTTAGAAGCATCAATCCAAGCGTGTCACGCTCCCAAGAGAAGTAGGTCATATCAATTGAGTGTTGTGCTTGGCGAACGAGCTCGATACGGCGAGCAAAGGCCTCTGGTGCAGTCGGGATCAGGTACACCTCAGTGTGATGTTCTGTGCTTTGCCAGTTTGCTTCAAAGTCAGGTTCAACATCGGGGTATGGTTGGGCGCAGCCTGTGACCACAGTAATCAACATCATTGTGCATACGGTTTTTAGTTTGCTAAGTGTCATAACTACCTGCGTTTGAACGTAAAATTTGAATATAAAAACGGCCAGCGAGCTGGCCGTAAAGTAGGAAGTGTGTTGAGAATGTTTAGTTTAGGTACCACTGCCAAGGCATAAGGCCTTCCTCTGCTAAACCGGTTAAGCGACCTTCACGAAGCTTAGGGTCAACACCTGGGTTTGTGACATAGTCCCAGTCTAAGGTAGTACTGTTTTCGCTGAAACCTGCACCATCAATTACGAGCACATTGTCGGCAGCGTCGCTGTACTGTTGGACTTCGAACAATTTATCGCTAAACCAAAGACGCGACATTTTGTTCATTAGTGCTTTATCCTTGCTTGATGGTCTTACTTCACTTCCATCAAAACGCACGGCTTTGTTAAACACAAACGGCAACTCTGAACCGTTACACGCACCGCTGATACAACCAATAGTTTTAAATAAATCGATAATAGATAGCTCACCATTTGGCAAGGTATTGTAGTTCCACATGTTAAAGCTTGGCTTGTGCTCAAAGTGGTATAGCGTTGCTTCTACTTCGTTGTTTGCTGCCATATGACGAGCTGGACCATTGAACAAAGTGTCATTTAGCAAGGTTTTAAATTGCTTCATGTTGTCAAGAGCGCCACCTAAGCTAGATTCTGAGTTAGGGTAGAAATCAGTTAGAGCTAGAATATCTTGGGTTTGTTGGTGGCTCGTGATATCAACAATGTCGACTAAACAACCGACGGTACCCGTAATGTCATTGGTATCAATGCATTTAGTCATTTCTACTAGATCTCCTTCTAGTTTGGCACCATAAAATAAACCCGTTACTGCACTGTAGGCACTACTTGGCAATACAAGCTCCGCTGAAACTTCATCACTTGCTTGCTCAGATAGTTTTTGCTGCAGAAGAACGATGTTGTTTTTATCTTCTAACCAATTAACTATCGCTAGAGCAAGCTTTGTTGGGTCTTCATTAGTAAGCAGTTCAGTTTCATCATTTGTTAATAACTCGATGACCGTCGGAATTAAGAACGTAGCGGTAAAGAGCATGCCAAAGCTGTTCGCTTCATGTGCATTTTGACCTAGGACAGTTGGTACTGAGAATCCTGCTTGCATTGGTGATTCTGCTGATTCGTTACAGCTACCAAGAAAACTAGTTTTTTCACACAATATGTATGGAGCAAAAGGCATCAGGTTTGACATTGGAGTCTCATCTGCTGTTGGGCTCAGAATGGGGATTTGCAAAGAACCTAACAACCAATTCTTAAGCTGTTCAATACCATTCAAAGCCGTTTCTTGTGACGTCATGATCTCGTCGATCGAAGTGTCTACGTCAAAGTCATTGTTGCGGTCCTTAGCCACGTCATAACTAGGATACTCAAAACCATAAGGGTTACTCTGCATGATGGCTCGTTGGAAATATTGACCTGCGATATCTTCATCTTGCTGTAAGAAACCAATAGACATAGCACCAGAACCTTGCCCCATAACCGTCACGTTTTGAGCATTACCACCGAAGTCAACGATATTATTGTGTACCCACTTCAAGGCACGCTTTTGGTCACCTAAGCCATAGTTGCCATCTTGGTTCTCGCCTTTAATCCATTGAGTACCTAACTGACCAAGACGGTAGTTCAAGCTTACATAGATAAAAGGATTGCCTTCACTAGCACCTTGAGCCACAACATTATCGCCTTGAATCAGAGGCTCAGCACCTGAGCCATATTCAAAGTCACCACCGTGGATGAATACATAAACCGGTAGATCTGCATCAGAATCTACGCCTGCTGGTCGCCAGATATTGAGGTTAAGGCAGTTCTCATCTTGCGTTTGTGATGTCGTTTTTAGTTGAGGACAAGCATAACCAAACTGAGTCGCATCCAAAGCACCTTCAACAAGGTTTACAATTTCACTGTGCTCAAAGCGCTGAGCCTCGGCGTATTGAATCCCTTTGAAAGATTCAACAGAAGCCAGTTTGTCGTCTTCGGTATTCGAAGTTACAACCAGTTCTTCTTTGGTCGCTTTAATCGTTACGTTACCGATTTGAGCATCAAATGGTTTAGCAGGTGCAGGAATTAACGCTTCTGGCTCGTTTGGTAATGGAACAGTAGGGGCAGTATCAGTATCGCAACCTGCTAAGGCAGCAGCAATTGTAAGAGCGATTATTGAACGGTATACAATAGTCATAAAAAGAGTTTCCACAATAGTATTCGGTGCAGTCTGTTTCATCGTCATCTACTTAGATAACAGAGCTACAAAGTTTCTTATCAAGAACAACCTGGCTTTAAGAGCAGGGCTGGTAATCAAAGTTCGGTGACTAGAATCGGTAGCCAAGATTCAGCGTTACAGCCGAACGAGTTTCGCCTTTGTTGTACAACACAGTCATGTTGTAATGCTTGCCGATCTGTTTGTTAACGCCAGTGAGGAATGCCCACTGATCGATGTCGACACCAACGTCATAATCAAATTCGATGTCATCGGTTTTTACGGTGCCTTGCATACGTGAATTTAAACCTTGATATTCAGCGCCAACGAAAAACTGAGCTCGATAATCGACTAATTGGTAACCCAACATAGGTTGAACCGTAACAATGCCATCGCCCCAGTCGTCTAATCCTTTAAGACGGGTTTGTGAATAAGTGCCAGTAACAGAAGCAAAGAACTCTTTGTAACCAACGGACAGTGTTGTACCCATACCGCGTAAGTCATACTCGAGATGAAGTGGAACATTTAAACGACCACGGTTGCACAGAGCTGAAACTTCGCTACAAAGTAGGTCACCTGCGCCATCAAATCGATCATTGAGCTTGTCTCTTAAGTATTCACCTGCTGCGCCGGTATAAGAGGCATCCACGTTCGCATCAACGTTTACCTTTCCTACATAACCGAATACATTCCAGAATGGCAGGATATTTACGTCACCGCGTATCGAAAGGCTTTCCGCTTTTACCGTCGCAACGCTATCTTCCGGGTCAAATAAGTCATTCAAGCGCACACCACCAATCACGTAATCAGTCATTGGAATGTCCATGTCTTGGTTGCGATAAGCTACGGATACACCGAATGGAAGTGGCATATCGATACCTTTACGACGGACCATATCACCCATTAAAGGGAAGACTCGGTCTAGCTTTACGCTTGCCTCTAACATTCTTGGGTCTGATACTTCTTGAAGCCTTGCTTCGTTAAGCACCTGTATGCCGTTATCGTCTTCATAAAACGCGACTGGCTCGATTATGCTTGTCATCTTCACTGGTTTGTTCTTGGTTGTACCAACGACTTCAGTTGTTTTACTCGCGATGACTAACTTACCCGACGGTAAAGTGTGAAACTCAATCTCTTGCTTATAGCTTTCTACCTTGTATATGTGGTGTTTAAACGGCTTTTCATTGCTGATCAGCATGCGTTTTGGTTCACCGTTGACTAACTCAATGTTGACATTCAAAAAACGGAAATATGCGATGTCTTGAGGTAGTCCATACTTCGAATAATCGAAGCTGATGATTACTTTGTTATCGTCGATTTCTTTTACGCGAACCGAAGATGAATCAAAGCTTTCTGCATAGTCACGTAAACGATATTCGGTGCGTGTGAAGGCTTCTATTTCATCGAGTAGGTTTTCGTTATCGTCCAGTTCTTCTGGGTTATATTTGATACGAAGATCGATGTTGCCTTTAGTGTCGGTGTTCTTAACGAGATAGACGCTTGAGTCACGAACTTCATCACCAATTTGCAGAGTACGATGTGCGTGTTCAACTAGGTGTTCGCCCTGTACGAGTGAACTGATTGCTAGCTTTGGTAAATCATGACTGATGCCATATTTGTCAAACAGTGCTCGACCTTTTTCCATGACTTCGCTGTAAGTCTTGGTTTCTGCTGCAGACGCAAAGGCGGGTGTGGTAAGTAATAGGGCGCTCGCTAACACAGAAAGAGTATGGGCCTTACAGGCGCTGGTGCGTATTTCAAAAAAACTCATGACGGTTTCCACGCTGAGTGGCCTCAAACCTTCGAGACTCAAACAGTCGATGTAATACTGAACGTCGTGTTCAGTTGTTATGTATTTATCCGTTAGGATTGTTCGTGTGAATGTCGCGACTAAATATGCATTGCGTCAATCAATGAGAGGATTTTAAGAGGAGGTCGCAGATCGCGTTAATCGCGTTTGATGGACGCTATCCTCACTTAGTAAGAATTAACGCTAATCGACTGATTTATAATGATTTAAAACAGATAACAAAACGGCCTGCTGGGTAAAAATACTTGGCAGGCCGTTCTGTTATGAGAGACTTAGCGTATCCAGTTCTAAGCGGTTACTTTTACTCTGAATAGATCAGTAAACAGCTTCGCGATCATTAAAATGATCAAGATATTCACCAGCATCAACAGTGGTGTTTCTATTCTATAAACCGGAGTGAGGTTAAGCGCACCAGATGTAAGAACAACCAACAAATTGATACCTAAAATTCGATGTATCATGAGCTTAGGTGTCGCGAACACTTTCCATATCACCATAATATTAAGGAAGTAGAATAGTCCCAGTTCCCATAGTTCTGTCATTAATGGCATCACAAAGATGTATTGCAACAGAATCACAGATCCTGTTCCCAACACACCATAAAAAGCGTCCTTGATAACGCTTGGTGGCATGGTCGGCACCATAGAAGAGAATACACCGGCTAACATAGGAAATATAAAACCACCTGGTATTGGAAGATAAATCCAAATCAACAGCGATGTGATAAACATCGACACGCCTTGCAGCACTTTGCGCCCATCTTCATTCAAATGTTCAACAAACGTGCGATGTGCATGATGCCAAGACACTTCTTTATGATCGCCCATTACATTGAGTTCACCTTCAACCAGAGATTGATCTGGTGTTAATACATCAAACGTTTTCAAGTTGTGAGTAAGAACTGCCCATTGGATACCCACGTCTGATTCGCTGTTACTTTGTTTGAGTAATGTATCTTGGATATGTGCCATTTCATCGATACGCAAGCGCCATGTTTGGATGTTCTCTTTAAGGTGGTAACTTCCGGTCAGTGGCAGATCTAAAAGTTGATACAACTTATCAATATTTGCGGTATTGCTTTCAAGTCCGGCAATGTCGATGTCGTCTGTTTTTTCCATCGCATCTAACAACACTTGTTTACTGGTTTCGAAACGTTGTACAAAGTTGAGTTCAGTATTCACAGGCCAAACGATGCGATACACAATCGAGAACACAACAACACCTAATAGTGTTTCTTGAAGTCGAAGTACAGCAAAGTGAAAGGTGGTTTGGCTATCAAACCCGCCCATACAAGCAACAATCGAACACACGGCAAATCCTATTGAAAAGATATAGCCGTATTTCTCGTCGCTCGACATGAAGATACATACCCCAAGGAACAGGGTGAAAAATGTTAGAAACAAGAAGCGATCTTGAGAAAACATGGCGATAAGGAAAAAGGCATAACCGGTCCCTAACAAGGTTCCCATTAACCGGTTATGGCCTTTGTTTATTGCATGGGCGAAACTCTCATTCAATGCCATCACTGCCACGGCTATCGCAGCCCAATACGGTTTTTCCCAACCAAACCACAACGCTAGGCAGATTGCGATAACGATAGAGAGTGCGGCTTTAATCGCGTCTTTAGTCGATGCAGTGAACATAAGAATCACCTAGCTATTTTTGATTATTTTAATCGAGGCAGTCATACCAACACGCAGTTGTAAGTCTTCTGGTATGTTGTCTAACTTCACTTTGATAGGGATGCGTTGAGCTAGACGTATCCATTGAAAGTTTGGATTCACGTTTGGCAATAAATCATTACCTGTGCTGCCGTCTTGCTTAGCTATACCAAAACCTATACTTTTGATATGACCTTCTAGTTGAACATTGTTGTGCATCATCAAGGTGACATAGGCTGTATCCTGAGCGTCGACGCCGACTAAATCTGTCTCTTTGAAATACCCTTCAATCCAAAAGCTATCTTCATCAATTAACGCAACCACAGGTGAATTCGCGACAACTTGAGAGCCCACGCGTAGGCTCAGATTAGTGATGTAGCCGTTAGTCGGCGCGTATACCTTGGTGTACTCAAGATTTAGATGTGCTTCTTCTACGTTAGCTTTTGCCAGTTCCACATTCGCGGTGCTAGTTTCTACTGCGTTGTTTAAGTTGTTTAGAGTAAGAACGGGCACAGCACCGGGCGTTCTTTTCTCTAAATTCAACGCGCGTTGTTCTTCATTTTTGGCTTTGGCGAGTAGGGCAAACGCTTGTTTTTGAGTCGCAAGTGCTTTTCTGTAGGTCGCTTTGTAAATACTCGGATCGATTTCAAAAAGAAGATCGCCTTTTTTTACTTTCGAGTTGTCTTCGACATGCACTTCAATCACTTGACCCGTGACTCGAGGTGTAATTGAGACAATATAAGCACTCACTTGTCCGTCTCTGGTCCATGGGTTACTTGAGTACGACTGGTAATAGCTATAAACCACAGTTCCCGCAGCAGCCAATAATAAAAGTGTGATGAGATAACGTTTGATCACAGTAAGTGCCTCAAAAAATGGTAATAAAATGGCCGATAGCGCCAGTAAAAATCACGATCAAGCTCAGTTCTGCTATTGCAGGAAAGGCGACGTACTTATGAAGGCCAAACCTGGTAGCGATTGACCCTGTTAGCATTGTCAATATGTAAGCCAGTGCGATAACCAATAACAGCGGTGGGAAGTAGACTTCACCCCACACAAGTTCATGTGGCATTGTGTTCATGGTTCTGTTCTCTATTTGTTTGATGAATGCAACGATAACGGAGTTCGATTTATTGTGATAATCGCTTATAGAGGACTATATCCATCGAATTCGTTGGATATTGAGTTACATGATGATTTTGTTTTCCATTTCGATGAAACAGTGATAAGTGGGTACGAACGAAACTAGTCGTATAGAATAAAATCTAATATTAAAACTATTATTAGAGATACTTATTTTTCTTTAAATTATTGATGTGGAGAGAGGTATTTTTTATCGGTATTAATTGGAGATTAAGTGAGGGGGGAGCGAGATAAAAATTATAAACGTTAGGAAATTGTTTAATATTGTGGATTTTAGCTGAGAGTATGTAAGGCAAGAGTTACGCGCGCTCTTGCTTACATAAAACCATTGAACTCTGCGGTAACGTAAAAGAAGTTACCTTTCTAACGATGCAAGTTTTATCGTGATATCACTGTCACCGTAACCTTTATTGTTACTTGCTTGGGTAACCATTAAACTCTAATTGCTTGGATATATTTATGCAGTAGCTCCACATAGTGAGCTTTTTTCTCTTCATCAAATCGAATGGTAGGAAATGAAATTGAGACACTGGCAATTACGGTACCAAAACGGTCGTAAACTGGAGCTGCTATACAACGTAAGCCTGGCTCTTGTGCTTCATTATCTTCGCCAAAATGCTGTAGCTTAATCGCTTTAAGTTCATCGATAAGTTGCTCGACGTTTTCGAGGGTATTTTTTGTGCTTTTCACAAACTCGGTGTCTGCTAGCTGAGTGTGAACGAATTTTTCGTCACTTTATGCCAATAGAGACATATGGGTGACCTGTTTTTATATATGTCGCCACTTTGTCGCCATTGTTCTCCTGAAATTTTTTAAATACTTGCTTTCAAAAAACTTATTTCGCTAATGTATATAATGGCATCTTTGATTCAATCTGGTCTAGATCTCACGCCAATCATCACTCATCACTTCAAGGTTGATGACTTCCAAGCAGGCTTCGACGCTATGCGTAGCGGGCTTTCTGGCAAGGTTATCCTTGATTGGGAATAAGATAAATTAAGTCCTATTACGTTTGCGTCCATGCAGGAATATTCTAAGCATGCGACTAAAAAAGGAGAGGCCAGTTACAAAGAATGGTTGCCTGATCAACCACAAGCTTGGTTAGAGTCTGATGGTCGTCGAGTTTTTCCCTCGTCGTTGTATCTGGCACAATTAGAGCAACGCATGGGTTACATACCGGAGTGGATTGAGTAGCTGGATAGTTAATAAGCCCCTCATGTGCATTTCTTTATATAGTTAAACACATGCGGGGCTTGTGATTTCAGCTAACGTGAACGTTTAATCGCTAGTGAATGGATAGCTGTCGAGGTTATCTTCCTTGAATCTAACTTGCCATATCGCGATTGCGCCAGTGTCTCCGTTAATCTCGTTAGCACTTGACCAGTCGGTGTATTGTTCAAAGGTTTTAATGACAAACGTTTCAGACATTACGGCGACCGTATAAAAGGTAAATTGATAGGTGTTGAGACCATTGATGATCGTCACCGTATAACTAGGGTTGTCACCGTCATTAAGCACCCAGGTTCCCGCTAACCAGTCACCATCAGAGGCAAGTAAGGCATCGCCAGATAGTCCTGACGCATCATCCATTTTGAACACAATGGTATCATCATGCATATCACGGCGTTCCATTACTATCACTCGATTGTCTTCGACTAAATCATCAGCGAATCGAGGCATATAGACACGGCTATTAAAGTTTTGAGTATCAATGCATCCTTCGACTTGGTTTTCAAACTCAGTAGCTGAAGACGTACTTGTTGGCCCCTCGTCATTCCAAGCGTCATCGTTACTCATATCGCAATTATTCTCTGATGATAGGCTGTGAAGGTCATACACAGATGCATCATCATCGCCAGACCAGTAATCGGCGACTAAATAGCCATTTTGGCTGTCAGCTAGCAACGCGATGCGGACTTCTACAAATTCACTGTTGCGATGAGATATTTAAATTATGTTGTGATCTTGGAGCAACCAGTCATAAACGCCGTCCCATATACCATTGAATACGCCATCCAATGTTCCATCATCTGACATCACGAAAACGTCACTGAAGTGTGAATCAAACCAATTCTCCCCATGAATTACGGCGCTACTTCGCGCAGGCCCTGTGGGGCGTCCAATATCGTGGTTTAACGTGTAAAATCGACTGATAGGGCTGCTTTGTACATATTCAATTACATAATCAATAGCGCTTAGATTCTTGTTCATATGCTCTAAAACGGCAGACACCTTAGAGCCAGCCATCCATGCGGAGTAGATTTGTCCAGTTGATTTACTAGCAAAGTAAATCACAGCGTCAGCAAGATGAAATTCTTCTACCATCTTATCCAAAAAAGATTGGAATCCGTGCGGGGATAAACTGGAGGAATAAAGGGATTCGAGTAAGTGGCTATATTCCTCTATTAACTGTGCGGAGCCGTGGTCATCTTTGGTACGGCCTGGTGAATCCAAAGGTATATGCTCGTCTAAACGGGTCGTTTCTTCCATGAACTGCCCACCTTAATGATGATATTGTTAATAACGGAACCTAAACTATAGAAAGAAATTTGAGATATGAAAGGAAATGCGTTGTGAAATAGGTGTCGTACTATTGTTATGCCGGTGTGCATGTTGTGTTTGAACAACGTACTTAGTCGACAACGGCCATGAGAAAGTGAGGTGATGTCGCTCTAACAGCACTGCTTTACCCTCGTCTGTGACTTCGAATTTTACGGTTCCGATACTGCACGCTTGATTTGTCACTTGGTTAAACTGGATAAACCCAACAAGTGGCACGAAATATTCGATAAATTGGCTATGTTGTTTATTCGCGCCTTCAAAACTTTGTAAGATAAGTTGATTTACAAACGCAGGATTTACTCAATCTGAATTAAAGGCGCGGTAGGTTTGTACCACCATTATTTATGGAATTTAGTCTAGCGTTGTGGCAAAGAACTAACAGTGTACCTATGTCTGTTACTTTTTAAGTCGAATTACCGGAACGTGTTTGCGTCATAGTGTTGGCTACGTGAGTGTTATGTTAATCTATCGCGAACTGACAAGGTTTGGAGTGAAAAGATGGAAGGTGGTAATCTTTTTAGTGAGATTCCAGATATTATTAATAGCGAGCTATTTGAAGATATTCAAAAGCATAAGTCCGTTCGTATCGAACGTATTATTTCCGATGGCCATGCGAGTGCAGAAGGAGAGTGGTACGACCAAGAAGAGCATGAATGGGTTTCGGTTCTAAAAGGAACCGGTGTCATTGAATATGATGATGGAACATTAGTCGTCCTCGATGTCGGTGACTACGTCAATATTCCAGCACATACCAAGCATCGCGTAAAATCGACATCGGCGACAGAAAAAACGATTTGGCTAGCCGTGTTTTACTAGCGTAAGCGAATCTGTCACTAGGTTACGCCATTATCGGAAAAGATCAGCAGACAATAGATTATGTTAAATAAAGAAAATTTAGTTAAACTTGCCAGAACGCCAATGCCGTTTGGTAAGTACGCAGGGCGTATGCTTATTGATCTTCCAGAAGAATACTTACTCTGGTTTGATAAAAAAGGATTCCCTAGCGGTGATCTAGGCGACTTATTAAAGCTATGTTTAGCACTCAAAATAGAAGGTTTAGACAGCGTAGTAAAGCCTCTAAAGCGCATCTAACCTACCACAGAAATTCTCCTTTTAATGAAAAGACTCACTATGAATTTTGATATCAATACACTGAAACACCACCAACTGGTTGAAGATGGCCAATTAGAGGGGTGTTACATTCATCAGCCTGCTGAAGGTAGCCAGCCAGATGACAAAGCTGTCTTGGCAGAGCGGCAAGCGCTGGAAAAGATGGGGTACAAGGTAATACAGGTTCAAGCTAAAGGTAGGACAACAACGTTTGCCGAGGCTATGCAAAAACTTGCTAAGAAGACGGGTCATCAGCCGAAGTAATAAAAGACTGTAACCTAGAGCAGTACCTTTTATCTTTCTCCCAATACCTTTTGCCTCTTTGCGTGTCTCGAACTATCCCTAAAAACACCGTCATCCCCTTGAAAAAGGGGATCTCATTCTGCACGTTACGTAACTGATTTACGTGACTGAATCGAAGGTTTTCAATTATCTACACGTTGTAAGAGATGTTCACTTTCGCGAAGGTGACGAAACCGATAAGAACGTAAGTGCCTGATTCAGTTCCAACCAATTTAACAATAAAGATCATATTGGTAGCCGTACTCTACGACTAATGTCTAACTATCTGAGACTGTTTGTTTTTTTTCGTTTGGTATAAGGTACTAGCAGCTGAATTTCAACGATGGTTTTTAGTAATAGGCTGAATGGTTCCATTTATCTAACAGTGAATTTCAAGGGCCCATAAAAACTGTCATCGAGTGCTTTGTTGCAGTGAATAGAGACAACGACTCACTATATCTTCGCACAGTGAGTAAATAACGTTTGTTGGAAAACACACCTTAGAGTGTGAACGAAAGGAATCAAAATGAGCAGTACTTTAGAGTCCGTGCAGATACGAACAGATAAGCCTCAAGTCAATGAGGATGAGCTCTCTTATGAACAACAACATAAACCAAGATCGGAATTTGGTTCCAGAGAACAATATTTAGAGCATGAATTACAAATCATGGCGCCTAAACGCTGGCGTCCCAATTTGCCGTTTAAAGACTATCGATTTGAGATAGAAGATACCATCCCAGCGATGGCGGCGACTATTGGTAAAGTTGTTATGGTGGGCGCCATTGCAGCAACCTTTGCCGGGGCTCTAGGGTTAAATGAAGGCTTTGTATTAGAAAATGTTCGATATGAATTACTTATAGCCTCTGTTTTCATTATTCTTTTCTCTGGTTTTTTATTACCGACTGCTAACCTCGCTGGTACACACGGCCCACTCATCCCCTTGATTCCTATTGTTGTTGCAGCAGGCGGGCATCCAATGGCTTTTGGGTTGCTGATTGGCGCTTTTGGCTTAATATTAGCCATCAGTAAAGGTGGCAGCATGTTGGCAAATCTCACCAGCAAAGGTGTGTGTGGCGGTTTATTACTTTACCTAGGCTTTGTTGGAACCGTTTCTCAAGTTAAAAAGCTGTTTGCTTGGGCTGAGGGAATCGGTATGAGCCACATTGCTTTTGTCGTGATTTTTTGCACTATTATTCTATATGCTTTGTTGGAGCATTTTCGTAAGCGCTGGCTAGCGGTACCTCTTAGTTGCTTACTAGGTGGTACGTTAGCTTTTGCCATGGGTGCTCCGTTTTCTTTTCAAACCGAGCCTGGTTTACCCAATATGAACCCGATGTATTGGTGGGGGGAAGATACAGGCTGGATGCTAGGCTTACCGACGGTTGAGCACTTCATGGTGGTATTGCCCTTTGCTATCTTGGCAGTGGCGATGTGGTCGCCGGATTTTTTAGGGCATCAAGTGTTTCAAAAAATAAGCTATCCAGAACGTACGGAAAAAGTGCATATGAACATTGACGACACCATGACCACGGCTTCAATTCGTCAAACGTTCGGCTCTTTGCTTGGAGGCACTAATTTTACGTCTTCATGGGGGACTTATATCGTGCCGGCGGCTATTGCTAAGCGTCCTATTCCTGCCGGCGCTTTGCTAACGGCATTGTTCTGTATCATAGCTGCGGTTTGGGGCTACCCAATGGATTTAGCGATATGGCAACCGGTACTTTGTGTTGCGTTAATTGTAGGGGTATTTGTTCCATTGCTAGAAGCTGGAATGGAAATGACGCGTGAAGGGAAAACCACACAATCGGCGGCGATTGTTGTATTTTCTTCAGCGCTAGTTAACCCAGCATTTGGCTGGGCTCTCACCATGCTATTGGATAACTTAGGTTTAGTCGGTTGCAAAGAGCGTAGTAGTGAACTTAGTAAAATGAGCCGTTGGGTACTACCTGGTATTATGTTTATTGTGCTAAGTAGCGTGATGGCGTTGGTTGGTCTTCTACCAGGGATACCGGCGATTATTCCAACTTTTCGTTAGCCTTTGAATACGAGTTATTGAAATCAGCAGGTAAGGCCGTCCGTTACAGGCTCCACACTGTGAGACTTTCAGTGTTACTATAAATACTTTGTATTTGAAATAGCGACAGTGCCTAATATCGTTTTAGACAATAATGACCGACAGCTTTTTTTTAAGTGTAAATAGGAAGTTTGCTTCATGCGTAAATCAGATAAGAAGATCGAAAATCAAATTAGAGAGGTGTTAACCGAAGTTTGTGAAGATACGTTAAAAGGCTACGATGGTTTTCTTTGGGTGACTCATACGGTCAAATGCTCGTCTTTTCCACAGAGCTTAAAAATCGCTTGCGTATTCGAAACGAATCAAGACCGAGCAAATTTTCTAATGAAAGAAGGTCAGCTTCATGTTGCAAGCATTATCCAAAAAGCGTTTGATAAGGTTGGAGTCCAACTAAAGAACGTAGATAAGCAGATCAGTTACGATACGCAGGAAAATCGCGAGTTTGGTCATCAAACAAAGTGAATTGAGTTTGTAGTGGGAATATAAGGCTTTATATGACGAAATTGATACAAAGCCTGAAAGCGATGTCTGAGCTCTCCTTAGCACATTTACTTTTACTCCAAAGCTTGCTTCACTTCCCAAAGCGCGTAAAGAACACTATTTACGTGACTTAGCCATTATCTTTGAGTTAGCTAGGTGCTTTGGGAGATCTTCATTTGCGTGAGGATAGCGAGAGCTTTACATTGAGAAGGTCATGGATGTTAAGTATCGTAATATCTAATACCGTGCATAAATCCGACATTAATGTCGGATTTATGCTATTGAATACGACCAATTATATCGGTTATCAATGACTAAAATTGTTGGCAGAATTAGGCAAATTGATATCATAGTGGTTTGTTCTCTAAGGTAAGAAAAAGAAATGACGATTCATCGAGTTAACCCTTGTAAGCGTTGGTCTGACGTGACCGTATTTAACGGAATTGCGCACTTTGTTGAAGTGGCGGAGTCGGATACCTCTGCCGGAATGCAAAGCCAAGTCCAGCAGATTTTCGACCAAGCTGAAACCATGCTTCAATCCATCGGTAGTGACAAATCTAGAATTCTCTCCGTCACGGTTTACGTGACAGATTTCGCTAATTTCGATGCATTGAATGAAGTATGGGATTCGTGGTTCCCAGAGCAATGCGCACCAAGCCGAGCGTGCGTTAAGGTTGAATTGGCCGATCCGAATTTATTGGTAGAAATGGCGTTTGTCGCAGCCGCTGGTGACGACTATTTACCCTAGTGAGGATAGGCTGGGTTAACTCCCTGCCAAGGACCCACAAAAAAAGCTCCTAACAAGGAGCTTTTTGTCGATTCAAGCTTGAATACGTTGTGTTGGCACTCTAAGCGTCGTAAACCTCTAACTACTGAATGGCAATCAACTCAACATCAAAGATCAAAACAGAGGCTGGTGGGATAGGGCCTGAGCCGCTTTTACCGTAGGCAAGGTTACTAGGAATAAACAGGCGGTATTTGTCACCTTCATTCATGAGTTGTAGACCTTCAGTCCAACCTTTAATCACTTGGTTTAAACCAAAGCTAATCGGCGTGCCGCGATCAACAGAGCTATCGAAGACGGTGCCATCGATGAGCGTACCGTGGTAATGAACCTTTACTTTGCTTTTAGCGGAAGGGTGAACCGTACCTTCGCCTTTATGTAATACCTGATATTGAAGGCCGCTTTCGGTTGTGGTCACTTCTTCTTTTAGTCCGTTTTCTTGCAAGAAAGCCTGACCTTGTTGCAAGTTCACTTCGCCAGCTTTGTTATTTGTCCATGTACGGTAAATCATAAAAGCTGCGAGCAGTACAACGATGAGAGGGATAAGTATCTTTGACACGGTAATTCCTTGATCTAATTTAGGTAAATTGCCACTGGTTAAAGTGGCTTCTACGGTGATGCTTATTTGGTTTTTAGGTAATTTATCGTCTCTGCGATTTCTTTGATGTCTTCGTGACCTGCGAGTACCACTTCATACTTACCATTGACGATGAAGGTCGGTACTGCGTTAATTTGAGCTTCAGTTGATACCGTGTTAGCCAGTTCAATATATTCGAATAGCTCCTTTTGCTGCGCTTCATCAAAGTCGTAAGGTGTGACCATAGTACGAGACTCAAAAATTCGATTTAACTCAATTTGTTTTTGCTGGCCATCCAGCTCACTGTTTTGAACTAGAGCAAACAATTCAAGTTTCATGTCTTCAGGAATACGCTGGTCTTCAGATTGCATGACGGCACTGTAAAAGATCATCGCAGCAATTTGTGCGCTGTCGTTAAACATCACATGTACTTTGCCTAGCTTAGAATCAGTAAGCTCCTCTAGTTCCGGCAATAGTGGCTCCAAATTGCGACAATGGCCACAGCCTAACGAGAAAACTTCTGTCACTTGAGGAAGGTTATGTTGGCTAAGATCGTTAGGTAGGACTTTGTATTGCTTGCCTTCAACGGGGGTATTGGATTCCCCACAAGCGGTGATTAGGACGGCGAGAGAAAGTATTGCGGCGAGTTTGCTAAGTGATTTAAACATGTTGATGCATCATATTATTAATAATACCTCGAGTGTAACTGTTACCAATTACTTCAGACAAGCAATTAGTAACAATCTGAAACAGCTAAATGAAGAATATTTTCTTCTCGTTGGTAAAGTTTCGGATATTCACGCCGATAAAAGAAATATTGGATGTTGCTACGAGCGTTTGGAGTGTGTCATGAAGAAAATTGCGTGTTTGATTGCGGTCGGGTTATTGGCGGGTTGCAGCTCTACATCATCGATAACTGACAAAATGTTCGCAGGCATGCTCGATACGGCTCCACGGTCTGAACACGACGTCATGCACCCTGACTGGGTCAAGGCACCCCATATCAGTCATTCAGCGCCAGTAGGGGCGACTGTGGAAGGTCCCAATGGTCAATATCGTACTCAGGCTTGGGATTCGTTAGAAACCTATCTGGTTAATCATGGACTCGATTATGAACTCGTCCCAGGTGACTACGTTATGATTCGCCTCAAAGAAAAAATCCACTTTAGTACTGGTTCGTCACGTGTTTCTGATAATTCTTCCCAATGGTTGTTTCACTTGGCCAATTTTTTGTCTCAGCAGCAGGGGATAGATGTGGTAATTGGTGGTCATACTGACAATACAGGGGCAATCGTGAGAAATGATGTGTTATCGGACCAGCGCGCGGCAATGGTGAAAGAAACGCTAATCAAGAATCAAGTCTCTCGCCAAATCATTTATACACGTGGCTATGGTGAGGCGGTGCCAGCTTGTACCAATAGCACTTCTTTTGGTAAGGCTTGCAATCGGCGTGTAGAGCTAACGTTGATTGTCGCCAAGTAAAGTCCCTAATAGCGTAGTTAGGTATAACAATACTGCACGGTTGAAACCTGATGATAGAAACAGAAAAGCGACGATTACTCGTCGCTTTTTTTAAGCACTTAATTGGTCTTTTCTCTAGGTTATTCTGATTTAGTCAAACCGATCTAGCTTAAACCGATGATGTTACCCTCATCATCAAGGTCAAGAGACATAAAGGCGGGTTTATCCGGTAAGCCCGGCATCGTCATTACGTTACCGCAAAGCGCATAAATAAAGCCAGCACCAGCACATAGCTTAAGCTCTCTGATCACCACTTCAAATCCAACGGGAGCGCCTTTAATACTGCCATCTGTCGTGATAGATAGCGGTGTCTTGGCTAAGCAAACGGCCAAATGATTGAAGCCCTGAGTTTCGTATAGCTCAAGCTGTTTTTGTGCTTGGTAAGATAACGAGACATTTGCTGCCCCATATCCAGCTTCACACACCGCCATTAGCTTTTCTTTAACAGACTGCTCTGCGGTATACAGTGGTTTGAAGTTAACTGGTGTTTGACAGGCAGCGATTACTTCTTTTGCAAGATCAATGGTACCATCTCCGCCAAGGGAAAATCCTTCGCTAGTGGCGACGCGACAGTTACCATCAAACTGTTTGATCCACTGAGTCAATAAATCCAATTCTTGCTGTGAATCTTGTGGGAAGCGATTGATGGCGACCACCGCAGGAACGCCGTATTTGGCTACATTATTGATGTGCCATTTCAGGTTTTCAAATCCGGCTTTAAGTGCTTGCTCGTCATCTTCAAATAAGGAGTCAGGGATTGGTGCTCCTGGTTTAAAGTCATACAAGCCAGAGTTGGCTTTAAGGCCGCGAAGTGTGGCGACAATGACGGCACAGTCCGGTTTTTTATCGGTTGCAGCGGCTTTAATGTTACAAGCTTTCTCGAAGCCCATATCGGAGCCAAACCCACCTTCAGTGACGGTGTAACTCGCGAGCTTGGTTGCAATTTTGTCGGCGATGATAGAAGAGTTACCGTGAGCGATGTTAGCAAAGGGACCAGCATGAATAAGGGTAGGCACGCCTTCCAAGGTTTGCATGAGTGTCGGTTCAACCGCGTCTTTCATACTAACAGCCATCGCGCCAGCAACTTGCAGGTCTTCAGTGGTGATAGGTTGACCTTCGATACTGTATGCGACAACAATTTTACCAATGCGAGCTCTAAGATCGTTAAGGCTTTCAGATAACGCTAATATGGCCATGAGCTCTGACGCGGCAGAAATATCAAACCCGTCTTCGCGTTCAACCCCGTTGATGGTTTTATTGACTTCGTTTTTGCCAACAGTAACCATACGTAGCGACCGATCATTATGGTCAATAACTCGTTTCCAAACAACGTTCTTTACATCGATTTTAAGCGCAGAGAGTCCAGTTCGAGACTCGAAATTGTCATAGCCTAAGCGCTGCTCATGATAGATACGGGCATCTATCGCCGCAGCCGCTAAATTGTGCGCTGCGGTCACGGCATGGATGTCGCCAGTTAGGTGTAGGTTGAGCTCTTCCATTGGTGCAACTTGAGCATAGCCACCGCCTGCTGCTCCGCCTTTTACGCCAAATACAGGTCCCATAGAAGGCTGTCGAATGCAGGCAAATACGCTTTCGCCGAGTTTTTTAAGTCCTTGAGATAGACCTACGGTGGTGACGGTTTTACCCTCACCTAATGGGGTTGGGGTAATTGCAGTGACGACAATAAGTTTACCATTAAGGTTGTCTCGAAGACGTTCAATTGCTTTTAGCGAGACTTTCGCTTTATGCACACCTTGAGGAAGTATTTCGTGATCAAGTAAACCAGCGTCTTTGGCAACGTCGGTGATAGCAGAAAGTGACGCACTACGGCAGATTTCGATGTCAGATAGCATTAACGGTCCTTTAAAGCCACAAAATTAATGAGGAAAACGTTTGCGTCGAGATAATACTGGCTAATAATTCTTTGTAAAGACAAAAATTCAGTATGCTGTACTAAATTTGACCAGTTCAACTGGTTAGCGTTAGTTCAATTAAAAAAAGAGGCTAAATTAGCCTCTTTTTATTTATCTATCCCAGTACGCTTCTTCTAGGCTATCTTCTCGTTCGGGCAACGCACGAGTCAGTCTTGGTGAGTGTTGCATTAACACTTCGTAACTGACTCGGTTCGCATATTTACATATTTGCGACAAAGAAGAGTAGGTCAAACATGGCATCACATGCTTGTCCGAACCTGGTACATTATTATGATGGAATGCATTTGCCGTCATATCATGTAGCAGAGCCGAGAGTGCACCATCACCGGCACCATTGGTATTCTTGATCTCAAGAGGGCCACCTAAGTATGGACCAATGTGCGAATATACTTTTTGCGGGTCAGCACAATCTTGTTTGCGCATAGCTCGGCTGAATTCAAACTGGTTAAAGTTTTCAATTGGGCCTTCTAATAGCTCATGGGTGGTGTCTCTAAGCGCGACATTGTCGCAGTAGCCAGCCATATATAGCCCATGGGGACCTGCAGTACACAAGACCAAATCAACCCAATCTAGTGCTTTATTGGCCGCAAGAAGGGGATCGGCAAACCCAGTTAAGGCTTCGCCTTCTTCTTCGTTCATTGCAACAATCGTGACGTTCTCTTTAATGTAGTCTTGCCAAAACGTTTCGTTACCCTGGATAACCCATTTCGTACCGAGAGTGAGGACAACAGGTACAGACTTTTGCTTAGCAAGCTCTACTGCGCGAGCTACGGCTAATGGCATAGGGTCTTCGGGTTTGCCACGCATTAAGTAAGATGAGACCACTAACGCCGACGCTTTATCAAAAATAGACTCTGGAACACTCTCTGGAAGCAGTTGGTTCATTTCACCTTCGTTGATCGCAAAGGTACGTTCACCGTCATCAGTAATTAACGTGTAGCAGCGACCAATTGGCCCATCGACAGTTTGCAAATGGTTGAGGTTCATACGTGACGAAGTACGGCACAAGTAGCGATAGCCATACGAACCTACTTCAATGTTTTTCGACATCACGCCAAGCAACACGGATTTACTATCAGCAAGAACTGAATAATTGTGTAGGGTATTACCTATCGTATCGCCTGGAAATTGATGAGTAATTAAGCCTTGTTCAACCAATTCTTGGTACAAAGCATCCGCTTTGCTTTCTTCGAGAACAAGTGAGTGTCCCTTACTCAACTCATACTTCTCTAAGAAGGAATCATCTACTCGAGCTTCAATATCGACAATAGTTTGCCCAACACCAATGATGGTCGGTCGAAAGTATTTCGGCGCAGCTTGAGCTTGGCTCACTGATAGGTTCTTTTTACTTGTTGGAAAGTAATGCTTTGATTTACGTTGTCCGGGGAATCTCATACTAAACGCTAAGGGATCAAAATTTTCCGCATAGTATCACAAATAGTGTCAATTTGTTGCAATGAATTGCACTGATGACGTGTTGAAAGTAGCAGGAAGTAGCATTTAGTCACGTTTGCTATTAGCTTAGGTTCATATTGATAGCCATAACATTGACATGGGTAAGGAGAGTACTAGTCTAGTTAAAAACAATAATAAGGGGTGTGGATTTGACTCAACTTGATATTAGTAAGGTTGACTTTAAACAAGCGTTCAATCGCCTCGACAGTTACTTTTTTATTAAAGATGCGCAGGGCTGCTATGTTTTCGTCAATGAAGCCATTTGCCAGTTGTTTAACTTATCCAGTGAGCAAATTTTAGGCAAAAAAGACGATGCGTTTTTTAATCTGAACGACAGTGACGATATCCTAGTTAATGACCAGTTGGTACTTAGTGGCCATACGGTCTCTAAGCTTGAAAAAAATATTTTAAAGGATAACCGTGTTCGGTATTACCAAAACATGAAATCACCATTATTTAACAGTGATGGTGAGGTAATCGGGATATTTGGAATTGCGATTGATGTGAGTGATACAATCGCAAAGCACAATGAATTAGAGACCATGGTTATTCGAGACGAATTGACCGGTGTTTATAACCGGCGGTTTTTAGAAACTCAACTAGCACGTGAATATGCGTCGTTTCAACGTCATAAGCAGCCATTTTCATTTCTCATGCTGGATGTTGATAATTTCAAGTTAATCAATGACGCACTAGGGCATAGCTCTGGAGATCATGTACTCCATGAAATTGGAAAAATTATGCTGGAATCGCTGCGTGTTGAAGATTATTGCTGTCGCTTTGGGGGCGATGAATTTGCCATTTTATTACCTAACACAGAGCTACGTGAAGCATTTTTTCTTGGAGAAAGACTTCGAGAAAAAGTTGAGGCGTTCAAATTTACCTGTGTTGAAGGTCGAATATTTAGTGTGACAGTAAGTATTGGTGTCTCACATCTTACCGAGCAGCAAGAGCAAGGCAAGCTCGCCAATGTTGCGGATGCAGCTTTAATGCAGGCAAAAAGAAACAGTAAAAACTTAACACTGGTTTCTTGTCATAAACAAACGAGTATTACCAAGTGCATCGATTGTAACTTGTGTGATTTAGCATCCGGTGATGAACCGCCGGATGATGAAAGTTAGCGCTCCATAAGCGTTGGTTGAAACTATTTAGTTACTTATCATTATTGTTTACACGATTTAACTTAAAAAGAGCCAGTAAAGGGCTCTTTTTATAGGGGTTAGAGTTTAATAGATCTTAGAGTTTTAATAGATCTTATCGTTTTATTAGAGCTTATTGAACTGAAGCAACGGGCTCAACAAACGCTTTGGTTCCCCACAACGGAACCGTGGAGAGGCTGTGTTTAAAGCTGCCCGATGTTTCTTTAGTTGAATAAGACAAATACATGAGAGTTTGATTGTCTGCATCTAAGATACGACGAACTTTCATCGTTTTGAAAAGTATGCTTTTTGACTTTCTAAATACGACCTCGCCGGATTTTGATTTGTCGATCTGTGCTATCATTTCTGGTGTAATTTCACCGGTTTGACGACATGATATTGAACTATCACTCGGGTCTGAAAAGCTTAGGTTAGCCTCAATGCTTGCGATATGGCACGTAACACCGGGTACTTCAGGATCGGTTAATGTGTTGAGTTTAATGTCTTTTAATGTAAACATGCCAAGTGAAACATCACCAACCTCCTTATCTCCGCAGCCTGCTAAGGCAAGGGCAAGAGCTGGAACAATCATAAGCTTTTTCAACATATTGGGGCAATCCTTTAAAATAAGAGCTTGTGTATACAATAACCACGGTCAGCAAAAAATCAAATAGGATTTACAATGAAAGACGCGGCAATGGCTCTATATAACAAAAAGAATGAATGGTTAGCAAGCCAAGTAGATGTCGAATTTCCCACATCAGAAAGCATTAAAGGGCGAGCTTTATACCTAGACGCCTTAACCAGCAGGGTTCTAGAGCCTCTATTGGTCGCAGAAAGTGCTTCCGCAACAATCGAGTGGCACCTTGTTGATTTTCATAGACTTACGATCGTGTTTTCACTTCTTCAGTCTAAGATGTGGGAAAACGAAGAGACCCAAAGTTACATTGTTGAGTTTTTGACACAAATCATTTTAGACCCGGATTACAGCTTGTATGTAGGGTTTAGTGAAGGAGAAGCGGTTTACGCGGCAATCATCTGCAGTGAGCAAGATGTTGTCGTCGTGTCTGATATTGTCGGCGCGAGCGCATCAATGAGTAATGATGACATCGCGTTGTCACTGATTCATGAGACTTTGAACATCAATCTTAGTGATAATTCAAACTTAGTCGACATATGGATTGAAAAACGGTGATCAGCACGAAACTTTCGTCTATTGCTTAGGGAAATGTTGCAAACCCTCGTTTAGATACCGTTTTGTATACTCATAGTCTATTAATATTTATAACGAATTAAGTAGGTATGGGTAGATAAAGAAGTATGTCAGTAGTGAAATGTGTTTTATTCGATTGCGATGGAACCCTAGTCGATAGTGAAATGCTTTGTTGTGAGGCGCTAGTTGCGACCTTTAAAGAGGTTGGAGTGTCGCTTTCATTAGAAGTGGCGGCGGAAAACTTTTCTGGAGGGAAAATAGCCGATGTGTTGATGTCAGCTAAGCGTCTCACTGAATCCAACGTCTCGTTGGATCTGCTTGAGCCGATTTACCGACGTCTGACTACGGAGCTATTTGAATCAAGACTTACGCCAATTAATGGTGTGGAACGTCTTTTAGATTATTTAGACGATGAGATGATTGAGTATTGCGTTGTCACCAACAGCCCAACAAAAAAAGCGTTGCATATGTTGTCTATTGTTGGACTTTCCGATCGTTTCAAGGGAAAAGTTATTTCAGCGTTTGATGCCAATAGTTGGAAGCCAGAACCTGATCTTTTACGGTATGCTGTGACAATCATGGGTTTTTTACCTAAGGAATGCGTGTACATTGATGACACTGAAAAAGGCGTCAATATGGGCATCGCGACAGGCGTTAAGACGGTACATTTCGCTAAAGTCTGTGTAGAAAGTCAACCCAATGTGACATGTCTATCCGCGATGACACAAGTTGTTGCGCATATTAGTGAACTCAATGGTTTAGTGAATAAGGCTGCAAGTGTGTGAGTTAGACTGTGTTTGAACCATGACTTTATTAATATACATCTCCGTCCAATCTTTGGAATATTCTTGCGTGTAGAATCCACAGCCTGCACAAAGGAAGGTTTCGCCATCTTCTGACAATAGATACTCATCTGAATCGCATTCTGGGCAGTCGTTACTAGTTTGTGTTTCGATAGCGTATTTCTTCATTGGAAGTACCTTGTGATTCATTCAATTGACGAGTCTGTCATCAAGGTAAGCATAATACGCATCACTAATTTTATGTTGAAAAATTAGCCTCTTGCATAACAACCTGCGAGCAATATCACCCAAATGTGCGAAAAGCTAGTGCTAGGGTAGTAGTTCTTGGATATTGAAAGTAATCAGATCTTGTCACTGAGCCCCGATTTTACAGTAGAAGAGAGTGTTTTTATCTTACCGTTACTTAATGCGCCATCACTACGTATTTTGATTTGATTGAGCAGATCTCTAGCTCTTTCCGTGGTTTTTATGAATACGTTTATTCAAATTTGTGAGTGGTTCTGGCATGAGGAGATAGTCGAGCCAATAGCAAAGACAGAAGGTGAATCCAGAGGCGTGTTTGAACAGAGGCGTTAAGATGGTGAAGAATGAATATTGATCGTTAAAGTGCATGTTTGACTGGTAACATGAAATAGCGTAATTGACCATTGATAGGCCTCTCACTATGGCAATAAATAATCGCTTAAAGTGACGCTGTCACATGTGTTAGGGTTGGGAATTTATAAAATTTTCAATAGGTTAAAACTTGTCCTGACCGAGTGTTCGGTCAAAAAAACATCGTTTTCCCGCTTCGTGCCCCTAATATATTCTGTCTCATCACTTCGTATTCAAGGGGCAGTGTGAAAATTATTTGAGAACAAAGAAGTTAATCACGAAAGTGTACAAATTCACTTGGTCAAATGACGTGGAGTTTGCTACGTTTAAATGACACAGTGATTGGAAAGGTAGAATTATATGAAAGTAAATGTTCAAACACATCATGTATCAATCAACGACGATTCTCGCAAAGAAATAGAAAGCAAATTTGAGAAGGTTTCCGCTCACTTTCCACAACTAATCAGCTGCGACATTATCATCACAAAGGAACATGGCCAGCATCAAGTGGAAGTCTTTACTAATTATGAAGGTGTTAGAGTTTCAGCAAAAGCGACTGACGATGTTATGTATCCAGCTATCGCCGGTGCAGTTAAGAAGTTAGAGACAGGACTACGTAACAGAAAAGGGCAGCTTAAATCAGGGCTTCATGAAAAGCCAACCAGTACAAAACCTGAAATTGCATCAGATATCATTCAAGAAATGAAACTCGTTTAATTTTTAAGCCGTAAATTTTCTAAGCCAGCACCTAGTGCTGGCTTTTTTCATATTGCACAAGTCAAAAGCAAGGAAGGAAGTGGGAGTGGGTAATACTGCCTCGTTGCATTGGTTCGACTACGCTTATTATTACACTGGTTGATTACATGAATTTACAACGTGGTTTTGTCGTTGAAATTAGCAGCAATCACACTATAAAAGTGAAGGTTACGTAGCATTTTCATACACGCTTGGTTACTGTGTTCACGCTGGTGACGGTATTCATGTTGGTGACTGTATTCACATTGACTACTTAGGTCATACAGCACACGTTTACGATATGGGCTTACGATATCGTGTGAAGCCAAATCAGCGTAGATGTAACGTATAAATATAAAAGGGTAGAGCATTGGCTAAGAAGTATTATGTGGTGTGGAAAGGAAGAGAAACAGGCATTTTCTCTACATGGGCAGATTGTAAGGCTCAAGTTGATAAGTTTACTGGTGCGAAGTTCAAATCGTTTCCGACGTTAGCAGAAGCAGAACAAGCATTTGGTTCTAACGGTGCAACAGGTAATAGTCCGGTAAAAACGCGCACTTCAGCCATGTCATTAGCGACAGGCGCTAAAAAAAATACGAAGGCCAAAGCTAAGCCGCTATCACAACAAGATATTGCTGCAATGCCATTGGACATTAAGATATTTACCGATGGCGCATGTGATCCCAATCCAGGTCAAGCAGGCACAGGGTTGGCGGTGTATCAAAACAACGCACTTGTCGAGTTGTGGTATGGGAAGTATCAAGCTAATGGTACCAATAATACTGCGGAGCTTAATGGCTTGCATCAATCAATGCATTTGGCAAAGACGCATTTATTGGCTGGGCGTAGCGTAGCGATTTATTGTGATTCGATGTATTCCATCCAATGCATGACCACTTGGGCGAAAGGATGGGAAGCGAAAGGCTGGAAAAAGTCGGGTGGAGAGATTAAAAACCTAGATTTGATTAAGCCAATGTTTGAACTTTACCAACAAATTTCGAACCAAGTCGCTATTCACCACGTTAACGGGCATGTGGGGATTGAAGGTAACGAGTTAGCGGACCGAATGTCTATCGTTGCGGTTGATACGAAACAAGAAACAATGGTGCAATACTCAGACCTTTCGGATCTTACGAAAATACTGGCGTTACGTGCAGGCTGAGTAACTCATTTATCTTAAGTGACTCAAATGAGAGTAGAAGAACGCCAGCGAGTATTTAGTATTAGTGACGTTTTGGTCCCGTACGTACCAGTTCTTTGCCTGTTTCGAAAATTTCATCGCTGATCCAGCGAGCGAGAAGGAGCTGTTGCTTGTCATTGAAGACCGCGACGAAGTGGCGACCATCAGAATTGTTTGTCGCCATTCCTACACCAGCAACGCCTTCTAACCCCAGACCGCCATTTTCAACTGAAAGTAAGAACTGCTCAAGGGATTCAAGGGTGTCGATAATATCGTTATCTGTTTTCATGGTTTTACCGCTGTATGTTGATTAATGTCACCAGTAGAGTCGGCACTTTACAGAACAAGCGAAAAGATGTGAATACTCCAGGCAATGAAAGCGGGTTCTTTTTCTATTTAGACCCCGCTAGTTACGCCGCGCTAGTTATGGTTGTGAACAGGCGCTCATACAATGAGCGCTATGAGTTCAATTCATCGACCAAAATAGCCAATGACGACTTTATCCTCGCCGAGGATTCTGGAAAATACAAACGCGTCATTATTAGCGATAACTTGGTGCGCACCTGCGCCAATAGCAGGATGACGGTCTCTAAATTGACCGACGGTTTTCCAATGTGCGAGTAACTGTTGCTTATTGGTATCGAGTGACCAAAGCATATCTGAACGAGTACCTTGATGGAAATCATCGGCGAAAGGTCCTATGTCTCTTGCGATTTCATCTCCGTAATAAACTTGTATTGCGCCCGGACTCAATAGTAGAGCGTTAGCCGCATTTTTTTGCATTTGATAGTTTTTAAATCGGCTAAAAAACAATTCGGTATCGTGAGATGACATGTAGCTGACGGGATTAAAGTCCGTAGAGTCGGCAATTGAATTGGAGTAGTGTTGATAAGTATCGGCCATTTGACTAAAACAAGCCGCGCCTTTATCGAGTTTTTTCTGCATATCAAAATTGATTAATGCGTCAAATCCATCGTCGAAATAGGGACTGCGATTTGCACTGTGTCCCCAAACCTCTCCCATCATCCAAAAAGGTTGACCAGAGATGTTATTAGACAAGCGCCATTGCTCTAGACTGTCTGCCGCTTCGGATTTAAGTCGTTTCCATACTTCCGGCTCTACGTGCTTGACGGTATCAACGCGATAGCCATCGATTCCAAAGCGCTTTACCCAGTCCGTTTGCCACTCAATGAGGTAGTCGGTGACGGTATAGTTGTCTCGTGGTGCAACACGTGTGCCAGGATTATTCATCAGCCATTGCGGCGGCTGAACATGTTTAGTCGACTCCGTTTTGAAATCGGGCAATCCCGCCAAAGATAGCGTAGTGTCACTTGAACCAGGTTGGTCATAACCGGGCAGTCCAGTTCGAACCCAATCCGCTCCCCACCAGTCTTTCCAATTTGATGATTGATAGTTGATGTTGCTGTGGAAGCTATGCCAATTTTCGCCCGCCTCGGGTGCCCAGTCCGCCCATTGAGTCGGCAGGCTTTCTGGCGCGGGAATAACATCGAGCGCATCAAATTGTGCATCCGCTAACGTCGCATAACCGGGATGATTAATGACGGCATCCAATAGAACTTTGATTCCTCGTTTATGGGCCTCTGATACTAGACGTTTCAGGTCTTCCTCGTTACCGAAGCTTTCGTCAACTTTGGTAAAATCTCGTGCCCAATAGCCATGATAAGCATAAAATGGGAAAGATCCGCTATCACCACCACCAACAAAACCGTGCACTTGCTCAACAATTGGCGATAACCAAATCACATTGGTTCCTAGGCTCTTAATGTAGTCGAGCTTTTCTGTGACGCCATTTAAGTCACCACCGTGAAAAGTACCAATTTCTTGCTTGTTATCTTTATGCCGAGAGTAAGGCTGTGTTTTTGAACGCTTAGAATTATTGAAACGATCGACCATGACAAAATAGATGTTAGCATTACGGTAGTTAAGCGTTTTATGTGATGATGTATTAGATGTTTTTGTCTCGTTGACTACTGGCTCTAGTAGTATTAGACCGCCATTTCTTTGAGAGGGTGTGACGGTAACCTTGCCATTATTGACGCGTATTTCCTCACCGGAAAATGCTTCCCGAAGCAATGTGCCATCGGCAAAGGCAGAAGCGACATTGAGGTCTTTGGGTCCCTCACTAAACGCTTCGCACTGTACTTTAGGTAGTGGGCGTTTAAACGCGGTCTGGGTGACTTTTTTAGGCTGTCGCTTAAACACTAAGGTTTGGTTATCTTCGTGATAGGAGAACGAATAATCCCCTGTGAACCTGATGGTCAGAGGCAATTGAGTGGTTTCCCCACACAGCAGAGGGATTGGTGTATTAAATTTGATTTTGCTGGGAAGCTGATTATCACATCGCCCTTCAATGCCAGAAATAGACAGTTGATATTTGTCTTTGGTGAGTGGAATCACCACCGCATTGTCATTCTCGAGCGGGTAATCGCGACTGGTTGTGGTCGTAGATATCGTGAGATAAGGCGTTGCAAAAAGGGCAGACGACGCGAAGATAGATGGCGTTGCAATGAGCAAAGCGGTGAACAGAGTCTTATGTTTCATGGTCATTCCGTTGTTATTATTGTCCATCCTAACTGTACTTATTTCATATCTGACTCACATCATTCTTGCGCTCTACGCCTCAAAGTTTGTTGTTGTTCACATTATGAGCGCGTAGGGCGTAGACCCTCGATTAATTCGACGTTAAACATGGCGCATTTAATGGCGTTAAACGGTAGCTTCCGGCAGCAATAGGGTAAACGTCATGCCGTGTTGCGCATTATTATGAGCGCTGATGGTCCCATTCATATCTCGCATATTGTTAGCGGTGATTGATAGCCCTAACCCAAGTCCGTCACCTATCTTCTTGCTGGTGTGAAAAGGCTCGAAAATAGCGTCTATTGAAGAAGGCTGTACGCCGCATCCATTGTCCATTATTCGTATTTCTATCATGGTGTTCACCTTGCTAATCGCGATGGTGAGCACAGGATCCTTAGTATCGCTGAGCGCATCGATGGCATTTGAAATCAGGTTACCTAGCACTTGTCTAAGACGTTGTTCTTCACCTGTAATGGTTGGCATTACTTCCGGCGCTCGAACCCGTATGTCAATCGAGGATAATCTTGACTGGTAAATACGCAGTGTCTCTTCGAGTGCTTCAGTTAATGAAACAGGGTTGAGTAACTCGGGTTTACTATAAGCAAAGCTTTTTAGCTGGCGAGTCATATTTGCCATACGATCGATGAGCGTTTGAATTAACGTGTGGTTAGCGCGCATCATTTCATATTCATTACGCTCCATTAAAAGCTCATTGGTAGTAAGCAACGTACGAAGCCCAGTGAGGGGTTGATTTAATTCATGAGTGATTGCGCTCGACATTCGTCCCAATGCTGCCATTTTACTTGCTTGAACGAGCTCGTGCTGCGCTTGTTGTAAGGCTTGGGTACGTTCTTCAACACGTTTCTCAAGCGCTTGGTTCGCTTGCTGTAGCGCGTGCTCGGCCGTTTTTCGTTTACTGATATCAATGACAGTGGCAAGGAAAAAGGGCTGACCATGCCATGGAAATAGGGTTAATGAAAAAAGCACAGGGAAAAGACTGCCATCGCTTCGCTTTGCCATGGTGTCCACCGCGCTTAGTTCGGTATGCTCTTTATGAATCGCTAGGTTCTTTAGTAATTTGAGCGTAGTAGAGTTTGGGTTACCGGCATCAAATAATTCCCATGCAGGTATCGCTTTGCTATGTCTATCGGGAAGACAGAATTGGCGTTTTGCCATAGGGTTTACATCGAATAAAAAACCGCGATCATCAATCACCATTAAGCCAACATGTGTTTTATTTATCATTTGGGTAAGGCGTTGTTGTGACTCCTCCAAAATCGATTGAATCTGCTGTTTACTTTGTTGCTTTTGATGGCGTTGAAAGAAGATGATCATCAGTAGAGTGGCGAATAACAGTAAAGTGACGGTGCTCCAACCGACAACATTAATCGTCTGTAGCATTGGTTTCATTGGCGTTAGGTAACTAATTTTCCAATTTAAGTCGTCAAGTTTAACAGTGTGGGCTAGGTAACTATCGGCGGAAATATTCTCTGAGTCAGTGAGTTGCCAGGTTTTAATACGCGTGTTGTCATACAGCAACTCGGTATTTTGCATAATGTGATGGGATGAGTCGTTTAGCCAATCCGCACTGTATTGACTGCTACTAGACAAAAAAAACCGATCCTGCTGGTTCTGTAAGGTGATGACGTCACGGCTGGTAATGATTTGTTCGGTTAACAGACTGAGATCAATTTGCACTACCGCTATGCCCTCTATGTCTAAGCCAATAAAAATCGGGGCAGTCAAATAGTAAAACGGCGTCGAACCTTTGGTTTTACTCACCAGCGATACACCTTCGCCTTGAGAGTGAATCTGTTGCGCGATGGCTTGCCTATCTGATCGGCTGAATCGTTCTCCAACTAAACTCGAGGCAAGCGCTTCACCTGTGGCCGACAGAATCAGCCAACCTTCAGTATTTGCGGCTTTATCAAGTTGGAATAGTTCGTCTTCAACACTTTGTTTTAGATCTAAATCGCCAGCCACTAATGCGATGGTTCTAGGGTTATTAGTGACTAGGTAAGGAAGGTGATAAAAGCGTTTCAATGTCCGCCTTACTTCACCGATATATTCAAGCAAACGTTCTTGGACAAGAGTCTGGGTTTGATTGCTAAGCCATTGCCGTGATACTTCTCGGCTCGTTGCATAGAACACACCGATCAACATGACGACAACGATAATAATTATCCACTTATATCTCATCATGTATCCTGTAATAGACTGATTTTGTTTTATTTAAAGACTGCGCTGTTTCTGATTGATGTAAAAGAGTTGTGATCAAAAAGTGCGACTTAGCTCCTTTTATCCTATTGAAAATTTACCTAACGTAGGTAAAGAATATTTATTTAGGTGATGGGTTATGGTTTTCGTCGATGCAGCGCGAGTAGCACTAATTGAAGATGACGACATTGTTCGACAAGCAACAAGCCAGTGGTTACAACTCGCAGGTTTCGAAGTGGAAGCATTTAGCACTGGGGGCGCGGGTAAGTCTGCGATTCTGAATGGCGACTACGATGCGATAGTCAGTGATGTCCGATTACCCGATATAGACGGGTTGACCATACTCGCCGACCTAACGGCAAACAATATTCACACCCCAATGATCTTAATTACCGGGCACGGCGATGTCGACATGGCGGTAAGTGCCTTGCAACAAGGTGTGTTTGATTTTATTGAAAAACCCTTTCAGCCAGAAAGGTTGTCACAACGCGTTAATGAGGCGGTGATTTCTTATCGAGCACAAGCGTCAGCTCAACATCGACAAGAATACTTGGCCAGTGTTAACGGACTTGAGCAAGTGTTAATAGGGCAAAGTACGGCAATGGTGCAACTGAGAGATCAGGTGGTCAAGCTGGCTCGCATTGACACTCATGTCATTATTTATGGTGAAACGGGATGCGGTAAGGAGTTGGTTGCCACGAGTTTGCATAATGAGAGTCCGCGCGGTAAACGTGAATTTGTACCAATAAATTGTGGCGCGGTACCTGAGAATCTATTTGAAAGTGAGTTGTTCGGCCATGAAGCTGGCGCGTTTACGGGGGCGAGTAAAAGACGAATTGGTAAGCTTGAATATGCTGATAAAGGGACGTTGTTTTTTGATGAAATAGAGAGTATGCCACTCGCCATGCAAGTGAAAGTTCTGCGATGCATACAGGAAAATACCGTTGAGCGGGTAGGAGGGAATCAAACGATCAGTACGGATCTACGAGTGATTGCCGCGGCAAAAGAGGACTTGAGTGACAATAGCGAATTTCGACAAGATTTATATTATCGCCTCAATGTCGCTCAAATTCACATTCCTCCTCTGCGAGAGCGGGAAGATGATGCCCTAATCTTGTTTGAACACTTTATTCGCCATACTCGCGAAGACGCAAGCACATTAAGCGATGCAGATCGACAGGCAATATTGAGTTATTCATGGCCTGGTAATGTCCGTGAATTGAGGAACGCCGCAATGCGCTTTGCCCTTGATGATAGCGTGTCTGTCATGGAAATTCTGACGATGCGACCTAGCTCTACGACCGAAATGACACAAAGCGGTGTACCACTCGCGATTCAATTGCATAACTTCGAAAGAAAGGTGTTGAGTGAGGCGTTGTCTCGCCATCATGGTTGTATCACGGATGTCATGCTTGAATTAGATATTCCAAGGCGAACGCTTAATCAAAAAATGCAAAAGCTGGGTCTGAATCGAGGGGATTATACCTAGCGCAACTAAGCGACATAGTAACTAAGCGACATAGTAACTAAGCAACATAGGAACAAGCGACATAGTAACAAGCGACAGAGTAACGAAGCAACGAGATTTGTATCGATAAAGTTGGCGAATTGATTGTTTTTATTCTTGAGCAGAAAGCAGAAAGCAGAAAGCAGAAAGCAGAAAGCAGAAAGCAGAAAGCAGAAAGTAGAAAGCAGAGCTAGTTGCAAACTCATGTCGTGAAGTGATCTAGAGAGGCGAGTCTATGACGTAATGTTATCGGCAAAAACTTGCTTAGTGGGATTACGTCTAAAACATCCTCGAAGTCACAAACGTTTAACATGTCGACGTTGTCGCACGACTTTCTCGGTGTTTGGATAAGCAAAAACTTGCTCATGTGTCGTGGCTCATTTGAGCAATAATTTGCTCATTTTATCATTGTTTTCCAGTAATGTTGTTATGTATCAATTGGTTATATTTTGGCATCGCATTTGCTATAGAAGATTGATTGATAACAAGTACGTAACGCCAAATAACATGGAGTGTAACAATGAACAAAAATAGAGTAGCTAAAGCGTTAGTCATCGCCCTGACTTCTTTTGGACTGGTCACGAATGCCGCTATCGCACAAGAGCGAAGCTATATTTTGTCAACGGCGTCTACGGGGGGAACGTATTACCCCGTAGGTGTGGCGCTGGCCACGTTGAGCAAGGTCAAGCTAGCACCCAAATACCATTTTTCTCTATCGGCGATTAGTTCTGCGGGATCAGGCGAAAACGTCAAGCTTTTGAATGAAAATGAAGCTCAGTTTGCCATATTGCAAGGTCTATACGGCGCGTGGGCGTGGTCTGGTGAAGGTCCATATGCAAAGAGTGGTCGTCAAGAGCAGTTACGCTCAGTGTCTATGCTGTGGCAAAACGTCGAGCACTTTATCGTTCGTACTGAGCTAGCGGAAACCGGTACCGTGTCTGACTTAAATAATCTGGTTGATAAGAAGTTCTCTATTGGTAAAAAGAATTCAGGAACTGAAAACTCGGGTCGACAAATTATGAAAGGGTTAAAGGTGGATCCTGACTCATTTAATCTTGCGTTTATGGGCTACGGCGGTAGCGCGAGTGCTCTACAAAATGGCACGATTGACGGGATGAACACACCAGCAGGGGTGCCGGTGGGCGCGGTCACTCAAGCATTTGCTGCCCTTGGTAATGATATTTCTATTTTGTCTTTTACCGATGAACAAATTAAAGAGGCAAATGGGGGGTTCAACCTTTGGACTAAATACGATATTCCAGCCAATACCTATCCCGGTTTAGACAAACCAATTACGACGATCGCTCAGCCTAACTTTTTGGCAGTAAGAGACGACATTTCTGATGATGATGTTTATGAGCTAACCAAAGCTATCTATGAAAATTTGGCATTTTTGCAAGGTATTCATAAAGCGACAAAAGCCATGGCGCTTGAAAAAGCCATTGCTGGTTTACCGGTTCCACTTCACCCAGGCGCCGCTCGTTACTATAAAGAGGTGGGTTTAGAAATCCCATCTCACCTGATTGCTAAATAGTAAGTTAACAGCGTGCAAAATGCGCTGTTAGTTGGACGGAGCAATCATCGGCTACAGGCGTTTGGCCAGTAGTGCAGTTTCTTACCAGCTAATGGCGCGACAATGCCTTCGCGTTCGATGGAGGCATTCCTTAAATACGTCACTTTAAATATGTGGATAGTTAGGAACAGAAGCCAATAGGCTGGAGTATGTCATGAGCGACACCGTTCAAAAGGAATTGCAAAAATTTGAGTTGCCGACCCGCAGTGATTTTCCGTGGGTAACGACCACGATCACGGTGTTTGGTGTCGTGCTGTCTTTGCTTCATATTTGGTTTAATACGCTATCAACGTTACCGGAGCTTTGGATTTCTGCCACGCACTTCGCTGGGTTCGCTGTGATATGCAGCCTTTGGTATCCTGCTCATGTATCACTGAAGTCCAGTAAAGCAGCGCTTGTGGTTGATGTCTTTATCGCGCTGGCTGCCATTGCATGTTTGTTGTATATCCCTTATGCCGAAGATGCACTTTACGAGCGTGGCGTTAAATTTGTCACCAGCGATTGGGTATTTGCCATTCTAGCGATTGTTATCGTAATTGAACTGATACGTCGGACGATGGGATGGTTTATTCCCATTCTCATTGTCGTTTGTCTAAGTTACGTTGTGCTGTGGGGGCAATGGGCAAGCGGTATTTTTCATTTCCCCGGCTTGAGTATGGAAACCTTGTTATATCGGAGTTTCTATTCGTCTGAAGGAATGTTTGGCGCAATCTCGCGTATTAGCTGGACGTTCGTATTCATGTTTATTTTATTTGGGGCGTTTTTAGTTCGTTCTGGTGTGGGTGACTACATTATCAACGTCGCTCGTGCCGCCGCCGGAAAAATCATAGGTGGGCCTGGGTTTATAGCGGTGATTGGCTCAGGACTAATGGGTTCGGTTTCAGGGTCAAGTGTCGCTAACACGGTGTCGACGGGGGTAATTAGTATCCCGTTAATGCAAAAAGCGGGGTTTCCATCTCGATTTGCGGCGGGAGTAGAGGCCGCCGCATCGACTGGCGGACAACTGATGCCACCGGTCATGGGGGCGGGTGCGTTTATCATGGCGTCTTATACTCAAATCCCTTACGTCGATATTATCGCCGTCTCTTTTGTTCCGGCGTTGATCTACTTTTTATCCGTTGCGTTCTTTGTTCGGATAGAAGCCAAACGTAGTGGCGTTCAAAAGATTACCACGAGCGAAGTGCCTTTATGGAAAGTGTTGATATCAGGCTGGCACAATCTGATTCCACTCGCCGTTCTGGTGACATTGCTGGTGCAAGGTTTTACACCAACCTATGCTGCGGGCATCTCAATTCTTTCCGTAGTCGTAGCGTCGTGGTTTTCTAAAGATCATAAAATGGGGCCGAAAGCGATCGTCGAAGCGCTGTCACAAGGCGCTAAGAATATGGCGACCACGGCGATATTGCTGGTGGGTATTGGACTGGTAATCAATGTGATCAGTACCACTGGTATCGGCAATACTTTTTCTTTGATGATAGACGGTTGGGCCAGTGGTAATTTGTTGGTCATGCTGGTCTTGATAGCACTCGCATCTTTAGTGCTTGGCATGGGGCTTCCCGTGACGGCAGCGTATATTGTGCTTGGTACCTTGTCTGCACCCGCGTTATATAAACTGATTGCAGAAAATCAATTGTTTGAACTGATGGTGTCGGGACAATTGCCCGAGCAAGCGAAGGCCATATTTATGTTGGCGGCGCCAGAGCGTTTACATTTACTCAATGCGCCGATGCCATTGGAAACGGCGAAAGAGTTGGTTGCGTTAGTTCCCGCAGATTTTGTGGAAACCTTATTAGAGCAAAGTATTGGAATGGAAGCGGTTGGGTTAGCATTACTTGCGGCGCATTTGATCATATTCTGGCTTTCTCAAGATAGCAATGTGACCCCGCCAGTGTGTTTGACCGCTTTTGCGGCTGCGACAATCGCAAAAACGCCCCCGATGCGAACGGGCTTAACCGCATGGAAAATTGCTAAAGGTTTATATCTCGTTCCTTTACTTATCGCGTACACAGGTTTGGTTAGCTGGGATGTGATGTCGGTAGTGAGTGTTGGGTTCTTCGCCATCATAGGGACTTATGCGTTAATCGGTGCAATTGAAGGCTACCTCGAAGGCCCGTTAACGGTACTACTGAGAGTCGTACTTGTAGTGGTAGGTGTTTGCTTAGTTTGGCATGATCTTCCTATCCTCGTTCGTGTGATTGCATGCGGTGTATTTGCCTTGATTTTTATACACAGTAATCGCGTATTTAAAGCGGAGAAACGTAAAGCTCAAAGCCTTAAGTTTCCAGACACAAAAGCTCAAAACAGTAAAGCGCAACAAACGAAATCGGTATCAGCATCTTAAGGGGTAACATGGACACGGAATATGACTATGTGGTAGTGGGAGGTGGCATTGTTGGTGTGTCGACCGCTTGGCAGCTGCAGCAGCGATACCCTGAGAGTAAAATATTATTGTTAGAAAAAGAGACGGGGGTTGCTCAGCATCAAACGGGTCATAATAGTGGTGTGATTCATGCCGGCGTTTATTATGCACCGGGCAGTATGAAAGCCGATTTTTGTAAGCGCGGTGTCGAGCGAACGTTGGCATTTTGTCGTGCTCACGAGATACCAGTGGAAAATTGCGGTAAGTTGCTGGTTGCGACGAATGCCGTCGAGCAACAACGTATGATGGCGTTATATGAACGATGTCAGGTGAATGGTATCGAGGTCACCTTGCTAGACCAAGCGCAACTCAAGTTAGCTGAACCCAATATTATCGGACTAGGTGCAATTTACGTTGCCAGTACCAGTATTGTTGACTATCGCCTGGTGACAGAGCACATGGCGTTGGAATTTGAGGCCAACGGCGGCATCATTCAACTTGAAACCAAGGTGACGGCGCTAATAGAGCACGACGACCAAATCATAATCGGCTGCGTTAAACACGATAAGGAAAAGGTTAAGGAATTGACGATTACTAGCCAGTTTTTGATCACTTGTAGTGGGTTGATGGCGGATAGAATGACGCAGTTGCTTGGAATCAAAACTGACTTTCAAATTATCCCTTATCGTGGTGAATACTATCGGTTAGATAGCCGTCATAATAGGGTGGTGAATCATCTTATTTATCCTATTCCAGACCCAGACTTACCGTTTTTGGGTGTGCACTTAACGCGAATGATTGATGGCTCTGTGACCGTAGGGCCAAATGCTGTACAAGGTTGGAAGCGCGAGGGTTACGGGGCGATTAACGTGAGTGTTCAGGACACTTGGCAAATGTTGACATTTTCAGGCTTTTGGAACGTGACCCGAAAGCACATCAAAACAGGACTGACCGAACTCAAGAACTCGTGGTGGAAAGCGGGGTACTTGAAAGCGGTGAATAAATATTGCCCGAGCATTACCGTCGATGACCTTAAACCTTATCCAGCAGGTATTCGTGCCCAAGCGGTCTTATCTGACGGTACGCTAGTCCATGACTTTTTGTTTGCGGAAAGTGCGAGGAGCTTGCATGTTTGTAACGCACCATCCCCAGCCGCGACATCCGCTATTCCAATAGGAGAGTATATCTGTGACAAGGTCACAAATAAGCGTAATGATAGCGAGCTTTGAGACATGACTGTTATTCTGTCTGACATAAGCCATAAAGAATGAAGTGACATGTGAGCGGCTTGAGGTTTTGTGACCACAAGCCCTTTATGACTCTATACCCTCACTGTATCTATATCCTCGCTGTACCTAACTCCTTGTCGTACCTATCTTCCTTGCCGTACCTAACGCCTTACAGTAACCATCCAGTCACGGTAGCGATTGGTATGAATTTTATCAGTTCGAGTGTTATTTGTGTTAAGTCTGAGGCTTAGCAGCAGCCACAGCTTGATAGCGACCAGGTTTGTGGTTCATGGCAAGAATAAGGTTTGTGGTAATTGCTCCCAAGATAGACAGTGCAATTAGTGACACGTCAACGATGAGGAAAGACAGAATCACGATGGAGCAATCGAGCGCCATTTGAACTTTACCTGCACGAATACCAAAGCGCTCTTGTAGAAACAATGCAAGAATATTGAATCCACCTAAGCTCATTTTGTGTCTGAAGATCACGAGCATGCCAATACCAATCAAACCACCACCGATAATGGCGGCATACAGAGGCTCAATATGACTGATTTGAATAACATGATGTAGATGGTCAACCGCAAATGAAACGATACTAACGGCGATAAACGTGTTAATGGTAAATGGCCAGCCCATTCGAGTTGCGGAGAGTAGGTAAAAAGGCAGGTTTAGTGCGAAAAATACCTGTCCAAACGTAAATGCTGATACTTTAGTAATGAAAATAGCCAGACCCGCAGTCCCACCGGTGAGTAATCCAACGTGATTGAAAAAAATGACACCAAGTGAAACCAATGCACTACCGAGTAATAACGCTAGTAGGTTTTCTCTTAAGCTATGATCCTTGTCCATGTTAATGCATTCCTTTGTTGATTTGAGCTTATGTTAGCTTTTTGTGCGTTGGTTTGGCTGCAATAAGTAGCCAGTATATTGCGTGTCCAGCATGCTCCGATTGGTGGTTTCCTTGCCACTAGCACGGATATTATGTTTCCACGAAGATTGGGATAGTAGCCTTGCGTAGTAGATTTCGTCGAGGTTTTGCCGATAATTAGCATTGTGAGAAGTGTTGCGAAACCTTTACAGGTAAGTGATAGGAAGAACCAGGCTTTTAATCTATTGCGGTATAGATTGAATAAACGCGCAGTAGTAGCCACACTGTTTTAAAGTTGAATAAAAGGAACGGGATGAATTTTTTAGCGCACCTTCACATTGCCGATCACTGTCATAGTAGTTTGCTAGGAAACTTGTTAGGTGATTTCGTTAAAGGCGATCCAGCAAAAATCTATGGCGTGGAGTTAGCTCGTGGTATCCAACTACATCGCAGCGTGGACTCGTACACGGATAGTCATGACATTATTAAACAATGCAAAGCGCTATTTGCGCCAGAGAAGCGCCGCTTTGCCCCTATAGCGTTGGATATGTTTTGGGATCATTGTTTAGCGAAACACTGGCAGCATTATCATGCGTTGCCTTTACGGCATTTTGTTGATAATGCACATCGCGACGTTACCACACCGCAAGTCGTGGATGCTGCGCCATTGCCAGAACGCTTTCTACGCATGAGTGAATTTATGTGGCGTGATAGGTGGTTAGAGTCGTATCAAGAGCTGGGCAATATCCAGTACGCCTTGGAAAGAATGTCGCAACGCAGCCTAAGGATGGAACCTCTAGCCGAATGTGGCGTTGACTTAGAGCAGAACTACCAACGATTCTCGAGCTTGTTCACTGAACTCTATCCGCAAGTTCTTCTTCATGCGCGATATTTCTCACAAAACCAAGCTTAATGTCATAATTGAAAGTCATTGACGACGCTCTATAGCTCATGGTTTTTTATTGGTAAGACCTGTTGATATTCGGTTTTAACCATTAGTGCTGGATGGTTTTTTGTTTAATTATCATCCGATTTTGTCATGAAAAAGCCTGCCCAATCTGTTTTAGGTATGAGTTTGGGTTGGTTGTATTTGCTGTGTGAATGGTTGTGTGGTGAATGCAGCCTACAAGCATTGTTTGCATTTGCATTAACAATCAAAATGTTGTGATATGATGGAAAAATTGCTTAATGATTCAATATAGATAGGTACAGAATGACAGCTTATTATGCCGAAATCACTGGTTGGGGTAAGTGCCTTCCACCAGCAACATTGACTAACCATGACCTAAGTACGGTAATGGAAACTTCTGATGAGTGGATTCGTTCTAGGACTGGGATAGAAACTCGCCGTATTAGCCACGTTAACACTTCAGATATGGCGACGGTTGCGGCGCAACATGCAATGGCATGCGCTGGTATTACGGCAGAAGACGTTGATCTGATTATTGTTGCTACTTGTTCACCAGACTCATTGATTCCAAATACCGCTTCTCGTGTACAACAGAATTTGGGCGTTCCAGCGGCGGCGGCGTTTGATCTAAACGCGGCATGTACGGGTTTTGTCTACGGCTTAGAAACCGCGACTAAATTGATTCAGTCGGGTAACTACCGCAATGCGATTGTTATTGGCGCTGAGCGTTTGTCTTTCTTCCTTGATTGGAGTGAAAGAGATACGGCGGTATTGTTTGGCGATGGCGCAGGGGCAGCGGTATTAAGCCGCACAGAAAGCAAAGTGGGCTTGCAAGACGCTCAGATTGGCTGTGACGCGAAAGGGCGAGACATTCTAGCGGTGCCAAAATTTGGTACGTCAATGGATCGTTTCGCGGCGGATAACGGTTACTTTGAATTTGAATTCATTGGTAAAGAGATCTTTAAGCGTGCAGTAAAAGGTATGGGCGCTGCTGCGAATACCGTGTTGTCTCGCTCAAACTTGACCAAAGAAGACATTGATGTGGTGATCCCTCATCAAGCAAACATTCGTATTATTCAAACCTTGTGCGACCTGTCGGGCATTGAACGTGAAAAAGCGTTTGTGAACATTCAGAAGTATGGCAACACGTCAGCGGCGACAGTACCTATCGCGTTGTGTGAGGCGGTAGAGCAAGGGAAGATAAAACCCAATGATAACCTTCTTTTAGCGGCATTTGGTGCTGGACTGACTTGGGGAGCAGGGTACATAAAATGGGGTGAGCGTGTTACACCGATTAACAGTAGTGATGCGCAGCTACCAGCGTGTGAAAAATCTGCATTGGAACTGATGGCTACCGCCATTGAACATTGCCAGAACAAGCCTGCAAAATAATTAGCACTGTGCTCAATACACAAAAAAGGAAGCCTAGGCTTCCTTTTGTTTTTTGGGTTATTGAGTTGTTGTAATTAGTCGATATCTATAACGGGTCATTTTGTATCATGAGCCGTGATAAGCCAACGTATCACGGTATCCCGTTAAATTGACGCAAACTTATAAGTACGGTAGCCACCAATAAGGTTACGCGCTTTAAAGCCACTGTTAACCAGTTGGCGATAGGCGACGTTACCGCGTAACCCAACTTGGCAGTAAATGATGATCTCTTTGTCTTTCGGTAGCTCATCCATACGTTGACGAAGTTGATCGACGGGAATATTGATTGCACCAGCGATAAAGCCGACATTTTCGAGCTCACCAGGGTTACGAACATCCAACAATATTTGATCGCTTGTCAAGTTATCTACCTCATCAAAGTGAATCGGAGTTGAATCACCCTTAAGTATATTGTTGGCAACAAACGCAGCTTGGTTAATGACATCTTTTGCACTGCCATATGGAGGAGCATAAGTTAGCTCAAGGTGCTGGAGTTGTTCTATTGTCATTCCCGCACGCTGCGCAACGGCAAGAACATCAATTCGCTTGTCCACGCCATCTTTACCTGCGGCTTGAGCCCCAAGAATTTTGCCTGTTTCCGGGCTAAAGAGCAGTTTTAGCGACACAATTTCAGAACCAGGGTAATAGCTGGCGTGACTGGCTGTATGAACGTACACTTTTTCATAGCGAATGCCTTCACGTTTTAGTACTTTTTCATTTTTGCCTACCGACGCAACAGCTAAGTCGAAGATCTTAACGATGGCGGTACCTTGTGTACCCTGATAGGTTTCACTACGCCCAAGCATGTTGTCTGCCGCCATACGGCCTTGACGATTTGCAGGTCCAGCGAGTGGAACAAAGCCTGGTTTGCCAGTAACAAAGTCTTTGTCTTCGACCGCGTCACCGACGGCATAGATTGCAGGGTCACTGGTTTGCATGGCGTCATTAGTGTAAATACCGCCAAATGCGCCCAATTGTAATCCGGCTTCTTTTGCTAGACTTGATTCTGGACGCACGCCAATGGACATGATCAGAATGTCGGTGTTGAGTTGTTCACCGTTATTAAGGGTGAGCTGTAAACTACCTTGTAAATGTTGGTGTTCAGTTGCTTCGCCTGCATCCTTACTGGCCACTTGAACATTATTGGTATAGTGGACAGACTCAAGCGCAACCCCCAATCGAAGATCAACATCGTGCGCCCTGATTTCCGCATGTGCAAAGCCCGCCATTTCCTTATCGACAGGTGTCATGACTTGATCTGCCATTTCAATGAGGGTGGTTTTAATACCAAGCTGGTGGAACGCTTCCATCATTTCTAAGCCGATAAAACCGCCGCCTACGACAGTGGCATGCTCGGGTTTATTCATTTGGATAGTTTGCAGAATGCGATCCATATCCGGGATGTTACGCAGAGTATGCGTAAGGGGGTTAGCAATACCGTTGATAGGTGGAACGAAAGGGGCCGCTCCGGGGCTCAGTAAGAGAAAGTCGTACGATTCAGTATATTGACTGCCATCGACTAAATTTTTGACCGTAACAGTTTTATCGCTGCGGTTGATTGACGTGACTTCATTCATGACACGAACATCGACGTTAAAGCGAGCTAGAAAGCTATCAGGAGTCTGTAATAACAGCTTGCTTCGATCCTGAATGTCGCCGCCTACATGGTAAGGTAATCCACAGTTCGCAAAAGAAACAAAAGGTCCACGTTCGAACATCACGATCTTAGCATCTTCACTTAAACGTCTCGCTCGTGCCGCGGCAGATGCGCCTCCAGCAACACCACCTACGATTACTATCTTAGTCATACAATACCTCTGTTCATTTTATTTAAAGCTAATCGTGCTAAATAGACGATCTTGCCGTCAATTCATTTCAGTTTCGATTACTATAACGCGTTAAATTAGCACTGTCTAATGTAATTTAATCTAAATTCAATTATTCTAATTAAGGTTTGACTAAAGTATGTGATGCGTAGATAATCAACCAAAACCATGACACACAGAGGTAACAACGTGGATTTATTGCATATGAAAGATCGCGTAACGGATGTCGCAGAGGTATTAAAAACGTTATCGCATCCAGACCGTTTGTTTGTGTTGTGCCAGTTAGTGGATGGAGAGCAGGGGGCTGGTCAATTACAAGCTAACTCAAACCTCAGTCAATCAGCGTTTTCACAACATTTGACCGTGTTAAAGAAGGCGGACTTAGTCTCTTCAAGAAAGGAATCACAACATGTTTACTACGCACTCAAAGATGAGCGTGTTGTGGGACTTATTAAACAGTTGCATACGTTATATTGCCACTAGTTACAGGACATTGAAGTTGATTTAACTTGCAGAATTTTTGATGAATTTTGCAACTTAAATCATTTTTATGTTTAAAGAGGTCATTATGGAGTTTACCTTCCCTTGGGCATCGATGCTCGGTGGTATGTTACTTGGGCTATCCGCCGCACTGTTATTGTTATTCAACGGCAAGATTGCTGGAATAAGTGGCATTGTTGCCCGAATTTATCAAGTTAAATCGGGCGATACCAGTTGGCGTATCTTGTTTGTGTTAGGCATGGTGGTTGGAGGTGTTCTATCAGCAAAACTGTTGAATGTTGCGCCTGCTGAGATGGTTGTGTCTACGCCATTAGTTTTAGTCGCTGGCTTGCTCGTCGGTTTGGGAACTAGGTTGGGTAATGGCTGCACCAGTGGGCATGGCATTTGCGGAATGGGCCGTTTATCAAAGCGTTCTATTGTCGCGACAATGACCTTTATGGCCGTTGCAATGGCAACGACTAGCGTTATGTTACACGTACTATAGGAGGCAATGATGCAACGTATTATCTCACTTATTAGTGGTTTTTTGTTCGGTATCGGCATGATTGTCTCTGGTATGAGCGATCCTCAAAATGTGATGGCTTTTCTGGATATATTTGGTCACTGGTCTCCTGACCTCGCTTTTGTGATGGGCGGCGCATTGATGGTGTTTGCACCAAGCTATTGGCTGATTATTCGTAAGAAGGAGAAGCCAGTGTGTACTGATCAATTCTGCGTTTCAGATGATAAGAAGATCGATGCTCAATTGTTAACTGGGTCTGCTTTGTTCGGCCTCGGCTGGGGTATCGCGGGCATTTGTCCTGGACCTGCTATCTCGTCAATCGCCAATGGAAGCACGGGCATTGTTGGCTTTGTGGTTATGATGCTCGTCGGAATGTTTATTGGCGATGTTTTGTTGTCTAAACGCACTGGTTCAGTATTAGCGAAGCAATAATCTACATGCTTTGATGGTTACTTGAACGTAACAGCACCGATAGAAAGGCTTGGTTTGATGACCGAGCCTTTTTTTTTGCCTGAGCACGGGTCAACATTTCACCCAATAAGTGAGTAGCAGTTATATTTTAGCATTAACTAATATTAATATTAGACATTGCTAAATAATGGATATATATTAGCAGTGTCTAATTAAAGTAAAAGAGGTGAACATGAAAGTGGGTTTTCTTAAATGGGCGGTATTGGGCAGTACGATGGTCAGTACAATCTCGTGCGCTTTCGAAACCACCGTTGTTGATCAGCAGGTTGTCGATGTTGTAGTTGAATTAGACGGAACAGTTGAAGCGGTTAACCGAGGTACATTATCAGCGCAAACTTCAGGGCGTATTGTGGCAGTTAATGCCGATGTTAATGACTTGGTTAGCCAAGGGGACGTATTGCTAGAAATTAGTGCAGAGCAGCAGTCGGCCTCACTTGATGCTGCGCTAGCACAACTCAATAGCGCGAATGCTCAGAAGACGAAAGCAATGGCGCAGGTAAAACGCTATCGTGAGTTATTCCCCAAAGGTGCGATTTCCAAAGAGCGACTCGATACTGCGGAAGCGGCTGCGCGATCATCGCTCGCCGACGTAAAACAAGCAACCGCTGCGGTGACGCAGGCGAAGGAGTCGTTAGGGTATACCAGCATTACTGCGCCTTATACCGGTATTGTGACTAAGCGCCATGTAGAACTTGGTGAAACCGTTGCGCCGGGCAGCCAGTTAATCACTGGGTTTTCTTTATCCCCCTTACGAGTGGTTACTGAGATTCCGCAACGTTATCGCAATGATGTTAACGATGCAGAGCAATTTACAGTGATCACACAAATGGGGGAGACTTTAAACCCCTATGACGCAAAACTGTTCAATTATGCTCACCACCAATCTCGTACTTTTCGTCTTCGTCTCGAGCTTTTAGAACAACCAGAAAAACTTCTCCCTGGTGAGTGGGTCAACATCATGTTTCATTATGATGACCAGCCGATGCTGTTGGTCCCACAGAGTTCGGTCATTCAACGTGGAGAACTCAGTATGGTTTACCGAGTGAACGGTGAGCAAGTCACTATGAACCCAATACGAGTAGGGCAAGAACATAGCGATCAACTGGAAGTATTGAGCGGCCTTGAAGCGGGTGATGAAATCATCTCTGATGTTGTGTCATATCTAACAGAGAAGTAGGAGCCTATGATGAATAATAACAAAATGAGCTCTAGAAAAATGGGGATCTCTGGTCGTATTGCTGCCGTATTTCAAGCGTCGCCAATGACGCCGTTATTGGCGTTAGTCGCGCTATTACTTGGCTTAATGGCGATAACGGTGACACCGAAGGAAGAGGAGCCTCAAATTGACGTCACCTTTGCTGATATATATATTCCCTTCCCCGGCGCCTCCCCAGGCGAAGTAGAAAGTTTAGTGACAAACCCTATAGAACAAATCGTGTCAGAAATTAACGGGATAGACAAAATTTACTCTTTCTCGCAGCATGGTGGGGCGATGATTGTGGCTATTTTTGAGGTAGGCATTCCTCGCAACGAGGAGGTGGTTAAAATCTACAATAAGCTTTATTCCAATAATGACTGGATGCCACCAAATATGGGCGTGGGAACGCCGCTAATTAAGCCACGTGGTATCGAAGATGTGCCGATTGTTACTGTGACATTGTCAGGCAAGCACGATCAGGTGTCGTTGCAAGCCTTAACCAGTTTGGCTTCCGGTCTAGAAACAGAACTGAAGCGAATTAAAGGGACAAGAGATATCTATACAGTAGGCCGCCAACCGACGATCGTGGATGTTAGACTGGATCCAGCGAAAATGTCTGGTTACGGCGTCACTATTGATGCGTTAAATAGAATTTTGCCGGATGCTAACGCCACGTCGACGTTGCTTAGCCTAACGCAAGATAATCAGTCAATTCCTTTGCAGGTCGGAGAGTTCCTAACCAAAACTGACGAGGTGAAACAGTTGGTGGTGGGGCTTCATGATGGTCAACCTGTTTATTTATCCGATATTGCGCAAGTCGAGTTAGGCGCGGACACTCCAACGCAAGTGGTATGGACAGGCGATAAAAATCAACTGAAGTCAGCGGTTACCATAGCAATTGCCAAAAAAAGTGGTGAAAACGCGGTCGATGTTGCTAGAGCGGTTGAACAGCGTCTGACTGAGTTACAAAGCACGCTGATCCCTCACAACGTGCAAGTTGATATTAGCCGTGATTATGGAAAGACTGCTGCCAATAAAGCCAACACTTTAATTGGTAAGCTTGCTTTCGCCACGGGAGCCGTGGTGCTACTCGTGTTGTTTACCATGGGGGTACGTGAAGCGGCTGTTGTTGGCGTCGCGATAATCATAACCTTATTGCTGACGTTGTTTGCATCGTGGGCCTGGGGCTTTACTTTGAATAGGGTCTCTTTGTTTGCGTTGATTTTCTCCATCGGAATATTGGTCGACGACGCTATTGTAGTAGTAGAGAATATTCATCGACATATGGTGAAAGGGAAACAAAACCTAACAGAGCTGATTCCTGGCGCTGTTGATGAGGTGGGTGGACCGACGATACTGGCAACCCTCACCGTGATCGCTGCATTACTGCCCATGGCGTTTGTTTCCGGATTAATGGGGCCATACATGAGCCCAATACCAATCAATGCGTCAATGGGAATGTTAATTTCACTGGTTATTGCCTTTGTACTGACGCCGTGGCTTGCACGCGTTTTGTTAAAAGAAAGCAATGAGTCGAGTAAGCCGGTTAATGGTAAGCAAGCTGATTTCTTTAATAAAATACTATCTCCGTTTGTCACAAGCGGTATGCAAAAACGCAATCGTGCTTTGTTGGGAGCTGGAGTGTTGGTGGCGATTGCTGTGTCATTGTGGCTACCGGTGCAACAGTTGGTCGTAATGAAAATGCTACCGTTTGACAATAAGTCTGAGTTTCAAGTGATTCTGGATATGCCAGAAGGTAACGCCTTGGAGCGAACACAAAGAGTGTTGTTTGAATTGAGTGATGCGCTTAATGACGTTGAGGAGGTAAAGGATTACCAAATTTACGCGGGCACTGCAGCGCCAATTAATTTTAATGGTTTAGTACGACATTATTTTATGCGACAGGCACCAGATAAAGGTGATATTCAGGTTAATTTGGTCGATAAGTCTGAGCGAACGCGTTCTAGTCACGAGATCGCAGCCCAGATACGACCGATTTTAGTGGATATCGCAAATGGATTTGGTGGGAAAGTCAAAGTCGTCGAAGTGCCACCAGGACCACCCGTTTGGTCTCCGATAGTGGCGGAAGTTTATGGACCAACGCAAGAGGTACGTGAACAAGCGGCGCTGACATTACGTGAAATATTCAAAGAGACCCCAGACATTGTTGATGTTGATCTTTACCTACCAGAGTCACATCAAAAATGGCAAGTGGTTATAGATAGAAGCAAAGTATCTCGGTTGGGGGTTTCTTATTCATCAGTCGTAGATACATTGGCGACGGCAGTAGGCGGTAAGCCCGTTAGCTATTTGCACAGTGAGCAAAGCAAAACGCCAATACCTATTCAGATTCAAGCAAAAGAGAGTGCTAAGGTTCGTTTAGAACAGGTGATGAACATGAAAATAAGTAGTGTGAATGGTTCACCGTATTTACTCGCCGATCTGATTAGAATCAGTGAAACGCCAATGGATAATTATATCGTACACAAAAATCTTGTCCCTATGATCATGGTTGTAGGTGATATGACTGGTGAGCTGGATAGCCCTTTGTATGGGATGGCGGATATTGCCACTACCATGGCTGATAAGGGACTAGACGCGAAACAGTCCTTTATTAATCAACCTTCTGGGTTACAAGGTGTGGAGATATTTTGGGATGGTGAATGGACTATTACGTACGAGACATTTCGTGATATGGGCATTGCCTATGCAGTGGGAATGGTACTTATCTACCTATTAGTTGTTGCGCAGTTCAAATCGTACGTCGTGCCGCTGATCATTATGGCTCCGATTCCTTTGACCATAATTGGAGTAATGCCGGGGCACGCTTTGTTGGGTGCGCAATTCACCGCGACGTCTATGATAGGTATGATTGCACTTGCCGGCATCATTGTTCGTAATTCAATACTACTTGTCGACTTTATTAACCACCAATTACGTAATGGTATGGCTTTGGGCGAGGCGGTGATTGAGTCCGCGATAGTCCGAGCGAAACCCATTATGCTGACGGCATTAGCCGCGATGATAGGGGCTGTGTTCATTCTCGATGATCCTATTTTTAATGGGTTAGCAATCAGCCTAATCTTCGGGATTTTTGTTTCAACACTTTTAACCTTATTGATTATTCCAGTTCTTTATTATGTTGCGTTAAAGCGTGGTGTTATTCAGGTTGACAGTCACTAATGGTGTGCTCAGCCATGACTCGTAGCGTCACACAGTAAACGTTTGCAAAGAAGAATGAGACTAAGGAAAGTATAAAAGGAGAGCGTCATGAAAGTTGAAGATGGTATTCGAGTGTTAGCGGGTTCGATGGTTTTAGTGTCTGTGTTACTAACGGTATTTGCGAGTCACCACTTTGTTTGGTTTACCGTATTTATTGGACTAAACCTAATTCAAAGTGGTTTTACGGGGTTCTGCCCACCCAGAAAGCTACTGCTAAAGTTGGGTTTTAAACACTCGCTATAGATATCAGTGTGGCGGCTAATACAGCGTCACGCTAATAGGGCAATGGTCGCTCATGTTAAAAGACAGCACGTCTTTGGTCTCCATGGTATTTTGAATTGCTGGGGACGTACGCAGCGATGGACTTACGATGATATGGTCGATCAGTGATCGGAACTGATGGGTACGATTGGGGTTTCTATTAGATCGTACCTTACAACTTGCTTTAGTGGATTGGCTCGTTAATCTTGGGCTGTAAGTGAGACCATTGGTCATTTGAGTCCACAACCAATCTCCGCGATAAGCCAGATTATGGTTGAAGTCGCCTAGTAAAATGTAGTGCTGTCCTCGTTGCTCTACTTGCTTAAGCCAGCTGTTGATAGCTTTGCCCTGACGTTTGAGCTGTTTACATGACGATGTTGAGGAGTATTTTCCACTGCACCCCGCCTTAAGATGTACAGAAAGTAGCTGAATTTTTTTACCTTTATGGGTTAGTGTCACCGCAGATGCAAATCGTAGTCGATTTCCTTGGGTAAGAGGAAAATCAGGGAGATCGTTGACTTGTAATGTGTCGCGTATGGCAAAGCCAGTGTACTGGTTGATCTCATTAAACTGGTGTTTATGGTTATGGGAAAGTGCTCGGTCAGAAAAGTAGATGGTGTACTCGTCTCCCACCACTTTTTGAATGGCGGCGATGGAGTCTACCTCTTGGAATGCTAGAACGTCGGGTGACACTTGTTTTAAATGGCGCGAGAGTGCTTGAAAATCGGTATCGGTTCGCTTGCTCTGTTCAAACCGATTGGAAGGAGTAAGAGATAGCCACTCTATATTCCAACTTGTTACCGTTAATGCATACGTGATTGTAGGAAAAATACTTATAGCCATTATGCAAGTAAATTTCATTATTTCATAACAGATCGTTCTAAACATCGCCCTTGCCAATTCTAAATATTCGTCCAGCCAATGTGCCGCAAGCGATGCCAAAAGATCAACATAAAGTTGGCAAAAATTAATGAAAACTGTCTGCAATTTATTAACTGGGATCAAGTTCAGTAAGATTGAATTCTTCTTGCTCACTACCTCATGTTGGTTGATCTAGATCAATACTTTTAGTTGGCGCTTCTCGTTAAATACACCACAATATATTGTGTCAGAATCAATCGTAACACCCCCATATAGTGTATTTGTGGATAAGTCTGTGAATATTGAGGGGATAGGAGAAAGGGTGAAAACAATCGTAATCAAAAGAGACGGCTCTCGTGCTCCGTTTACAAAGGATCGTATAGAAGCTGCCGTAGTAAGAGCAGCAGAACATGCAGACAAAGCGCTCGAGCTTTATGCGGCTAATGTCGCGATAGCAGTGGAGCTTAAACTGCAGGATTGCGAAAATGTAGACATCCAAGAGATCCAGACTCTCGTCGAGAACGAATTGATGCAAGGTCCATACAAAGGACTGGCTCGTTCGTATATCGAATATCGTCACGACCGTGATTTAGCGCGCGAGAAGAAAAGTGCGCTGACCAAAGAGATTGAAGGTCTGATTGAAGAAAGCAATGCCGACTTATTAAACGAAAATGCGAACAAAGACGGCAAGGTTATTCCAACTCAACGTGACTTGTTAGCGGGTATTGTCGCAAAGCACTACGCGAAAACACGTATTTTGCCACGTGATATTGTACAAGCGCATGATGAAGGTGATATTCATTATCACGATCTCGATTATGCCCCGTTTTTCCCGATGTTTAACTGTATGCTGATTGACCTGAAAGGTATGCTGACTCATGGGTTTAAAATGGGCAACGCTGAGATCGATACCCCTAAATCTATTTCTACAGCGACGGCGGTTACGGCTCAAATCATAGCGCAAGTGGCAAGCCATATTTATGGCGGCACCACCATCAACCGCATTGATGAAGTGCTTGCTCCGTATGTAAAGACCAGTTATGACAAGCACCTTGAGATTGCTAAAGAATGGGATATTCATGCGCCTGAAGAGTTTGCTATTAAGCAAACTGAAAAAGAGTGTTATGACGCCTTCCAATCTTTAGAATATGAAGTGAACACGTTACATACCGCAAACGGACATTATGTGGTAGAAGTTTTTCCAAATAATGTCGGTGTATGTATGCCTCAGGAGTTCGCAACTCCTCAGTTAGATTACTTAACCCCACTATTAAAATGCTTTGGTAAGTCTAATCTATATTCCTATCCAGCATTAAAAGTTAAGCGAGAGCACTCTCACTTATTTTCAGAAAATGACGCTAACTTTCTTGCTATTGCAGCTTAATCCGATTACGTAGGACAAAATAATGATCATGAAACCAGTAACTAAATCTATCGTTATTAAACGTGATGGGGCGAAAGTGCAGTTTAATCCTCAACTGATTAAATATGCCGTACAAGCTGCTGCCGATCAGGTAGGTTCTGTAAAACTTGATTTGAGCGATATTGTTGCCGCAAATGTAGCGGAACAACTGATGAGGAAAGCTGAAATCAAAATTAATGATATACAGAAGTTAGTAGAATCTGAATTGATGCATCATGATGAGGATGTTGCTAGAGCTTATATCGAATACAGACACGATAGAGATATCAAACGTGAAAAAGCTAGTACTCTTAGCTCTGAAATTTCAGGCTTAGTCGAACAAAGTAATGCTGAGCTACTAAATGAAAATGCAAATAAAGATGGTAAAGTTATACCAACTCAGCGTGATTTATTAGCAGGCATTGTATCTAAACATTACGCTAAAAATCACATGTTGCCTCGTGATGTCGTTGCAGCACATGAAACTGGTCAAATTCACTATCACGATCTTGATTACTCGCCATTTTTCCCAATGTTTAACTGTATGATTGTTGACTTAGAAAATATGTTGACGAACGGTTTCCGCATGGGTAATGCTGAGATTGAGACTCCTAAGTCAATTCAAACAGCCACCGCAGTTACAGCGCAAATCGTAGCGCAAGTGGCAAGTCATACCTACGGTGGTACAACGTTAAATCGCCTAGATGAAGTCTTAGCACCTTACGTTACTGCCAGTTATGCAAAGCATCTTGCAACTGCTGAAAAATGGAATATTCCCGATACGAAAGCGTATGCAAAAGAGTTAACAGAAAAAGAGGTGTTTGATTCTTTTCAATCGCTAGAATATGAGATCAATACCCTATTTTCTAGCAATGGTCAGACTCCATTTTTGAGTATAAACATAGGGTTAGGAACCTCATGGGAATCTAGACTAATCCAAAAAGCTATTTTTGATAATCGAATTGCTGGACTGGGTAAGAGCAAGAAAACAGCGGTGTTCCCGAAGTTAATTTTTACAATTAAAGACGGAATTAACCATAAGCAAGAAGACCCAAATTACGACATTAAGCAGTTGGCATTAGAATGTTCAACCAAACGTATGTATCCAGACATTCTGAATTATGACAAAGTTGTTGAAGTCACTGGTTCATTTAAAGCTCCAATGGGCTGTCGTAGTTTCTTAGCCAAATATGTTGATGAACAAGGCAATGAAGTTCATGAGGGTCGTAACAATCTTGGCGTTGTAAGTCTAAATCTACCTCGTATTGCTATGGAAGCAAAAGGTGAAGAACATAAGTTCTTCACGATTCTAGATGAGCGTATTGCACTGGTTCGTAAAGCTCTTGAGACTCGTATTGATCGTCTGAAGGGAGTTAAAGCAAAGGTTGCTCCTATTCTGTACACTGAAGGTGCGCTAGGTGTTCGCTTAGATCCTGAAGATGAAGTTTTGGATGTGTTCAAAAACGGTCGTGCTTCAGTGTCGATGGGCTATATCGGTATTCATGAAACAATTAATGCTCTATACGCTGACTCTGAAGAGCACATTTACGATAGCGAAGAATTACGCCAGAAAGGCATAGCTATTGTTAAGCGACTTAAAGATGCGACAGAGGCTTGGACAACAGAGACGGGATGGGGCTTTAGCTTATATAGTACTCCTTCTGAAAACCTTTGTACTCGTTTCTGTTCGTTAGATACCAAAGAGTTTGGTGTGCTAGAAAATGTAACAGATAAGGGATATTACACAAATAGCTTCCACTTGGATGTTGAAAAGAAAGTTAATCCTTACGATAAGATTGACTTTGAAATGCCATATCCAGCTTTAGCATCAGGTGGTTTTATCTGTTACGGCGAATACCCGAATATGCAACACAACCTTGAAGCTTTAGAAAACGTTTGGGATTACAGCTATTCACGTGTGCCTTACTACGGAACTAATACTCCTATTGATGAGTGTTATGAATGTGGGTTTACAGGCGAATTTGACTGTACTAGTAAAGGTTTTGAGTGTCCAAAATGTGGTAATCATGACTCAAAGAAAGTATCAGTTACCCGAAGAGTGTGTGGCTACCTTGGTTCTCCAGATGCTAGACCGTTTAACTCAGGTAAACAAGAAGAAGTGATTCGTAGAGTTAAACACATGTAGTGAGGCTAAATGAATTACCATAAGTATCATTCAGTTGATGTTGTGAACGGAGAGGGTACGCGTTGTACCCTGTTCGTAGCTGGCTGTGAGCATAATTGCAGAGGTTGCTACAACAAATCAACGCTAAACCCTAACTCGGGTCATTTTTTCACCCAAGAATTAGAAGATCAAATTATCGCTGATCTACAAGATACTCGAATTAAAAGACGAGGATTATCTTTGAGCGGCGGAGACCCGTTACATCCAGCAAATGTGTCAGCAATATTAAAGCTTGTTAAAAGGGTCAAAACAGAATGTCCTGGCAAAGATATTTGGTTGTGGACAGGCTACGAACTAGGTGAACTTAACAATTACCAGAAGGGCATTGTTGAACAAATCGATGTGATGATTGACGGGCAATTTAAAGAAGACTTGTATGATCCAGAGTTGCTATGGCGAGGTTCTAGCAATCAGATCATTCACAGATTTAAGCTTTAATTTAACCAATCACAACATATAGGTTCGTCCACTTAATCTATTTGATGTGATTGGTTAAAAGTATGCGAAAAATTAACCTGTCAGTCTCAAAACGGATTAAAAGTTTTATCTCTATTTCAGGGTGGTTTGTATCGCTAGAGTGTATTAACTCACATTCAATCTTACACATCTTCTGGTTAGTCAAGACTTGGTTCTACAGCCAGCTTGGTGAGCAAAAATGCTGGTCATGAGCACTAATTCTGGCACGTTTCTGGACAGAAGCGTTTTAGAGCAGTAGCATTAAAGTACTTTTGTCCCGAAAAAGCACAAAGGTAAGTATCAACAAATTAATGTCTAAAGTAGTCAGCTTTTCAGACTTCACTCTACCTGACTATTTAAAGGGTTCATTATCGTTTTTATGCCCCTCATTGTGAACGGTTGAACCGTTGGCAGATAAAGATGCCTGTTCCGCAGCCAGTTCTGGGAAGTCCGCTTCTCTGGGATCGTGGTGAATATGAAGTTTATCACCCTGAGGTATGGGCTGATTCGTTTTTTCACAAATGTTACCTAAACCCTGTTTAATTCTTTGCTTCTTGTAGTCTTGCTTTGCTTTAGTAGACTTTGTTTTTACCGTCTCTGATGCAATGATCCGCTCCTCATTAAGCTTGGGCATCATATTGATATTATCAATATCTTGCTCAAATTGCCGAGCTTGAGCACACACGTTTGGGTCAACATCTCTCAACTTAGGGTCATTCAATTTCAAAGCACTAGAAACACGAATTAAGGTTTGCCCTCCATCAGTTATCACTTGCTCTTCAGGTTTATCTGCGACATGCTCATTCACTTCACCACGAGTCAATGGAGAGTTTTCAACGAGATCGTTAACATTGATAAACAATTGACTATTTGTAATCTCAGTATCTGTATACACTTGTACCACACTTAATCCTTGTTCATTCACGGAAAGTGTTTTTTTTGTGTCTAAAAGATATTTAAATTCGGACATTTTTATTCATCACCTTGATCTTTGTTTAATAGCGCAATGACCCGTTCATACTGTAACTTACTTGCCTCATTAACTATATTACGTGTTGCTTCAATCCGTGCTCGCTCTCCGCAAGAGCGTGGTTGCTCAGAGCGCTCTTGCAAAAATTGTTTGGTAATATCGCTGCGAATAAGATATTCATTATTTATTTTTTTCACCTCACCATCTGCCGCCTCAGCCATTAACGCTCTAAATGGTTTTCTATCAGTTCCAATGGATGATGCTAATGAGTCAACACTAAAAAATGGAGTGGGCGTTTTGGTCTGATGATCTATCTCCATAATAGACTTATTTGCCAATACTTGATTGTTTTGGGTGAGTTTTTCATCCAAATCGGGGGAGATTTGGGTGGGTTTCACGTCAATCAACTCGGATAGTGGCTTACGCTCTATGGGTAAATTTGTGTCACTCATGAACATTACCCATTAAAATGTAACTTTGTTGTAGAGTTGCTTTAATTTATCGAAAGCCTCCGCTGCCCTTGGATCATCATTTTTGTCTGGATGAACCTTATTTGACAGTGATTTATACCATTTTTTAGCTGCTTCCTCGTCCTCATACATCTCTGAGGTGATACCAAGCAATTGGTTACGGCGCTTACCATCAACCTCTAACAACAAAAACAAAATGCGATCGTTTTCCGACTTGAAGTATGCCATATCATCAGTTGAAGTTTTGACAGTATTAACCTGTAGGTCAGCCTCTTTAGCGTTCGTACTGGATTCAACATAGGTGGTTTGTAATTCTTGGACTTTTTTCCTGTATTTTCTCAACAAGAAAAAAAGTTGTATAACTGCTAATATAAGAGCAAAAACAACAATATAAAGTGATGTCATATCTATGACCTAGTAGTCTGAAAGTATGGGAGTGTTTTATACCACATTATCTTAGGCTCGCGTAAGTGAGACAGTTAGGAAAGTGCAATCCATGACCTATGGATTGAGATCAGGCATTTGGAAATACAATAAGTTGCTTTGTCCCGAAGAACCTTTGTAAATATAAAAATGCACTATTCAAGCATGAATGACATTGACATTGCATGAACTGTATATGAGTAAATTTCCGCAACCTACGACCACAAATATTTTGGTCGAAAATGAGAATGGGGCAAATTCTTGCTTGTTGGTTTGCATACACAGCGTGATCACCTCGGTTGTAAAACCTATCCATCAGAAATTATCGTACTCAACACTATCATACTGTTGAGTGCGATAAGTATTCATACCTAAAAATTCTTAAAGATCAAATCATTGATCAACATGCAATAGGGCAGAAGCGGTTGTTTGAGTTTGTGAAGATTTCCATCGATAATAGGTTGCACGCCCTAAGTTGTATGTTTTTAAAGCTTCAGGGAGTTTTTCGACTCCCGCATTTACCATTCGGTGAACCTTCTCACATTTTATAGCTGTCTCTGGATTTGCTTGCCTGCCTTTAAACTTACCGTGGTTTTTAGCTTTTTCAATGCCTTCCCGCTGTCTTCTACGTCTATCTTCGTAATCTTTAGAGGCTGTGGCAGCCAAGATTTCGATTAGCATTGAATTTACTGATTCCAGCACTCTTTGCTGCATTTCATCTTGAGTGTGCTCTAAGACTTTAAAGCTAGTTGCTACATCACAAGCAACAACCTTTAAGCCTTTTTGCTCGATTTCTGATCTTAACGTTTTCCAGTTAGAAGAGGTAAGGCGTGTTAATCGATCTATTTGTTCAACGAGGATAATATCGCCTGATGATGACTCTGATAGTAAACGAGTCAGTTCGGGGCGAGCGACCTTGCGTCCAGAGTAATTCTCGATATATTCGACAGAATTTAATAATGATAGATTATTTAGCAAAGCCTGTTCGAGGATGTATTCTCTGGCTCGCAATGCGTCTGCTTCAGAAGTTGATGCCCTCAAGTAGATCCTAACAGTCATAAAAACCTCACGGTAGTCTAATATGTACAACTTAAATGATACAGTATCATTTAAGTTGCCACAACTAATGTTTTGATTCTAAATGAGACAATTTGTACATCGTTTTAACAGTTCTATATAAGTATACCTATTAGAGACATATAGCCTACTAAGTTAATCGATTTATAAAGTTAATTAATAGCAATAGTATTATTGCTGAAGGTTAATATATCTTTGGAATAGGTTAAGTGTGGTTCACTAGCAACGGAAATAGGTGTTTTTGAATCTAGATATCCTTATTAATAAAGATAAAAACAATGCCTCAATATGGATTGGAATTATAGATAAAACGCATCATATTTCTAACTGGTTTAAAATGCTATTTCTTAGGTTAACTTTATAAACTCAAGTGTAATATGGCGTACTAATATCTGTTTCCAGATATTTAAAAATACAAAAGTAGAGTCAAATATATCTTATTGGTGTGGACTAAGTGCTTAAAAATAAATGATCAGTTCTTGATTTTAAATCTAATGACATCGAAGATGTACTTTTAATTGTCCTACAAAAATAGCGTTAAACATCTAAAAAAACATACGGGAGTTAGTTTATAAAAAACAGGTCGCACAGCAACCTGTTTGGTTCTACTCTAATTCGTCTGAGGTTTCTAATTGTTCAGACAACCACTTAAACCTGTAATCTGGTAGGCGAACTTGGTTAACGCTTTCATTGAACGGCTTTCATCAAATTCTAACTCCTCGTCCCCTTGCCATAGTTCATAAGTAAATTTTTCATAAAGATAAAAATAGAGGTTGCTATCATCTTTGTATTTGAAGTTGATACTAGGCACTTCACTACTGCCAGTTACAAAATCATAGCATTCAAGTCCCTCTAACAAACTAGACATAGGATGGTCAGTATCTAAATTCATTTTGCTTAGTTTTAGGAAAATATAGTAGCTGTATAAGCCATAGTGGTAGCCAGACATCCTAGAGCTACATAGAAGATAAATCTCACTACCTTCGTAATTAAAGCGAGCGCACATCCTTTTGCATTCTTTAAGTATGTCTGGCTCATCAATAACACATTTTCTCCAGTCGGAAATAGAAGAGCTTTTCACGAGCTGTGTCATACCTTCAAGTTCGTTACCAACGTCAAGTGCATTGATTAGTTGGAACAATATTTTTTGTCTATTTTCTTTATCGTTAAATATACTTCGCCAGTTTTCATTCCGATCACGAGCGTTACTCCGAGAGTTTCTACAAAAACTTTTATTTCGACCTTGCCATACTAGATAATCACCAAACGTTAATAAAGCTCGATGAAGTAAGAAATCCTTCCTATTGAGGGTTTCGTTCGAGAATAAAACGGAAGACTTTTGAGCATTAGTCTTAAATTTATCTAAACAATATAAGTTTTCATTTTTACAAGAGTCGAGTAGAAATCCAACTTGACCATAGAAGTAGTAATGCTCATGGTAAGTATCAAAAGCGGCAAGCCATTCGTGATTATCTAAAATAAGCTGGGCTTTAAGTATCTCTTCGTTCTTTTGACGATCATTGAAAAAAGATATGTCTTTACTTTTTAGATTAGACAAATTTGAAAAAACACGAGAGTTTAAATCTTTAGCTAAGCTGCATAGCGACTTTACGGCATTGACATAATCAGTAGCCGAGTCGAAGGTTGAATTATTAATTAATCGTTCAGATACACCTAGCCAATGACTTAAGTTATCTAATTCATTTTGAGAGAGAGGGGCTAAGTTATCGAATGATTTATTTTCTGAAATAAATGTGTAGAGTGAAGCAAAACGAACCTTCTCAAGATAGCCATTTTCACGGATTCCATTGTTAAAAACCTCAAGAATCTTTTCTTTGGCTGAGAATTCGTTACTCCAATCAAAATGAAATAGAACCTTATGTATAAAATCAAGGAATCGATGTGTATTGTTTAATGAAGCACCAGAAAAGCAAGCTAGTTCTTCATACATCGCATGACTAAAGTACGAATTATTACGTAAGTCATTTACAATATTGGAGAGTTCTTTAACTGAATTTTTTTTCTTATTTTCAATAGTTAAGCCAAACTCAGTAAGAGCTATTGTTTTAAAAAACGCTTGATATACATTGTCTACTTCATTAACATTTTCTGGTCTCATTTTCCAAAAAATATCTGTCCAGGATTTGTCTAGCTTTAGCCAGAAATCACCTTTTAAACCGATATCATCAGAATGATTTACATAACCTTGCAACCAAGCTTTGAAATTTTCAAAATCTGTTAGAGCTTGTCCTCTAGCATTCATTTTTATGTATAACTCATCTGTTAAGGCAAAGTTATCCATATTTAAGAAGTGAAAGGTAATTGGTGGATTTTCCGTACAAATCAACCTTTGCCACAAACAAGAAGATAGTGAATCTCTAAACACGTTATGCATTTCATCTAAAACGACTAGCATTGCTCTTATAGTAGGGTCATTTCCCCATACTGAAAAAAACCAACCTGCATCACAAATCGTTTCAGAAAGTGAGCCATTAATCTTGTGAATGTTTAACTCGCTTCCAAATTGCAGTAGTGAGTTAGTAAATTCTTTAGATGTAACTCTGTTTTCATATTTAAACTTACTCAACTTTTTCGAAGCTTCAGCTAAATGACCAGAACCTGCTGCAATATACCAATGTAGTAGAAATAGAGTTGTGATTCTTTGTTGTCCATCTAATAGTATTAGGTCAGCGTCTTTTACTGACCCATAGATGAAATCAAGATCCTGACTTTTTTCAATATCACTAACCATAGTAAATAAAGTAGCTATAAACTCGGTTCTAATCTGACTCGATTTACTGTCTATACGACCTTGAGCATAATCTCTTTGGATGATGGGGATACATATCGAATGTAGGTCAAGTAATTGCCAGAATGTGCATTTTATGCTCATTTCAACCCCTCAATGTCACAGTAATAATTAATGCATTCGATGATCTCTTTGCGGTATGCTTTTCTATCCTTGGTAGACCATTGGTACATATTCGCCACTTTTTCACTATAAAATTTGGAAAAGACATTTTTTGTTGCTATTGGGATAAAATGATGAGTCCCGTTTTTACACATAGATCTTTCATATCTCAATATTGATTGTCTTTTTTGGGTGAAAATTAAATTTCCAATACCTCTATTGATTGTAGAAGACAGCAAACAAAGGTTATCAAGGTCATCCATTTCTTCTTCTTCGATAGTGCCTATCACGGAATCAAGTAGGGTTAAATAAATTTTCTGTGAACATTTTAATTCTTGACTGCTAGAACCGCTCACTTTTAACTGGTTCCATTTCGATAGAAGTTTATTTAGATTGGTTTTGGTTTCCTCTGGTATGTCTTCTGAAGCTAAGATATGTACCTGAGATTCATGCCATATATCTTGCTGTTTAGCATCTTCTAATTCTTGAGAGTTTCGAGCATGTATATGCTCTATGTCCCATTGAGTATTGGCGTAAGAGTTAAATGATAATCGTGTACCTTGCCTTCTGTGAGCTGCAATATTGAATAGAATAAAAACAGAAATTATATGCTGACGATTACCACCATATTGTAACGCGCTAAAAGATGGCTTTTGATTATCATCAACAAAATATTTTTTTAGTTCTATACCGATAAGACTTTTTAATGACTCGATAAAATCAGATTTAGTCACACCCTCAGACATTTTCCATAACTTTTGAACTGTACAAATCTTACGAGTGATCAAAAAACCAACTAGGTGATATAGTTCGTCATTGTCATACCATTCTTGCAAACGGTAGAAACCTTGTCTTAATTTGTGCCACTCCTGTTCGATAAAGGCTGTTTTTGTCTCTATATTTTTCAGGATTAAATAGTAATGACTGAATGAATGATATTTTTTATCACTTTCAGTGTTTTTAGATTGCTTTGTGGGTTTGTTTGTTAGTAAATCAAATAATAATTCAATATGGTTCGTATAGTTTTGGTTACTGTTAAAAGGCTGTAAGAAAGCCCAAAAGTCTTTTGTTTGTAATGACTGTTCTATGGCATCCCATTGCTGCGACATATGATATTGTTTTAACTTAATTATTTCCGTTCCTTCATCGGAACTGACGAAATGCAGAAATAAAGCTTTGATTAATTCAGCGTTTGTTAACGGAATCTTTCCACTATTTAAGCGCATAAAAATATCAATGGATTCTAAGTTATTATTCGAAGGCTCAACTGCATACCAGATTACTTTTGTATGATTTAGAAACTTGTCTAACCATTCATGTTTTTGTTCTTCGCTTTTATCAGAAAACCATTCTGAAATCGTGTGGTAAGCTGTATAAAAATGGTAGTTATCTACATTATCCAAATCAAACTGTGATAGAGGAGGGGGTGGGTATTCCTCATCGGAAATCGAGTCAAATTGTTTGATATAGTTACCCCAAGGGGTAATTTTCAATGTGCTTGGTAAGTAATGAGCTAAAAACTCACTACTGCTTTTTCGGGTTCTATATTCAATGCTAAATTTATCATGTTGAAGATATGAGAGGATCATATAACTAGTTGTCATTCTTTGCTGACCATCAACAACCTCCCATAGAGGGCTGTCCTCGTTATATTTTGGAGCATGATATTTTGTTACAACAGGTTGTAAGCAATAAAAATCGCTTTGAGTGGTGTTAAATTCATCAATATCATTAAGCAGATCTTCAACCTGATCTTTTGTCCATTTATACCCACGCTGGTAGTCATCTACAAAAAATTTTAGTTGCAGTAACTCTGAAATCGATTTCAATATTAACGTATTGTTACCGAGAACTAATTGCTGCAACCTTTCCATGAATGTTTCAACATTCTTATCTTCTGATTGAGCAAGTGCGTATTGAAACTCTGTGAATAAATGCTCAATTGCAACCATAGAACTTGTATTTTGTTTTTTTTCAGTATTTGGCATTTGCTTGCCTGTCATTTACGCTTGGTAATAGCTTCATTCTGAATACAACCCTTCAAGCTGTGGTAACGTCCAAAAATATGATGGATTCGAGTATGAATCCTTACCTTTTGCGTTTTGTCTATATTCGGCTCTAACGAGAAAGCAGTGTTCTTCAGCTCTGGTAATCCCCACATAATGAAGGTTTGTATCTTGTTCTAGATTAGTGAACGTCTGTTCCCCCCAAGATTTTCCAGGTGTCAGATGAGGAAAAGACCATTCTTCTAGATCTAAGTGAAACACATACTTGAACTCCAGCCCTTTGGATTTATGAAGTGTCATGACCTGTACTTCATTTTCATCTTTTAATTTAAACTGCTTCAAAAATGATTCATCATGAACTTTCGATATTAGTGCTGTATCTGTAGATCTTGTATCTTTAATGCCAATTAAAGTGGCTAATTGGTTAAATTTACCAATCAACTCTTCCACAGTTTGATCATCTTTTAATTTTTGGATCATTGTTCTCAAGTTATTGATTGATAGTTTTTTTTGATCAATAGACTCGAAATAGGTATCAATTATGTCTTGCATCGTGGAAATCGCACCATATCGATAAGATAATAAATCCGTATAAAAATCGGCACACTCGGTTGAAGCATGCTTATCAATAGGGTTGTCGTTATATAACCTATACTTGACGGTCATTCCATTAGCAATCATCTGTAAGGATTGCTCTTTTCTAGCTAATACACCAACATCTGATGCTTGTTTGATGTTGCCATCTTTGAGCAATGTATTAATGTAAGTAGATATACCGTTTCCTATACTTGTTAGATTACCTTGGAGGTAGGAGCGATGAACTCTGATATCGTCAGGGGCATGTTTTAACAACTGAGCATTGCTATCAATCAATCGCTCAGCGTAATTGACGATAGAAGGGTGACAACGATGGTTCTTGTCAATAACGAAGTGCTTGAATCTTGGATCTGTTGTCAACGCCAAAAGTAGCTTTGAGTCACCACCACGAAACTCATAAATACTTTGCCATGAATCACCAACTGCGGTGGCAGTTAATCCTAACTGAAATAGCTCAACGAACAATTGATGTTGAGCAAAAGATGAATCTTGATACTCATCAATGTAGACGCTTGAATACCTTGCAGAAACATAACGCCTTGCTGCTAAAGAATTCTTGAGAACAAATAACGCTAGAGCCGAAAAAGAGTTCATCCACAAAATACCGTCATCGTATAAAGCTTTGAATCCAGGATCATTGACAATATCTGCTGTTGTTGGAGATTTATATTCTTGGTTTAAATACTCATTGTATGGACTAATTAACTTCTTCGTTGCTCTTAATTCTAAAGCTGGTGATCCCCAAATTCTCGGTAAGAATGGTAAAATAATTTCTTTGAAACAAAAACTATCGATTGTCCCAAAAAAGCTTGCTTTGGTGTCATGTGCATTCGAAGTGCATTTACGCTTCAGTTCTGCGCTCGCTTTTCGAGTATATGTAATAGCAATGACACCGTTATAAGAAGGTAAATTTAGGGTGGATTGTCTAATTTTTTCGGTTACAACGGTTGTCTTTCCACTACCAGGACAAGCCGTAATAATCATACTTCCATTGTAATCAATCGCCTCTTGTTGCTGCGCTGTTAGCTTAAACTGCTTCATAGCGTTACCTTACCATTTCCACTAATTTGTGTAGTGGTCTCGCCAAATCACCTGAAGTAATTGAAGCTAGATCGTTATCAATCCTTTTAAGCAACGGGTGCATTCTAAGTGCTTTTTTCCCCTGTAGGTACTTAATAGCACCATTTGTATCACTTTTTCCTAATGCTTTAACTATTGACTCAGGAAGCTCTGTTACTAGATCAGTTTCTAGGTCTACTTTAGAAAGATAAATACCTTTACAATTCACTGCATCCGATACAATTTTCCAAGTACCATTATTAAACGCATCGGTAGGTGAAAGTTTAATATCACTATGCTTTAGTTTTGAGAGGTTAGCAGCGCTTAAACAACGATTAGCTCCTGCAAATTGCCACTGACTTTTACCTTTAATTTTGTTGATGTCATTGTCAGTTCGCATAACCCAAGGAATGTTTAAAGCGTTTAATATTTGTACATATACAGAGAACGAAATGCCATCAACAGAGAGGATAGATAGATTTTTAAAATCTAAGTTTATTCCGATTTGCTTAGCTAATTCATGATAAAAGAGCATCTCTGATGGACCTTCTACCAAAAACACGCCGTTAGAGAAGAAAGCCTCTGCTGGTAAGATACTCATTCTATAACTCATACTCTTCCAACTCTCCGCAATACATTGCGAACACCCATTACTAGCAGCTAGAGTTGAGTTTTTAAATGAAAGTAGGCGCACGATAGAATCTGGAGTGAAATTGGTAGCAATTTGAGGTGAGTGTGACGATATAATGGTCTGTCCAGGAAGCTCTTCAATCAAGTATGTCGCTAATTTACGCTGCTGATGAGGGTGGAGGTGGGCTTCAGGCTCTTCAACCACGTAAAAAACAACCTCGTGATCTATATCCTGTTCAATTATGCTTTTTGCTTTCCATAAAGCTAGCAGTATTTGATTGTTGCGTCCATCGCCACCAAGCATGACACTTTCGCCACCAGTGGATGCACCGAGCTGTAGTTTGTCAATAAAATCATTTACTTCTATAGCGCCAGTGTCAAGCTGAACGGAATAATTTGAGTTATGGTGTGCTAGTTTTTTTAGTTCATTGTTGATATCGTCTGTTGCTGACTTAACATAGTTTAGTTTGGCAACTTTCCTATTTAATTTTGCTAAATCAGTACTTATTTCTGTGAGTAAAGTTTCATCTTCTTGGCTATCGTTTTCATTTAGTACTTGTTGAGCAATACGAAGAAGTTGCTTCTTTTCTTTGGCGATAACACGATTTAAGTCTCGCTGTGACTGAATGTACTTTAGGTTAATGTACTTGAGGTAAAAGCGACTTGTGACTTCTTGTAAATCTTCTAGCGATTGACCAACCCATAGCTTGTAGCTGAGGTCTGACTTATTGGCCGTGTAGCGAAAAATTGTTTCTCCATTGTCATTTACATTACCTTTTAAAATCGACAGAACAGCATCTTCTTTCACATCTTTAAAGGTTATTGTGATCTCTACATACTGAGAAGTGCCATCTAAACCAATGTGGAAGTCTAGCTCCGAGGGTTCAATATCAGCTTCAGAAAGACTCTTATCTAATAATATGCGAAGAGAATGGAGCATATTACTTTTACCTATATCATTTGAACCAATGATTAACGTGCTTGAATTAAAATTGATTAAAGCATCATCGAAGTTTCTGAAGCCTTTGAGATGAAGAGATGAAATTTCCAATTGAGTTTCCTTTAATTTATAGGTCTAGAGTAAGGTCAGGTAGGTTTAGAAAACATTAAGTCTTCCTTTAAGCTGACGCTTCATATTCGTTAGCTGTTGATTTCGATATTTCCCCATCGCTCTTCGTGTTAGGGGAGCAACTCTGGAAAGTCCTGTCCAGCCTTAGCTAAAAACCAATTTTTCATAGTAAGTCCATTCTTTTATAAAGCTTCATCTTAAGATCAAGCTCTATCTCTAAGGCGATATGTCTTGACTGTTCTTATGTTTTTTATAATTTGTTGTTTTTTAAGATTTTTATCGTTTCTATGTTACATAGCGCAAATGGACATTTCAACCTGTTTGAGATACGATGTTTGGTAATTAAAGTCAGATTATGATGAGAAATAAAAAATGGTTAAAAACGTTGGTGACAAAGAGTTTTTTGACACGTTGTGGGAATCAGCCGTAGCGTTACGTGGTGCATTGCAGCCCTCTGAATACAAGCACCCTGTGCTTGCTCTTCTATTCTTTAAGTATGTTAGCGACTCCTTTGTAGAATTCCGTGAAGACGCTCAAGAATGGGTAAAAGATGAAGACCATGAGTTTTTCGAGATGAACTTGGAAGACCGTGATTTATACGAAGCTGGTAACATCTTTTGGGTTCCAGAAATTGCACGTTGGGAATACTTAGTTGATAACGCTAAACAAACTAATTACGCAAAAGTTCTAGATGACGCATCAAAAGCGATTGAAGAGCATAACCCTGAGTTAAAAGGCATGCTTTACCGTGGTTTTGGTCTTCTTAAAATCCCTTCAAGTAAATTAGGTGAGCTGGTTGATTTGCTTAGCTCTTTAAGCTTCACGAACAGTGAACATCGATCTGCTGATGTTCTGGGTTTGGCGTATGAATATTTCCTTGGGCAATTCGCTCTTGCCGAAGGTGCTGATGCGGGTGCATTTTTTACATCTGAATCTATCGTTAAAACGCTTGTAGAAATCATTGCACCAACACGAGGTATTTTATACGAACCAGCTATTGGATCTGGCGGTATGGTTGCATGGTCTGAGAAGTTCATGGAGCGTAATGGTGGTGAACGAGGCGATATTAGCGTTTACGGTCAAGAGTACACCCACACGACTTGGAAAATGGCAGCGATGAACCTGCTTATTCGTGGTCTTGATTTTGACCTAGGTGAAGAGAATGCCGATACGCTTCTAAACGATTTACACAAAGATGTTCGCGCTGATTACATCCTAGCTAACCCACCATTCAACCAAGAAAAGTGGGGCGCAAGCAAAGTTGCCAATGATGTACGTTGGAAGTGGGGTACGCCGACTGACAGCAACGCCAACTATGCTTGGATGCAACATATGTTGTACCACCTGAATGAAACTGGTCGTGCAGGCGTAGTAATGGCGAACGGTGCGATGACTTCCACTGCCAATACGGAAGGTGCTATACGTAAAGCTATTATCGAAGATGACCTAGTAGAATGTATGGTTGCCTTGCCACCTAAGCTGTTCATCAACACTCAAATCCCATCTTGTATCTTCGTCTACAACAAAGACAAGAAACGTAAAGGCGAAACATTGTTTATCGATGCTCGTCATCTAGGTCGTTTAGAGACTCGCGCTCAGCTTGTGTTTGATGAAGAGCATATCAATGAAATTGCTCAGACCTACCATGCGTGGGCGAAGACTGAATTTGCTGAAAAAGACAGTAAATATGTTGATATTCCAGGCTTTTGTAAGTCAGCAAAACTTGAAGATATTCAGAAAGCAGGGTTTGTTCTGTCACCAGGTCGTTACGTTGGCGCTGCTGAAGTTGAGGAAGATGAAGCTTCTTATCAAGAAGATATGGCAATCTTAACTGAACAGCTATCAGGTCAAATTGCTAAGTCTGTGACTCTTGATGAGAAAATCAAGGCTTCGCTTGCGGAGGTTGGGTATGACATCTAGCAAAGTTAGATTAGGCGACATTGCCGAAATTGTTATGGGGCAGTCCCCAAAAGGGGATACATGTAATAATGATGGCTCTGGGATGCCATTGTTAAATGGACCTACAGAATTTGGCACTACACACCCTTACCCTACGCAGTTCACAACGGATGCAAAAAAAACATCCCTAGTAGGTGATATTTTATTTTGTGTGCGTGGGTCAACCACGGGACGAATGAACTATGGTGAGCAGGAATATGCTATAGGACGAGGTATTGGAGCTATACGAGGGAAAGGCGGTTATTCCACCCCCTTTGTAAAATCAGTAATTGAGTCAAATTTAGCTGGTTTGTTAAAGGTTGCAACGGGAACAACATTTCCTAATCTTGGTAAAGATGCGCTAAACAATTTCGAAGTTGAGATTATAGATCACAATGCAGCTAAATTTGTTGGTAAGTTTGCTGAGCAATTAGAGGGCAAAATCGCTAACAATAAAGTAATGAATCAAACCCTCGAAAAGATTGCCCAACGCATCTTCAAATCATGGTTTATCGACTTTGACCCAGTAAAAGCGAACAAAGAAGGTTTGCCTTTCGATGGGTTATCACCTGAGATCCAAGCGTTGTTTCCAAGTGAGTTTGAAAGCTCTGAGTTGGGGATGATTCCGAAGGGGTGGAAAGCTGGGTGTTTAGGTGATTTTACAAGTGTTCAAGGTGGATATGCCTTTAAGAGCAAAAGTTTCATCGAGCAAGGGAATCCAGTAGTAAAAATTAAGAATATTGTTGGCGATGGTACTATACGATTGAACGATTGCCAGTGTGTTGATGATGACCTGGCATCTTCATCTTTGAGATTCAAGCTTAATAATGGTGATATTTTGATGGCTATGACTGGTGCAACAGTTGGTAAAAGTGGCTTGTATGTAGGTGATGGAAGAAATGCATACCTTAACCAACGTGTAGCTCGATTTAAGTCCTCGCTAGAAGTGGATGATAATTACTTTACATACTTAAACTTACAACATCCTGTTGTATTTAATACGATAGTTAAAACAGCTCACGGTAGTGCTCAGCCTAACATCAGTGCCAAAGGCATAGAACAAACTCCAGTTATAGTTCCTTCATTAAATGCTATATCCAAATTTGAAGATATTGCATTAAAGCTTTTTGAGAGAGTGATATCAAATAATGCTCAAAACATAACACTATCAAAATTACGTGATCGATTACTCCCAAAATTGATCTCAGGCCAACTTTCTGTTGGTGAAGCGAAGGAAGAACTAGCAGAAGCGATGTAACTAGAAGACCTAGCTCTCGTCAGAGGGCTAGGCTTATTACTATTTAGAACAATAAAAACAATAACAAAGAATAGATATAACAATGAAAATAACTGAAGAAATGCTAGAAGACCATTGTATGGTCTGGTTTAACCAAATAGGCTATCAAACCATCAACGGTAGCGAACTAGAGCCGACTGGTGCAACACCAGAGCGAGAATCGCTATCAGATGTTGTGCTTAAACCTCGTTTGCGTAAGGCTCTGGTTGATATCAATGAACACCTTCCTGAAGCTTGTATTGATACAGCTATAGACATCTTACTTACCACCGTACCGTCTACCGAGCGTGCTAACCACACTTTTCACCGTCAATTAATAGAAGGCATTCAAGTCGATTACGAAGATGAAGATGGTCAACCTGTCGGTGATAGAGTCATGCTGGTTGATTTTGAGAATGAAGATAACGACTGGTTAGCAATCCGTCAGTTCTCAGTCAACGGTGTGACAAATGGCGAAGTGGACAATCGTAGACCTGATATTGTCGTTTTCCTGAATGGCTTACCAATATCGGTTCTAGAGCTTAAAAATCCTGCTGATACTAAAGCTGATGTGTGGCGTGCTTACAACCAAGTACAAACTTACAAGAGTGCAATTAAAGACCTATTTATCTTTAATGAATCATTGATCATTTCAGATGGTACTGAGGCTTATATCGGCTCTTTAACTGCTGATCGTGATCGCTTTACACCTTGGAGAACCATTGATGGCTCTCGTGATGATACAGAAGATACGTTAGCCCTAGAAGTAATGGTACGTGGATTCTTTAATCAAGAGCTGCTGCTTGATTATCTTCAATACTACATTTCGTATGAAGTTGATGTCGAAAAGGTGGTTAAGAAAATCGCTGGTTATCACCAATTCCACGGTGTACGAGCTGCGGTAGAAAGCACTATTCGAGCGACAAGGCACGATGGTGATCAACGTTGCGGTGTTTACTGGCATACGCAAGGCTCTGGTAAGTCTCTGTCGATGACGTTCTACAGTGCGAAGCTGATGGCTTCTCCTTCAATGAATAATCCAACGATTGTCGTTGTTACTGACCGTAATGACTTAGATGAGCAGTTGTTCGAAACATTCTCGGAAAATGCTGAGCTTTTAAATGACACGCCAGTACAAGCCAAAGATAGAGATGACTTGATCGACTTACTCAATAATCGTCATTCTGGCGGCATTATCTTTACAACAATGCAAAAGTTCTCACCACCTAAGGGCGAGACTCGCTGTAAACCGCTCACAGAGCGTCACAACATTGTTGTAGCGGCAGATGAAGCTCATCGTACTCAATATGGTTTAAAAGCTCGTGTAGACAAGAAGACGAGCGAAATGAAGTATGGTTACGCTCAACACTTGAGAGACTCACTACCTAACGCTGGATTTATCGGTTTTACTGGTACGCCAATCGAAATGGAAGACAAAGATACTCGTGTCGTATTTGGTGAAGATGTCTCTGTATATGATATTGAACAGGCTCAGAAGGATGGTGCAACAAAACCACTCTATTATGAGAGTCGTCTTATCAAGCTAGATATGGATAAAAACACCACAGAAGAAGACGTTGACCAAAAAGTTGATTATCTGGTGTCTGAATATGATGAAGATGATCAAGCTAAAACTAAGTCTCGTAATGCAGCTTTAGAAGCGCTTATCTGTGCGGAAGACCGTGTTGAACGCCTTGTGAAAGATATGCTCAATCACTTTGCTGATCGTGAAGAAACGTCTCTATCTAAGGCGATGATGGTTTGCATCAGTCGTGAAGCCTGCGTTCAGGTTTACGATAAAGTTGCTGAGCTAAAACCTGAATGGGCTGATGACGATCCTGAAAAGGGCTGCATGAAAGTGATCATGACAGGGACTTCTGACGATCCTGAGAAATACCAGAAACACATTCACAAGAAGCCTATTCAGAAGAAAATTGCTAAGCGAGTTAAGAACCCTAATGATGAGCTTAAGTTGGTCATCGTTTGTGATATGTGGCTAACGGGTTTTGATGCTCCTTGTTTAAATACCATGTATATCGACAAACCGCTGAAAGGACATAACTTAATGCAGGCAATTGCTCGTGTTAACCGTGTGTTCCGAGACAAAGAAGGTGGTTTGATAGTTGATTACTTAGGGATTGCTCCTGAGTTGCGTAATGCTATTGCCAATTACACAGCAAGTGGTAATGGTTCTCCAACCATCGACCTAAGCGAAGCTATGGTTGTGACTAAGACAAAACTGGATGTTTGTCGTGGCATCATGCATGGTTTTGATTACAGCGATTTCAAGACTAATACGCTTGGACTGCTTGCTGGCGCAATGAACCACATTCTTAACTTAGAGGATGGCAAAAAGCGCTTTGATAAAGCGGCTTTATCTCTATCCAAGGCTTTTAGTCTGTGTTCAAGCATGGATGAGGCTAAGGAAATTAAAGAAGAGATTGCTTTCTTCGAGACTCTGCGTGCTGCTATTAAAAAGTCTACGACTTCAAAACAGCGTATGTCTGATGAAAAGGTTCAAACTGCATTAAGGCAAGTGGTTTCTGAGACAATTGTTTCGGGTGATATCGTAGATGTATTTGATTCAGCAGGGTTGAATAAGCCAAACATTAGCATTCTTGACGATGAGTTCTTAGCTGAAGTTGAGAAGAGTGAGCACAAGAGTTTAGCCGTAGAAATGCTTAAAAAGCTCATTCAAGATGAAATCAAAACTCGTACTGTTAAGAACGCTGTAGCTTACAAGACCTTCTCAGAAATGTTACGCAATTCACTTGATAAGTATCGTAATCGCTCAGTAGAAACTAGCGTGGTAATCGAAGAGCTGATCAAACTTGCAAAAGAATTGAGAGAGTCAGCAGATCGTGGGGAAGAATTAGATCTAACCAAAGAGGAATTAGCATTCTTCGATGCTTTAGTTGCTAACGATTCCGCTCGTGAAGCTATGAAGCAAGAAGACATCTTGACCATCGCTCGTAAGCTTGCCGAGGAAATTCGTAAAAGCGCTCAACCAGACTGGGCAAAGCGCAAAAATTTGCGAGCTAAGATGCGCCTCAAAATTAAGCAGATATTGAAACGTACTGGCTACCCACCAGATGAGCAAGCCGATGCAGTTGAACTTGTATTAGAGCAAGCTGAGCTAGTGAATCCTTAACTTTTAAGAGTAGCTACATAGAATATCGAAACAATTTCTATTCTATACTGTGACAAACTCTTGTAATCATGAGTTGAGATATTGATGTTGGAATGAAAGATTAAAAGTGTGATTTCTACGAATCACACTTGTTTTCTAGATGCTGTGTTTCTGCTAGAAGTTCGTCAATGACATCAAGATCTTCAGTGAGAAATGCTTTTTGTTTTAGAAGTCGTCTTAACTTTGCATCAGACCAATCCTCAGTTTGAGGGAAGCTATAGCTCAATCTTTGATATGCGTGAATTTGATTCTCAAGCAAGTCTAGCTTTTCATCTATTGTATTGCGTACTTCTTTGATGTGCTCGATCTCAAAATAGTCTGGCAATTTTGGGTAACTCTTAATGAGTTCGCCTTGCTCATTTTCAGTATAGAGCTTTCTGTAAATAGCGCCAACGGCTTGTTTACTGCCAAGCGATTGAATAATTGGCTGATCTTCAGATTCATATGACTCTAGTAAGCGTTCGACTAATCGCTTGATAGAACTTTGAGACAAATTTCCCTGGTAATCGCTTTCAATCTGTTTAACTAGGTCATTCAAATAAAAGACTTGAGGCACCTTGGTACATAGTGCCATTAACATAATTTCTTCAAATGAATCTTGCATACAATAACTCCAAAATCGACAACGAAACCAATTATAGTTGGTTTGAACGAAAAAACCAACTATAATTGGTTTGAGAATTAAAATGAAAAAAGAAATAGCAGTTAGCTTCGGTAGAAAAGTTGCTGAAAAGAGAAAAGAAAAAGGATGGTTGCAGGGCGATCTGGCAAAATTCAGTGGTCTAAGTAAGACCTATGTCGGAAATCTAGAGAGAGGTGAAACCAACGTGGCGTTAGAGAAGGTTTATTTGTGCGCTTACGTCTTAGAATGTCCTGTACAGGACTTATTGCCCTGTGATGAAGAAATTTTTGAATCAATACAAGAAAGGTCTGAATAATGTATAGAGCCGTCTATCAAACGAACTGTAGGGCGATTTCAGGCTTTAAATTACATTATACAAGCATGCAGTATGGCTGTTAGAGGTATAGATGGAAACAATTCTCATAAAAATTGAAAGTTCGACAGGAATTGTTATTCCAGATGAATTCTTAGCTGAAATGCAACTGAAGCCAGGTTCTAAAGTCACGCTAATCCGTAAAGAGGACGGGTTCTTTGTGAAGGCATTGGATAAAAAACCAAAGTTTGACATCAAAGACTTAATGGCTAATACGGATTTTGACTCGCAACGTAATGACCCTGAATTACAAGAATGGCAAGCTAAGTCAAGATCAGGGCGCGAGGGGGTCTAAATCACAGCCCCCTCTGTTAGTGGGCTATAGAACTAATCTGCCAGATTTGATTATATCGTAATATGGAAACAGACAGGTTGAGTCTAGGCTAATCCACCTAAGATACTCTGAACTGCTCACCTACAGGCGGAGTAAAACCTAAATATCGCGATTTAGCATTTGGTGTGCGATTAATTGCACGATTTAATGCCTGGATATCGCCGACAAAAATAGTTGCTTCAGTACTACGAGTAAGAGCTGTGTAAATTAGGCTATTTTCGATTAGTGCGCTATCCCAAGATGGTATGACCACAATAGTATATTTGAATTCAGATCCTTGCGCTTTGTGTATCGTAACAGCATAACTATGATTTAAGCCTACTTGAGCAATATGTTCTTCATCTAATTCGATCTGTGTTTCGTTGAGATTACATATCAATTTTTTTATTAATTTTTTTGCACTGTTATACTCATGCACGATGCGCAGAACTACCCCCATATCGCCATTGTATAATCCTAGCTCTTCATTATTGCGTGTTACGATAACTTTATCACCTTGTCTAAAACCAAATGTTTTACGTCCTTCGGGGTTGATAGTAAGCATGCATGCTTCGTTTATCTCATCAACCGAAACAAACTGTTTATAAGTCGAGAAAGGAGTGATGATTTGAGTTTCATAGATTCCTAAAGCTATGAGTAATTTTGAGCATATAGCAGGGATATCTTGGTTTGTACATGCAAGTTTAAATACTCCATTATTTAATTTTGATTGATAAGGTGGTAGGTGTGCATTGGGTTCTTTTTTGAAATCTATTTCATGCTCATTCAGTTTAGTATCTTTATGACCAACAGTTCTTACTAGCGTAGCAAAATTTTGAATTGGATTATTCGTACTTTGGCGTAATGATGATGTTAGCTCAACATAGTTAATTCTTGCTTCGACCAGAGGCTGAAAAACAGCACCAAAACCTACAGGAGCAACTTGGGCAACATCACCGACCATCAGGAGTGAAAAGTCAGCATCGTGGCTCTCAAGCGCATGTAGAAGCTCTGAAGTGATAGATAAATCACACATTGATGCTTCATCGACAACAATTAAACAGTTATTTTTAAGCTTGAGCCTGCTTGATGTCAGTTTATTAATGAATGAGCGTAGAGTAAAACAGCATTCTTCCATCACTGTTTTTGCGACTAATCCTTTGCGTTTTTCCCTAGTTACTTTGTGTTTTATAAGGCTTTTTCGAATGCGCTTTGTTGCCACAGCAGAAAGGGCAAGATAATACGAGTCACGTTCATCATGATTACAAATATACTTTATAGCGGATAGTGCGGTACTTTTACCACTGCCGCTTACTCCTTGCGCAACTGTCAAGTGTTGGGTGGTTGCTTTTTCGACTAAGTTCACTTGCTCATGAGTAAGTGCAAAGTTAACGAGGATATTAAACTCACTGATCAATTGGTTAAATCGTGATTGTGATAGATAGAAGTCGGCTTGTTTGATTAACCTTTGTATCGACATCTCGGTCTTAGATTCAATATAAGCAACGCCAATGCCCTGGTACGCTGTTTCATCTGAAGACTTGCATAGAGTTCGTTCACTTAATGCAATTTGAACAGCATTATCTACATTATTTTTATTGATGAGTGAGCCAAGCTTTTGATTGAATTCGTCAATAGGAATGGCTGTATGACCATTAGCTAAGGCTCGATATACCACTGTATCTATAGCGCCTAGAAATCGGTATTTGGGGGAACAGGGTGACTGTTTATTTATTCTTTCTGCCACCCCCCATGCGTTTACGAACTTTGCGCCAAATTGAATCGGAAGGTAGGGATTTTGTTGTAATGATTGTTTCGCTTTGATACCCAATAGTTGATACAAATACTTTGCAGTTTTAATATCATACCCAGTAAATTGAATGAATTCGATGTAATCGAATTCGTTTACTAGACTGCTGAATGCTTGCATTACAGCAAGTGCTCTTTTGGGGTTGTTAAATGCGACACTTAGAGCAGATAGATTTTGTTCAGTGAGTATTTTGATGAATTTCCTAGCACTTCCCGCTGCTTTTATTGTTTTCTCTAGTCGCTTACGTTTGCAACCTAAACGATTGAAAGTAGGATGTTTATCTAAAAGGTGACCAAGTAATTGGGGGAGAGTAAAGGGGGCATTACCACATTCTAGCAAAGATAACTCTTTATCAAACGTCATTATCAAATCGAATCGCGGTTGAATCGCATTGGTTTGATAATGTAGACAGTATTTTGTTGCATATGGTTTGTTAGAAGGAGTGAATTGCCAAATTTCTGCGGGTTCTGGCGCTTTATATACAAGTTCTGTGTTTATGACGATGCATAACCTTTTCTGAGATTTTAAGCACTTAGCATATATCTGGTAAACTTCTTTTAGTTCGTCTTTTTGACAACTTGTGACAACAAAATTAGTTTGCAAAACTACGCCCTCCGCACAAAAGCATATTTTCTACTTGTCTTAAGTGAGTTCCTTCTATGTTGTTCCTATGAGCTTTACAAGCTAATAATTGCGCTTCTAGATCTTGAATTATTAGCTCTTGGCTTGAGATTTTTTCTTGTAACTTATTGATTTTATGGGTGTCTATTGTTGAGCTGTCGGTCTCTATAGTTTGGTTCTCATTACTTGACGAATTTAGAGTGCTGTTACTAATGCCTAGCTCAATGATGTCTTGTTTAATTCTGGCTTGAATATACGAATTATCGTTGATTGTTTGACGGCTTTTGAATCCACACCACCGTGCAAGTTCTGAGACATTGATACCTAGTGCATTATTTTTATCTCTTGGAAAGGAAAAACCTTTTAACTTCATTTTTTCGATACAATCATCATACAACTGGCGATAAAGTTTACTCTTTGCTGGTCCTTTTAGTGCCTTCTGTTCTGCGGTTAAAGTACATTTGGGGAAGCTCTTATTCATTATTTCCTCCATGCTCTCTGCTAGACTGCCAATCAGAATAAGGGGTTAGGTACTGGCTATTTACGATAACTTCACCGTAAATGTCCGTAATTGTATTGTTGTTTTGATCATAAATGACTCCTAGATCTGAACTATTTAACCAATCTAGGAGATGTGCCATTGAATGGCACATTTTTCTAGTCTCGTTCTCCGTATTATTCCCTGTTACGTCCGTATTTCCATTTCCAAGTTGTTGATCTATTTGCGCTAATGTTAACTCAAGCTGTTCATTTCGTTGATGAGACTTTGTTAGTTTTTCATTTAAGTTGCTGATTTTACACTGCAAAAGAGCCTTTTCAGCAACCCAATTTGACGGTGCTGAGTCCAGTATCGACAAGTTGCCATGTTGCTTATTTCTGCTTGAAAGTGAACTAGCATTTAGCTTCGATATTTTTGATAGTGATTCTTCAAGAACACCTCGATATTGCCCGCTATGTTTAAGCAGGGTAGAGTAACCAATAGCATCCTGTGCATGATCCTCCGTCATGATCTCAACAGTCATTTTTGCAAGATGATCCAAATTTTTCACTTTACTGTAGAGCTTTTTAGAACGTTCAATTTTACTAACTGTGTCCCTTAAAAGCTTCAAACGAAGAAGCATCAACTCTTTTCGACTAGGCATGTTCTATACTCTCCAACGTTTTGATTATTTGATTCTGAACAAGGCTTTTCTGTGGAACAGGTTTATTAATAAGCTCAGTGTCCAGAGTCTCAATTATCTGCTTTTTGTTGATAATTCCAGCATCGATCATCGCAAGTATTGGCGCTAAAATATGGTCTGGGCTTAAGTTTTGTTCTTGATAGCTTATTGCTAGCTGCTGTCTTTGCTGTGAGCTTGCACTCATTGACAGGTACTGTACTTTTTGTGTTAGCCGAGCCATGACAACTCTGAGCTTATCGGATCTGAGAGAAGGAATATCATCCGTAGTGAGTGCATGGTTGAAGAATATTTCAGCAACCTTTTGTTGAACTTTTTCACATTTAATGCTTTCTTTCAGCAATGTAGGTGCGGGAATCATAAAACGGCTATGCTGATTATTTTTAGTTCCAAGTAGTCTTTGTCGCTGTGTTTCAACAGCTTCTTGAGCAATTGCCCACCCAATTTTTTCACTACTAATAACATCAATCTTCTGCTTTAATCGTTTTTTCTCTTGCTTGACGAAATTACTGTCCAAATCTGAATTGGAGTTTAAGCTTTTCAATTCCTCACCAGTCAGTGTTTCATCTATTTCTAACTTTTCCATCATTGCTGATATCGATACAAGATTATCAATATGGCATATTTTAATCCTGCAAACACCACAACGTTGAAAGCCTCCATTTTCATCAACAATTTCGGCTGGGCATTCGAGGTTATGGACACATATATGAGTATCTGCAAATGCAATCATTGAGTGTGGGGTCGATGATAGTAGGTCTAAGCCAGTCTTTTTTTGTATCTCGTTTCCTTCTTTATCAATCACGACTAACGGTATAGAAGTCATGCCGTAAAGATTCATCGCTTCTGAAGGCGATTGTAGAAATGCATCTTCGACTTTTGATGAAACAGCTTTACTAGATATTCGTACGCTTTCATTACTATCCGTGCGTTTGATTATTTTTAATGCCTGTCGGCTCGATTCGAATAATGCTTTTGTTTCTTCAGCATTCTCAACTCCGTAGTAAACCGCTGTCTTGCCACTCTGGTTAACTGTCCTCGCCAATAGATGTAGTGGCATATGTCCTATACGGTGTGAAACAAATGTAGTTCGTGAGCCATGAGGTGTTACGATAGGCATTAACTTGATTCTGTGTCCTATCCCATCAAACTTGTGTTTATGCAATTTGCTTTCATCAACAAATGAACGTTTTACATGAGAATTCTGAGCAGTTAATTTATTAACAAAGTTGAGATAAGTCATTGGATCATCAGGTGTCAATGGAACCATTTTAACGAATTGACAATTATTAACATACTCACCACAGTGTGTATTTATTAGCTGTTGAGCTAATAAAAGTAGATTATCCCAGACACCATTCCACTGTTGTTCTCCAAAATCTTTTCCTGCTGCATTTCGAAATAGAACGTCAATTTCTTGATTTGAAGAACTGTACTTGATTAGATCACCGATATTTCTATCTGTTCGTAGTCTTAAAAACTCCCTTTCAGACCTCAGAATACTAATAACATCCTGATGAGAGGGGGCTTTCCAAGGTCGTTTGTTCGTCTTTTCCGTTTGTACAAGTAGGTGAGTAACATCAGTGTTATCTGTTGCATACTTATCAAAATGTCGCGCATCTAGATGTCGGATATGTATATGTCGAATCCCTTGTTCTAAGGCTACTGTCGCTCCTCGAATTGGACCTAGTAAAGGAATTGATATATTTTTACCATCAATGTGTACTTTTGATGTTTTATTCATACAGAAGGGATTTGATAGTGTTGAGGAGGGCTGATCTAAACGGAAGTACTGATACTCTAAACTATCATTTAAGTACCAAGCTATTGGGGTATAGCCAGCGACTGGCTCAGAAAACACTTGATTTCGAAGGTTTTGTATTTGTAAATCATTTGTTACTACAGCAGTCCCCTTCTTAAGTTGATATGCTTTGAGGGGGATGGCAAGACGAATAGGACTAGTGTTCTGATAGTTGAGTGTAAACTCTCCAAGTCGGGTCGAACGTTTTGGTTTTAGGTCGATAAATGAATACGGATTCGCTTTTGGTAGTGTTGACATGGATGTGAAGCCAAGTAAAGTATGTGTATAGCCCTCTAGGATTCGTTGTTGAAGATACATTCCCAAGCTTTCAAGTGAATAAGCGGTCTCTAGTAGAAATGGAAACTCTTCACGAGAAATCGTTTGTTTAACTGATTCATTATGCGCCCCAAGAGCAATACCATTACAGTGCTTATGCCAATGTTGAGTAAACTCCTTGGATAAAATCACTGCTTGGCTAGGTACGTGTTGTTGATCTAAAGCGAAATTTTCATTAATACTTAATATACAACTTCTTACGCTCGTTGGGAGTTGCTCCGATTGTTGTAATAAAAAATCTGAAAGGGTTCGAGGCCAAGTTTCATTATCAATATCCAGATTAGAAAAACTACGTATAACGAACGTTTCTCGGTCAAGAAGCTTTAGCGTTTCGGGTATCGTAATTGATTGAGATTTAGCTACATCTGGGAACATTTCTATCCAAGCCGCTACATAGAGCAAATACCGTCTTATTGTATTCCAGCCCGCAGTGTATTGTGTTTGCGCTGACTTTGTAGTTGCTTGTCTTTTGAAACTTTGGTGCTGATATTCATCCCAATGTTTAAAATTTACATCTAATGTATCATTCAAGGCTTTATTGACTACGTTCACATTGTTACTAACAACAAAATCGAACAAAGCTTGTTCATCTTTATCGAACAAAACTGCACTAAAATCGAATTCACAGGGACTCAGGGCAACTTTTATTTCATTTTTTACTGTTTCTGTGAGCTTTCTACTGTGACTTTGAAGAGAGTCTGTGTGAAAAAAATTCAGTGAGCCTGTGCAAATGCGTTTTAAGTTTGTTAGCCCAGAGCTAAAGCCTTCAAAAGGCTTAACTGAATCAGTTAATTGTTTGAGAATTGCTAAATGGGATTGCTTTTTGTGGTTAAGTTCTTTCCAAAGCACGCTTAGTCGGGTTACTTCATCAAAACTGCTTAAATCTAGAGTTTCAGTTACTTGACCGCAGTAAAGTAAAAAGTTAGTGGAATTAATGCCAAGTTTAGCTTCTTCTCGGTTAACTTTTACAATCTCACGCTCAATCAGGTTTGCACTCTCGTACCCAAAAAAAATCGCTTCAAATTTGGCAGATAGATTTTTGACGTACTCATCTGTAGCCCCAAACATAGGGGGGGTATTTCGTCTATTATTGGCTTTAAACGTAACAAAAGAGTGTAGGTTGTTAGACACAATAGTATGTGAAATCGGCAGAATAATATGCCCAGATCGCCATAGGCGAATTAATAAACACCTTGATAAGTGAATTAGATTACTGAATAAATTGCTTGTTAAAATCTCTTCATTCACGCCCATTTTTGAAGCTAAATATTTGGCTTTTTTTATGAATTCAGTAGCTGCTAAATGCTGCTTGTGTAGTGGATCGTTGGCTCTTTGCTCATTAACTTTGTAGTTCGTAGTACCATCACCAATGCATGCAAGTTGATATAATTCTTGCGCTGTGATTATTATATTTTGTTTAAGTTCAATAATTGCCCAGCGAGCATCTGCAACGCCATTTGAAATGTTAGTGCCGACAAGTGCGGAGTTGCTTAGGTCGTACTTTTTTTCAACGCCTACATCAGTGAAAAAATCATGAACATCATTTGCTAATGCATTAGCAATAATAGGTATTTGATTGTTAGCTTGCTGCTCCCCATTAGGGAAAATAACTTGATTGCTGATATTAAACATTGTTAGCCTCTGCACTGAAATTTTCGATTTGAGTTAGTTTTAGATTGATTTTTTTAGCTTGCTCTTCGTGATACAACTTTTGTTCGATCAAGGCTGTTGTTTCATGAGATAAATTGCCTATACGAGCTAAGATACGTGCTTTGGCATGTTCATCTTTTACTTTATCTTCATCAATCTTAATGTAACGTAAAGTACTATTAAGTGACTCATGCCCAATAAGTTTTTTCACTATTTGAACTTCTAATCCAAATTTTATCCTTTGGCTTCCGTCTTCCATTTCTTCTATTGTGGGATACTCGTTTAATAGGTAATTGATGAGAGTGTGTCTAGCCAAATGAAATCCATAGATGTACGACACACCAATTTTGTTGAGGGCTAGCTTATATTTTTTTTCTATGTTGCTGAGACTGCGTTTGTTTCTTCTGGCTTGATTAACTAAAAGGAGAGGGCGGCCTTTACGAGATCCCTTTTGGAATACAAAGATAAAGTCGTGACTGAAGGTTGAGCAAAACTCACTAGATCCGAGATAGTCTTCTAATGCAAGCCAGAAAACTTCCTCAGCATCACCAAAGAGGTGGACAATATCATCTTTAGTGCTTCTTCCCTTTTCGGACTTGCAAGATTGTTTTTCGATTAGTGTTAAACCACGAAAATCGATTTTCTTCATGTAAATCAATCGATTGGTAAAGTCTATGTGACTAAATTGAAGCATTAAGGCTTCACTAATCCGTAAACCCGTTGCATGTATTAATGCATAAAGTAATCTTTCCCGTTTACTTAATGATGGTAATGATAAAAGGTCACGAATTTGTTCTTGCGTCATTTCACAATAAGATCGGATTTCAGCATCTTCCGATTGTAGTCGCTTAAGTACTCTTTCTGACAGTCCGCTGTAATTGTTAGCACCTATGATCCCACCTAACAATGTATTGTTTTGCCAGTGAAGTTTTTCCGCTTGGCTAACTTTGTTGTTGTTCCAAACTTCGGCAAAGGCAGGTTGATAGTTGAAGTCATTGAGTGAGAATCCATTCTCTCTCGCAAATCGAGTGTGAAAAGCTTTAGCTTCACGTTCACTAAATTTTAAAAAGTGATCGACACCAACTGCATGAAGGTTAACAGCATTATTCCCGAGGTTGGGCTTGTAGCCATCCATTTTTTCTCTAAGAGTGTTGAGCAAGGCATCTTCGATAAGATTGTCGTTTTTAGACAAGTAGTACGGATAATTGTTTATGACTCTGGATACGTAATGTAGGTCTGCTTGATCAAACTGAAACTTTATATCGGCTTCATGCAAGTAATCAATAAACCTTATGACCGCATTACTGTACGTAAGCATGGTGTTTGGTTTTAGTGGCTTACCGTTTTTTCCAGTCAAAGTTTTTAGGTAATTAACGAATTTAGTAAATTCGATGACTTCACTCTTGTCTGCTTTTCTAAACAGTTTTGTATGAACAGAATCAATGACTCTATTGTCAGAGACCTGTATTGATTCATGCTCTTCAATGTACAAGTGCTTCAGTTTCATGAGAGTAAATATCCTTAAGCCGCAAGAGAAGATAACATGGATTACATATTATCACCCTTTTAAATCAATGGGTAGCATGTAATTCTTCGGTTTGCCGCTTCATTATTAGTGAGAGTAGTTTTAACTATATCACATAATGGTCAAACTCCTTTTGTTACGTTTGGTTTTGGTCTTGGCACGAGCTGGGAATCAAAATTGATCCAACAGTCTATTTTGAAGAACCGTATTGCTGGTCTGGGTAAAAATCGTAAAACGGCGGTGTTCCCTAAATTGGTGTTTGCTATTAAAGATGGTTTGAATCATCAAGCGCAAGATCCACACTACGATGTTAAACAGCTAGCATTGGAATGCGCGTCAAAACGTATGTACCCAGACATTCTTAACTACGACAAAGTTGTAGAAGTCACGGGGTCATTTAAAACGCCGATGGGTTGTCGTAGCTTCTTAAATACCTATGAAGAGAACGGTGAACTGCAGCATGAAGGTCGTAATAACCTAGGTGTTGTTAGCTTGAACTTGCCTCGTATCGCCATTAAAGCAAACGGGTGTATTGATAAGTTTTATGAGTTACTTAATGATCGAATGACATTGGCTCGTCGTGCTTTAGAAACGCGTATTAGTCGTCTTGAAAAAGTGAAAGCTCGTGTGGCACCTATCCTATATATGGAAGGGGCATGTGGTGTTCGCTTGAAAGCGGATGATTCCATTGCGCCGATCTTTAAAAATGGTAGAGCATCTATTTCATTAGGTTATATCGGTATTCATGAAACGATGACAGCGTTGTTTGGTACTGAAGTGCATATGTTTGATGACAATGACATCCGTGATAAAGCGCTTGATATCATTAAACACATGAAAGAAACCGTAAAATCTTGGGCAGAAGAAACAGGTTACGCATTTAGCCTTTACGGAACGCCAAGTGAAAACTTATGTAGCAGATTCTGCCAGATTGATACTAAAGAATTTGGTGTGATTGAAGGGGTTACTGACAAAGGTTATTACACCAACAGTTTCCACTTAGACGTACAAAAGACGGTCAACCCATACGACAAAATTGACTTTGAGATGCCATATCCAGAAATATCGTCAGGTGGTTTTATTTGTTACGGCGAGTTCCCGAACATGCAGCGCAACATCGAAGCGTTAGAAAACGTTTGGGATTACAGCTATAGTCGAGTGCCTTACTACGGTACAAATACGCCAATTGATGAGTGTTACGAATGTGGCTACACCGGTGAGTTTGATTGTGCGAGTAAAGGCTTTACTTGCCCTAAGTGTGGTAACCACGATTCATCGAAAGTATCCGTGACTCGCCGTGTTTGCGGTTATTTAGGTAGCCCGGATGCTCGCCCTTTCAACTTCGGCAAACAAGAAGAAGTGAAGCGACGCGTAAAACACTTGTAGTAAAGCCAGCTAGCAGCGTTGAGCGCAGTGTCTGTTGTGATACTGCGTCTAACCTAACGAGAGGGTAATGACTTCTTGTTAAAGGTTAACTTGACGTCTAGCAAAAGTAGAATATGAGCCGTCTTCGCATAGTGTTATGTGCAGACGGCTCACTTATTCGGTCGTCATTGAATCGCCAAGTAAACATGTAGAGACTTAACCATTATGAACTACCACCAGTATCACCCGATAGACGTTGTAAACGGACCTGGGACAAGATGTACGCTTTTTGTTTCTGGCTGTGAGCACCAATGCAGAGGGTGTTACAATCAATCTACGTGGTCGTTGCGCTCTGGACACGCTTTTACACCAGCCCTTGAAGATCAAATTATTGCTGATTTGAATGATACGAGAATTAAGAAGCGTGGACTCTCTTTATCTGGAGGGGATCCACTGCATCCGGCTAATGTTGAAGCGGTACTTAAATTGGTTAAGCGAGTCAAATCCGAGTGCGTTGGAAAAGATATTTGGTTATGGTCAGGTTACACCTTAGCGAACTTGTCTGCCAAGCAGCGTGAGGTTATAGATCTTGTGGATGTGCTGGTGGATGGAAAGTTTGAGCAGCCACTATTTGACCCAGAACTTGAGTGGCGCGGCAGTTCTAACCAAATTATTCATCGCTTTACTGAAATTTAGCTCATCGTTTCGCTGATTGTGGTGTAATTCTCTGCAGCTCGCATAGTCGAGCGCATAAAAGTATTTCAATCATTCGAATCTAGTGATAACGTGAAAGCCATTGCTTGAATTTCAAAGGGTTGTGACTTTCATGTTTTCTCATTTATCCGAGCCTACGCTCGATCCTATTCTTTCTCTTTCTGTCGCTTACCGAAACGATCCTCGCGAGGATAAAGTTGATCTTGGTATTGGTGTCTATCGCAATAGTGAAGGGCAAACTCCAATCATGAAAGCTGTTTCTGAGGCACAACGAATTGTGACCAATGAACAGCAAACCAAAGCTTATGTCGGCTTAGCGGGTTGTGAAGAGTTCAATCAAAGTATCGCCAAAGTTGTGTTTGGTGAAACCCCTATTTATGACCGAATGTCTATCATTCAAACACCGGGTGCAAGTGGGGGTCTAAGAATGTTAGGGGACCTGCTTAACGTTGCAGCACCGGGTACGACAGTATGGTTATCGAATCCAAGTTATGTGAACCATAAACCAGTGATGGAAGCGGCAGGTCTAAACGTTAAGTTTTATCGCTATTTCAATACTGAAACCAAGCAGGTCGACACTGATGCGATGTTGACCGATATCAGTTCAGCGGGCGCTGGCGATGTTGTATTACTGCATGGTTGCTGCCATAACCCTACCGGAGCGGATATTTCGCTAGAGGATTGGAAACAGATAACCGATCTGAGCGTACGTAATGGATTTGTTCCTTTTGTTGATGTTGCGTACCAAGGCTTTGGTGACGGCCTGGAGGCAGACGCATTTGGTCTGCGTCACATGGCAGAAAATGTCGAAGAAATGTTGTTAACGACGTCTTGTTCCAAGAACTTTGGTCTGTACCGTGAGCGAACTGGGGCGGCGGTTGTAATTGGCAAAAATGCTAAGGAAGCGGCGAACGCCCGTGGAAAACTTCTGACCTTGGCCCGTTCTACCTATACGATGCCACCAGATCATGGTGCAGCACTGGTCAAAACGATTTTGGCCGATGAGCATTTAACGAGTCAGTGGCAAACAGAACTGTCAGAAATGCAGCAAAGATTGGTTTCGTTACGCGATGGTCTATGTAAAGAATTAAAAAACAATCATTCATCTGACCAATTTGACTTTATCATGGCTCACAAAGGCATGTTTACTGTGCTAGGATTTACAGCAGAGCAAATGCAGCGCCTACGAACTGATTTTGGTATTTATGGTGTAGATGACGGTCGAATTAATATTGCCGGTTTGTCAGAAACGCAGTTACCTTATGTCGCTAATGCTCTTATGTCTGTGAGCTAACCGTAATTTTAGCGCGTGAACGATAGCGCGCAGTTTAAGTAAATCGTCGTTCGTTCGTTGATACCACTGAATGGTAGTTAGCAAAATGGCGACGGTAACCCTATAAAAAAAGTAATAAAAAGGTGAATGAATGAAAGCGTGGAAAGTGATTTTACCACTGATGTTGAGTGGCGGCTTAGTGGCATGTTCTACAACAAGCCAAACTGAATCAGTGACTCCACCACAAGTAGAAGAGCCTAAAACGGACTCATCTGCAACGCAATCTCCAGCCGACTCTGAAACGACGAAAGCTGATCCAGTTAAGCCTGAGCCTGAGGCCAAAAAGCCTGCGATTGTTGAAAAAGAAACCAAACCCGCAGAAAAGCCTACTAAACCAGCGGTGAAACCTTCGCCTGTGAAAAATGGTGAAGGGAAATTGATTCTAGGTGAGCAGGAATATGTTCGTCTTGTTGACATGAAAGTAACCACAAAGGCAAGGGTAGATACTGGTGCGACGACTTCATCATTGAGCGCGGTGGATATTGTCCCATTTGAACGCGATGGAAAAGACTGGGTGAAATTCAAGGTTAAGCACAAAGGTGTTGAGTCGAAAGAAATGAGCTTACCCGTTGAACGTTGGGTAAAAGTGAAACAGTCTGGTTCAGAAGAGAGTGATAAACGACCAGTTGTTCTTTCAGCAATTACTATTGGTGATATGACAAGCAAGACCGAGTTTACATTAGCGGACCGTACGCACCTTAAATACCCAGTGCTATTAGGCAGAAGTTTCTTTAGAGATGTAGCCTTGGTGGATGTTGGTAGAAAATACGTACAACCGAAACCAAAATCTAAGTAAACCGAGATCTAAGCAGAAATCGAACTTGGTAAACACAATAAAAAGGCTTTCATAATGAAAGCCTTTTTGCTGTTTGAGTATTATTTGAACTAAATTTCGAACGCTATATCGATTATGTTTGATCGTTAGAACTCAAATCTGACTGACATTTGTACTTGTGGTCCGTAAATACCACCATCTTTAATGTCAGCACCTAGAGCAAGTTGATCCGTTGAGTGGAAACGAGCACCCGCACTCCAAATAAATACCGTGTCATCACGGCGATTTAACATACCAATTTGACCAACGCCTTCGATATTCTCGAGAAGCCATACACGCGAGCCAATATTAAACTCTGACATAAATTCACTATCAAATTTTTCATCGTCGCGCGTTTTTACATTGTGAACGAGAAGTTGGCCATATATGTCGGCAAATTGGCCAGCAGGTCCATTAAAACCAATACCACCAGCGACATCCCAGTCGCCTTCAAAGCGAGAGTCTCCACGTACAATAATATGAGTGTTTTCGGTAAAGAAAGTACTAAACTCTGCTCCTACTGTACCTGGGTTTGCACCTAAGCGAACTTGAAACGCGTTGTAATTAAAATTATTAGCTTGAACTAACGATGGGGCGGTGACTGCTAACGCTAAAAGGGCAGTACGACTTGCTTTACCTAGCATGAGAACTCCGTAATGAATGTCGACATAAGGTCAAAATGATCAATTCGTCAAGTATATATAAAAAAGGTCTGCAAAATACAGACCAATTTATCTTATGTCGAGACATTCGTTACATTATTTGAATATGGTCCACCTCAATTTCCGGTGTAGAGCCACCCTCATACTCGCCAAAAATACGGACTTTGGTTTTATTATCAATTGGTGTGGTTAAAACGACGTCATCTAATTCAACTTGTATTTCCGCGTTCCCATCACTAAATATAAACTTGTCGCCTTTAATTTGGCGCACGAGATAACCATCAACGATGACGTTTTGTTCGCTAAACATGCTGTTATCCGCCAGCAATTGACTGACCGATGTAGTATCAACGGGACCGTTATACACGACGGCTGGGACTGTTTTATGCCCACCGTCTTTAGCGAATACAAGAGCAGGGGCGAAAGTGAGGGCCGTAATGATGGCATAAGTTATTTTTTTCATGGTGAATATCCTATTCTGTAGGGCTGGTTGTTATGCGAGTTCGTGGTCTATTAAAGCGCACCATCGCTTAACGGTGTCTGAGCCATGCATTCATTTTCAATTCACGCTGGCTTTTATTTATGCCTTGTCGTTTTGTTGAGTAATACTGTCATTTTGACTATGACAGTATTTGGGATATCTAAGTAAAAAAGGTAAACTAACCAAAGGCTTTGAAAGGATAATTAGGAACGTATGCGTCGGACTTCACAAGCTCTGATGGTGCAAGGCACCACATCAGATGCCGGGAAAAGTGTATTGGTGGCAGGTTTGTGCCGGGTGTTGGCTAGGAGAGCGGTGAACGTTGCCCCCTTTAAGTCGCAGAATATGGCACTGAACAGTGGCGTCACTCAAGATGGGGGAGAAATTGGCCGTGCACAAGTGGTGCAAGCCCAAGCGGCGAAGGTGTTACCAACGGTAGATATGAATCCTGTATTGATTAAACCCAACTCTGATACGGGTGCGCAGATCATCATACAAGGTAAAGCTTTTACCAATATGGATGCGGTTGATTTTCACGGCTATAAAAAAATTGCAATGCCCTATGTTATGGACTCGTTTAACAAACTATCTCATCAGTTTGATACCATTATTATTGAGGGGGCGGGCAGTCCTGCAGAGATTAACTTAAGAGAAAATGATATTGCTAATATGGGGTTTGCGGAAAAAGCAGACGTTCCCGTCATTATCGTGGCCGATATAGATAGGGGTGGTGTATTTGCCCATTTATACGGCACATTAGCACTGTTGTCTGAATCTGAGCAGCGCCGGGTCATTGGTTTTGTGATCAACCGGTTTAGAGGTGATATCTCTCTTTTAGAGCCTGGATTGGACTGGTTAGAAAAGAAAACGGGTAAACCTGTTTTGGGTGTCATTCCCTATTTGCATGGGCTGAATATTGAAGCTGAAGATGCCATTGTGGGCGAGCAAATTAAAAACGATAAGACTAAGCTAAGTGTCGTGGTTCCAGTGCTCACACGCATAAGTAATCATACCGATTTTGATGCATTACGGCTGCATCCTGATATTGATTTCAGGTACGTCGGTAAAGGCGAGCCGTTAGGCAGTGCTGATCTAATTATTCTACCTGGTTCTAAATCTGTAAGAGATGACCTCGCGTATCTACGAGAGCAGGGTTGGGATAAAGAAATTTTCCGTCATTTGCGCTATGGTGGAAAAGTGATGGGAATTTGTGGCGGTTATCAAATGCTCGGCAGCACAATTTCAGATCCACTGGGCATTGAAGGCGTTGCTGGTACAACACAAGGGTTAGGACTACTGCAGTTAGACACGGTATTAGCGGAACACAAGCAGTTGAAAAACGTTACTGGTGAGATTCAGCTGTTAGATAAATGTTTACCAATCCAAGGTTATGAAATTCATGCAGGTGTCTCACAAGTTGATGAGAAACAACCTATTATCAGTAGTGACAATGTCACTGATGGGGCGATAAACGAGGACTCAACAGTACTTGGGACCTATTGGCATGGTCTCTTTGATTCTGCTGATATGGTAGAGCTGGTCGCTGAATGGGTTAATGGTTCTCAGATACCATCATTTTCAATAGCCGACGAAAAGGAAAAAGCGATTGATTTAATTGCAGACGCGATAGAAGCACACATGAATCTTGACGTGCTATGGCCAGATATCCAGTTGGACTCATAATGAAACGAGTTATCGCATTAATGATGGTGACAATGTCACCTTTTGTGTTAGCTGAAAAACTTACCGTTTATGCAGCGTCATCAATGACAAATGCCGTTACCGCCTTAGCTCAGAGCTATGCAGAGCAAAGCGGTGTAGACGTTACAACCGTGTTTGGTGGGTCGGCGTCTTTAGCTAGGCAAGTGTATCAGGGAGCACCTGCCGATGTGTTTATTTCAGCCAATGAACGTTGGGTTGATTATCTTGTCGAGCAACGTATTACCTCGGGTGAGGCAATATCTGTCATCGCGAGAAACCAACTGGTCGTGGTATCAAATACTCGATTACTGCCAGATCAAACCTTGGTCGTGCTCGAGGCACAATCTTGGAAACAAGCTTTGGGTGTTGGTCGTTTAGCCATTGGTATTCCGACGTCGGTGCCTGCTGGGATTTATGCTAAGCAGTCTTTAGAGTCAGTGGGTGTATGGAAACAAGTGAAAAATCAACTGGCGCCGTTGAGTAATGTTAGACAAGTGTTGGCAATGGTAGAGCGCGGTGAAACGCCACTTGGGATTGTATATAAAACGGATGCTTTGCTTAGCCATGAGGTGGAGGTACTCGCGACATTTGATAGCAATACTCACGATGCCATTATTTATCCTTTGGTAAAACTGAGCCAATCTAAGCCTTCAGAACAATTTCGTGAGTTTGTTTTGTCTAACGAAGGACAACAGCTACTGAAGGCGTATGGTTTTGATACCGGTGATTCTGAAGGGCAGTAAGGAGGAGACTAACAGTGCTGACAATATCTAAAGGCGTTCGAGTTTATGAGCATTCTACCGCGATTAGACGACCTTATTTCATCAAGTTGACACAAATAATTAAAATAATGACGGCGATTTAAATGGGTGAACTTATTGATGGTAATAGTGAATAGACGATGTTGAGTGAATATGAACTTCAAGCACTATGGCTGAGCCTCAAAGTTGCCAGTGTTGCAATCATCTGGTTGATCCCTATTGGTATTTTCTTTGCGTGGATATTGAGCAAGAAAACATTTGTTGGTAAAAGTTTGCTCGATAGCTTGATTCATTTACCGCTTGTTCTTCCGCCCGTTGTCGTTGGATATCTCTTGCTAATCTCTATGGGGCGTCAAGGGTTTATAGGACAGCACCTGTACCAATGGTTTGGTATTAGTTTTAGCTTTAGCTGGAAAGGGGCCGTGTTAGCTTGCATCGTTGTTGCATTACCATTAATGGTACGCTCTATTCGTTTATCGATGGATAGTGTCGATCATAAGTTAGAGCAGGCAGCGCGTACACTTGGTGCCTCTCCATTAAGGGTATTTTGTACGATCACCTTGCCACTGATCATTCCTGGTGTAATCAGTGGGACAATGTTGGCTTTTGCACGTAGTCTAGGTGAGTTTGGAGCGACGATCAGTTTCGTGTCTAACATTCCAGGAGAAACGCAAACCATTCCATTGGCGATGTATAATTTCTTGGAAACTCCAGGCGCTGAAGCGGCAGCAATGAGGTTGTGTATTATTTCTATAGTGGTCTCACTGGCATCGTTATGGTTTGCAGAAGGATTGAACCGTTGGACCCAAAAGCGGCTAGGAGTTCAGCGTTGAAAGTGATTGATATTAATGTTCGAAAGCGGTTGTCACAGCAGGACTTCCATTTTAGCGCTGAACTTCCTCCTAAAGGTATTTCGGCTATTTTTGGTCGCTCTGGTGCAGGCAAGACAACATTTATTAATTTGCTTAGTGGCTTAACGGAACCTGACAGTGGAAACATTAAGGTTCAAGACACTGTTCTGTTCTGTTCTGATCAGGGCGTTAATATTCCGATAGAAAAACGAAATATTGGCTATGTGTTTCAAGATGCACGCTTATTTCCGCACATGAAAGTTCGTCTAAACCTATGTTACGGCGTCACAAGTTTCGATCAAACGCATTTTGATGAAATACTTGCTCTATTGTCTATTCACGATTTGCTAGAACGATATCCTTCACAACTATCAGGGGGGGAAAAACAGCGTGTCGCGATTGGTAGGGCATTGTTGAGCAAACCGGATCTATTACTAATGGATGAACCACTCGCATCTCTGGATCTACCAAGAAAGCGTGAGGTAATGCCTTATTTGGAGCGCCTTTCGAGCTGTATCGACATTCCCATTATTTATGTGACGCATAGTTTGAATGAAATACTTCGGCTTGCTCAGCACCTCATCGTGATTGACCATGGGGAAGTTGTTGAATCGGGATCAATTGAAAAAGTGTGGCGCTCACCTTCAATGCAAGCATGGCAATCTTTTTCTGATAAAAGTGCTTTGTTCAAAGGTAGGATTGTTGAGCAGAGCCAACGTTACGCATTAACAAAGGTAGCGCTCAACTCACAGAGCTATCTTTGGGTGCAGCATACACAAGGAGAGCCAGGTGAACTGGTTCGATTACGAGTAAGAGCGAGTGATGTCTCTATTGCTTTAGAGCGGCCTTCGAAAACCTCGATACGGAATATTCTCGCGTGCGAGATTAAGTCTATTAGCATGGGCGCGCATGGGAGTTCAACCCAAAGCGTTGAAGTACTGCTGAGCTTAGGTGAAGATTCAGAGCTTGTCGCTGTGGTTACTCAGTGGGCTGTCGAAGAATTAGAGTTAGCCATTGGGCAACGCGTATATGCTCAAATTAAAGGGGTGAGTGTGGCACAACGGGATATTGCGTTAGATCCTCATATCTAGCGTTATAGCCCCAGAACTAGCGTTAGTCCCAGATCTAGAGTGGGTCACGGCGGGCTTTTTTGATTTGTTTAACCATGTCTTTAATACAGTTATGTAGTACTTTATCAATTAGATTCGCACGGTAATCTTCTTTTTCTTCGTCGCTCATGTCTTTTGGAAGATCCATTGATGCGAACTCTTCCATTGTGTTTACCCCTGCAAAACCTTGGCTCACAGAGATAAGACCATGGAATTGTTCGAAGTTATCAAGAATGTTTTGAGCACTTCCTGGTAGCGAGTCCCATGCTTCACGTACCGCTTCTTCTGTCACTTCATGGATTGATACAATCATGTTGTGTAGAGCTTCCGGTACTTCATCAAATTCGATGACTTTGCGCAATTCAGGTGAGATGGTGGTTAGATCTACAGTTGTTGTTTCGGTGTTTTGAGTATCAGACATACGGCTATCTCTTCTGAAAAATGTTCGCCTATCCTAAAAAAGGCAGGATAAAAGTCAATAATAAACTGTGTCGCAAAAAAAATCCTCGTTTAAATGCGATTTTCCCGACTCACGAGTCAAATCATATGGAAAATATGGGCTTAAATGAATATTGTTCTATTATGTGTTATATCTTAGTAATAGTTAGAAAGTTTAGTTTTTACAGGGAAAGCTATGATTTCGATGGATTCTTCAATGAGAATACTGTTGGTTGACGATGCTCAACTAGAGCGAATGCAACTGCAGATCAGGTTAAAACAATTGGGGCATGAGGTCGCGACAGCAGCAAGTGGCAAAGAGGCACTCGCCCTTTATCCTAATTTTGATCCTGAACTCGTGTTACTGGATATCTCTATGCCAGAAATGGACGGGTTTGAAGTCGCAGCTAAGATACGGGAACGGTATCTAGAGGATTGGATTCCTATCATTTTTTTAAGTAGTCATGAAGAGCCTGAAATGATTGCTAAAGCTATTCAGGCGGGCGGTGATGACTATTTAGTGAAACCTGTAGATAAAATAGTGTTGCAATCTAAGCTTATTGCAATGCAAAGAATTGCCCATATGCGTAGAGAGCTTAAACAGGCCAGCGCCCAACTTGAAGAAGCTAATAAGGCGCTTCAGCACCAAGCCAATGAAGATGGTTTGACTAAGCTATTTAACCGCCGTTTTATGGACCAAAAATTACTTGAGTTAGTCCAGTGGCATGGTCGCCACCAAGCCCCACTATCCGTCATTTTAATGGATGTCGATCACTTTAAAGCCTACAACGATAATTATGGACACACGCAAGGCGATCAGTGCCTGATAGATCTTGCTCAATTTCTTGACGTTATGTTTATTCGAAGTGGGGAATATGTTGGACGTTATGGCGGAGAAGAATTTGTTATATTCATTAGTAACTGTGATATTGCAGGGGCTGAAGACCATGCGTTGCGCGTTATAGACGGTGTAAGTGGCTTGAATATTCGCCATGCTTATTCTTCTACTGCAGAGTTTGTGACGCTGTCACTCGGTGTCATCAGTTTTATTCCGCAGGGCACAGAACCCATCACTAATTTGTATGAATGCGCCGACAAATTGTTGTATGAAGCAAAACGTAGTGGTAGAAATAGATATGTTTTGCCTATTAATGGAGACTTAGCTCCTTCAATCACATAGAATTTTTGTGTTAAAACAAAGAGTGATGTTTGGTACGTTTTGTACAGGGCACTTCGCCGTTTAAGATACGAAGGCCACATATTTAGCTAGATACGGATTTCATTAACCGTCTTTTTCATCGCTGAACTTGATATTTAGTGACATGTTTACACTCTAAGAGGTTTGAGTGCGCAATTTCCCTTCCTTTTCTCCGCTGGCGGCTTTATTTTTTGTCTGTACTCAGGCTCATGCTGATCCACGTTACGCGAGCATATTTGAAGATAGCTTCGCTGCCGCGATTATTCTTACCGATAGCGATGCCTTAACGCTCGGCATTAAAGATTTTGATCCTAACGACTGGCTTAATATTGATAACGATAATATCGGTTCTCAGGACGCACTTGATTTAAGGAAGAGCATTGGTGTCTCTACCTTACCTTTTACCTTCGAACTCGAGGGTAACGATATAATGAAACAGCGGGCGATTTTAAGGTTTTCAGCCCTTCGTGCAGAAGGAGATGTTGTTGATATCCCTAATCAACCGACGGACTTACATAAAGAAACCATACTTGGTGTATTCACCGGCTATGAACAAAATATTGAATTTTCTCAACATTGGAGTTTTGAAACGGGCGTAGGTGTACATTTGCAATACTATGTCAGCGACTACGACTTTAACTCCAATGTATCTCAAGAGTATCTTAAACCAGTCATTGATGGTCAATTAGTCAACACAGATGCGTGGGCGGCGACAGTGCAACCTAAAGTAGGATTTGTGTATTCAGCACTAAGAAATTGGGGGCATGTTAAGTATAACTCAACCTTTAACTATTTTTCTGGTGTGGGTTGGGGGAAGGCGAATAATGGTGATGTGGGTACTCCAGAAGGTTGGTATTGGTCCAACGAAGCTAAATTCTTCTATGACGTTACTGATTGGGGACGTTCTGTCCAAACGCTATATTCAAGTATTCGACGTGTTGATGTTGGCGGTGATACCGTTGGTACGATTGGCGCGCAGTATTACTATGAAGGTACCGTGGGTTGGTTGATGACACCACCCTTTAAGATTCAGTTTGTCGATAATATCGGCGTGGGGTTTAGCATTAACTATGGTAGTGCTCTAAAGGGGGGGAGCTTGGTATTGTTCTTTAATCAAGACTAGATACCTTGTTGACATTGTGTAGTAAGAGATCGACGGCTGGCATTAGAAGGTAGCTTGCGTGCTTATGTCATTGAATGAACACGGTTTCTTCCTAGCTCTTTTGCTTTGTATAGCGCTTTATCTGCTTTTTTGAGCACTTGTTCTGGTTTATTAGTATTTTTGCTGTCTGATACACCAATACTGACGGTAATACTCACTGTGGAACTGTCATTTTCTTTACCACGACGTTGAGCCCCCGCTTTATTGTTTTTAGGGCGCTGCTCATTGTCTCTAATGACCATTTTATAGTGCTCAATTTCGCCTCTAAGATCTTCTAAGAAAGACTTACTTTCTTTGACCGTCTTTCCTTTGAAAAGAATAGTGAACTCTTCACCCCCGTAGCGGTAGACTTTCGCATTGCCACCCGTGCTTGCCATTCGAGAGGCAACGAGTTTCAGTACGTCATCACCTGTTTCGTGCCCATAGGTATCGTTAAATTTTTTAAAATGGTCGACATCAAGCATCGCTATCGTGAACTTTCGCCCCAAGTGCTTCATATCCATCTCGAGTGCTCGTCGACCTGGAATATTCGTCAATCGGTCGTTAAACGCCATTTGGTGGCTTGCCGAAATTACGTAAATAATCACTAATACTCCAGCAAGAGAGAAAAGCGTACTGGAGACATAAGGAAGGTGGAAAAAAATGAATGTTGTGCTGGTTAGCAAAATACAAGTATAAACGACAGCATCGATAGGACGATTGTAATTAAGGACAAAAATACCTGTAGCCCCCGTCATCGCGATGCAATACAGAATCAATACGATAGGCAGTCTCGATATGGCTGGAAATGAGAAGAGAAGATCTTCTTCAAACCCGCTAAAGCCGCCAGTATAAAAATGCGTCAAAATGAGGTAGGTCCAGAGCAAAAAGCTCAAGATAATGGCGCTAAAGATATACATACCCCGGTTGAAAATACCGGTATCGGGAAATAAGAAAGCTAGGCAACATGATACTGGAAGTAACAAGCTGACAAGGGATAATTCAAGCAGCGTCGTACCAGTGGAGATTGGTGTTTGCAAACGGGTTTGAATAACCGCATAAGCAAGAAGCATCGCCATCGACACCATGGCGATGCGCGACTGTTTAAAGCTGTGGCTGAGCGCAAGTGCGGTGCCAAAAAGAATGTAGGGGAGGTTAGTTGTAAATCCTGAATTGGCTTGCGTTGCTTCAATAATGTGGTTCATTCCGATAAGTACGCAACTAATCAATACGACAGGAATAAACAGTCGGAACAAGTTTGAGCTAGCAAAAGATGGTGACATTTATGGTACGGCTCAGGGCTTAATAATTTACATGTATATGATAGTTAGCATACGGTAATTTGATGTTTTGCCAAGTCTTTTGTTAATGAAAGTTTGAAAAGTATGGTGTTCAGCTCGCATACCTGATAATACATGCATATTCAGGTTTCTACTGATTCAGGTTTCTACTGATTCAGGTTTCTACTGACATTAGTCCAACCGCACTAATGGCAACGCGTTTCTGTTGCAGTGTGGTTGACCAAACCGCAAAGAGTCGACACCATAAGGCAAACAAGTAAAGGGAAACAAATATCGGTTGGCTTTTAACTGTAGTTTACTCATCAATAGTAACGGTTCAGTGACTGCCTATAGGTATGACGTAGCTAGCTAGGACATAGAGTCGATCTTCGATGACAACCTCTTAAATAAAAAGGATCTAAGATGGGATTTTTCTCAAAATTATTTGGTGGAAAACGCCAAGAAGAAGCAAAAGAAGTAGAGCCTGTAGAATACAAAGGCTTTTTAGTTTATCAAGAGGCGCTTTCAGAAGGTGGCCAGTATAGAGTAGCCGGTAAGATCACTAAGCAAATCGCGGACGAACTAAAAACACACCGTTTTATCCGTTCAGATGTGTTGGGCAATGAAGCTGATGCTAACGAGTTAATGCTAAAAAAGGCACAGATGTTTATTGATCAGATGGGCGACAACATGTTTTAACGCCATTTTGCCATGGTTGTTACTTCTGGAAAGACCAGTTTGAGTTTTTGGTATTAATTGATGTTGGTCATCCGCTTACAGGTAAAATTGTCATAACATGACGCGTCTACCTGAATTCTTCCTGTAAAACCTTAAAATTATACAGGTATGACCTCTAAATAGCGTAATAAATGTAGTTTTTTTACTGAAAAAGATTGTTTAATCTTCCTTACATTCAGTTATATGTAATGAAATATAGTCTTTTTCTTACAAAAGACTTGATGTTATGAAGTTGGTTGGTTAAAAAAGAATAATCATTGTGCCAATAGTTAAGGAACAGCTATGCAAATTGGTGTGCCAAAAGAAATCCTCGCAGGTGAAACGCGAGTCGCTGCAACACCGAAATCGGTCGAGCAGCTGTTAAAATTGGGATTTGATGTCTCAATAGAATCACAAGCCGGTTCGCTCGCGAGCTTTGACGATAACGCTTATGTCGCCGCTGGCGCGAAAATAGTGACAACCGAAGAGGTTTGGAACTCAGAGCTTATCTTTAAAGTAAATGCGCCAACGGATGAAGAAATTGCCCTACTCAACGAAGGAGCTAGCCTAGTCAGCTTTGTATGGCCTGCGCAAAATCCTGAATTGATGGACAAGCTATCGAGCAAAAACATTAATGTGATGGCAATGGACGCGGTTCCTCGAATTTCCCGTGCACAAGCTCTTGATGCGTTAAGCTCAATGGCGAATATTGCTGGTTACCGTGCCGTTGTTGAGGCGGCTCATGAGTTTGGACGATTCTTTACGGGACAAATTACTGCTGCGGGTAAAGTTCCACCGGCAAAAGTTCTTGTCGCGGGTGCGGGTGTTGCAGGACTCGCTGCGATTGGTGCTGCTGGCAGTTTGGGTGCGATTGTTCGTTCATTCGATGTTCGACCTGAAGTAAAAGAGCAAGTTGAATCGATGGGGGCTGAGTTCCTAGAAGTCGACTTCAAGGAAAACTCGGGTTCTGGTGATGGCTATGCCAAAGAAATGTCTGATGAGTTCAACAAGAAAGCGGCTGAGCTTTATGCTGAGCAAGCCAAAGATGTTGATATTATCATTACCACCGCGCTTATTCCTGGTCGTCCTGCTCCGACGCTGATAACCAAAGAAATGGTAGATTCAATGAAAGCGGGTAGCGTCATTGTTGACTTAGCCGCTGCCAATGGTGGTAACTGTGAATACAGCGTAGCGGATCAAGTAGTGACAACACCAAATGGCGTTAAAGTCATTGGTTACACTGACATGGTTGGTCGCCTTCCTACACAGTCTTCCCAACTTTATGCGACAAATATCGTTAACTTAATCAAGTTATTAAGCAAAGAAAAAGATGGCAACATCAATATTGATTTTGACGATGTGGTGTTGCGTGGTGTCACCGTCGTTAAAGAAGGTGAAGTGACCTGGCCTGCGCCACCCATTCAGGTTTCTGCTCAGCCAACTGCTCCGAAAGCGGCTCCGGTTAAGCCGGCAGAAAAAGTCGAAGAACCAACATCTCCAGTTAAAAAGTTCGCTGGGTTGGCTGTTGGGCTTGGTGCATTCGCTTGGGTGGCGTCCGTTGCTCCTGCTGCCTTCTTATCTCACTTTACAGTATTTATTCTTGCATGTGTCGTTGGCTATTACGTAGTTTGGAATGTATCTCATGCATTACATACACCGTTAATGTCTGTAACTAATGCTATTTCCGGCATCATTGTTGTTGGTGCGTTATTACAAATAGGACAAGGTAACGGAGCGGTCACAGTGCTTGCGTTTATTGCTGTTCTTATCGCAAGTATCAACATATTTGGTGGCTTTACTGTTACCAAGCGTATGCTTGAAATGTTCCGTAAAGACAAATAGGAGGCGACATGTCTGCAGGATTAGTACAAGCCGCTTATATTGTCGCGGCGTTATTCTTTATCATGAGTTTAGCAGGTCTTTCTAAGCAAGAATCTGCTCGTTCAGGCAATTACTATGGCATAACGGGTATGACTATCGCATTGATTGCGACGATCTTTAGCCCAGATGCCCAAGGGTTTGCTTGGGTTATTATCGCAATGGCAATCGGTGGTGCGATCGGTATTTTCTACGCAAAAAAAGTAGAAATGACTGAGATGCCAGAATTAGTCGCGATTCTTCATAGTTTTGTTGGCCTTGCAGCGGTTTTAGTAGGCTATAACAGCTACTTGGAGCCACCTGTTGCTATTTCAACCGATCTCGCTGAAATGCACGCTGAACATGTTATTCATTTAGTTGAAGTCTTTTTAGGCGTGTTCATTGGTGCGGTGACATTTACAGGATCCATTGTTGCTTTTTGTAAGTTACGTGGTGTCATTTCTTCTTCACCACTGAATATTCCTCACAAGCATAAATGGAATTTAGCGGCGATTGTCGTTTCAACGCTTCTTATGATCTACTTCGTGAAAGCAGATGGCAGCATGTTTGCGCTTCTTGTCATGACTTTGATCGCGTTCGCATTTGGTTACCATTTAGTCGCTTCTATCGGTGGCGCTGATATGCCAGTTGTCGTTTCAATGCTGAACTCATACTCAGGTTGGGCTGCCGCTGCAGCAGGCTTCATGCTTGCAAATGATCTGCTGATTGTTACAGGTGCGTTAGTGGGCTCTTCTGGTGCGATTCTGTCTTACATTATGTGTAAGGCGATGAACCGTTCATTTATCAGTGTTATTGCTGGCGGTTTTGGTCAAACAGTTGTAATTTCTGAAGATCAAGAGCAAGGTGAACACCGTGAAACAACAGCAGAAGACGTGGCTGAAATGCTCAAAGATAGCAAATCAGTCATCATAACTCCTGGGTATGGTATGGCAGTGGCTCAAGCTCAGTATCCCGTTCATGAAATTACCGAAAAGCTTCGTGCTCAAGGGATCGATGTCCGTTTTGGCATTCATCCGGTAGCAGGTCGTCTTCCTGGTCACATGAACGTTTTACTTGCTGAAGCGAAAGTTCCGTATGACATCGTTCTTGAAATGGACGAGCTAAACGATGACTTCCCTGAGACTGACACGGTTTTGGTTATCGGTGCAAACGACACGGTAAACCCAGCGGCGCTAGAAGATCCAAATAGCCCAATTGCGGGAATGCCAGTCCTTGAAGTTTGGAACGCGAAGAATGTCATCGTGTTTAAACGCTCGATGAACACCGGTTATGCAGGTGTTCAAAACCCACTTTTCTTTAAAGAAAACACGTCAATGTTATTTGGTGATGCTAAAGAAAGTGTTGATGCGATTTCAAAAGCACTTTGATAAAAGCGTGACAATCGAGAAAGCCAGCGGAAGCTGGCTTTTTTTTCGACTTTTTACACGATAAACACATTATTAACAGAATATTTGCGTGCACTTGGCGTGAATCTTGCCGATAATATGTAAAACTCTGTTGCAATCTCACTACGTAGAGACAAGACCAGCCCTTTGAAGAAATTAACTCAAACATTGTTGCTTGCGATTATATTACCGCTCGCTAGTTCTGCGAGCGCTGAATCTTTGCCGGAACGCATTGATAACTTTGTAAGCTTTTTTGATTATGAGCAAGCAAAGGCTTCCTATGACATTCGTGTCATCCAAGCGGACTTCCCAACACAGTTGTTGACGCCGGTGTCTATGTTGCCACAAACAACAAAGTATCCTCTAAAGTCAATTCAGCAACTGTATCGATTGGCAGAGCAGTGCAGTGGTAAATTGCCACTAAGCCCGTTGATTACTGAACCATTAGTTTTCACTCGAGCGATGTGTAGTGGAAGAAAAATATCAACGAAGTGGTTTGCTCGAAGTGGGTTGATTCATCCAGGAGGGGGGACATACGCTGCGAGATACATTGCCAAGTATCCAGAGAAAGCAGAAGAGTTAAAAAAGTTCATGCATATTAATGAACGCGAACTTTCACCGCCTGGTTCATTGCTTGGCAGATTGCAAGTTATGGATGAGCAAACGGTTATTTCGCTTATACGTGGCTCTTCAATGTTTGTAGAAAATGGAGAGTTGTGGCTAAGGCGAGGAGATATGTACTATCTCTTTGAACCGAATGTTTGGAAGAATAATATTAAAGAAGCAGGTCTCAACTACAAACTGGCATCACAAACATCCACTTGTTTTGTACAACGCGGTAACTTGTGCTGGGAAGTAGAAGATCATTCTGATGTATTAAGAATAAGCATGATCGTATTGATCATCGCGAATATACTATTGGTTATTGGATGGGCTATTTATCGCTGGAATAGCAAGCGTGAAGAACTAAGAAGTCGTATGCTTGTACTACAGATCTTAACCCATGAGCTGAGAACACCTATTGCGAGTTTGTCTTTAACAGTAGAAGGGTTTCGTCGAGAGTTTGAGAGATTACCAGAATCTGTTTATGATGAATTCCGAAGGTTGTGTGAAGATACTCGGCGATTAAGACAATTAGCGGAAGCGAGTAAAGATTATTTGCAGTCAGATAACAAACCCCTTGCAACAGAATGGCTTCCATCTGTCCAAGATTGGTTAAGCTTCAAAGCGGAGGAGGAATTTGAAGTTGACGTTAATCTGACTATTAATCAGGACATCGCCGTTAAAATCAATATATATTGGCTAGGTACATGTATCGATAACCTGTTGCGCAATGCGATAAAGTACGGTGTTGCTCCGGTTACGTTAAATGTCATCACTTCTTCAAATTCACTAAGAATTGAAGTGATAGACAATGGTCCATTGTCAGCAAGCGATTGGCGCGAACTGAGAAAACCATTTGTTAGTAAGGCTGGCCTTGGGTTAGGACTTACGATTGTAGAATCTATGGTGGGTCGAATGGGTGGCAAAATGTCACTAGCTGGACCGCCTACAACATTTATTTTGGAGATACCCTGTGAAACAGACACTGCTACTTGTTGAAGATGACAAGAATCTAGCTGACGGCCTTTTAGTAAGCTTAGAGTTAGCCGGGTATAACTGCCTACATGCAGAACTTATCTCTCAAGTTGAACAGTATTGGGAAGAAGCGGATCTCGTTATTCTAGACCGTCAGCTACCCGATGGTGATTCAGTACAACATTTACCTGGCTGGAAACAAATAAAAGATGTTCCAGTTATTCTTCTAACGGCACTTGTTACGGTAAAAGACAAAGTGACGGGGTTAGACGCTGGCGCAAATGACTATCTAACAAAGCCATTTGCTGAAGCTGAATTGTTTGCTCGTGTACGTGCACAACTTCGTGCCCCTGAGTCAGATATTGAAGAAACGAACAAAGTGGTTACTGATAGTTTGGTGATCGATAAATCTACACGAGAAGTAGACTACAAAGGCGAGATGATCACGCTGACTCGTACCGAGTTTGATCTATTATTGTTCTTGGCAAGCAATCTAGGCCGAGTGTTCACCCGTGATGAACTACTCGACCATGTCTGGGGCTATAATCACTTCCCTACGACAAGAACGGTAGATACTCACGTATTACAATTACGCCAAAAATTACCAGGGTTAGAAATTGAAACTCTGCGTGGTGTTGGTTATAAAATGAAAGGCTAATGTCAAAACATTCATTGCTTTTGATTTGTTCACTACTCACAGCATCAACTCAGGTTGGTGCTGAGTGGTTTGAGAACAATACGCCAATCTCACAAGCACATCGACATCTATTGACGAAAGATCAAGAATCAATGTTTCAGTCTTTAGTTGAGATTTGGCAACAACAACCATCGAAAACGATAAAAACTCATATCAACCGTTTGTTTCTTCAGTCACTCGAAGCCGATTGTGGTAAAGGCTACTCATCACAGCCACTACCGAAATGGTTAAGTTCTGTCATAGTTAAACAGCAATCGATTCAAAGCCCCGGGCGAGACACTTTCCAAGCAACTATTGAACTCGAGTCGGAGATAGCGATATCGTCGATCACGCTGAAAAAGTGGGTCAATCGGAAAATTTCGAATGATCGTGAGTTTTTTACTAATGCTGCTAGTGACGTTGTCACTCAATCGGCGATTTACGGGATTCGCTACAATTTGACCTCACCAATTGATGTTGGTCTATATCGATTAGAAGTAAAACGGATTGATGGTGAAGCGTGGAGTCAGTGGCTTATTTTTACAGACCAAGCGCTAAAGCAAACGGTGCGATGGTCCGCTAAAGATAAGTGGCAAATTGAGAAAAACGCATTACTGAATCCATATTGCCCTTTACCTAAGCTAGAAGTCGGGCTCTATGATTATGTGGATGGCAAATATACGCAAGTATGGGGTCAGGAGTACGAATCGGATTACCCAACAGAACTGAAGGCAAAGAATATTCCACCAGACCGGTATGTGTTAGCCGTTTCAATGAAACAAACAAGATGGCAAGGTCCAATTCTCTTTGAGCGCTCTCAGATTATAAGTAAAACGTTTGATGTCTCAGTTGATGATTAACATCAGTAAAACAATGCTCTAATCACTAAAGTAAATTCAATTGATGCCGTTAATACCTAGATAAAGGATTAACGGCATTTTCGTAATGAACTCAAGAATTAAAACGCTCACCACACTCTCATTAGTTTCAACAGCTTCAATGTTGCCTTTCGCAATGTCACACGCATCAACATTAGCGATTGATGCAAGAGGCGATGCGATGGGCGGAGTCGGTGTTGTCTCTGCATCTTATCTTACTGCACCATTCTACAACCCGGCGTTAGTCGCCATTTATAGACGTAATGACGACGCCGGCATGTTAGTTCCGAGTTTAGGCGTGAGCTATAACGACGAAGACCAAATGTTAGATAAGATCGACACTGCCATTAATTCGCCTTCAGGCGCTACGCTCAATGCCTTGCATGGTACTCAGGCGAAAGTAGATTTTGGTGGGGCTATAGCATTTGGAATACCAAATCGCTACCTAGCGGCGAATATATTTGGTAAAGCGTATGCTGAAAATGTAGCCACACCAGATATTGCGACTGGTGGTACAGATATAGAGAACGCGAATCAGTCGGCGGTCAAAACCGCATCTGTTGCTGTCACCGAAGTAGGGATCTCGTTAGCCCGATATCAGACACTCTTTGGGCAACACTTTTCTTTTGGTGTCACACCTAAGTTACAGCGTATTTATACCTACACGTCAGTAAGCTCCCTAAAAGACTTTAACCTCAATAATATTCGTGAAAACTCGCAAGGTGAAACAGCGCTTAACTTAGATGCGGGCGCACTCTGGTTCAATGGCCCGTTTCGAGCGGGGTTCTCTGCAAAAAATATGTTGTCGAGAAACATTAAAACCGCTACTGGAGTGGTTGATATTGGAGGTCGGAATATTAACTATGGATACGAATATCAGCTGACGCCACTCTATACGGTAGGTGCAGGTTTTATTGCCGACTATTTTCAGTTTTCAGTGGACTACGACTTGAATGAAGAAAAGAAATTTACTCAGTTTGACGATAACGTACAAATGCTACGAGCGGGTATTGAAGTTGATCTAGTTCGACAAATCCAACTTAGGGGAGGGTACATGAAAAATATGGCGCGTGATTCGGAGGGAACGATCACCGCTGGTATTGGATTAAGCCCGTTAAACATTTTCGAAATCGATATTGCTGCGAGTTACACCTCTCCACAAGCCATGGGCGCAACGATTAACTTCATGACCACTTATTAGCGCTTGCCTGATTGAGATTATCGTTTATAGTCCTTCTTTAAGACACACTTCGTCAGGAGGACTTTATGTTTGACGATTTACCAACCTTATCTCACCAAGAGCAACAAGCTGCTGTCGAGAAAATTCAAGAACTTATGCAGCAAGGTATTAGTACTGCTCAAGCAATCAAAATGGTCGCAGAGCAAATACGTAAAGAAAAAGCAGAATTACCCAAGTAGTTAAAATCAAACAGAATCACATGAAAGGCTCCCAATAGGGAGCCTTTTTTTGTGTCTCAATACATACCATTTCATGCTGACAGCATACATAACTGATTAAAATACAACGAAATAACAGCAACTTATCAAAGCACATTATGCTGCCGCAATGTCGAGATACATTTCCATTTTGTAACTAAATTACAGAATGGAATTGCGCTTAATTTCCACTAGCATATTATGCTGGCTCGTGTGCTGGAGTATACGGCAAAAGTAAGTGTTTACTTAAAGTAAGATTAGAAGAGGATCCGTCACGCACTATAACTAAGTCATTGAGGCATATTATTATCATGTACTACGTTATATGTGCGTTGTGCCATAATGATATTGAGACAGCCTATTGACGCAAGAGTTGTCGTTTTTACTACCAGGCATTTACAGAGGTCATATTATGTTTCCATCGTCTTCCATATTAGCTCGACGGTTAATGCAGCAGTCTAAGAACCTAGTCACTCCAACTCAGCTTTGCTCCGCTTTGGCCGTTATCGACAAAGTCCCTACGGCTATCGTGCCAGTGACGAACTATAAACTTGACATGCCAGTTTGTGTGTTTCCAAGGGCAATCTTTGAAGAGCACGTTAAATCCAACAAGACACTAGGTAGAAAAGACGGTGTATTCTGGGTTACAGACCGTAGTACATTCGATAGCTTTGGTAAAAGCCTAACACACCTAAAAATCGAACGAATTTTGGGCATGAACCCAGGTTACTACCCAAGAGACCAAGACTTAGTTATGGTTGTCATCGATAGCGCAGAAGAAGATGACTTTCGATTACCAAGTGATAGTGAAGGTGGTGCGAATGATAACTGGCGAAAAGGTGGCTATGCTGGTTGGCCACATACTTATATGTCAACTCCAGAGCGAGTCGCCTGCTCGCGAAATAGCACATTAGCCGAAATCAGTTCGGCAATGATGTTAGTGCAAGGGCTCACAAATCCACTCGACGTATCTGGGTCGATTGATGACATATACAGTCACTTTAAAAAGTAGTGACACCCATCGCGAGGTACTGTTTAAATATACAGCATTAGGTGATGGCTAATAATCTATATAAATCTTATGGCATATAAGTGTCGCATTCGTGATGATGTTTACGAATGATGTCAGGTAGAATTCGGCTTTCGTGACGCGGTAACACAGCGCTGATTTTAGTACGTATAGGACTTAGAGTGTATCAGGACTATAGTATGACCAACTTTACCCAATGTGACAGGGTGACTTTATCGCGCGATAGATAACACTTGAGAAGATGATTCATATGCCGTGATCGTTGACTTAGCGGTAGACGAAAATACAAATCGCCTGAAAATACATTCCAGTTAACATTAAGCGTCTTAATCAAAAAGCTATGCTTGCATTGTTTCAGGTGTCGGAGTGTTTTGGTCGATAGAGATAGATTGTGTAGCTCGGCGGTTTTCCAAAGCGAACATTAGTTGGAACTAGCGAGTAAGCTATAGTATTTCAACCCTGAAACTTTCTGAGTAGTATTTTAAGTGCCCAGAGAGACAAGTTAATTCACCAAAGCCCACGATACGAATGGACAGAAGATGCAGAAGTTCATGGGTAAACAAATGGTCAATCAATATTACGTTCAGCAGTTTTACAGTGAGTGGATTGATGAATGCCAGCATCAATCCAGCAGCGAACGATGGCAACATTAACGTGAAAAACTCAGCGCCTTAACGCATAGATGAAAGCTCACAGCAGTAAAACATTTTGAATGACTCATAAAACATGAAGTGCCTCAGGAATTTGAAGGGCGGCGAAACTATTTTTTCGTGTAATTTTAGGTTGTTAGACGTACAGTATGCAGCAAGCCATTCGGATTGTATGAGGGATTAACGCTGAGGAAAGAAATTTTTATAGGGAGTTCGGTATACATATCAATAACTTACTGTGATGGATGAGACAGTTTTGAACGTGTGTGCCTAAATGTTAAATTTGGGTACGTTAGTGCGCATTATGCCAGCTTAAGTTAAATAGTACTGACTAAGTGCATAATTAGGAAGTTTGGTGGTTTTATGCGCTTTACTTACAATAAGTTAAGTACTTACCAAAAACACAAAACTCTGCGGATTTTTGAAGATTTGACCGTGGAAAGTGTAGCAAAAATTTGTTTTAAATCTGTGACTACCGTCGAGAAATGGAAAAGCAGTGGTTGTATCCCACCGGAGTATAAAAGGCTCGTCAGATTGTACCGCAAGAGGGAACTTTCAGATGAAGAAAAGTGGGATGGGTTTTACATGGTAGGAGACCGTCTGTGCTTACCTACAGGCCAGTTGGTGCAACCTCAGCAAATCATATTAGCGATGGCTTTACTTGAGCTAGGAGCACATCCTGACGTTAAAGTTAACAGCAAGATAGCGAGGATTGCGCGAGCGTTAAACGAACTTCGCCCAAAGCCGTAAGCCCTCTTCAAAGTTATGGGAACAAGACCGTCAGCAATGACGGTCTTTTATTTAGCTTGTATGGCATGAATTACAGCAGTAATAACAGCCATTAATTCGATAGTTTGGGTGTCTTACCCGAGCAAGCGCGACAGCACCTCGGCAACTCGCATGTATGCCTAAATCTTCTTGATTTGAAGCAAGTGGCATGTGAGAGCAACTAGACGCCACTTCATGCACTTCATGGTCGCCATTACGTTGGGCGTTAGTATTCATAATAAATCGGCTCATATTTATCCTTTTTCTGTGTAAGTTAAATTCTATTTTAATGCTAGGTGGTTGTACGGTTCGAGAACTAGATCCCATAAGGATTATATGCAAGTACACTCCTACAGTTGTTTCCTTCAAATCCTACAGATAAAAAGCAAATGCACGTAAGTTCTACGAACTCTGTACTTAACCCCAAAACACATAACCAAAATAGTGGATAGTGAGTGCAACTATCATTGCTGATATTGATAGTTGCATTATTTGACAGGTATCTAAAGTGACAGTGTCGCGTATTAATATGCTTTTCAATCAAGAAAGGTATAAAAATGAGATACTTAAATGTTACGGATAATTACATTTTTAGGCAAATGAAGTGTGGAATTTCGCCAGAAATGACCGCGAAGCTGTGTTTTAAATCACTAAAGGATGTTCGCGCGTGGGATAAAGGCGAACCGATACCACCTGAGTGTAGGCGACTAATCAGGATGTACTCGCATCGAGAATTAGGGATCGGTGATTCGTGGGAAGGTTTTGAAATGGTCGGGGAGAAGTTGCACTTACCAACGGGGCAGATGGTAAGTGCTCAACAGGTCCTTACTGGTATAGCACTAATAGAAATCAACTCAGAAATTGAAATGAAGACGACAAGCAAATTGCTTCAGTTTTCTAGAGCTATTACAAAAATAAAATTGGCCTAATCTCTGGAATGCTTGCTGCCGCTTTAAACTAAATCTTTAGAACGTGCCAAATAGTTCTGTTCCGTCAATTCAGATTTTAAAAAGTTATCATTTAGTAATTCCAAAAATCGCTTACATTTGACGATGCTATCTAGCTTGAAACTACTTCCTGCTTCATTTGCTTTTAAATGTTTTGAGTAATACTCTTGTGACTCTGCAAACTCAATGATTTTCTCGTTACTTATTTTATCTTTTATAACTGCTGAATTTTTATATGCTTTAACTAGTTTTCTTGCAAAGGATGTTTCTTTATCTATTCTTTCGTTGAATTTTGTTAAATCCTCGACTATCCCTAGCTCTTCAAGTTTAGATGAATAGGAGTGTGCTCTGCTATGAATGACTTCTTTGAAGTGAAGTCTGGTCTCAAGTGTGTTCACATTTTCAACAAAGTAATGCTTTTTGGCCTGCATAAAAACAAAGTTAGCATTTAGTTTCAATACATCATGCTCTAATTCAACCAACCTCGTTTTATGCGTCGTAATATTCAAGACACCTTTATCAGAACCGAGGAGTGATACAGGAAAAATGTACTGAAAAAAAGCAATTGATTCGTTAAGAGCACTACATGATAACAATACAATTGAAGCACGAATATTACTTAGTTTGTCATGTTTTGCCTGATAAGTGGGAACGACGCGAGTAGCATCGTAAGCAAGAACTTCTTCAGTTAGGTTGAAATCGAATGGCATTTCTTTAGGTGAAAAATCGTATTTATATAGTGCATGCTGCCGCTCATCAAAATTTGAGAGCATTGGGACACTGAAGCTATCATTGTTAGTATATTTTGAGCGAAGTTCTTTACAAAAACTTTCTCGGTATTTACCTAGAACCTTGCTGTCAATATCGGAGTTGAAAATAGTATTTGCATCGTCGATAAAATAGACGGAAATCCCGTCACATTGGTCTACAAACTTTTCAAACCACCGTGTAAAGTTGCCCATACTCAATTAAGTCCTTATTCTACTAATATAAAATACATTTTCTGATATTAACTTATACGTAACCACATCGTTTTCACTAACTCTATCTCTACTTATCAGGGTAACAGATTCGTATATCCCATTTCGGTCAGACAAGTTAGCTTTGTAAAGCTTGAACCCTAACACTGCAAGGGTAGGATTTGCATAATACTTATTCGTTTTAATGAACATGATCCCGATAATCACCAACAGTATTAGGTATGCAAGCAAACGCCTTGGGTCATCAAACGTAAAGCCAAAAAAAGGTATTATATAAGTCGCCAAGAAAGTTAGATGCTCAAAATCTTCATTCTGCACTGACTGCACTCTGATAACTTGTTGCCCACCTCCTTCAAGCATATAGTCAAAGTCATGCTTAATGTACCAACAGGTAGCCATTAAAATTAACATAATAATTGGAATGACATTAACTGACAGAAATGACAGTAGATATTGCTTAACTAAATCTGTAGTGGTACAAGGGGCTGCATTGCATGTGGTGAGCTTTGTATCAGGTAACGTTACCGTCATCACAAAAACGATCAAAAATAAGAGCGCTAGAGAGAGTATATACAGCTTAATTTTGAACTTATTATCTACCATTTCGTAATCTACCTAGGAAAGCAAGCGTATTTTGCATTCAAGTTCACCGTTTTGTCCATAACTAATGTCAACAATTATGACTTTAGTTGCTCATGTTAGTTAGTCACTTTTTGATGAAAGCTGTTAAGTGGTGGAATTTACCCCCGTAATACAGGTACGGACGCGCTCGCTTCAATCACAATCAAAAGCCTTTTCTCTATTGTTGCTCCTTCTTTGGGTTGCCGTTGCTTAACTCGCCATTCTCGTTTCTGCTCTCTGCAAGGCTGGCTTTGCAGGAAGGTAGGGGGTTTGCGTCTTCTTCATGGGGAGCTTTGGTTTCGGGCGGGTTGGGGCAGTCATGCCTAATTGTGTATCGTTGGGCGCCCTTATCCCTGTCGGGACATTCACGTTAGCTTAGGAACTTGAACTTGTTGAGCTGGCATTCGTTATGAGTATGTCATTTTTTGACATACTCTCGCGTTGCTTCTTTTAGTACTAGAACTTTCGTTTCATTGCCGTTTCAAATTAACAATTTTGACGTAATTTCATACTATTACCATACTTGACTGCACTTTTTCACACAACGCACGGCCTCCGCTCAGCGTCGCTCCGTTCGTGCGTTGTGTTCAATGCGTTTCGTGTAATTTGTATGGTTCGTTCAAGATTCAGCTTGATGTGTTCACAATCAAGTATGACTGTCTGTGACTGACTTCATGAGTGTGCTTTTAACATTTCACATACCAGATAGTGCAAGGCTATGCTGATTACATCCTTTGGCAACTTTTGCTTGCTGCCCTTGGAAGTGAGAAAGCCGGACTCTGTATAGAGTTCGGCTTTTTTGCGTTTGCTGACGCGCGGATTTGGTTTGGTGCTGATGGTCGGCTGTTGTTCCGCTTGTCGGCTCATTCTGGAATGCAGCAATGCTTTGCTTCAATCCAGAACGAGCTTGATTTCAGAACAAGCTCACAACGGTATTCTTGCCTTCTAGCTCTATGTTGTGGTCGATGAAGTGTTGTGGCTCTCCGTTCTTAAGTAGAATGAACAGCCGTTGCTCTAAATACGTACCGACCACAAAGTGGTCTTTGGGAATGTTGTACGTGGGCTTGTCTGCTTCGAGGTCTTCGCATAGCGCTGCTATGTTCGCGAGCTTGACCTTAGGCAATCCTATTAAGTTTCCTGCTTCAATAAAGCCGCCAAAAGGGGCGCTGTGTGTGTTGCCACTTTTGAGCAAGGCGTTGATATTACCGTCTTCTCGTTTGCTTGAATCTACCGCACCGTGTTCGTTGATGCGGTCAATCCGGTAGTTTGAACGTACCTGTATAGACCTAAACATACGCCACCTTAAATAAACTGTATGTATATACAGTTTATTTCAATCCCCGTGTTTTTGTCCACTTTTGTCGTTACAACTTGAGATTCTCCAGTGCGTTGTTGAAGGTGGTTATCTTGGATTTTAGTTGCCTCAGCTCTGCGTAGAGTGCCTGTATTTCTTTGCTTTGGCGCTCACTCAGTTCGTTGTATTTGATGGCAGCGTATCCCGCTTTAATCAATGCGCCTGACATGGTGGTTTGCTTGGTGAGTGTCTTTATTTGGTCGAGCATGTCTTGGTGTTGCTCGGTGTCTCTTATGGTAATTGCCATCATTTTTCCTTAATACCGGTGCGTGCCAGGGACAGTTTTGATTGCAGACTTGTCTCGAGTTCGCCTGGCTAAATGGATGCTTTGCTATCTATATGGTGCTGATAGGTAATAGGCTCTGTGCTTCATCAAGTTGGTTGGGTTGCGGCTCTGGTGTCGGCTCAGCTTGAGCGGTTTCTATGTTGTGTTGGGTAGGCCGACTGTCACAGGCGACGAGTTTGGTATGGGACTGATAAGTGATGTTCACTAGGCAGTAGTCGAGCACGTCGAACGTGTAGCCTATTTGTTCAAGTAGGGCATCATTTACATAACCCTCCGTTCCATCGGGATAGACTTGTTTGAACAGCACTGTGGTGTAAACGTTGGGCGCATCCACTCGAACAACAACGGATGAGACGTAAAGGTGTTGCACTGGATACGGCCAAACATTGGCTGGCGATTCTATGTCGCCATGATTAAACCTCGGCTTATCATTCGGAGCGTTATCGATATCGCTATGAACAGGCTGATGCGTATCATTAGGTATCGAATCAGGCTCATTAGCTTGGGAACGAGGCGACGCATTAACTTGAGTAGTGGTTTGAGTGGTGTCAGTAGTATCAGGCAGGGCTTGAGTAGTTTGCTCAGTCGATACGCTATCGTTATCACCACGAGTGAGAATGTCATAAACGGATACTCCTAATCCTATGAATGAGGCAATTGTGATAAGCAAGATGCCAATGATTTTGATGGAGAGAAATGGGTTACTGGCCGCGCCGGATTTGGTGGTTTTTCCGGTCACGGTAGACTTGTAAAGCAGGTGAACGGCAATGGGTACTTTTTGGGTTGTGGTGTAGTCGTCTTTTGCAGGTTTAACGCTGGTTGATTTTGGATCGTGTTCATACAGTCTTGGCTTACGTTTAGTGAAGAAGACTGAATCTTTGCTTTTGTGGTGTATTGCCAGCTCAGCACAGCCGCGAACGTCCATTGGAATGTTCTTAATCTCAGGCGTAACAAAGGTGATGTCCCAATTGAAGTGACGATGACGAGACATGCTTTCTTCAAAGGTAGGTGGGAGACGTATCAGGCCGTTGTCGTCTAACAGTGTTTCGCCTAAATCATCGGTATCGATGTCGTCTTCATTGGGACGATAGCTTTCAAGGTTACGTCGGTAGAAATCGGGATACCATGCAGGCAGATGATCCAAAAAAGGATCAATACCTTGGAATTGGTTCTTGGCCATGTCAAAGCCAACGGTTTTGTTGAAGATGTTCTGCATTTCATCAATGAGGATAAACGCGCCCATTGGCATCCAGTTATAGAAGTTTTGCCACATGTTGCGGCCTTTCTCGGTGAGCGAGTAAACCTTGATGATTTGTGCTGATGGGGGGAAGCGTTCACCGAGTCTGGATTCAATTTCGTTAACCGTGGCAATGCCTTGAATGTTGGTGACGACGATGCGACCAGAGCGAAGCGCAGGCAGTAAGTCATACCAGACTGCTGTTGCGGTTTTGTAGGAGCCGTTGCTACCGTGACGAATAATGATAGCCATGATTACATCCCCATAAAATCCATGACAAAGCGTGTTGTCATCGCTTCAACAATGCGCGTGATGCCAGCCCCAATCCCGTAAGCGCCAATGATGTTTCTATGCTCGGCACTTAAGCCTGAAAAAGCGTCGTTAAGTAGGGAATCGAAGCTTAAGTTCTGTAGCATGGAGACGGCAACGCCATAAGAAAATTCTAAGGCTTCGAGCTTTAACTTGAGTGAAATCATGACGCAGTATTCAATGACGTAAGCAAAGAAGCTTTCTAGCATAGTGGGCGCATGGTGAAAGAACTCGCTAACGTAATCGAAAGTATCGAACACGTAAGTGAGCATGCCGTTTTCTTCTTCAGGCGTGGCGGCCAGTGAGAAAGTAGAGTAGGTGAGCACCATTAAAACAAGCGCGATTTTCATGGGTTATTTCCTCCTTAAAACAATAGAAAAGGCGATTAAGGCTGACATGGCTAAAATCGCCCCTGATATTAGTCCTGCGTTATCATTCCAATAGGTATTACTGACCTGAACACTCCGGCCTGCTTGGGTTAATGAGAGTTCTGGGTTGTTGACTTGTCCTGACGATGGGAGTGACGTAGTCACGGATAACTCACTTGAGAACTGTTTAAACTTGGCTTTGATTTGATCGCGTAGGTCTTGGGAGTCTGTTTTCAATTGTGTAATCGCCTCCGGTGATAGCACATCCGCTAACGGGCTTTTATCATCAATGGTTGGTAACTTTCCAAAGGGCTGTTTAGCCTGGCAATCGATGTGATTTGAGTTGAGTTCACAAAACTCCGTACCTAATAAATCATTCGCTGTGCCAAGGCCGCTATTGATGGCATCGAGTATCAATCCAGTGTTATCGGCTGTGGTTTCATTGGCGCTTAAGATTCCGGTGTTGTAGTTGTCGTTGCTCTCGTTGCCTTGGTCGATAAGCTCACCAAGATGGTTAAGCTGTTCAAGCGTTTGCTGATTAGTTTTGTTTAAATCCCGAATGGCCTGAGTGGTTTCGTTTTGGGCTTCGATTTGTACGCCACTGTTATCAGGATTGGGGTTTACGCCGCCCGGTGTTTCCGGTTTGGCATCGGGTGTGTCACAGAGCCAAGGCGCTTCCGGTGGCGCTTCACATCCGTGGTCTTTGTCGTCAGGCTCCGGTGATTGGCAGAGTTCTGGTTGACGTTCGCAAAGTGAATCGGTTGGCGTTCCTGAGCCACCGCCATTACCATTACCGCCAGAGCCATTGTTGTTACCATCGCCGTTATCCGTTGGTGGTTCCGTTGGCGGAGGCAATTCGCAGTTTTCAGTGGCAGGATTGCAGATAGGCGTTTCGTCGGTGTTGTCACCGCAATTTACGAAGCATCCGTTTGATGGGTAGTCGCAGCTGTTGGTGTAATCAAATCCGGTTTCGGTATTGGTGCACGAATAAGAAAAGTTGGTATCGAAGTGATTCGAATCTGGGTTACCTGTTTGACAAGCATGTTGATCTACTTGAATGGCTTTTTGTACGTCTTCGTCTTCGCAAGTGGAAGGCGGCTTTGGTGTAGTTGGAATGCATCGTCCAGTTCTGTCAGTATAATCAACACCTTCAGGGGGACAGGAATCGGATGAGTTCCACCTCTTGATAGAGTAAGCATGATATGTACTTTTATAGCGGTCTCGATAAAAACACTCCAATACGACCGCCCGTACGGGCATTAACGCTAAATTATCATTTTTAGCAATCTCATTCGCTAGGAATTCCTGAGCACCTAGTTTACATTGTGTATTAGAGTCTTCTCGAGATTCAGCAAACCATGAATCCCCTTCTACGTATTTATACGAGTTCCAATTAGCAGTAGCATGATGCGATAAAGTTAATAGACAGAACAAGAACAAAAGACGCTTCAAAATATTCACCTATAGTTACTTCAATTAAAAAAGGCGGTGTTAGCCGCCCTTGAATTAGTGTGACTGTATCCCCGATACAAACCCGTAAATAAAGGCCATCGAGGAGGAGATTCCAAAGATGATTTCGGGCTGTATCGAGTACACGTTATCGACCGAGCCACTTCACCAATAGACCCGCACCAAAGCCGACGGCCGCAACGGAAATCACACCAAGCACTACGGCAGTAACGTTGGTTTGTGATTCGCTCACGGCTGTGCCAATTTCTGCTGTGTAATCGACGGCGAACGCGTTAACCGACACGAACGCAGAAGTAGCAAGGGCAAGTAGTTGTTTTTTCATAATCAATTTCCTTATAGAGTGTGTTTTTGAGGTTTAGACTTTTCCCATCCATCGAACGACACGGCCTGTACCGTGACCAATGAGGAATGAGAGAAGTAGGTATCCCGAAACTTCGAGATAGAGTTCTTGGTCAAAAGATTGCACCGCCATCACGTCAACAGGCTCTAGTAAGACGTGACCTTTACAAGTCATGATGGTGTCTTGGGTGAGTTGTCCGTTAACTAGGCATTGCATGACTAAGCCTTTTGTATTGCAGGCAATCGGAATAGATTGTTGCTGGTTCCAGACACCACCTGACCATCAGGGCGAGGGAAGCTAAATTCTTTTTGTTCAATCCAGAAATCCAACTCTTTATCGACAATGGTCTTAAAGAAGTCACCGTTCTTCGCATCTTTCCACTGGTCAGGATTGACCTTAACCTTGATGACTTGTGACGGCTTTTTCACTGACAACAGTAATTCACCACGCACGACCACTTCGCCCGTTTCGCGGTTGTTGAATGTGCTTTGGGTAATATCGTCTTCATCTAAAATGCGTCCTTTGATAATCATGTTGTTTCCTTTTTGGTTCAGTGCTAATTGATGGTTTTTTAAAAGCGACAGTTAGTGACACAAGTCCAAGGCCGCCCTTGGCGGCTCGTCGGGGCAAGCCCTTGACGAGAACCACTCAGGCGGTGGGTGTCCATAGAGTTCTTCGTTGTATAAGTAAGTGGGTTCCATTGCTGGACAGTCCATATAGAGCAAGGCTTCATCACACATGCGTTCGTATTCTTCTTGCTTCATGGCGTAGTATTCGTGTTCATCTTCTAATGAGTCGAATATCTGCGTCGTTCCTGTCATTACAGAGCGCATACCACGGATGAATTGTTTCTTGTTGGCGAACTTCCATTCAGAAAATCGGGTAGGGATGGATTTACCAAAACACTCGATACCCTTAATGGCCGCGCTCATTTCATCGCCGTAACGGGTGTTTTTAAACAATCCGTCGATATTCACTTTCTTGGCGTACATCGCTTTCACGGTTTGGTCTTTGCGTTTGACAAACACACCACCCATGGCGACCACGAAGCGTTTAAAGTCGCCTTCGTCAGCGGCTTTGCGTATGGTTTCAAGGACAAAGTGCTCATCCTTGGAGAGTTCATTTCCGAGAATCACAGCGTCGTCCTCTTTAAATTCTTCACGAAAGCGACGCATTTCACGCCACACCGTTACCGATGGACCGCCATAAAATTGGAACTGGCGGATGCCTTGAATTCGATTAAATGACACCACGGATTCAGCGGTTTGTTTGCCGTCCTTGTTGGTGTCTTTGTCGGTTTCAATATTGGCACCATCGATGTTTTTACTTAGGTATTTAGCGACATAGCCAACCGCTGAGCCGCGTTTCCAATCAATGCTTTCTGCTTTGAATCGATACTTTTGCGCGCCTTTTTCTTTCGGTGAATCCACTAAAGAAAAGTGCTTAAGTTGTTGTGTGACGGTCTGTTGGTCTTCTCGTTTCATGAAGAACAAACAGTGAAGGTGTGGCGTTCCGTCGTGGTGCGGCTCGACAATGCGAAGCCCGTAAATCTTGATGTCTTGCTTATTGAGCTCTTTACGAAATGCCGTCATTACGTTTAACAAATGTTGGTGTCCATCTGTTGCCGAAGGCTTGTTGGCTTTTTCCCATGCAGGGTTAATCTGGTCGCCTTTATAGACATGAAAGCGGCTAGGGGTCGTCACTGTGTAAAACATGGCGACATGGTCGGATTCTTGTGCGATGGACTCCAAACCTTTCAAACGAACGAACATTTCAGCGCGACGAATGACGGGATTTGATGTCGATTTCGCGGATAATTCTTTGAGTGTGAACCACGTATCTTCGTCGTCTTCGATATAGCAAACGGTGTTGATAAGTGCCTGTTCTGTATCAGATAAGCGTTCTCGCATCACATTAACGCTGTGCTTGGAGCAATACGCATCTTGTGATTTGTGTACTAACATTAGGTCGCGAGCGGTAGCTTCAACTTCAGTAAAGTAAGCGCGTCGTAATTGGCGACGCAGCCATTTATCACACATGGCCCGTTGGCATAGTGAATCGAGTTCATTCGCTTCTTCTTTCTGCTTGATGAGTTGGTCTCGAAAACCTAAGCCCAATTGAGCCAACAAGACTTGGGATTTTTCAAAGCGCTCTGTTATCGATTCAATTTTCAAAAGCTGCTTTGAGAAAGCGCGAGACTTGGCTTTAGCCAGTTCGACAATTTCTTCATCGTTACGGGTATAACGATTGCCGTTATCGCGCAAACGAGCGTCTGCGGATTGGATCATTGATAATGCAGTGAAGTAATCTTTGCGTTCGAGTACGTTGGTAAACGCTCGAAGCATGGACGGTGCGAAATCACCGTGACGTTTGATAGCGTCAAATACAGGTTTGCGCCAGTTGGTGAGTCTTACTTTATATTGAGCGTGACGCGGTAACTCAAGCAAACTTATTGCTTTATCAAGTTCATCACGACGGTCAGAAGTTTGCAGGCTAGGGAGCTTGTCTACATCGAACTGGTCGTCGTAGCAGTCTGTAGACCATAGGCGTGTTGGTTGCGATGTTGGGAGAAACTCACGAGAGTAAGTTTCTCCGGTTGCTAAGTCGTGAACAGTTTTACGCATTAGCTTTGACCAGTGTTGTTTCAGCGTTAAAACGTTCGATAAGTTCGGCATCGGATTCAATTGAGAAGAACTCGCAGAATTGGAGGTATTCTTCAAGGAGCGTGAAATAGAGACTAACGGGCTCTGATTCAAGGACGAATGCAGGTGTAAAATCAACACCAGAGCGTAATCGTTGCGTGAATGACTTTGCGTTAACAGACACTGAATCAGAAAGTTGGAATGAAAAATCATCTGAGTGGGAACGCAGCGTTGTGGAAAGTAAGTAGCCGTCGATCCTATTGGACTCGGAGCGAATAATATAAGCATCATTCTTGTGTAACATGGAGCAGCTTTCGTAGTGTCGGACTTGAAACATAATAACCACCTTGAATAGTTGGGTGACCACCAAGGGTGAAAGCTTCAAGGGCTAGCGCCCAAGGCGGTCAGATTCGATTTATCGAAACTATAAGTGCGATTAATCGAACTTACAAGATGCGAAAGATCGCACTTAAGGCGCTACAATAGAATTTAAAGGAGACTCGCTATGTACATAAATGAACTGTTAGACGCCTATAAAAAGGCGCAAAACTACGTACAAGACAAGCAAATTGCACATGACATGAACATAGAACCAAACAAAGTCAGCAAAATGCGCAAAGGGATTCGCTATGTGTCGGATTCTGAAGCAGTTTTTCTTGCGGAAGGTGCAGGAATTGACGCAGAAGTAGCATTGTTAGGTTGTCACGCAGACCGCAATGATAATCCGCAGGTCAAAGCCTTGTGGGAGAACATCGCAAAAAAGTTTAATGGCGTGGGTTTATCAAGTGTTTCAACGGCTTGCGCTGGATTGGCGTTGGCATTAATGGCAGTAAGAGAACCCGCATCTCACTACGCATTATGTATATTATGTTAAATGATAACTAGAATTACAAAAGAAGCCTTATATTGAACGTTCCCTACCGCTATTCGTCGAGTATTGTTGAAGCGTATTTAACCGTAACGCTATTTACCATAAAATACCTAATAATCACTTTCTTAATTTGGATTAAGAAAATGCTCATTATGTTATAGCGACTTAGCCGAAGGCTTAGTTAAAGCCAGCACGTCACTCGTACTGGCTTTACTTGGTCACGATTGCTAACCGCCAGATAGCTTAACGGTATAGCCTTTCTTTTCAAGTGCTGCTTTGATTTTATCTCGAGCATCGCCTTGGATTTCAATTGTGCCGTCTTTAACAGATCCACCACAACCACATACTTTTTTAAGTTCTGCCGCGAGTAGCTTTAGTGGCGCGTCATCTAAATCCAAACCAGAAATGACGGAAACGCCTTTACCTTTACGTCCTTTGGTTTGCTTTTGAATGCGGACAATACCATCACCTTTTTCACGCTGAGGTGTAGGTTTGTCTTCTTTGATACGGCCAATTTCCGTTGAATATACAAGTGTCATGTTATTTCTTTAGTTGCTCTGCTTTCTTTTTTGCGATTAGGTAAGCTTCGATATGCTTTTGGATAGCTAACTTACCACCTTTGATAAGTTTACCATTAAACATACAGTACCATGCGTTATTTTCGCCAGTGTCATTTTTTATCATATAGCCATTAAACAGCTCTTGTACACCAACGCTATCTGTTCGTTGTGTCGCTGTTGCGAGCTGTGTCGGATCGATAATTGAGGCAGTATCACACCACCAATCGATACTTTTTTTAATTGCCGATAGACTGCCCTTTAGCTCACGGTTTTTGATCGTGACTTTCCAGATTTGGTTTTCACTACCGATAGATTTAAGGGTGAACCCTCGATAACTTGCTAAAGCCATAAAGATGCATCTCTTATTTATTGTTGCTAAACTTGTATTAACGCGTCTATGTTATCAGTTATTATTTACCAATCAATTAAGTTATAGTGCATTAAAATGAAAAAAGACATACCTTTGATCACAGAAAGACATCAAGTTAATAAATTTAAATCGATTCTGGTCGACTCTATAACTCCAGCGCAATTTAATGAATTAACAAGCTGTTATTACTCAAAAAGTTCATTACTAGCGCTATCCAAAGATTGGCGTCTATTTAATGAGTTTTGTCGATTAAATGGCGTTTCAAGTATTCCTGCATCGGTTACCGCCGTTAGACGCTTTCTTGATAAAGAGCGACACTCGAGGAAATACTCTACGTTAAAGCGTTACACGGTCACTATAGGCGTGGTACATACTGTTCTCGGATTTAAAGACCCAACGAAAGGTCGAGAAATTGGGTTAAGCCTCAATGAAATCCGAATAGCAGGCGCAGACAAAGTTAAAGAGACTAATGCATTTACCGAAAATCATTTAAGTGATTTACATGCCCTACTTTCAACGTCACCTGAACCTAGAGACCGACGTGACCTTGCTATCTATTACGTCATGTATGAATGTGCGTTAAAGCGAAAGGATTTACGACAATTAACTCAAGGACATGTCGAAACGTTAGATGGAACGAGTTATCTACACATAGATGGCACGCGTTATGTATTGAGCCACACTGCCGCATCAATGTTAGTTGCATGGCTAGACTGCAACCCGTACACACCGCTTTTTGTCTCAATCGATCGCCATGGCAATATGAAGGATGGCGTCCTAGACGATTCGTCCATCTACAGAATTTTGAGACGCGCTAGTGAGCTGCTGAATTTACCGGACTATCGGCGTTTCTCTTCACAGTCTGGTCGTGTTGGAGCCGTAAAAAAACTGTGGAGTGAAGGTTATAAAGTACGGGATATACAAGAGTTTGGACGTTGGGCCAGTCCCGCAATGCCACTTCAATACACGGGTAATCCAGAGAGTTCGGAGAAAGAGAAAAGTAAGTTTAAACCGTCATAACACCCCGCTGATATTAGAGTGTTATGACTATTATTAGAGTGCTATGACTATGACCGCTTCAACGGTTAGGCTATCCGCTCTATACAGTCAATAACAAAGTCAGCGAACTTCACGCCTGAGTGTTCCACCATTTTAGGGAACATAGATATTGGAGTCATACCGGGGAATGTGTTCACTTCATTCAAATAAATTTCATCGTCTTCTGTTAAGAAAAAATCGATACGAGAAAGGTGTCGCAACTTCATCTGGGTGAAGACTTTTTCTGAATACTGCTGAATTTTCGCTTGCTGGTCTTTAGTTAAGCCTTTTGCTTCAACATCCGTGGTCGAATGACTTTCAGTGCTGTATTTCTCATCATACGAATAAAAGGTTCCTTCCGGCGCAGTGACTTCGCCAGGTAACGTAATATGCAATTTCCCTTTATACTCATATGCAGCGACTTCAAGCTCACGGGGTTTTACGGCCTTCTCAATCACAACTTGATCAGAGTAGCCAAATGCCGCATCAATAGAATCCGAAAGTGCTTCTTTATTGGTGACATTGTAACAACCCACTGACGAGCCTTGTTTCGCAGCCTTAACAAACACTTTTCCCCATTTGTCGAATGCATCATGAGCCTGCGTATGTGCGTGTTGATTATTTTCAGTCAAAAATAAATATGGCGTATTTGGAATGCCAAGCGTGTCATACCATAGCTTAGAGGTTATTTTGTTAAAGCTATTACAGCTTGCTTCAGGGCCACAGCCAAAGTAAGGAATGTTTGCAATTTCCAGCAGCGATTGGATATCTCCGGTCTCACCAGGGAAGCCATGGATACACGGAACGACATAGTCGATGTTGTGGTGACGATTTTCTCCAACTAGGGCTTTTTTGTTGACGTCCAAGGACACCAATTGACCATCTTGACATCGCCAGCCGTCTGCTGTGATTTCAACGCGTATAACATCAAAACGAGGATTGGTCTGTAGCTGAGATTCTAGGTAATCAGCAGACACAAGTGAGACTTCATGCTCGCTTGAGGCGCCACCACATAGTAGAAGAATATTCATGTTTGACATTGTACATCTGTCCTTAGGTCGTTGGACGTAAATCATAAACGATCGTGCCCTAAGATTCAGTCCAAAAAGTGTTAAATATCCCGAAAACCTTACTGTATGCATATTTTACATACAAAAATGCACCCAGGGCATGAGCCTGTAACTCAATAGCTGGATGCATAATATTCGGCGAGCCTAACTAGAGGCCAAAAATCAATAGATTGAGCGCTAATTAAGTTTACTTAATGTTGGGTAGTCGGATTTTTTAATCTTATCGATACTTTTGACAAATGGTTTAAGCGATTGAAATTCTTTTGGCAATGTAGCGATCGCTGCTTGTGCTTTCTTACGTGTGGCGTAGTCTCCGTACAATACCGAATACCATTTAGTACCATTGACCATTTTGTAGTTTTCCCAAACCGGTTGACCGTTTTTAGGCAATTTTTCTGAGAATAAGGCCACTTTATCTTTCGTACCAACCGCCGCTACCTGAATCGTAAAACCGTAACGATAGTCCTGATCGATTTGCTTTTTCGATGGTGGGACAATTTTAACGACACTCTTATCTGCGGCGCTTGCTTTTGCAGGCTGAGCTTGAGTTTTCGTTACAACGGATTGAGGCTCTGTTTTTTGTGGTGCAGGTTTTTTTGCTACGTCCGTTTTTTTTGCTACGTCCGTTTTCTTTGCTGCTTCTGTCGCACTTGCCGCTGCCGCAACCGCAACAGGTTGGTCTGTAGTCGATTCGACAACAGGTGCGTAATCTTCACGGTAGCTTTCAGATTTAACTTCAGACACGTAGTCACCTGAAGAACAAGCCGCCAACAATGCGGTGATACTTACGATAACAATTTTTTTCATAGCTTTACTGCCCAAATATCAAATTCTCTAAATCATGCCGACAGAAATTGTTTGATTCAATCATTCCGAATGTCAGCAGTCCAATGCTGTGACATGTTACACAATATTCGAGACACAGCAATATGTTATCTCTAAATTTAGACAATGAAATTCCGACTGAACATGGACTGCGCTACTATATAGTAACTAAAGCAGCCCATGCTGCTCTTGGTCGTAACCGCCTTCATAACCGTGAAGTCTATAGACATCGCGATAATGTATCTGGGTTACTACTTGTTCATTGAACGCCTAATTGTCATTAGTAAAGAAGGATGAACCATGTCATTAGATGTACTCTTTAAACCCGAATCTATCGCAGTTATCGGGGCATCAGCAAAGGCACAGCGAGCCGGTGGCGTGGTGATTAAGAATCTCTTGCTTGGCGGCTTTCAAGGCACAATCTTGCCTGTTCATCCTAGATATAAATCCGTAAATGGTATTCTATGTTATCGTTCCGTTAGCGAGCTACCCTTTGCTCCAGATCTTGCCATTCTTTGTACTAGAGGCTCTCGGAATGTCGAGCTATTTACTGAACTTTCAGTGATCGGCGTGAAAATCGTCATCGTAATGGCATCTGATATGACGCTCGACGTCGAGTATCCTGCCATTAAAAATGACAAACCACACTCGGTAGAGACGAGTTTAATAGACGAAGCCAGCCAATTAACACCTCTGAAAAGCTTGGAGCAGCAATGTATTGATATTGCAAAGAATTCTGGTATGCGAGTTTTGGGTTCGAATAGTCTCGGTATCTTGCTTCCATGGCAAAACTTTAACGCGTCGTTTTCACCGGTTAACTGTAAGCCTGGTAAATTGGCGTTTATTTCTCAGTCATCTGCCGTTTGTACCACTATTTTGGACTGGGCAAACGATAAAAACATCGGATTTTCAGCATTCATCTCTTTGGGTAACGGTGCCGACATTGATTTTGATGACTTGCTCGACTACCTAGCACGCGATAGCAAAACAGAATCTATTTTGCTTTATGTTGATTCTATTCGTGATGCACGGCGATTCATGTCGGCAGCACGAGCGACATCTCGCAACCGTCGTATTTTAGTGCTAAAAGCAGGTAGATCACGGACAAACAGCATGGGTTCACTTACTGACTCTACGCTATCCCTCGATATTGTCTACGACTCAGCAATACAACGTGCGGGTATGCTACGTGTAAATAATACTCATGAATTATTTGCTGCGGTTGAAACATTAACGCATTCCGTTCCACTACGTGGTGAACGTCTTGCCATCATTACTAATGGTATGGGACCTGCTTTGATGGCGCTTGATACCCTTTCCGACCGAGGTGGTAAGCTCGCGGAATTGTCACAGACAACACTACATAACTTATCTCAAGTATTACCGGCTACTTGGTCTCAATCCAATCCAATAGATCTCGTTGGTGACGCTACAGCGCAGCGCTATATCCAAGCGATCAATTGCGTTTTAGATAGTGACGATATAGATGCGATTCTCATCATGCACAGTCCCTCTGCAGTGTCCGAGTCAGAAGGTACAGCCCAACAAGTGATTGAAACGCTTCGTACGCACCCTAAGTCTAAGCGTTTCAACATTTTAACGAATTGGTCCGGAGAGGCAACGGCAAAACAAGCTCGCTTGCTCTTTACTGAAAATGGTATTCCGACTTATCGAACACCAGAAAGTGCGGTAACCGCATTTATGCACTTAGTGGATTATCGACGTAACCAGTGGCAACTAATGGAAACGCCGACTACTACGGATTCATATTCTTCTGAACAACTAAGTCGAGCGCATGACTGGCTTTCTAGTCACACCTCTCAACAGCAGTCTCCTGAGCATATTACCTTGCTAGAGTCTCATTTATGTGAGCAGTTATTTGATTTATTTAAACTCCCCGTCTTAAAAACCTGGCTTGCTCATGACCCTTCAGAAGCCATTCACCTTGCTGAACAAATTGGTTACCCTGTAGCGTTGAAGCTTCGCTCACCCGATATCCCACACAAGTCTGATATTCACGGCGTTATGTTGAACTTGCGAGACCTAAATGAAGTATCTAGTGCAGCGCAATCCATTTTAGACCGAACGACGTTGTCTTATCCTAATGCAAAAATAGAAGGACTAACCGTCCAAAAAATGGCTAAGGTCGCTGGCGGACAAGAAATAAGAATTAAAGCCGTGACAGATCCAACATTCGGACCGGCGCTGTTTATTGGTCAAGGTGGCTCGGATTGGAACATAAGTAAAGAAGCCGTAACTGCGCTTCCCCCGCTTAATACGGCACTCGCTCGTTATCTAATTGTCGGCGCCATTAATAATGGAACCCTACGTTTTCATAAATCACCCAACCCTATTAATTTAGCAAAACTCGCCGAATTCATCGTTAAAGTGTCACAGATAATTGTCGCCTGCCCTGAGATCTATGAACTGGATATCCACCCACTTCTCTTAAATGGTGACGATATTACTATTCTCGACGCGTCCATCGCTGTTAGGCCATTTAGTGGTGACCCACAAGCTCGCTTAGCTATCCGACCTTATCCAACGGAAGTGGAAGAAACAATTACTCTTAAAGATCAATCACAAATACTGCTGCGACCAATCAAACCAGAAGATGAGCCTTTGCACGCTGACTTCATCAATAATGTTACAAAAGAGGATTTATATAAGCGGTTCTTCTCTGACGTTGGTGAGTTCAATCACGAAGCACTCGCGAATTTGACTCAGATTGACTACGATCGTGAGATGGCTTTCGTCGCTGTTGATGCGAGTCGCGCGCAACAACGAATCATCGGTGTTTCTCGAGTACTGGTTAACCCAGACAATTCAGATGCTGAATTTGCGATATTGATTCGATCGGATTTAAAAGGCGTAGGGTTAGGACGCGTCTTAATGCAAAAAATTATCGATTATTGCGTTGCGAAACAGACACTGAAGATATCCGGGATGACCATGCCAACCAACCGAGGCATGTTAACATTGGCACAAAAATTAGGATTTGAATTGGATGTTCAATTTGAAGACGGCGTTGCCGATATGGTACTGAAACTACGCTAGGACACGTATATCCTTTAAACCGTTAACGTTAATAATCATGGGAGCACTGGCTACGCTAGCCAAAGCGCTCATAGTAAATTAAATGACTGTCCTAAAGCGTTCAGTTTCTGTAGTTGAGCCCAAACTGGCGTGACGGTGTAACCAATACATTTACACCGTCATTAATGCAATATGTCGTCTAGACCTATTCAAGCACTTAATTTCACATCACTAACTAGTGGTTACTTTAAATCCCAATTCTTCGTTAAATGCTTGATACACCATGATTTCGCTTCACCCATATTGTTTCTTTTCCAGGCTAGCACAATATCAATTTCAGCTTGCGTCGTACCATTAATTTGGCTGAGCTTACCTGCTTTGATTAGAGGGTCGGCAATTTGAGTAGGTAAAGTACCAATACCGAGCCCGTTTATGAGCGCATCAACCTTAGCCTCTAAATTGGAAACGGTTAATCGTGGCTGTTTCTCCAAGATATTAACGCTTAACGCAGGTTGCTCTCTAGCTGTGTCTGCAATCGCGATAACGCGATACTTCTCTCTTGCCTGACTATCAAAGACACCGCTTCTTTTATGAACATAATGATTGGATGCGGCTACCCATGTCATACTCATTGGTCCTAGAACCTGTGTTTTTACCCCTTGAGGTGTGACTTCCGGCTGAGGACAAATAAGGAGATCACTTCGGTCTTCGTTGAGTGACTCCCAACATCCGGCTAACACCTCTTCTTCTAACTTAATTCGCGTTTTACTCACCGACCCCAGCTTGTCGACAAGCTCGAAGAAATTGGCAACTGGAATAATACTGTCATAAGCAATGGTTAAGTCGAGCTCCCACCCGTTCGCGAGTAATCGAGCTTCATGCACCATCGTTTCGGTGGCGTGTAAAATGACTCTGCCACGCTCTAAAATCAAACGTCCGGCATCCGTTAGCGCCGCTTTATGGCCAGAACGATCAAAAATCATAATATCGAGATCTTGTTCAAGCTTTTGAATTTGATAACTTAATGACGAAGTCGCCCTATCTAGCTCAACCGCCGCGGCTGCGAACGAGCCTCGTCGATCAATCGCATCTAATATATGTAGTGCTTCTAGCGTAATTGAGTTTTGCACTAATTCTTTCCCCGAAACATTGCAGATAACTCATTAATACTAAACGTGTATCAAAAAAAAAGCGACTTCCTATTAGAAGGCGCTTCATTCGTTATATTGGATTAAAAGGTGTATTGGGCGTTCAGGCGTACAGAGCGACCGGGCTGATACACTTTGGTCCAAGCTGTTCTGTAGTTTTCGTCGAAGGCGTTAATGAGAGAAAGGTCCACTTTAAGTCCTTCTAGCTCACTTGTTGGCTCCCAAGACGCGTAAAAATCAACAAGTTGATATGACTCGTGAGGGCCTTCAGTGTACCCATCTGGTACACGCCCTTGGCCACTAACAAATGTGGCTCGAGTCCCTATCTTTGTATCAATATTCCAAAACCCATACTGAGCGCTTGCGACCCATTTATCCGCCGGAATGTTGGTGATCCATTCATCAGTATCGGTATCCTTACCACGGGTTTGACCGTAGGAAAGGCCGAGTGACAATTGCTGCCAGCGATAATCGGCTGCGAGTTCGTAACCTGTCAACTCTGCGTTATTGATATTACTCGAGCGACTCGTGCCCGCACAGCCGACCATTGAACCACCGATACCGCAGCTACTGCTCGGAGACGAGTTGACATCTAGATTAATAAAATCTTTAACTTGGTTGTGAAATGCACTAGTCGTTATGGATAATTCGTCGTCCGCGATAACATTATTAAAGTCAAACTGCCCTTTTAACTCTACGTTATGTGACTTCTCCGGTTTTAACTCGGGGTTTGGCACAAATACGTTACTCGGACCACCTGGGCCATACGAATAATGGGTACCACTCATGTAAAGTTCTGATGTGTCTGGTGCTCGAAATGCTTCATCGTAACGTAAAGACCATGCCATCCATTGCTGAGCTTGCCAAAGTAGACCGACTGATGGTGACCAAGCGGATTGATTGTTATCGTCAAAGCCTTGTGCTTTTGAAGAGAAAGAATCGTATCGAACCCCTACATCAGCGGTTAACGTTTCAAACAGGTCATAGTTCACATAGCCAAATGCACCAACCACGAATGTTTGGGCATCTTTAGGTAATTCTGGACGCCCAGAAACAGACGCTGCTCGACTTGCATCCAACTCATCCAAATAACCGTCTACCCCAGTAAGTACCTTAAGTTTCCCCGCGTCTGATTGGTTGGTAACATTAAAGCCCGTTGTTTGTAGTTGTGAAATGTCTTCACCAACAACGGATGGGTCTGCTTCGGTAATTTTAGTATCGTTGCGATAAAGAGAAGCCTCTACATTAAACCAGGCACTATTGGGATTAAAATTATAGTTAACACCATAAGACTGGTCGGTAGTGCGACGGCTAATCAGTAAGCTAGGATCATTAACTTGCCCACTCGAATCCCCGACAACTGGAGGTCGTCCATCGAGATCAGCATAACGCAAGTTGAAGCCAAGTTTATGCGCGTTATTAATCTGCCAATTAAACTTCGCTAACCCTGTTTTATTCGTCGCTTCCGTGCCGTAAAGTGTTGTGCCGTCACCTTGTTTCATGTGACCACTGTCTTTATAGCTACCCGCAATAATCCAATCTATATCATCATTTTTATTCGCTAAGGCTGCGGTATTGGTCCAAACATCGCCATTATCTTGATAACCAACTTTAACTCGACCACCTAATCCATTCTCTTCCAAAATGTCATCGGCGGTCAGGGTATTTTGAACAACGACGCCACCAATAGCACCCGAACCATACAAAGAACTCATCGGTCCCTTGATAACTTCAATATTTCCGAGCAAAGAAGGATCTAAAAAATAGCTTGGGCGGTGACCGTATTGCATGTTTTGGCGATTACCATCGATAATCTTCAATACCTTATTACCACTCAAACCTCGAATGTTAACCGATTGATTGCCCGGAATATTAGCGCCCTCTATAGAGACGTTAGGTTCGTATTTAATCGCCTCTGCAACAGAATTGGGCTGGATTTCGTCCAATTCTTCCATATCGACCTTTACAACGGAGCGAGTTCTATCTTGATTGGTTTTGTCAGCTCGTGATGCAGACACGACGACCTCATTTAAGGCGGTAACATCTTCCGCTTGAGCATTTGTAGTGAGCGCAAGTACCACTGAGCTCGCTATCATCGACAGTTTTAGTTTCATAGTTCCTTCTTATTTCTGTTCTAATAATCAGTTCTCGCGCATTATTACAAATATAAATGATAATTACTATCATTTATATTTGTAATAGATTACTACTCGTGACTTCCCTATCATAAAATCTGTTTTGTGACTTAAGAGATACTAAAACGCGTGGTGGTGAGAGGTCCCAACAAGCAAGACAAATACTCATTTTCATCGAGTATTGCGTAAAACGTCGAGCTGTTGTGGGCAAAACGATGAAGCCATGCTAATGAGAGGCTTTGGTGTGGCTACGATCAAAAAAGAAGGACCTGAGTCCTTCTTTTTTTCATTCTATCTACTGCTTACTACAGAGGGTCATGCACAATGCATACGCTGTTATGACGCAAGCTTTGGCTTCATAATATCTGGGATTGGCATTCTGCTATCTTTAAAGCTAAACCAAAGATACGTTACCGCAATCAGGTAAAACAAATAGGACAATGAGAAGACAAGTGGAGATGAGATTAAGTCATAAGACACACTGACACCGACGCCAACTACCGTTACAGTCAATTTTGCCATTGTCCCTAATAGTAACAAACCCATCGCAAATTGCGGATACTTAGTGCTAGCAAATGCAATAAGGTAACAAGCCCCTACCGCTAATGCAGCGATAGAAAATCCAAGCATATAGGAATGGATATGATCAGCGGCCACATAACCCGCCCCAACCGAAAATCCAAGTAACATACCGATTTTTGCAATGAACATAAATCACCTCGAAAAGTAGTAAAAATAGGAATGAAATGTCCATTTTCATTTTTGAAAACTCATTTTGTCTATATTGTCATATGTCTTTAAGGCAATTACAAGCTCAATATTTAACCAGCAATCTTATTAAAATTGCCATTCTTAGGGCAATTACAACTCAGTAACATTGGAAATGTTCACTTCCCTTTCGTTACAGTATGTTACGTAATTTACTTAATTGCTCGCCAGTTATTTTAACAAAAAAATTACATAAAAATAAATCTGGTTACTTTAAGTAATTTGTGATCTGCCCATGCACATTAATAAGTTAGATCAAGTTTAAACATTATTTTTTACATATTATTTACAGTGTGCTGTTTATTTCAATTAATTCAAAGAAATCGATTCCAATCACATTTTTATTGGTTATAATCCGCGCTCCTTTGCGTCGTCTGTTGATAAACGCAAACTAAATTTGAAAATTTGTCTAACCCCCGAACATTGTTCGAAATACCAGAGAACAAAAATGAGCAAGATTGATAAAGCCATGCGAATCCTTATTGCAGGATTCTGTATCAACCTTTGTCTTGGCATCCTGTATGCTTGGAGTGTATTTAACAAGGCCTTAGTAAGTGAATGGGGTTGGAGTGCTGCTGACGCATCTTCTCCTTACGCAATCGCGACAATCACTTTTTCGCTTTGTCTATTAGTGGCAGGTGTACTACAAGATCGCATGGGCCCTCGTAACATCCTTATTTTAGGTGCTACGCTAACAGGTCTTGGCATGATTGCTTCAAGCTTCGCAGAGTCTGTGCTTGTTCTTAACATCACTTTCGGTGTAATTACTGGTGCTGGTATTGGATTTGGTTATGCATGTTTGTCGCCTTCTGCGATGAAATGGTTCCACCCTTCTAAGAAAGGCATGGTCAACGGTTTAATCGCTGCTGGTTTCGGTTTAGCGGCTGTGTATCTTGCACCGCTGACATCTGCGCTGATTACCCAAATGGGTATTAGCTCTAGCTTCATGATCTTAGGTATTGGTATTTTACTTATTGCCGTGCCACTCGCAGCGACGATTAATAACCCACCAGCAGGATACCAACCAGCAGAACCTAAAGTTAAAGCTGGACAATCCCCTGTAAAAGTAAAACAAGCTGTCGACATTTCATGGAAAGCAATGCTTAAGACGCCACAGTTTTACGCGCTTTGGGTAATGTACGCTTTGGCTTCTGCGACTGGCCTAATGATTATCGGCAACATTACTAACATTGCTAGTGTTCAAGCCAACCTACCCAATGCAGTATACCTCGCATCTATCCTAGCGATTTTCAACTCTGGTGGTCGTATTGGTGCGGGTATTTTGTCTGACAAAATTGGCGGTATTCGCACACTGATGCTTGCGTTTATTCTGCAAGGCATCAACATGATTTTGTTCGCAACCTTTGATAGTGAATTCACATTGATCATCGGTACTGCACTTGCTGCACTCGGTTACGGTACATTACTGGCAGTATTCCCGTCTCTGACCGCTGAATTCTACGGCCTGAAAAACTACGGCACCAACTATGGCGTACTTTATACCTCTTGGGGTATTGGCGGTGCAATCGGTGTCGCAGTGGTTGGTTACTCTATGACCCACGGCGGCGGTTATAACTTGGCTTACACCATCTCAGCAGCAATGATGGGTGTGTGTATTCTTCTGTCTTTCTTCACTAAACCTATTACTGAAGAAAAAGCAGCAGAACTTAAAACTGCTTAACACATTAAGCGACAAAAATTGCAGCGTATCGCATATTAAGCCTGACATCATGTCAGGCTTTTTTTTGTCCAAAATAACAAATCACTAGATCTTTAATCGAATATAAACAAAAATTAGTAACATACTAACAAGGAGATATACGCGTTTTGACACGCTGCATTGAGAGCATATTATGAAAATGAAACAACTTGTTGTCTATTTATGTATCGTCGTTTTTGCTGGTTGTACGACTTACGCTGGACTCAATTATGATGAATTGTTTGGTAAGCCAGAGGTAAGAGAACGAACCGTTTCGGTTGAATCGACCCACGCTGACTTCTTTATTAATGAAGTTAAGCCCATTATTGATAACCGATGTGTGGTTTGTCATGCTTGCTACGACGCACCATGCCAACTAAAAATGTCTTCGGTTGAAGGTATCGATAGAGGTGCCAGCAAAGCACTTGTTTATCAAGGGGAACGGCTAACAGCCACGCAACCTACCCGCCTCTTTGAAGACGCCCAAAGCACTCAAGAATGGCGAGAAATGGGCTTCTTTCCGGTTCTTAACGAACGCGATCAAACACTATCTGCCAATTTAGATGCTGGTCTTATCTCACGTATGCTCACGCAGAAAGCGCGTCATCCATTACCGGAGACCACCCAACTCGAAGGCTTTGATTTTTCGGTTAATCGCCAACAAGTCTGTCCAACCATTGAAGAATACGATGCCTATGAGCAAGAAAACCCTTTATGGGGAATGCCTTTTGGTATGCCAAATATCGACAATGATGAATATTCAACATTAGTGGCATGGCTAGGTAACGGCGCTATGATGAATGCCCCACTTCCATTGTCCAAAGACGAACAAACTATGGTTGATAAGTATGAAGAGCTTCTTAATACCTCATCACTTAAAAACCAACTCACTGCCCGTTATATCTATGAGCACCTCTTTTTAGCAAACCTTTATTTTTCTGAGATAGAAGGTAAGCCACGCTTTTTCAAAATTGTTCGTTCTAGCACTCCACCCGGCACACCGGTAAAACGCATCGTGACGCGCAGGCCTTATGATAACCCCGACCTCGTGCGAGTCTACTATCGGTTGATTCCGAACCAAGGCACCATTGTTGATAAGACACACATGCCGTTCAAGTTAAACGATGCCAAGCTTGAATTGTGGTATGAGTGGTTTATTGAGCCTAACTACACCGTTAACACCTTGCCAAGTTACGATATCTCCGTCGCAGCGAATCCAATGACGGCATTTGAAGCATTGCCTGTTAAAGCTCGCTTTAATTTCATGTTGGATAATGCGCAAAACACCATAATGGCTTATATAAAAGGTCCGGTTTGTCGTGGTCAGCTCGCGCTCAATGTCATTAATGACCGATTCTGGGTCTTTTTCATCGACCCCGATACGTCGGACATTCCAGAAGTTGTCGATTTTTACAAAGAACAGGCCGATAACTTAAAACTGCCAAGTGAAAAAGAAAGTAATACCGTACCTATTACCAACTGGGTTAAATACTCCAACCAACAAGCGCGCTATCTAGAAGGTAAGTCAAACTTCATGAATCAGTGGTTTACAGGCGGTAAATACTTAACCACGGACTTACTTTGGAAAGGTAACGGCAACAATCCTAATGCAGCACTCACCGTGTTCCGCCATTTTGATAGTGCGTCAGTGGTGCAAGGCTTAGTAGGTCATCCACCTAAAACAGCCTGGGTTCTTGATTATGCCCTTTTGGAGCGTATTCACTACTTGTTAGTGGCAGGGTTTGATGTCTATGGGAATTTTGGCCATCAACTTATCACACGTATGTTCATGGACTTTTTGCGTATGGAAGGAGAAAGTAACTTTTTAGCGCTATTACCAAATACGATGCGACACAAAGAATTCAGCAGTTGGTACCAAGATCAAAGCCCACAATTTAGTACCTTTTTACAACGTAATGTCGCGCCGTTCAGTCAGCCGACCCAAGTGCTATACCTCACTCAGAATTACAAGGCAGAGTTGTTTAGCAAAATTAAAGCAGAATTGGCACCGATACTTAGCGACCGATACCAAATTGTCAATACGGGTTTATCCAGTAAAAACGAAGCGTTATTGAGAACTGTCGATGATATTCAGGGTGAAGGTCTCAAATCTGTACCGCAGATCACTATGCTTATGATTGAGACAAATAAAGGCGATAATCAATTATTCACCCTTCTGCACAACAATGCACACGTGAATATTTCCAGCCTGTTTTCAGAAGAGAATAACCGTGATTACGCCAACGATAGCTTTACTCTTGTTCGCGGGGTTATCGGTAGCTACCCAGCCGCCTACTTTTCAATCAAAGAGAACCAAGTGGAAAAATTTGTTACTCAACTCAGATCAATTGACGATGAAGATGACTACATAAAACTACTCGACAATTATGCGGTTAGACGAAGCTCTCCTGAGTTTTGGCGCTTTAGCGACCAAGTGCATGAGTTTTACCAACGTACACAACCTGTCGAATTTGGACTCTTGGACTATAATCGATTTGAGAACAGGTAAGCCGATTTAACCACAAGTAAATCGACTTGAATTGAAATAATAGGTTAATGACATAATTAGTTGACGGCATAGTTAATGGACACTTTGTCAGATTACGCTTAGTCCGTTGACGACATTATTGATTAACCGCATAGGTGCTCTATTGAACACTTCGGAGGTGTATGATGAGCATTAAAGATAGCATTGAGGCGATCGAACAACAGATTTACGTGGCGTGTTCCGATGGTGATTATGATGCAGTTAACATGCTTGAGCATCAACTGAATCATCTTCGAGAGCTTTCTAACCAAGAGCCAGAAGACACACAATCTTTCGATCCTTCAAGCGTTAAATTTCAAGATAAACCCAAATAATGATTAAAGTGAGGGCTCTTAATGAGCCCTTACTTTTTGGTGGTTACAAACCTTTGGATTAGCGAGTTAATCTAACTAATATGTTATTTAGAACCGCTACTGACTGAGCTTTAACGCTAACAATATGGTCAACTAAGCGAATATAATCACCAATTGGGTCTTGCGATTTTTCAATGGTTAAACAATGTTCAAACAAGGTTGTTAAACCAAGCGCTCCTGCTGATCCTTTTAGTTTATGCGCTAAATCTTTAACACGTTTAGCCTCTCCTTGCTGAGCAGCACGCTCAAGCTCTTCCAATGTAACCTGACTGGATGAGGTAAATGCATCGACGATTTTGGTCATTCGCGTCACGCCTAAGACTTTGACATCTTGCTCTAATACTTGCTCATCAACCATTGTTGTATTCTTCAGCCCCATATTCGCCTCCATATCGACCTCAATTAATGGTATGGGTGCCGCTCTCAGTTCTCGTCCATGTATCTTAGACTGAATAAGAGACTTTAACGCTTCTCTATCAATCGGTTTAGGAAGGTACCCATCAAAACCTGCTCTGAGATACCCTTCAACTTCTTCAGTAAAGACATGCGCAGAAACGGCAATCATTGGGATTTGTTCATCACCGTTCGTACTCTGTGATTTCAGGTTTTTCATCAAGGTAACGCCATCCGTGTCGGGTAGATTAATGTCCAGCAACGCGATGTCGAAATCATTTTCAGTGAAAAGTACCTCAGCATCGGCACCATTCTCGGCACAGCGAACGTGATGTCCCATATTCACCAAGAAACCTTCCGCAACCATGAGATTAACTGGATTATCTTCGACCAGTAGTACTTTTGCGCTTACAGCATCAGCCCGACCAATTGGCTCATAGACATCTTGCTTGTCAAATTCACTGGTTTCTAGCGGTACAATAAACCAAAAACGACTGCCTTCACCTAAAGAGTCGACATAGATTTGGCCATGCATCGCATTCACCAGTTTTTGGCTAATCGCCAAACCTAAACCAGTCCCGCCCGATACACTTTTGCCATGACTAGCCTGAGTAAAGGCATCAAACAGTGCAAGCTGATCGTTGGGGCTAATACCCATACCTGTATCAGAGACTTCAAAGACTAAACAGGTCTCATCATCCGGATCACGGGATACGTGAATAGACACTTCTCCTTCGTCAGTAAACTTAATGGCATTCCCTACTAGATTGTTGAGCACTTGGCTCAAGCGTGTTACGTCGCCACAATAGACACTTTGAACGTCAACATCGATACTAAACTTAAATTCCAACTGCTTTTCCAACGCCTTACCATGCATCAATTGATAGCAATCTCGCACCATACGAGTAAGGTCGAAAGGGTTGTTACGAATATCCAAATGGCCAGCTTCAATTTTAGAATAATCCAAAACATCATTTAAAATCGCGAGCAGATTTTGCCCACTGCGGTTAATCACACCGAGATAATGCTGCTGTCTCTCATCTAACGGGGTTTCTTCCATTAATGCCGCCGTGCCAAGAACGCCATTCATTGGGGTACGAATTTCATGACTCATAGTAGCAAGAAACGCGGTTTTCGCTCGGCTTGCTTGCTCTGCATCATTTCTCACTTGGGCGTGATTTTTTACTTCTCGGTTTAAGCTCGCGTTACTGTTTTGGAGTTCAATCGTTCTGTCTGCGATCGTTTGCTCTAGGTGTGCTTTATGTTCTTGAAGTGCCTTACGAGCACTGGCTTCAGATTCTGCCACCGTTTTGAGTGATTGAGCGGTATCTCTTGCCGTAATAATAGCCTGTCCCATATGAGCAAGCTCGTCGTTGCCCTTCACTACTAAATCGACCTTAAGTTGCCCTTTTGCAATAGACAGCAGTGCAGAGGAATACGCTGCAAGTCGTTTGACCACCGATAGATACACCACCCTCCAAACAATAACCACAACAATGACAAAGCTCAGAATAGACAGTAAAGTCAACGTCAATTGTGCGTAATTCAAAGTCGATGAAAGTTGAGCAACCGCCTGTGACGTCGCGGCATTAGACTGATCAACCAGCTTCGCTACGGTTTTGTTCAAAGCAGTCAATTGGTCAAGTGTTTCTTGATTTAAGGTTAGCGAATGTCTGCCTTCAAAATTGGTTTGCTTCATTAACGCGAAGACATCCGCCCCTTGCTCAAGCTGCGCCAACAGTTGGGTCATCTGCTTTGATCTCGCCGGATCTTCAACACCTTGCACCCGTCTTTTCATAATCGTGATGTTATATTGGTAGGACGACTGCAACTCTTCAATCCGCTCTAACACCGTTACCGTGCGTGACTCTTCTATCTGATTAAGTGTTTTAAACGCTAACAAATGCAGTTCGTGTAAACGCTCCGACAGATCGAGGTCTATTTCAACCAGGCTGTCCAACGCGTCCAGCGCATCTTCTTTCTTGTTTTTTTCGAGTAGCCCATAAATATGAGTAACATTTGCGACTGCGATAGTGCTTGTGTTCAGGACTTGAGTACGAGTGAGCTCTTCTAATTCCTGTGCTGCTACACGCAGCTGTCCAACTTTTTCTAGTATCGACTGGTCCAATTCAATGCGACGTTCAACCGACATTCCGAGCTCGATAAGTGAATCAAGGATAGCTTGTACATCTTGCTCCAATTGACCAAGTAGTTCTGAATCAAAAGAGTCAGAACCTAGTGTTTTAATATGACTAAGTAGCGACTCTAGTTGGCCAAACAGTTTTTTACCCGCCTGCTGATGTTGTACCTTCGTTTTGGCATTAGACAATGTTTGTACCGACGCGATGATACTGGTGCTCAATTCAGAGACTTCACGAGCTTCCAGCATTGATGGCATCGCTGCCTCAACAACCTTCCTTTCAGTTTTGGCGACTAATGAAAACCCAGACACACCGATCGCCGTCGAGAACAACACTAAAAGTGCCATGACCGCGAATGAGAAAAATAGTTTACGTCCAATACTAGCTTTGGCGAGTAACATGCATGACTCCGTGAGAATCCACTTCTTTACACTCTGATAGTACGCTATATTTTGCATGGTTCGATCTTCAGTTGCTACTAAACGATGAGTCCATGTCAAAAAAAATGAATTATTTTCCAATTGTTAGCGCAATTGCATTCATGCTCAGTACGACAACAATCCGTGCTGGTGAGAAACTATGCGCTATCTACCCTCATTTGAAAGATTCTTACTGGCTATCTGTCAATTATGGCATGGTAGAAGAAGCAAGGGCGTTAAACGTCGAGCTTAAGGTGTTTGAATCCGGGGGCTATCCAAATATTGAAAAACAGCGTCAGCAACTCAAAGCTTGTAACGTTTGGGGGGCAGATGCCATTGTCTTGGGCACAGTCTCTCCAACCGCATTTCAGCATGACCTAGGCGCATATACTGGTGATACGCCTGTTTTTGCGACCGTCAACCATCTCATCGTCGATGCAAATCAAAAAAAGCACGTAAAAGGCATCGTTGGGGTCGACTGGTATTGGATGGGGTACAAAACCGGGCAATTTCTCGCGAATAAGCATCCCAAAAATAGCGGCAGTGTTGAACTAGCACTACTGCCGGGGCCGCAATCAAGCGGCGGGACCAAACCCGTTATTCTTGGTTTTCTCGAAGCCATCAAAGACTCCGATATAAAGGTCACCGATACGCTTTGGGCGGACAACGACAAGGAGTTACAGCGTAACCTGGTGCAGCAAGTGATTGAAACAAGACCGAACCTTCGCTATATCGTCGGTAGCGCTGTTGCCATTGAAGCCGCAATCAGTGAAGTAAGAGCAGCAAACCTTAGTGAACACGTCGATTTACTGTCCATCTATCTCAGTCATGGTGTTTATCGCGGATTACTGCGCAACAAGGTGACGTTTTCCCCTACTGACAAAATGGTGGAACAAGGTCGATTGTCGATACAACAAGCGGTGTCCTATCTACGACATGAGCCTTACGGTCATGACCTTGCTCCTCACATTAAAACGCTAACACCTGACAACCTAAGTGTTGACGCGATCGAAGAGTCATTGTCACCCACTGGCTTTCGACCTATTTTTAATGTTCATTCACACTAATTGTCACACTTGTTATTAAACCTAATTGATTGATAACGTAAGGACGATTACCATCGAATACCCTATATGAATGTGAAATTCGCGAGAGTTTGTTAATCCAAACAGAACCGACGCTTTTAGCTTTTAGCTTTTAGCTTTTAGCTTTTAGCTTTTAGCTTTTAGCTTTTAGAAAAAGTAATCAATATCGGACGATGGCCAAGACATTCCCATTGGTAGAATTTCAATAACTCAGGATAAATGAATGCAAAAGAAAATACGTACTATGCCTGCACATAAGCATATCGCACTTGTGGCTCATGACCATTACAAGCCTGAGCTACTTCGTTGGGTACTGGAAAATAAAGAAAAGTTACAAGGTCACTTCCTTTATGCAACAGGCACAACAGGTAATATGTTAAGTAAAGACACTGGGTTGGCGATAAAAAGCATGATCAGTGGCCCTATGGGCGGTGACCAACAAATTGGTGCGCTTATTTCAGAGGGTAAGCTGGATATGCTTATTTTCTTTTGGGATCCACTTAATGCGGTTCCGCATGACCCTGATGTTAAAGCCTTACTTAGGATTGCGAGCGTTTGGAACATTCCTGTCGCAACTAACCGCGCAACGGCTAATTTCTTGTTTGAGTCAGATCTACTTGGCAAAGAAGTCGATATCGAAATCCCTGATTATGACGCTTACCTTGCGGAGCGTACATAAGGCTTACCCACTCATTATTAATAAGGCGCCACAGGGCGCCTTATTTTTTGTAGCGATACAGATTCACAAGCGATATTCGATCACACAGGCAATTATGCGTGAAGATAACCTGTCGCCATGAGGTAGATGGACAATATTGCCATCAAGACCAACAACACTTCTAGTACTTTGTCTTTGCGGGCATAAACGCTTTCACCGAGCTTGATTCGTTTTGAATGAGTGTAGCGAAAAAACGGAATACCAATTGCGTACAATATGGTCGCCATTAACAAGAACTCTACACCTGCAGCAGTAATCAACCAAATACAATATGCCGCGGATAATGCCGCGATAAGCGCATAACGTTTTGATTTTATCGCCGTCGACTCGCTTCCAGAGAGCGCGATCTTAAGCAGATATAAGCTACTGAGCAAATAGCAGGGTAACACCATCACTGACGCGATATTAATCGCCGCCAAATACACGTTTTCAAACAGAACCACCATTAATACCAATACCTGCATAAAACTAGTCGACATGTTTAACGAACTCGATGGCGCGCCGTTTTCATTTGTTTTTGCAAGAAAGCTTGGAAACTCTCCGACTCGTCCGGCTTCAAATGGCACCTCGGCGACTAACATCGTCCATGCGACTAACGCACCGAACACCGACACTAACACGCAGATATTCACTAATAACCGTCCCCATGGCCCAACCGCATGAGCGAGCAATGAAGCCGCCGAAGGGTTCGATAATAGCGCAAGTTCTTCTTGAGGAAGAATGCCATAGGCTAACACTGAAATTAATGTATACATGGTAATTGCCACTAAAAAACCAATGAGTGTCGCTTTTCCAACATCAGATTTTTTCCTCGCCTTACCAGACAGTACGACTGCACCTTCAATCCCCACAAAACACCATAGGGTCACCATCATGGTACTTTGAACTTGCGAGAAAACGGTGCCCAGATTGTTTTGCTCTCCCCAAACATCGACAACCATGCGTTGCGGATCAAATGTGGCCAGCAAAATACAAATAATCAAGGTAAGACCAAGCAGTTTGCCCACCGTCGAAATAATATTGATAAATGATGATGCTTGGACGCCACGCAAAGCGATAAAGTTCATCGTCCACAATAACCCGGAGCAAAGAATGACTGTTTCGATACCATGCTCTAGCAATACTGGGAAAAACAATCCGAGAGAATCGTTGATCATGACTGAAAGTGCGACATTTCCCATGCAGCTCATGATCCAATAACCCCACGCAGAATGGAATCCAACGTATTCGCCAAAGCCTGCCTTTGCATAAGAGAAGATACCCGAATTTAAATCGGGCTTATGCTCTGATAACAGCTTGAACGTATGCACTAACAATAGCATCCCAGCTCCAGTTATTACCCACGCAAGAATAACCGCGCCGAGAGAAGCTCGTTCAGCCATATTCTGAGGAATGCTAAAAATACCACTTCCGATCATTGAACCGAACACGAGTGCAATCAGACCTATCAAACCGACAGAGTTTTTATTCATTTTTTATTCTCAATAAAAAAGCAGAAGCTCTAACGAGAAGCTCCTGCTTTAAATCTTTTGGTTTATTATATGTATTGACCACCTATTCTCAATACAAAATCCGAACTTAATTGCGATTAATCAATTTTAAATATCGCAGTTAAATACCATACCAGAACATTACACCAAATATATATATGTTAAGATATTTGCTTTACAATGTAGCCAGCGTTCATCACAAGCCATTAACTCAATCATCACAACACGCGAGCACCTAGTTAGATGTTTCTTTTGTGTGCGCTCATAAGCTTATTCGCTCATTACCTTATACACCTTTACTTGAAACGTGGTTAAGGTGCTCAATCATCGCGCTATTGACCTCGGTATAGTGTTCATATTGAAGCACATGCCCTGCATCTTTCAAAACAACCAAATTAGTATGTTCACCTAATAACCGCTGCACTCTCGGCGCATCGTCAATCGTAATCACTTTGTCACTGGTTCCCCATAACAGTAATTTCTCTATCTCGAACTTACCGACTTGCTCATAATTCAAAGTTGGGTCCTTATTTATGACGTGGCGCCCTGAACTAATAATCGCTCTTCTAAACCCTTTAAATTGCATTTGACGTTCAAATTTACTTACCCAGTCAGGTTGTAGTTCAGGCTGAACCAAATCATTGAGTTGGTTCTTAGCCAGTGATGGAATAAAGAACGTATAGCCCAACCATTGCCCAATGATGGGATTCACTAAAGGGCCGATATCAATCGGTTTATTAAACGGCGCTAAGTAAATAACACTGAGTATTTTGCTCGGAAATTGGCTAATAAATGCTGAGGTAATGGCTCCCCCCATTGACAACCCAACAATATGAAATGGTTGTTCACCAACCACCTTCGAAGTTAACGATTGAATTTGATCGACAAATAGCTGTGTATCATATTTAGTCGAAGGTCTAGCTGAATAACCTCTACCGTAAAGATCAAACCGTAAAACTCGGTAGCCAGCCTCGACTAAGGCTGGCACGTTTTTGTCCCACATATACGATGGAGCAGAAAAACCATGGACGAGCACCACGAGTGGTCCGTCGGGGTTGCCGGTTAGCTCATAATGAACCGCGCCATGAGTCAACTCTACAAACTGACCAGGAGCCTCTGAGCGGTTCACTTCATTGAGCTTATAACGCTCTTTGTTTCTAAGTGCTGGAGGAATCCAAACACAACAAAACACAATTAGTACTATCCAAAAAATCATTCTAATATAACCCTACACTTATTTTATATACTCGTGAGCACGACTCTTCGTCACAGTCATGGCCTCTGCTTTCATCTTTCACTTGGTTATATGGTGTAGCCAGCGAATAGATCTTTGAAGAATCATGCGAAGCGATAGTGTAGAAGTCTTGTATTTACAAGTCATTAGCCTTGGAGTTGTTCCTAAGCTTTCTGTGCATACAACAGCCTTCCAACTCATAAGAAAACCGCTTCTATTAGAAGAAGCTATGCCAAACCTCTCTTTTACAAATCTAAATAATAACTGGCGCCACAAGAATGGCGCCAGTTATTGATATAAAAGCAAAAGCTGACACGAGTTAAATCAAATTTTGCATCTCATGGAAAAGTTTTTCACGCCGCACAGGTTTTGGAACATACGCATCCATACCGGCATCGAAACATTTTTGAATATCATCATCTACAACGCTAGCCGTTAACGCGATAATTGGCGTTGGGGACATCCCTTGCTGCTTCTCGTAGCTCCGAATGTCCTTGGTTGCTGTAAAGCCATCTTTAACCGGCATCATGCAATCCATCAAAATCACATCAAAGTTGGGATCGTTTTGGAAGATATCTAGCGCTTGCTGGCCGTCATTAGCAATGACATAGTCATATCCAGCTTTTTTAAGATGTAGCGATGCGACCTTTTGATTAACCATATTATCTTCCACTAACAATACCCGAATTGCCTCCCCCGCACCTAACTCAGGGGAGGCAAACGTATTTTTGTCACCAGCATTTTGGGATTCGTCACTACCTCCATCATTGACCTTAGTAGACTGCTGGTGAGACGCTTGATTAGCAATATTTTCAGCCTTGACTTCTACACTGCTCACCAATTTTTGTTTAAGGATCTCCGCCTTGAATGGTTTCGGTACGTAGTCATCCATTCCAGCATCAAAACACTTTTGAATATCGTCATCCACCACACTCGCCGTTAATGCGATAATGGGAGTTCGTGGGGCATCTATTGCTGTTTCATAATCCCGAATAACCTTAGTCGCTGCAAAGCCATCCATAACGGGCATCATGCAATCCATCAATACCACACTATAATTTTTACCTGACTTATAGTGCTCAACCGCCTCTAAGCCGTTATTCGCTATATCATAGTCGTAGCCAAGTTTTTTAAGATGCAGCGACGCCACTTTTTGGTTAACGAGATTATCCTCTACGAGCAATATAAAGACGCTTTCTGTCAGTAAAGCGTTATTTGTAAACGAAGGAACGCCTTGCTCGATCGCCTTACAACACGCGTCTATTGATTTGAGTAAGCGACTTCCCAGCAGCGGATAAGTAATGAGCGCACTAATATTTCGCCCGAAATCTCGATTAACACTCTCAAACTGCCTGATTAAACAAATTGCTGACTGATGCGAATTCAACTGAGCAAAACTGTCTTCATCGTGCTTGGAAGAAACGGAACCACCTTCCACATAAATAACAATCGTTCTTTTGTTCATAGTAAACGGCTGCAGACTTGCTAGATTTGGTACCACTCTCGCTATATCAAGATTATAAAAAGTAAGATCTCGTCTGATTCGCTCCTCGTACTCAAGATCGTCACAAACCATCACTAGCTCATCAAATTTGAGTTCATGACTATGCTGGTAGGTACGTTCATCAATGGGTAAGTTCAGTGTAAAATAAAACCGACTCCCTTTTCCTTTTTCAGAATCCAGTTCAATGTGCCCACCCATTAGCTCAATAAGCTGGGTACTAATGGCCAAACCGAGTCCAGTCCCCCCAAACTGCCTTGTTGTAGAGTCGTCCTCTTGAGCAAACGCTTCAAAAATATTCGCCTGTCGTGATTCATCAATTCCTATCCCTGAATCTTTTACTTCAAAGACCAAGCTCGCCATGTTGTCTTGCTCACCTTGATGATGCACGCCAATGCTAACGCTACCTTCACTAGTAAATTTCACCGCATTAGACATAAAGTTCATTAGGATCTGGCGTATTCGATGGTCATCGGCTAATACCCTAAACGGTATTGTTGAATCAATGTCAACGTTGAGCTGGATTCCTTTCTCTTTAACCTTCGGAGCAACAATCGATGCAATATCATAAATGGATTCACGAATCGACGTGGAGTGAGGGTTGATTTGTAACATCCCAGATTCAATCTTTGAGAAGTCTAAAATATCGTTAATAAGACTAAGCAACAAATGAGACGAGGTTTCAATCGTGTCGACATAATCTTTTTGCGTGGCCGTCAAGTCGGTATCTGATAACACCTCTGATATGCCAATTACCCCATTTAGCGGTGTACGAATCTCATGAGACATATTCGCCAAGAAGCTACTTTTTGCTTTACTGGCTTGAATCGCATTTTCCTTGGCCTGCTCAGCATCTTCTTTTGCTTCAAGAAGTCGCTTCTGACTCTCTTGTCGCTCTATCGTAAGTCGCTCAACTTCTTGAGCAAAACGGCTCAATTCATCATTGCCACGTACGCGATCACTTAACGAAACTTGCTGCTCTTGTTCTCCGCCCTCTAGATATTTCAATACTATATTTAGGTTTTTAATGACTCGATGAGCAAGGTTCACCCCCGTAAAAATAACCAGAGCAGTAAGAAGCCCGATACCAGTAAAGAAAACCATGCGCGTTTGTTCAAAGGTGCCAACCAATGCGCCAATTTCATTGCGAAGTTGCATCTCGATGGAATCAGCAACAGACTGTATCAAATTTAAACGCAGCGCTAGTGCGCTTATGCCAATATTCACTTCGGCAACAGGTAAGGCATTAGGTTTATCGCTGCTAAGCAACGTGCCGCGAAACTGACTACTCTGTTGAAAAGCAATATCTGAAAAGGTACCTAGCAGTAACGCGACCTGTTCGGTGTCAGCATTAATCGCAACAAATCGTTCAACAAATAATTGCTGACTTTGAGTGAGGCTTCGAATTTCATCTTTAAGCATCTCAATACGATCTTGATCAGTTTGGTAATCAATCAATTGTTGTATTTGCCAGTTTTCCTCTTCTGCCCAAAACATCAACCACTCGAGTTGAGATAATGCGGTCATATGACCATCGACTGCCGCAATTGCGCCACCATGCGGCGCTTTTTCAAGCAATCATAAAATTTGCCCAAACGTATCGACTTGCCACTCAACAATTTCCCTTTTTTCTTCAGCATCTTGCGCATCCGATATCGAGGTGATGCTTTCCTGATAATCCGCAATAAGCCCTTGAAGGTGTTCAAGCTCTTCGCCAGAAAACAACGATTCGGACAACGTGACAAGTCGATCATATTGTACAGTCGTTTCAACAGGGTCACTGGTTAATCGCGCTAAATGCGCTTTAGTTTGAAGATCGGATAAGACTTGAGAAAACACAACTAGCTCTTCAACTTTTTCCAAATTGGCTAATTGAGTGTTCAATGTTGTCACTTGTCTAAACGCGAGATAAAGGATGAGTAATACAGGCAGTATTACTAGTGAGAATATTTTTCGCTTTACCGAGAGACTATTCCAAAAGTTTACCATCACCATTCCACTTGCTAAACGAAAGTTCAATTAATAGTGAGTTTAGAACAGGATCGGTGAGCTTCTACTCAATTGGCAATTATTTTCGCATTTATATGAAGTTAGAGGTATTTCTTGTCGAATTTTAACGCTCTTAGCAGAGTAATTAATCTAATTATTCATTGCTAAGGGCGATGCCAAAACAGTCCTAGCGCTTTACGTTATTTTCTGGGTCAAGATAGCGATTTAACAGAGTCAATGTTTTATCTAGTTGCGCTAGGCTATCGCGTAATACTTGGGTTGAACACTCCGGGCACGTCGACTTAATAGCGGAGTCTAAGATTTTAATAGACCTAAACACAAGCTGGTCATTATTACGCCGACCATACTCTTTCAAATGGCATAATGCCTTCATAGCTGTGTTTAGCGGCATTTCTCTTACTTCAGAGAGTGGGCGTTCAAAAACGTGATTCCTTACTCCTTCTAAATATACACGATAAGTCGTTAATTCATCTGCGGCTAAGAAAGCATAACCCTGCGGGGTCTGGTGAGGATAAGGGACCGCAACATGATCAGATATGTCATAAACAATCTTCATCATTAGTCCGTGAATTCGGCACTTCGTCACTAACCGTTTGAGCAGCCCTTGTTCATCAAGATAGTTCTGAATATCGATTAGCCGCTCTAGATGATAGTCATTAGAAATAAAGCGTACCGGAATACTGGAACCGGGGACGAGCAGACCACTGCTAATCACAACTTGAGATAAGTGCTGGATATTTTCAACCGTACTCGTGGATTGCTCTTCAAGCAATACCGCGCCAAGGAGCGATAGTTCTAACGCCGGCAACTGCTGACAAAAGTACTGGTACATAGCTTGAGATTCAGACATCGTTTGATCAGCCGTTATACCGCCACAAAAGGCAATAATCGTCTTAGAACAGTCATTTTCTAAGACGTACTTTATCAACGCGTCTACTCTCGAAACACCTTCTGCCGTAAGTTGGTCATTGTTCAGACGTTTACCCAGAACAATGAGCAATGCTTCGTATTTAGTTTGCGGGTTTTCTCGTCTATTATTCTGAACAGCGTTACCGTCGAACTCGGTGGCGGTCATAGTATTAGAGTCCACTGTAAAAAGTTTATTTACGTTCACCACCACTTTTAGAGTCGTTCTGTTATCAATTTTATTATGAGTAACTAGATAATTTCCCAACTGTGGGTCATCTCAACACCTTCGCCCAACATCAAGCATACTGAGCAGTACTTCTCCAATGAGTCCTTCGCGACTTTAGCCACAATCGCCGGATCAAGTTGTTCGCCACTGACTTCAAAATGAATATTGATTTGAGTAAAAATCTTTGGTGCCATGTCACGTCGAACACTAGACAGCTTAGCAACACAGCCTGTCACGTTCTGACTCGCACTTTTTAAACCATCAACAACATCAACAGAGCTACATCCACCAGCAGCCATTAACACCATTTCCATAGGGCTAGGTGCACTTTTGCCGCCACTGCCATCCATTACCATAGCATGACCAGATTGGGATTCTGCTAAAAACTTAAATCCTTCAACCCATTTTACTTCTGCTTGCATATCTGCCTCTAAGCGATTCATATTACTGTGTTATTACGACCATCATTGGGAAGCTCTATTCGTTGTTACTCCCCAACATCAACGGTTCCACTTTAACATCCCTACTTCTAAGATTGCTACTCGAACCTACTTTATTTAGAAAAAATACAATCACAACAAAGCAGAGTGACGAGAAAGTATTGTTCTTTTTATCTAGGTTCTACGTACGCAGCACTATAAGCGCGTAAAATTAAGCGCGTAAAAACCGCGTACTATTTTCACAACGGTTGAAATTTTTTGCTTCGTGGCCCTGTCTTATTAACCGAACAATATGATGTTTAAGCGATTGAGGTCTTTATGAAAACATTTTCAAAACTATTAGCCGCAGCAGTATTAGCTACTCCGCTGGTGTTCCTACTGACAAGCCAACCCGGCAATGCTGACTCAACAAAGGCAGTCGCGGCTAAAAGTACGGATATCGCCACGCTAGCTGGTGGCTGTTTCTGGTGTACGGAATCTGACTTAGAAAAACTACCTGGTGTGATCAGCGTAGTATCCGGTTACGCAGGAGGCGATCTTGAAAACCCAACCTATAGACAAGTATCGAGCGGTAAATCAGGGCATATCGAAGTCATTCAGGTAACCTATGATACGGATGTTGTCAGCTACGAAAACGTCCTAGACCAATTTTTCCGACACATTGATCCAACCGACAGTAAAGGGTCCTTCGTCGACCGAGGGCCCCAATATAGGCCCGCTATTTTCTATCATAACGACGAACAAAAACAGGTCGCGATAGACTTTATGTCAGACATTGAATCGTTAGGTATTTTCAAAAAACCACTCGCGACAGAACTGATCGCTTACACTCAATTTTGGCCCGCAGAAGAGTATCATCAGGACTACTACAAAAAAAGTAGCCTCAAATATAAGTACTACCGCTATAACTCAGGTAGAGACCAATACTTGGATGAGATCTTTGGCGAAAATCGCCAAGAAATGCCTATGACATTAAGGATGCTGATTGATAATAAAAATGGCAGTGCCAATGCCAAGCGGTATCAGAAACCTTCAGAAGAAACCATCAAAAAGGCGTTAACGCCGCTGCAGTTTTACGTCACACAAGAAGACGGAACTGAGCGACCATTTGACAACCCTTATTGGGATAACAAACAAGAAGGTATTTACGTCGATATCGTGACTGGAGAACCGCTGTTTTCATCGACCGACAAATATAAATCGGGTACCGGATGGCCAAGCTTTACGAAACCAATTAGTGATAAGTATGTTGTCACGACAACGGATTTTAAATTGATTTACCCACGCACAGAAGTAAGAAGCCGTATCGGCGATTCTCACCTTGGGCATGTCTTTAAAGATGGACCTAAACCTACCGGGCTACGTTATTGCATGAACTCCGCGGCGATGAAGTTTATTCCTAAGTCAAAGCTCGCCCAACTTGGCTATGATGAGTTCTTACCGCTATTCAATCAATAAAACATCACCTCTAACCAGGCTGTATAAACTCAGCCTGTTCTCTCTCTCACGTACAGCGTAGTGTTCCTCTCTTCATTGCTTCCTTTCCACTGACCGGCCGTTGCTTGCGCTCTATCCTAAAATACCCAAAGGACACTAAAACGAATAAAATACAGTGACTCAATACAAAACCGCCTAAATATCCCGTATTATCTGACTATTCAAACCTTCGATAGACTCTACACTCACTAGCGAAGGCCGAAATTCAAACAAGGTGTCTTATCCCTATGAACAGCTCCATGGATGTTCTACAGAATTACATACAATCATTCGGTTATGATTGGTTAAGTAATGTCCTATTAATCACAGTGTCGAGTTTCATTGCTTGGATTGCATGGCGAGTGATCTATCGACGTATTGAAGTATTAGCGCAACACACCCATTTAGAATGGGACGATCTCCTTATCCGAGCGGTTCGTTCACCGATTAGCGCGTTAATTTGGCTATGGCCGGCGACGATTTCTATCGGCCTAATTATTTCCGCGCACTCTGAAATTGATAGTCAGTGGATTGGACAAGTCGATTTACTGCTTGTTATCGCCATCTTCATTTGGATTTCACTTCGTCTCATTCAAAACGTCGAAACACACGTTCTCGCACAAAAGAAACGAGACGAAACCACAGTCCAAGCCATTGCTAAGGTCGCTAGACTGTTCTTCCTTACGATCGGCATCTTAACGGTGATGCAATCTTTAGGACTTAGCTTATCCGGTCTACTTACGTTCGGTGGTGTCGGTGGTTTGATTGTTGGTCTTGCCGCGAAAGATCTACTCTCAAACTTTTTTGGCGGCATGATGATTTATTTCGACCGTCCTTTTAAGGTCGGTGATTGGATTCGCTCTCCTGATCGCAATATTGAAGGGACAGTAGAAAGAATTGGTTGGCGAATGACCATTATTCGTACGTTTGATAAGAGACCCCTCTACGTCCCAAACTCTGTATTTAGTAACATTGTTGTTGAGAACCCGTCTCGTATGCTTAATCGCCGCATCTTTGAGACGATTGGGCTTCGGTATGACGATGGCGACAAAGTCAGTGTTATTGTCGGTGAGATCAAAACGATGCTAGAAAACCATCGCGATATCGACAGCAAACAAACGTTAATGGTTAACTTCGATTCCTTTGGTACTTCATCGCTCAATTTCTTTGTTTACGCGTTTACGAAGACGGTAAACTGGGCACGCTACCATGAAGTAAAACAGGATGTACTCCTGCAGATTATGGCAATTATTCATAAGCATGAAGCTGACATCGCCTACCCTACTCAAACGTTGAAGTTTGACCCAAAGGTGTTGTCCGAAAACCCAGACGTCATCAATAACAACCCGACCTTTCCAAACTCAATCATAAGCAAATAGTTTGATTGCACTAGTCAGTTATTGAGGCCATGACAACCACATGTTTCAGCTCAAGAAAGCGAAGTTATAACGTCCCTTTCTTGAGCTATCACACTCTACCAATAACAAGCGAGCCTGAATCACCTCTTATTCATTTTCGGCTAATGTCATTACGTCGCACGACTAACTATTATTAAGCTGTACCGCTTGGTATTGCTCAGTCTTAATGCTGCCTTTACGTCTTTTCATCTTCACTTCGACCGAGCGCCCCCCATTGTTCACGTCATAGCGAATGGCCTGTTTCAGATAGGCATCATTGCGTTTCATGTCCCTAGCTTCTAACTTCATCGTTTTTGAACCACGGTTAACATCACAACGGTAATCCCAGTCATTCCCGCCTTTTTTGAGTGACAGCAAGACTTGAGAATGCTTGCCACCTCTTGCATTAATCCCTCTAGGTTGCTTATCTAGAGCCAATGCTAATCCCGCCTTGCATAATGCTTCCGACGAAAAAACGTCGTTTGTTCGCGCAGCGACAGCTGAATTTGTCACCGGCAATGTGCAAACAAGAGCCAATGCCGCCACTAAAGTACTAGTATGCTTGTTCATTATTTGTCCTAGTCATATTATCAATGCAAAATTAAAACATGACATACGGTAAATATCAAATAAAAAAGCCTCTATGGTAGTAGAGGCTTCGTTCGCCGGTTTCTAGTTAATCGGTTTAGCAGACCAAACTAGTCACCGCTTTTTCTTCATGCATTACGACGCGCAACAACTGCGTCTGCTAACTGACGAAGTACCGCTTCTGTGTCATTCCAGCCAATGCACGCATCGGTAATAGATTGACCATACTTAGCCGCAACGCCATCAACAAGATCTTGACGCCCTTCTTCAAGGTGAGATTCGATCATCACACCAAAAATAGCGTCTTCTCCAGCGGCAAGTTGTGCGGATACATCTTCAGAAACAACCTTCTGACGAGAAAACTGTTTCGAACTGTTCGCATGGCTAAAATCAATCATAACCTTTTTAGGTAAACCAGAAGCCGAGAGTTCATCTTTAATAGCACTGACGTGTTCTGCGCTATAGTTAGGCTCTTTTCCGCCACGTAAAATCAAGTGACAGTCTTTGTTGCCTGCAGTTTCGATAATCGCAGAGTGTCCAAATTTAGTAACGGATAAAAAGTGGTGAGAGGCGCTTGCAGAACGAATAGCGTCTGAAGCGATCTTGATGTTACCATCAGTACCGTTTTTAAACCCAACTGGACAAGAAATACCTGAAGCCAATTCACGGTGAACTTGCGACTCCGTGGTACGAGCACCAATGGCACCCCAGCTGATTAAATCACCCACATATTGAGGTGTGATCATATCAAGGAATTCACTCGCCGTCGGCATGCCCATATCCGTCAAGTCGAGCAAAAGTTTACGAGCCATTCGCAGGCCATCGTTAATTTTAAAGGTATCATTAAGGTATGGGTCGTTGATCAAGCCCTTCCAACCAACCGTCGTACGTGGCTTTTCAAAATACACACGCATAACGATTTCCAGTTTGTCGCCAAGCTCATCACGTAGCGTTTTAAGGCGTTTGCCATACTCTACTGCCGCTTCCGTATCGTGAATAGAACAAGGGCCAACGATCACAAGTAGTCTATCGTCATCACCGGACAAAATATTATGAATCGCTTGGCGTGCATTAAAGGTTGTCGAAGAAGCAACTTCTGTCGCTGGAAATTTCTCTAGTACCGCGACTGGCGGTAGGAGTTCTTTTACTTTATTAATTCTTACATCATCAGTTTGGAACATTGCTTACTTCTTCCTATTCTTTGTATCTACGACTATCAAGCACGATGTACACTCCATTATGTGACTTATGTCGTGCTCTTTGTTGGTAACTTATCTGCTTGCAGCAAATAGTGCAATCATTAATTTTAAAAAAAGGCAAATTTACCACCTGTTTTTAATTAATGACGCAACGTAAAGAACTATGTACACCTTAAGTGACTAATAATTCACCAGTTATACCCTGCCGAACAAATAATTATTTGTTAACCGCGACAAAACATATGTTCCAACCATTGCTCGAATGCGTCTATCACGACACTGCCATGAGCTTGCAATGGTCACCACAACTCTACTTGAGAACCGTTCAGTTTGGCGCTACGATGTGTGTTCGACCAGTTAGTACCGTACTCTCTGTTTTGAACACTTACATAGTAGTTCGGACGTTAATTCATATCTTCAAGTGTCCGTAAGGGTGCCCGTGTCAATATCATCTCAAATTACGCTTGCGCCTAAATATTATCTAGCTAATTTTCAAAAACTTTTAATCCATGTAGAACATTTATATGCTGACCTTCTTCATCATGAAGAGCACCTTTGGTTAGTGCGTTTTCGAGCGCTAACAGAAGATGCGCAATGTCTACTCATACGGTTAATGACACGAAAAGGGGAATGGTTTCGTAGTGACAAGTTGCACTACTCTGAACTCAGCTCAATGAATAATTGCATCGACGAGTTGGTGAACGAGCAATTCATTAATACGACGAATATTGACGTAGTAACCTTGGCGCGCACATTGCTTACTAAAGCCGAAATTTTGTCTTTTTTTCCAGAGCTACCGAAAACGGCACGCAAACCGGAACTCCTGCGACAACTTTCAGCACTTAGTGACCATCCACCGCTCAATCTTCCTTTTACAACACTCCGGTTAGTCGATAACGACAAGCTCAAGCTGTTCTGTCTACTTTTTTTTGGTAACCAACATCAAGAGTTTGCGCAATTCGTACTCAACGATCTTGGCGTTCATCGTTTTGAAAACTATGAAATCTCACCCAATACTCGCATGTTTAATAAAAGAGAAGATATTGATACGACGATGACGCTTCACGCGTTATTGGCACAGTATAAAGATATCGATAAAGCATGCGAGAGGTCTCTGACAGAGTTTTCCCTACATATCCCTACAACGATGGGTAGCTATCCTACTCGACTCGCGGGTAAACTGATTAACGCTGTAGGTCGAGATTTGGAACGTCTCAACAATTATGATCAAGCTATCCAATTATTAAAACAAACCGAGTTACCACCAGCACGAGAACGTTGCGCTAGGATGTGCCTTAAACAAGAACATTTCCTTGAGGCCCAATCATTTGTTACATCGATACTAGAACATCCGAAAAGCGTACCTGAACAAGAGATTGGCCTTCGCCTTGCCGCTCACGTCGCAAAGAAACTCAATACCTCTCACCCCAAACCGGTGGTATTCCCTATCCCAGAACGAACCGTAACGTTAGATATGAGTACTCAACGTGTCGAATGGGCAGTTCTCGACTCGTTAGCTAGTGAGGGTTGGCAGACTTTTTATCTAGAAAATCACTTTCTGAACACCCTATTTGGTCTCGCTTTTTGGGATATTATCTTTGCTCCGGTCGACGGTGCTTTTATCAATCCTTATCAACGCCAGCCACTCGACCTATACCGCGATAGCTTTAAAACAAAACGTAGACACATAATCGACGCTCGACTAGCAGAGATTCGAACATCGGGAATCCGTCAATTTACTTCGATAATTGATGATAAATACGGGCTGCAAAATCCATTTGTCGCTTGGGATGTGGTTGAGAAAGAGTGGATAGAGCTGGCGATCACCACCATTCCTAACGCCGTTCTCGCCGCTTTGTTTAAAACTATGCTGATTGATCTAAAAACGTATCAAGCCGGCATGCCCGATCTTATTGCGTTCAAAGGTAATCAGTGGTTCTGGTGTGAAGTTAAAGGACCGGGAGATAGGCTTCAAGATAATCAGAAGCGCTGGATGAAGGTATTTAACGAGCTTAACCTTAATTATGAGGTCTGTTACGTAACGGCGGCACCTTAACTGAATCGTTATCAGACATTCGTTATTAGATTCTCGTGTTTCAATCGTAAACCGCACCCTAATATATGGTGTTAAATACAACAAAGCCCAGTGCGTT
>NZ_JAKRRY010000079.1 GCF_026191675.1 Vibrio qingdaonensis | reverse complement strand
CTCTACGATTCCAGCTACAAATATAACTTTGAGTCTCAAAAAGCTCGAGCTGAGCGTATGATTGAAAGCTATAAAGAAGACAAAGCCAGATACATAAGCTACCTTTCCGACGCTCAAAAGGAAGGAGATAAAGAAGGAGAGGATATTTTTCGGCGTGGGATAGCTCTCGCAGATAATTCCATTAAAGGTTTCAGCATCTATTTTGAGCAAAACGGTAATGTGACATTGTTTACTCATATGAGAGCGCTGAAGCAACTAGGAAAATTAGATAGCTTTCTCTCAACGACAGGCTTCCTTGCCCTGATGTGCGCTTTATCTTTAGGATCGTGGTTGCTTTTCTTACTCAAACCTCAAGATGCGGAAGTTTACTTTGATCGAAACCGGCAAATTGTCTACTCGTGGCGACATGGAAGGGTTGGTGCGGCGTCATTTGATAAAATGGGGATATTAGAAAATCACCTTGGCTTAAATATCGTATTGCAATTTGAGAACAAGAACCAAGCGGGCTATCGGCCGATGGGGATCATGGGTATTGATATTGGTAAGCTTTCTTTTCATAGAGAAGGTGATATGACTTACCCATTAGCTCAAATCTTAGCGTTTATGGAGCATGGCAAAGAAGCGGTGATTACAGGAGAATCATTTAGAAGGGAGCCAGCAAAATACTTCTTACGTAGGGATAAAAAGCCGGATAACTTTGAACAACGTGTTGAAGCAGCTCTTGCTGCTCAAGATGAGCTCGTTTCCCACTACCAAACAAATCGGGTAAAAGGTCATGCGATATAGGGCTTAATAACAAAGGGAAATAGATGAAACGTCGATTTTTGGGCATGTTTACCACCAAAGCCCAACCTTTTTCAAAGTGGTGGCAGGAATTTCGCTCAGAGGTGATCGTTATTCCAATGGAAGACCCACTTGACCCTATAGTCTCTGTAGATGAAAAGGTGTTAACCGTAAGAACTGGCTACCACAATCGGCGCAACACCATTATTATTCCACTGATGTTGCTGTTTACCTTTATGCCTCTTTATATGTTTTATGATTGGCTGCCTGATTTTGAAAGCCGGCAGGAATATGCATACAAAGCGCTAGCGTCCATTGAGCGGCAAAAGGCTTTAAAACAGCTAAGGTATGGCGCTGAAGAAACCGAAAGGTATGCACGAGCACTACTTAATGAAAATGGTGAGGTTACATGGGCAACATATCTAAGGGCTAAGGAAGTCGAAGGTAGACTTGAGCGCTTCCTCGAAAGTTTTGTTATGATCGGTTCTTTTCTGCTCTTTGGTATTGCTCTTTGGCTCCTTTTCCTTCTAAAACCCAGAGATGCCGAAGTCTACTTTGACCGCGAACGCCAAATTGTTTACAGCTGGCGCCATGGCCGAGTGGGCGCGGCCTACTTTGATAAAATGGGTTTGATTGAGAACCAAGTTGGTATCAATATCGTGTTGCAGTATGAAAACAAAAATCAGAAGGGCTACCGCCCGATGGCGATTGTCGGTATTGATACAGGTAAATTAGGCTTTCATACCGAAGCCGATACCACCTACCCATTAGCACAAATTCTCGCCTTTATGGACCATGGCAAAGAAGCCGTCATCACAGTGCCGTCATTTAATCGCGAACCTGCAAAGTTATTTTGGCGAGTAGATCCTAAGCCAGAAAACTTTGAAGCACGTGTAGATGCAGCATTGAAGGCAGAAGGTGACTTAGTCTATCACTACCAAACCCGTAGGCCCAAAGGGCATGCGATATAGGACTTTAAATGTGGATGAGAGACGTGAAGACATACACTATTAAAGCAATGCTAAATCGGCGGATTTATCGGGTGGTTCAACCTCGGTTAGTGCAGATGGAGGTAATAGCAAAGCGCTAAAAGGCAGTACGTTTTCAAAAAGTAGGGGTGATGCAGGCGGCGATAAGAAAGGTATATCTTCCTGTACTATTGAAGCTGAAGCAGAGTTTATTTCTGCTTCGCCGGATGTGCTCATTGAAGGTAAAGGCGTCGCGCGCCTTTCTGACCAAATGACAATGAACGTGGCCAATACCATGTGTTGGCGCACACGCTTCCGATTGTATTAGAAGAGGGCGAAATACTCTCTGTGTTACTAAGACTGGCACTCCATGAAAATGCTGACCTCTGAAGGCGAACTAGAAAAAACGTATTATGGCATGGTAGACGACAAGCCAAGCAGCATATAACAGGATGAGAAATGAAAAGATCTAATAACCAAGGTTTCTTGGTCAAATATCAATACCCACAGAGGCTCATCAAGTGGCGAGAGTCGCTCTCTTCCCATTTTAAAGCAATTCAGCCTTCAGATGACCCGCAGGAGCCTTTCATGGCAGTCACTGATGATGTTCTATCCGTGCGAGATGCAAAAAACGGGTTGAGATTTGCTTATCTCTTGCCCTTGGTTGTTGGGCTTTGGGTTTTATCATTCCTTTTTGTTGGGAAATTGGGGTCCGACTCTGCTTCAATTCACACTGGTTTAGAAAGGATCGCTAGATATCAAGAAATGGAACTTCAGGGACAATCATTTAGTAGTTATCACCAAGAAAATTATGAATATTACAAATTGATGTTTGGAGAAGATGGCCGTTACTCTCTTTTCGGTTATATAAAAGCGGTACTAGTTCACGGAACTGAGACACAACGTGAGTTTCTGGTTACTTACTCAATTCTTTCGGCGATAGTCTTATCTCTCACCGCATACTTTACGGTGTTTTTCATCAGAACCCCAAAGCCTGCCAATATTTATTTCGATCGAAAACGCCAGATTGTGTATACCTGGTTCTTTGGAAGATTAGCTGCCTGTCGATTCGAGAATTTAGGCTTTCTAGAGCGTAAAACAGGGATGGAGCTTTACCTGTATAGTGAAAATAAGAAGCGTAAAGGCGGCTATGACGTAGTGCCAATCATAGTTCAGCCAACAGGCAAAGTGCACTTCAACACTGAAAAAGATAATGATTACTTCTTAGCGCAAATATTTAACTTCATGGACAATGGAAAGAGCGCCGTCATAACTGGAGAAAGTTTTCGCCGTTCAGAATCACACTCTTACTTCTGTATCGACAAAAGGCCAGAGCCCTTTGAAGAACGATTAGAAAAGTTACTCGAACATGAGCACATTCTTCCTGAACTGTATGCGAATCTTAAAGTTGTGAATTGAGCCATTTCATCACTAAACGCAAACCAAACGGGGTCATATAAGGTCTCATTTGATTTGATGTATGTTCGTACACATCATGGCTCATTTGAAGCTGTACTGGGAGTGAGGCGAAGCATCCCATTAGGTCTTTTTTTGCCTTTATAAGTCGGCGATATACAAGAAATTCCCACTAAATAACGGCGCGTAAAGGGACTTTTCTAAATGGCGGGCGCAATTTCGAGCGGAAGTGATCGTGCTGCCAATGGAAGCCCCATTGGAACCTACCATGTCCGTCAATGATGACATCTTAACCGTCCGTACTGGATTTCATAAACGGAGAAATATGGTTGCGTTACCGTGGTTGATCGTTTCGATTTTTCTTACTTATGTTTGGTCTGAGGCAATACCGGACCTAGCTTGGGAAAAACAATTTGCTATCGATAAAATTGAACTTCGACAGAAAGATAAAGAGCAAATAGAAGAGTGGCTTCTAGAAGCAACAAAGGACAATAATTCAGAAGGCGAGAAATACTATTCAGGTAGAGTTAAAGACTATGACCAATTGATTAAAAGTTATAGGGTTTATGCAGAAAAAGAAGGTGACCTAACCATATTTACCTACCTAGAGATGCCGAGATCTATTTTGATCGACGTCGAGGTATTGTTTACACATGGCGTTGGGGCCGTATTGGCGCTGCACGCTTTGAAGATATCGGGATCAAAGAAAACATGGTGGGGTTGAGTATCTTCCTTCAATTCGAGAACAAGAAGAAGGACGGCTTCTGGTCTTATGCCGTTTGGGGTATCGATGCTGATAAGCTTGTTTTTCATAAAGAAGAAGACCTCACTTACCTACTAGCTCAATTGCTGGCATTTATGGAAAAAGGAAAAGAAGCCGTAATTACTAGCGAGTCATTTCAGCGTGAACCAGCACGCTTTTTCCGGTTCGATGACAAGAAGCCCAACAACTTTGACTAGCGACTAGAAATGGTGCTTGGTGCAAGTGAGAACTTAGTCGAACTCTACAAGAAGAATGTTATTAAACCGTTGGCTATGTAAATACTTTTTTGGACATAATGGAGTGTTGAGAAAATAAATGAATCGCGGCTCTCAAGGAATATTCACAACAAAAGCGCAACCTTTTTCAAAATGGTGGGCGCAATTTCGAGCAGAAGTGATTGTTGTCCCAATGAAAGACCCGCTCGAACCGTTTATGACGGTTAATGACAATCTGTTGACGTTAAGGACTGGTTATCATACTCGCCGAAATACCATTGTCGTGCCATGGATGCTGATGCTAACCATATTAACCCTGTATTTTATCTACGCCTCCAGCTACGAATATGATTTTGAGTCTCACAAAGCTCAGGCTGCGCGTATGATTGAAAGCTATAAAGAAGACAAAGCCAGATACATAAGCTATCTTTCCGACGCTCAAAAGGAAGGGGATAAAGAAGAAGAGGATATTTTTCGGCGCGGGATAGCTCTCGCCGATAATGCCATTAAAGGCTACAGCATCTATTTTGAGCAAGACGGTGATGTGTCATTGTTTACACACATGAGAGCGCTTAAGCAACTTGGAGAGCTAGATCATTTCCTTTCCGGTATTGGTTTTTTTTCTTTCATGGGCGCTTTATCTTTAGGTATGTGGTTGCTTTTCTTGTTGAAACCTCAAGACGCGGAAGTTTACTTTGATAGAAACCGGCAGATTGTCTACTCGTGGCGACAT
>NZ_JAKRRY010000078.1 GCF_026191675.1 Vibrio qingdaonensis | reverse complement strand
TCTAACGAGGCTCTTTTTATTTATTCAGATTCAGGGGTTGGTTTTGGCTTTTTCTTTGGAATAAAGACCGAATCACCCACTGCTACGTTTTGGTAGAACGCTTTATCACGCTTAACAGGCTTCTTAGTACCCGTTTGTTTTTTCTTCTTCTGAGCTGGTTTTGCTGCAGTGTTCTTAGCAAAGGCAGGCTTACGCGGACGTAACCCTTTAAATTTACCTTTTAAACCTTCTAGTTCAGAGAAGGTAATGTCTTGTTGTAAGAAAGCTTCGACACGCTTCAAGCTGTCCCAGTCTTTTGGACCAACCAATGAAATGGCGTCACCCTTGTTACCCGCTCGACCAGTACGCCCAACACGGTGAACATATTCCTCGGTATGCTTTGGCATATCAAAGTTGATCACGTGCGTAACGGTATTAATATCGATACCACGTGAAGCCACATCCGTGGTCACTAGGATCTTAAAGACATGACGCTCAAACTGACTCATGATGTTATTTCGCTGAGTTTGGTTTAAACCACCACTTAGCGCCACTACTTTCAGTTTTTTCTCATTTAGCCAAGTTGCCAATCGCTCGGTATCTGCACGAGTCGCGGTGAAGATCATGACTTGTGTGTAGTCTGCTTCTTGTAAAACACGCTCTAAAATGGCTTCTTTATGATCTAAATGATCACACAAGTAAAATTTTTGCGTGATGTCTTTGTGCTCTTCGTTAGAAACCCCAACTGAAATGCGCTTAGGAGCATTAAGCATTTCATTCGCGATCTCATTCATTTCCGCATGATCAAGCGTGGCAGAAAACATCAATGTCTGACGACGACGATGCTTCGCTGCGCGATGAATACGCATAAGTTCAGGTGCGAAGCCTAAATCCAGCATGCGGTCTGCTTCATCCAGAATTAATGTTTCTAAGCCATCAAGAAACAATGAACGATGCTCTAAATGGTCAGCAAGTCGTCCTGGTGTCGCAACAATAAATTTAGGATAGCGACGTAGAGCTTTCACTTGGTCATTAAAGTTTTCGCCACCTAAGATCAGGGTCGCGTCGTAAGTTAATCCGCCCAACATCGCTCTTAACTCGCTGTATACCTGCTTTGCCAATTCACGAGTTGGCGCTAAGATAACTGCACGTGGGTCCTTTGCTGAAAACGACTTACTCTTCAAAGACTTGTGAAGCATAGGTAATACAAATGCCAAAGTCTTACCTGAGCCCGTTTTCGAAGAGGCAATCAGATCCTTACCCGCAATCGCGACTGGAATCGCCTGCTTCTGGATATCTGTCGCTTTTTTGAAGTCATAGTGCTTCAGATTCTTCAATAAACGGTTATCAAGACCAAGATCTTTAAATTGCAAAGGTTATACTCCTAACGGATGGGACGAACTAAAAAATGAGGGGCGCATAATACATGATATTTACCCTTGCCACCAGCATATAGCCAAATGACATCAAGATGCAGGATTAAGCGCATCTAGATGAGTCTACGATAAGAATATTTTCTTCACCTTGATATGGCTTGTATATAATGCATATCAACGCAAATCCCTGAATGACTCCCACTCATGTAGGCTAATTCTGATATACATAACCCGCTCAAGGTTTTATCCTTACAATCGCCTTGTAAACAATGTGTTAACGTCAAGAAGCACCGAGGGCGTGATATGCATCACATTTCGATGATATCTCAGTTTCTCATAAATAAGACAAACCAACTTTAACGTTAAAATCGCGTAATTTTTTGGTTTTTCTGACTTTTAAATAGTTTGCGTTCTTAAAATAAGGCACTAAACTCAAAAATAGCCTTATTGCCTAGATGTAGCAGGGCTGTTTGAAATAATAATCCTCAAGGAGCTTATAATGAATAAAGTGTTAATTGCAGCAGCAGCATCGTCGGTTCTACTACTAGCTGGTTGTGCATCAGGTCCAGACGAAGCAACAACAGCAAAAATGGACGATCTAAACAATCAAGTAAGCCAACTAAGTGCAGACGTACAAGCACTTAAAGATGAAGTTCAAATGGGCAACAAAAACGCTATGGCTGCGCAAGAAGAAGCTTCTCGTGCAAACGAGCGTATCGATAACATCGCTCAGTCTTACACTAAGTAAGTAGAATTAGATTTAAAATTCGATATTAATCATAAGGTTACATTTCGAATAACAGCCTAATGGCGATAAAGTGGCGACATGATTTCATGTCGCCACTTTTGTTTTTATGGCTGCAGTCGCCAAACGTGCGGCAGTGCCAACTGAAAGGTATACGGAGCAATTTTAGTGATGTAAGACCAGAGTTATTGACCCAACTCACAATGGATTGTGAATGAACTAGGTGTCAGACTAGAAACAGTCCGTAAAAATTGAACCATGCTCACAGATTATGTTTTTTTTGCGAAATAACTCGTCAACAAATTCAATTATTAAATGGAACCGCTAGCCAATTAGACCATATAGCCACAAAACCAGTCATTACGTCGTTAGAATACCCAAAATTACTAGCCAAAAGAATATACAGCATAGTTAACATACCCTAATTGGATTTACTTATATATCTGATATTGTTGCGTTTTATTTGATTGAGTATTTACAATGAGCACAATAGCTTACCTAACTATTGATAGTCTAACAGGTGGAAACTTATCTACGGGATGCAACACCGCCGAATCTATGGGTAATGGTTTTCAATCCACCCATGAGAATGAAATCACTATACTGGGGTTTTCCCACAACTTGGCTTACGACAATCGTTCAATCCATTGCCCTGTTCAAGTCATAAAGAAAATTGATAAGGCAAGCCCGTTACTAGCTCAAGCGTGTGCTGATGGCTCAGAGTTAAATTGCACCCTAACATTTTATAGGCACTCACCGACAGGAGGCACGCAAGAAAAGTTTTATGAGATAATTCTTGTAGGAGCACTAATCCGCAATATTCAAGTTGAAATGCCAAATGTCATCCACTTAGGTGAAGCTGAAATGCAAGAGATCGTCGATATTGCATACAGAGACATTCACTGGAAGCACTTAGCCGCGACAACAAATGGCTATTCTTCTTGGCTAGGTGCTTTAGGTAGTGCTTCAAGAAAACTGACGGACTTATAAGTGAATGGACGAATCAAGGGAAAAAGTTGACGATGCGTATTGGCTTTTAGAAAAAGAGTCCAGCCTTCTTATTACAGCGACGCTTTCGTCTCTATCACAACTCAAGTTAGAGCGCTCGCTCCAGTCCAAGGCAGTTCGAGAAATGAGCCAAGCTATTAATATTATTCTCCGAGCTTATCGTAAAGGGAGCATAGACTTTGAATCGGCACAAAGCACTTTGAGTAATCTAAAGTATGGGTTTGTCGACGGTGTCAGAGCTATCAAAACAGCTGATAGAAACCGAGTTATTCGCAAACAACAACGTATAACAACTAACTTAAATTCTGACAGTAGCTATCGTCGAAGCATGCGTGTCAACAATCAAGCTTTCAACGTTCGCTTTAAAGCACGTTGTGCGACTCCAGAATGTTTGATGAGAGGTGCGAACTTTGATTTACAAGATGATGCATTTCAGGATTACGTGGAAGCGGCAACTAACGGGAAAAAAGACGATGTTATGGGAATTGTAAATACAGCTCTCATTGCAAATCCTTACGCACGCCCTCTCATATGGCTTGCTAACGCAGATACTGCATATACAATAATGCACGAAAGAAACTATACGCCTCTCGCAGCATACTCGTTGGGAAAAGGGGTTGCATATAGATTGAAAATAATAGGGGTTCCTGCTCCGATAAGGGATCGACTAGAGAATACCATTTCACATACAACGGGCAAATTTCTTGATGAAAATCTATCCAAAAACTAAAGATATAAATTCCAGGTTAAATAGCACACTGATAGCCAGCTTGCTGCTCTTTCTAACATGCGTTATTTTGAACAATTTCTCAACAAGCCTTCCTATTTTAGCTCTGTTTACCTTTTCGTTCTTGCATTCTGAAATTCACTTGAGAGCGTATGCTCGAGGTAAAAAGCTCGTAAAATTTGGAACAATTTCTGATGTTGATAATAAAGATGAAGAGGCGAGTTCTTATAAACACCATTTTGCGATGGTGTATGGCTGTGTGATAGTGATATTCACTTATGTAATCTATTATGCTTTGACCTGAGCACTATAAGCAGGAGCGGTTACAAATTTCTAGAGATGCTGAACTCGAATAACTTTTGGTAAGGCAAACATATAATAACAAGTATGGATGAATTCAGACCCCAAACAATTTTGAAAAAATGAATCACTAAAATTTTCCACTTCTCAAGTGATAAATGAAGTGGTTCTCTTACTCAGAGCTGTACCATGGGAGGCGATCGCCGCTGCTGTTATTGCTTGGGCAGCCAAAAAGCCCAGAAGAAGGGCTATTTTTGTTTTTTCAGACAATTCAAAACTGGACGCAACCAACTATTCAAAAGAGGAACTCAAAGAGCTCTTATCTTCTCACAAGCAAGCCAATCTTCACTTGATAAACGAAGACCAAAAAGATGACCGTACGAAAACTGAATGAGACCAACAAACCTTGGCTTTGCGAGTGTTACCCGCAGGGCCGAAAAGGTAAGCGTATTCGCAAGCGCTTCGCCACTAAAGGTGAAGCCCTTGCTTTCGAAAAGCTCACCATGCAAGAAGTGGATGACAAACCTTGGCTAGGTGATAAGAAGGACCTACGCACACTTCATGACTTAGTTGAACTCTGGTACAAGCTTCACGGCCAGCACTTAAAATCTTCGGTAAAACTGTACCCTCGCCTCTGCACCATTGTTGAAGAACTGGGGAACCCTTTTGCTATCCAGTTCACTGCCAAAGACTTTGTTCACTGGCGTTCTAGCAGAAAAGCAAAACACAGGCACACGGGGGCGGATACAGGTAAGTTGATATCCGCACCCACTAATAACCTTGATTTAAGATGCTTACGTACTGTTTTCAATGAACTTATTTCCCTTGGGGAATGGACGCAACCCAACCCACTGACTGGCGTTAAGCAGATCCCCGTGACGGAATCTGAAATGGGCTTCTTCTCAGATAAGGATATTACTGCGCTTTTTGAGAGGATCACTAAAAGCAAACGCGCCAAAGAATACGAGCTGGTCTGTAAAATTAGCTTATCTACAGGCGCACGAATCTCAGAAGCTAATAATCTTCGTGTATCGCAGGTTACTAAATTCAAAATCACATTTCTGG
>NZ_JAKRRY010000077.1 GCF_026191675.1 Vibrio qingdaonensis | reverse complement strand
TCTTAATGAGCCGTTTTTTATTGGAGTGAGATAATCACTGACCGGAGAGTATGCTTGGGCGCCTACAAAGCGTGCGCCGCAGGCTTTAGTGCCGGAAAGGCTGCAGGGTCTAGAACATCAGCGAGCTTAATGAGCGTCGCTTTCAGTTCTGTGTTGTCAGAGGCTGATACATTAATATGCCCCATCTTACGCCCAGCTCGTTTTTCTTTGCCATACCAATGTACATGACAGCCTGGTAACTGATGCACCGCTTCTGGGACGCAATCTTCGCCTAAGATGTTGACCATTGACGTTGTGCGGGTGAGCTGTGTTGAACCAAGCGGCATGTTACATACTGCACGTAAATGGTTTTCAAATTGGCAAGTATCGGCGCCTTGTTGTGTCCAGTGTCCAGAATTGTGCACGCGCGGGGCAATTTCATTGACGAGTAGAGCACCATTGACGTCAAAGAACTCTAATGCCAGCACGCCGACATAATCGAGAGACTCTGCAACGGCGGTGAACATTTTGGCTGCTTGTTGCTGTAGCTCAGTTTCATCAATCGCGGTTGATAGCGTTAATACGCCGTCGGTATGCACGTTTTCCGCCAAAGGATAAATCGCAATATCACCTTGTTGATTACGAGCGCCAATCAGTGAGACCTCACGCTGAAAAGGGACAAATTCTTCCGCGACAATCGCTTGGTTCTCTGACTGCTCGATACACGCTAGCATTTCCGCCCAAATTGATTCGACATTATCGAGGGATTTAAGCCGCCATTGACCTTTACCGTCGTAGCCACCAAGCGCACTTTTTAGCACCATCGGCAAGCCGACATGAGAAATGGCCGTATCGAAATCTTGTCGTGAGCGGATAATGGCGTACTTGGCATTTTTTACACCTGCTTGATCAAGCAGCGCTTTTTCAATGCGTCGATCACCACCGGCTTTGATCGCCTGCGTCGAAGGGAGAAACTTGCCACTTTTTTCACAGATGTCTAAAACTGCAAGCGGGATGTGCTCAAACTCAGCCGTAATCACGTCAGCAAGGTCGATAGCTTGCTGTAAACCGTTACCCAGCACTTCAAGTGTTAAGGGGTGGACGATGTCTTCGCTGTTTACGTCAAACGCCGATATCTTGATATTGAGAGGTGCGCCAGCCAGAGCCATCATTCGTGCTAACTGACCAGCTCCTAAAACCAATACGTGCTTCATGATCAATCCTCTGATGGATCAGGGTTTGCGAGTACAGTATCCGTTTGTGTTTGGCGGAATGCTTCGACCTTTTCCATCACCGCCGGTTGGTGAATGCCGATGATTTGGGCCGCTAGGATGCCCGCATTAGCAGCACCAGCTTCACCAATGGCTAAAGTACCGACTGCAATGCCTTTTGGCATTTGAACGATAGAGAGCAGTGAGTCCATTCCTTTTAGTGCACGACTTTGCACTGGCACACCTAATACAGGAATGCTCGTGAATGCTGCAGCCATACCTGGAAGGTGTGCCGCACCGCCAGCTCCTGCGATGATAACGGAAATACCGCGCTCTTTGGCAGAAGTCGCGTAGTCTGCTAGTAGTTGTGGTGTGCGGTGAGCGGAAACAACTTTCGTTTCATATTCCACACCAAATTGGTCTAGCATATCAGCAGCCAGTTGCATTGTTGGCCAGTCTGATTTTGAACCCATAATAATACCGACTTTCATCCGAAGCTCCTTCAAAGCATGTTCAAATGGACTAAATTGCGCGCATTATACGAGTATTTTTTTCATAGGAAAACGTTTGCGTGAGTTAAAGTTGGGTTTTTTTCTGGATTCTAGACTGGCTTTTGAGCATAGTGCGGTGAATTGTAAAAAAAATGTTTAGATTTAAGGGAAGGAAGGCGCAGTGAATAACGTTCTCTCTATTGTCGATACGCTCAAGTCGGGTGAGGTGATTGCTTATCCAACAGAAGGTGTGTTTGGTGTCGGTTGTGATCCGGACAACATAGAAGCGATTAAAAAGCTATTGGCGGTAAAAGAAAGACCTGTAGAGAAAGGTCTGATTTTAATTGCGAGTAGCTATGAACAGCTGCGTCCCTATATTGACGAGACTCAACTCAGCAAGACGCAACTTGAACGTGTGTTCTCTACTTGGCCAGGCCCTTATACTTGGGTGATGCCAGCCAGTAGAAAGGTATCTCCTTGGTTGAGTGGTCAGTTTGATACGATTGCAGTAAGGGTGACCGACCATGCTCTTGTTCAAGCGTTATGCCAAGAATTTGGTAAGCCAGTGACATCGACGAGCGCTAACTTAACCGGTATGCCTTCATGTATGACGGTAAATGAAGTGAAGGTTCAACTTGGAGAGCGCCTAGCGGGTATTCTTAATGGTGAAGTGGGTGGGCGTGAAAACCCGAGCGAAATTCGTGACGCAAGAACTGGGAAAATGATTAGGCAAGGGTAGAGAGGTCGATAGACAATGTCAGGTGTAGATAAACATCAAGTGAAAGCATTCTTGTTGCAATTACAAGATGCCATTTGTGAACAACTAACCAGCGTAGACGGTGTAGCGCAATTTGTTGAAGATGAATGGCAAAGAGAACTTGGCGGCGGCGGGCGAAGTCGCGTGCTTAAAGATGGCGGGGTGTTTGAACAAGGTGGCGTAAACTTTTCCCATGTCTTTGGAGATAAAATGCCAGCGTCTGCTACCGCTCACCGCCCAGAATTGGCGGGACGCAAGTTCGAAGCCATGGGAGTCTCTTTAGTGTTGCACCCCAAAAATCCTTATGTGCCCACATCGCACGCCAATGTGCGCTTTTTTGTGGCAGAAAAAGAGGGTGAAGCACCCATCTGGTGGTTTGGTGGTGGCTTTGATTTAACACCGTTTTACCCTTTTGAGGAAGACTGTCAGCATTGGCATCAGGTAGCTAAGGATTTATGTGCGCCATTTGGCGATGACGTCTATGCCGAACACAAAAAGTGGTGTGATGACTACTTCTTCTTACCGCACCGAAATGAAACCCGCGGTATTGGGGGCTTGTTCTTTGATGATCTAAATCAGTGGGGCTTTGATAAGTCGTTTCAGTATATGCAGGCGGTTGGTAATGGTTACCTCGATGCGTACTTGCCGATAGTGCATAAACGTAAGAGTTTAGAGTTTGGCTCACGTGAACGTGACTTTCAACTCTATCGCCGTGGTCGATATGTCGAGTTCAACCTCGTTTATGACCGTGGAACTCTGTTCGGTTTGCAAAGTGGCGGACGGACAGAGTCGATACTAATGTCAATGCCACCATTAGCGCGCTGGGAATATAGTTATCAGCCTGAAGAAAATACACCAGAAGCGACGCTTTACTCGGACTATTTGAAGCCAAGAGACTGGTAACTTGGCGAAAGCATGCTGAAGTGATAGTGTCTTTAATATCACTTTAGTATGCAGCAGGCAGGGACATGAGCAAGCCAGATCAGTATGTTGTTTTCGGAAATCCTATCACTCAAAGTAAATCTCCTTTTATTCATACCTTGTTTGCTAAGCAAACTGCGCAAAATATGGAGTATGGCCGTCAGCAGCCGGATAACACAGAGTTTATATCTGCAGTTGAAGTGTTTTTTAATGAGGGTGGTAAAGGGTGCAACATCACCGCCCCCTTTAAAGAAGAAGCTTATCAATTTGCAAGCCGCCTAACAGAAAGAGCGCAATTGGCAGGAGCGGTTAACACGTTAAAGAAAGTCGATGATGGTGAGATCATTGGAGACAATACTGATGGTGAAGGATTAGTTCAGGACTTATTACAGCATCAAGTGATGCTCGAGGGCGCATCAATTCTTGTCATAGGGGCTGGTGGAGCCGCTCGTGGTGTGCTGAAACCGCTTTTAGATCAAAAACCGTCCTCAATCACCTTGACCAACCGCACTTTTGGAAAAGCAGAAGACTTAGTGGGTATTTTTTCCAGCTTTGGGGCTATCAATGCCATCGAAATGTCGAGTGTTTCGAAAAGCTATGATGTTGTTATCAACTCTACATCTGCAAGTCTGTACAACGAACGTCCAAGTATAAGTCACGCAATTTTTGGTCCGCAGACGGTGAGTTATGATATGGCCTACGGTCAAGGACTAACGACATTCAATCAGTGGGCCAGTCAATCAGGTGCTGCGGTCACTTATGACGGACTGGGTATGTTAGTGGGGCAAGCCGCTGAAAGCTTCATGCTATGGCGTGGGCTACGCCCGGGCTCTCGACAAATCTTGCGCGAACTTCGTAGAAATCTGGAAAGTTAGTAAAATGAATCAATCAATATTGTTTTCTGATGACATTGTATGGAATTCCCTCACGCAGACATTAGCATTTCATGCCAATCAGTCCGGCATGCTAATTACTTGTACTATTGATGCTGAAAAGCTAGGTCAGTTAGCCTCTATGCGGGTGAATAATGAAGAAGAGGCTATCGAAGCATATAAAAAAGCGCAGTTTGATATTGAAGAGTGCGCAGAAGCCCTCATTGAAGATGAGGACTTCGATGACCAAGGTAATATTAAAGTGGGCTAGCGAATAACGTCAACATGATTAATGTAGTCATTTTTGTTCTGTACATAATTGTTTGATGACGTCTGTAAAAATGTGGTTTCTTTTTCTGTTAGTGGACGAATTTGTTTTACCGGGCTTCCCACGTATAGGTAGCCCCTTTCGAGGCGCTTATTTGGTGGAACTAAACTTCCCGCACCAATCATTACATCGGATTCAATGATGGCACCATCTAATACGATGCTAGCCATTCCAATCAACACGCGGTCGTGAATGGTGCAGCCGTGAAGCATAACCTGATGACCAATAGTGACATCACTACCAATTAATAATGGATAACCCTCAGGGTTATCCATATTTCTGTGGGTAACATGTAAGACGGAGTTGTCTTGAATATTCGTTCTGTCTCCAATCTCAATACGATTGACATCGCCACGTGCAGAGACGAATGGCCAAATGCTCACATCCTTACCAAGGTGAACATCTCCTACGATAACGCTAGTCATATCTATATAGACAGAAGAGTCGAATTGCGGGCAAATTCCTTTGAAACTACGAACTGAAGTCATATTTATCTCTTAGTTGAGAGTTTGTAATGTGATTTATGCTGATTTTAAGCGGTTTTTTAACCATTAAGAATAAAAAACAATCAGACAGATAAAAAAAGTTGAAAAAGTGACTTTTAGGGCTTGCCAATGTGATTCGGATCTCTATAATGCACCCTCGCTGACACGGGAACGGTTCAACAAAAACCGAGAACGAGTCAGAAGGTTATT
>NZ_JAKRRY010000076.1 GCF_026191675.1 Vibrio qingdaonensis | reverse complement strand
ACATTGGTGAGCCTTTTTTTTCTTTTTAATTTCCCTAAGGGCAAAAAGACTGCACTTTTTTTGCCCTAAATCACTTGTTGAAGACTTACTTAGGTGAGTACTTCAAATTATCTGATAAACTTACATCAATTTTTTTAGTATCGAAGGTCAAAGCACTGTGACTGACATGGTTAACGCCGATATGCTGCTTGAAATGGAATCCGTCGATGTGGCGCCATTCACTGAGCATGACAAAATTATTCTTAAATCTTACGAAGCGGTGGTTGATGGACTGGCAAGTCTCATCGGCCCTTTTTGTGAAATTGTTTTGCACTCGTTGGAAGACTTGAATACCTCAGCGATTAAAATTGCTAATGGGGAAAACACAGGGCGCCAAGTAGGCTCACCAATCACTGATCTTGCGCTGAAAATGCTAAAAGACATCGAGGGTTCAGAACGAAACTTCTCACGGTCGTACTTTACTCGAGCAAAGGGCGGTGTTTTCATGAAATCCATCACCATTGCTATTCGTAATGGTGATAACCGTGTTATTGGTTTACTGTGTATTAACGTTAACCTTGATGCACCATTTTCTCAGGTTTTACAGTCATTTATGCCAACGCAAGAAGCAAAGGACGCGGCTTCATCGGTTAACTTTGCCAGCGATGTCGAAGAGTTGGTCGACCAGACGGTAGAGCGCACGATCGAAGATATTAATGCCGATAAGTCAGTTTCGAATAATACTAAGAACCGCCAAATTGTTATGGAGCTCTACGATAAAGGCATCTTTGATATTAAAGATGCCATCAACCGCGTAGCAGACCGTCTTAATATCTCGAAACACACGGTTTACCTGTATATTCGTCAGCGCAAAACTGAGGACGAATAATCGTGACCAGCTTAACCTACACGTTGGTAGTGAATGGCTCGGTATATGGAGAGCAGTCCGCTCGCAGCGCTTACCTATTTGCGTTAGCACTGCTTGAGAAAGGTCATCGACTTACTAGCGTGTTTTTTTATCAAGACGGGGTGCATAACGCGTCTAGATTAACCGTACCCGCGAATGATGAATTTGATTTAGTTTCTGCATGGCAAGTTTTAGCTCAAAAGTACCAGGTCCGTCTAGAGACTTGTGTTGCCGCTTCATTGAGACGGGGTGTGGTTGGTAGCCAAGAGGCGACACAGCATCAGCTTGATGGAGACAACCTTGCTGATGGTTTTGAGTTAGCAGGATTAGGGAGTCTAGCGGAAGCCATGCTGACGCAAGATAGAGTGGTACAATTTTGACTATATTAGGTTTTGTATTTACCTCTATGCCCCACGCTAGTGCTCGGGGTAGGGAAGGTTTAGATGCGCTGCTCGCAGCTTCTGCCTATTGTGATGACATCAAGGTGTTTTTCGTTGCTGACGGTGTGAATCAACTGCGTAGTAAGCAAGATCCAAAACAAGTGCTATCAAGGGACTATATCAGTGCATTTAAGTTGTTAGAGCTCTATGATATCGAGCAAGTTTACGTGTGCCAACAAAGTGTGACCCGTTTCGGAATAAGCCGTGAGGATCTGATCACCGATTGCCATGTCGTCATGCCCGACGTTATCTCAGCCGAATTGGCATCGTGTAACAAAATACTGACTTACTGAGGCCATTTATGCTGCATATTATTAAGAATGAAGTGGGCTTTAGGCGAGCGCAAGAATACGCATCCTCTCAAGATGCGACGATATTGCTCCAAGATGCGACTTATTTAGCCACTTTGCTTACTCAGGCTCCCAACCATGCCATCTTTGTTTTACGTGAAGATTTACAAGCAAGAGGGCTGGAGGAGAACTCGGTGAAAGTAGTGCAAGTTACCGATTTTAAAGGTTTTGTTTCTCTAACTGAACAGCATGAGACAAGTATTACTTGGGACTAATGTGCTTTTTTTGCTTGTTTTGATGAAAATTTTTACACCCGCCACATAAAAAAGATCTGTATATTTCTTGACACACATCCCACTGCTGCATAGAATTTTGCGTCCCTAATTGCCATTGGCGGTTAGGGCTAGATTTTTCACAAAGCTTACTTTCAAGTAAATCAGGAGCTAGTTAATGGCAACTATTAACCAGTTGGTACGCAAGCCTCGTGCAAAGCAAGTTGTTAAAAGCAACGTGCCTGCACTAGAAGCGTGCCCACAAAAACGTGGTGTTTGTACTCGTGTTTACACTACTACACCTAAAAAACCTAACTCAGCACTTCGTAAAGTATGTCGTGTTCGTCTAACGAACGGCTTCGAAGTGACTTCGTACATCGGCGGTGAAGGTCACAACCTTCAAGAGCACAGTGTTGTACTAATCCGTGGCGGTCGTGTAAAAGACCTTCCGGGTGTTCGTTACCACACTGTTCGCGGCGCACTTGACTGTGCTGGCGTAAACGACCGTAAGAAAGGTCGTTCTAAGTACGGTGTGAAGCGTCCTAAGTCTTAATGTTTCTTTCTGTAAAGAAAGGCGTTAAGTAAGGCCAAACACTAAATTTTCATTTTTTAATTTTTGAAGAAACTGAAAAGTTTTGGATAACCTGAAGAAGACAACGGAGAATATCCATGCCACGTCGTCGCGTAATTGGTCAGCGTAAGATCCTTCCAGATCCTAAGTTCAAATCTGAATTGCTGGCAAAGTTCGTTAACATCCTTATGGTTGACGGAAAAAAATCTACTGCAGAGAAAATTGTTTACACTGCACTAGAAACTATGGCTGAGAAATCTGGTAAAGATCACTTAGCTGTATTTGAAGAAGCTCTTGAAAATGTTCGTCCATCGGTAGAAGTTAAATCTCGCCGTGTGGGTGGTTCAACTTACCAAGTACCTGTAGAAGTTCGTCCGGTTCGCCGTAACGCTCTTGCTATGCGTTGGGTAGTTGAAGCTGCGCGTAAGCGTGGTGAAAAATCTATGGCTCAACGTCTTGCTGCAGAAATGCTAGATGCGTCTGAGAACAAAGGTACTGCGGTTAAGAAACGTGAAGACGTTCACCGCATGGCTGATGCTAACAAAGCATTCGCTCATTACCGCTGGTAATACCTTTACAGTGCTGCGAGTCTCCCTCGCAGCGCTTTTCTTTACTCTAAGGTTAACCTTAGTAAGAGGATACAATCGTGGCTCGTAAAACTCCTATTGAGCGCTATCGTAATATCGGTATCGTGGCTCACGTAGATGCAGGTAAAACAACCACAAGTGAGCGTATTCTGTTCTACACTGGCCTATCTCACAAAATCGGCGAAGTGCACGATGGTGCTGCTACCATGGACTGGATGGAGCAGGAGCAAGAGCGTGGTATTACTATCACATCTGCTGCTACGACTACCTTCTGGCGTGGTATGGAAGCACAATTCCAAGATCATCGCGTTAATATCATTGATACCCCAGGACACGTTGACTTTACTATCGAAGTAGAGCGTTCTTTGCGTGTGCTTGATGGTGCCGTAGTTGTATTCTGTGGATCGTCAGGTGTTGAACCGCAATCTGAAACTGTATGGCGTCAAGCCGATAAATACGGTGTTCCTCGTATGGTATTCGTCAATAAGATGGACCGTGCCGGGGCAGACTTCCTACGCGTTGTGGACCAAATTAAAAATCGTCTTGGTGCAAATCCGGTTCCTATCCAACTTAACATTGGTGCAGAAGAAGATTTTAAAGGTGTTATCGACCTTATCAAGATGAAAGCTATTAACTGGAATGAAGCCGATCAAGGCATGACGTTCTCATACGAGGACATTCCGGCTGATATGCTAGAAGAAGCGGAAGAGTGGCGTAACAACTTAGTTGAAGCTGCTGCTGAAGCAAATGAAGAACTCATGGACAAATATCTTGAGGAAGGCGAACTCACAGAAGCCGAAATCAAGTTTGGTCTACGTACTCGTACACTAAATAATGAAATTGTACTCGCCACTTGTGGTAGTGCATTTAAGAACAAAGGTGTGCAAGCGGTACTAGATGCAGTTGTTGAGTATCTTCCTTCTCCGATTGATGTACCGGCAATTAAAGGCCTTGATGAAGAAGAGAATGAAGTTGAACGTCATGCAGACGACAACGAACCATTCGCGGCATTAGCCTTTAAAATTGCCACTGACCCATTCGTGGGTACTCTGACGTTTATGCGTGTTTATTCTGGTGTTGTGAACTCCGGTGATGCGGTCTATAACGCAGTGAAACAGAAACGTGAACGCTTCGGACGAATCGTTCAAATGCACTCGAATAAACGCGAAGAAGTGAAAGAAATTCGTGCGGGTGACATTGCAGCTGCAATCGGTCTTAAAGACGTAACGACGGGTGATACCTTGTGTGATCAAAACCATAAAGTGGTTCTTGAACGCATGGAGTTCCCTGATCCGGTTATTCAGATTGCTGTAGAGCCTCGCTCTCAAGCTGACCAAGAAAAAATGGGTATTGCGCTGGGTAAACTCGCAGCGGAAGATCCATCGTTCCGTGTGGAAACCGATGACGAAACAGGCCAAACGCTTATTTCAGGTATGGGTGAGCTTCACCTAGACATTATCGTTGACCGTATGAAACGTGAATTCAGTGTTGATTGTAACGTGGGTAAACCTCAAGTTGCTTACCGCGAAACTATTCGTGGCAACACAGAAGTTGAAGGCAAATTCATTCGCCAATCTGGTGGTCGTGGTCAATATGGTCACGTATGGCTTAAGCTCGAACCGTCAGAACTTGGAGAAGGGTTTGTATTCGTAGACGAAATCGTTGGTGGTGTAGTTCCGAAGGAATTCATCAGTTCGGTATCGAAAGGTATCGAAGAACAAATGAACAACGGTGTATTAGCTGGATATCCTATGCTGGATGTTAAAGCGACACTGTTCGATGGTTCGTACCACGATGTCGACTCAAGCGAGATGGCGTTTAAGATCGCCGGCTCGATGGCCTTCAGGAAGGGTGCGCTTGATGCGCAGCCAGTCCTTCTTGAGCCTATGATGAAAGTTGAAGTAACGACTCCAGAAGACTGGATGGGTGATGTTGTAGGCGATATTAACCGTCGTCGCGGCATGATCGAAGGTATGGATGATGGCCACGCTGGTCTTAAAATTGTCCGTGCTCAAGTCCCACTTTCTGTGATGTTTGGCTACGCAACTGATCTACGTTCTGCAACACAAGGCCGAGCATCATATTCGATGGAATTTAGTGAATACGCTGAAGTTCCGAAGAATGTAGCAGACGCTATTATTGCACAGCGTAGCTAATCAGCTATTGTTTAATAACGAATCTATTGCGTTGACGAAAATTGACGCATAAAATAGCAATTTCTGGCGCGCCTCGAATTTAATTCGTTCTCGAGGCGAATCATAACTAGGAAGGAACACGATCGTGTCTAAAGAAAAATTTGAACGTACGAAACCGCACGTAAACGTTGGTACAATCGGCCACGTTGACCACGGTAAAACAACTCTAACTGCAGCTATCTGTACTACTCTTGCTAAAGTTTACGGCGGTGTAGCTAAAGACTTCGCATCTATCGATAACGCTCCAGAAGAGCGTGAGCGCGGTATCACAATCGCTACTTCTCACGTAGAGTACGACACTCCAGCGCGTCACTACGCACACGTTGACTGC
>NZ_JAKRRY010000075.1 GCF_026191675.1 Vibrio qingdaonensis | reverse complement strand
ACAGTCAACGTGTGCGTAGTGACGCGCTGGAGTATCGTACTCAACGTGAGAAGTAGCGATTGTGATACCACGCTCGCGCTCTTCTGGAGCGTTATCGATAGATGCGAAGTCTTTAGCAACACCGCCGTACACTTTTGCAAGTGTAGTACAGATAGCAGCTGTTAGAGTTGTTTTACCGTGGTCAACGTGGCCGATAGTACCAACGTTTACGTGCGGTTTCGTACGTTCAAATTTTTCTTTAGACATGAGTTGTCCCTCTAGGTACGGATTAAAGTGGCTTAAATGACCACGCAACCAAAATAGTTTGGCAGTAAGTATATATCAAAAAGAAATAATTGCTTTGAGAGCTGGTGCTGATACCCAGATTTGAACTGGGGACCTCACCCTTACCAAGGGTGCGCTCTACCGACTGAGCTATATCAGCGCTCGAAATGTTGGAGCGTGCAGCGGGAATCGAACCCGCATCATCAGCTTGGAAGGCTGAGGTAATAGCCATTATACGATGCACGCAACAGGTTAACTCTAAGAGCTATTTCCTTAGGAATATGGTGGAGGGAGATGGATTCGAACCATCGAAGGCAGAGCCGTCAGATTTACAGTCTGATCCCTTTGGCCACTCGGGAACCCCTCCATACTTATATCCATTTTCAATATCTGCTTACGTCTTAGGTAAGGAGAAAATGGTGCCGACTACCGGAATCGAACTGGTGACCTACTGATTACAAGTCAGTTGCTCTACCTACTGAGCTAAGTCGGCATAAGTGGAGCGCATTTTATTGAATGAAGTCTGTGGATGCAACCGTTAATTTAAAAAAAAATTGCTTTTCCTATACATTCTTTTCTTTCACCTCCTTTTTGCGTGAATTTTCATCAATTCCGCGTGTTCTGTTGCATGATTTATTTGATTTATTCGTCGCTTGAGGTATGTTCAGCACTCTTTATATGGAAACCTTGATGTTTGGTGAGTTATGAGCCCTTTTATGTCCTTTAGTCGTGAGCAATGGTCAGCACGCAGAAATGCTGTACCTATGACACTGACAGAAGAAGATTTGAAAGAACTTCAAGGCATCAATGAAGACCTCACCATGCGCGAAGCCACTGACGTGTATTTACCCCTTTCGCGCTTGCTTAACCTCTATGTTGCCGCAAGACAGCGACGTAACTCAGTGTTACAAGAGTTTCTCGGACAAAATGAACATATGCCGCCGTTTATTATCGGCATTGCTGGCAGTGTTGCTGTAGGGAAAAGTACCACGGCACGTTTACTTAAAGCGCTGTTAAGTCGCTGGGAAAATCATCCAAAAGTGGAGCTGATTACAACAGATGGCTTTTTGTATCCCAACAAAGTGCTGTTGGAAAAAGGGCTAATGGCCAAAAAGGGCTTTCCTGAATCCTACGATATGCGCCGATTGGTTCAGTTTGTTTCTGACGTTAAAGCATGCAAACGCGACGTAGTCGCGCCAGTATACTCTCATCTTACTTATGACATCACTGACGTGGAAAAGGTGGTGGACTTGCCCGATGTCCTCATTATTGAAGGGCTGAATGTTCTACAAAGCGGCATGGACTACCCACATGACCCACACCGAGTATTCTTATCTGATTTTTTAGACTTTTCGCTTTATGTCGATGCCGACAGTGAATTAATTGAGCATTGGTACGTGCAGCGTTTTATGAAGTTCCGCCATGGCGCGTTTACTCGACCAGGCTCTTACTTTAGCCACTACACTCAGCTGTCAGAAACGGAAGCGGCGCAAAAGGCCAGTAACATTTGGCGCTCAATTAATGGTAAGAATTTGGTGCAAAACATTCTGCCGACACGGGAACGAGCGCAGCTGATTTTGGAAAAAGGCGCGAATCACTGTGTGGAAAAGGTGTATTTGAGAAAATAGGTTCTATGGTTCTAGCATTATTGGCAGGGCTGAATCAACGTCAAGCCCTGCTCGACAAACGAACCACAAAGAAGCTTACTCTGCTTGTCTTAGTGAGATTTCACCACCAATAAAAGGTTCGATACCATTAGCGGTTTCCAATAACACCGCACCGGTAGGGTCGATTCCTCGTACCTTACCTTTAATTTCTCTGCTCCCCATGATGAGTTTAACCTCTCTGCCCATGAAGTTGTCATGCCGATTCCAACGCTCGACAAAGCCTTGCATTCCTTTCAACTCATAGTCTTCTAATGCTTGCTGCCATGCTTTAACAAACGCGACTACGAGGTCGTTGCGACTAAACGGCGTTGACACGACATCGCTAAGTGACGTCCAAGGCTGGCCGATCCCTTCCGTTTGATGACTCATTCTGAGGTTCATGCCCATACCAATAACTAGGTTTGCGGCGCCCCCCGCCTGACCCGACATTTCAACTAAGATTCCAGCCAGTTTGCGATCGTTATGGTAGAGATCATTTGGCCATTTTAGCTTAACACCCTCGATCCCTAGGCTTTCTAGCGCTTCGACAATGGCGACACCAACGACAAGACTCAGCCCCATCGCCGCAGCTATGCCCGCTTCGAGTCGCCAATACATCGATAAATAAAGATTGGCCCCAAAAGGAGACACCCACTCTCGCCCACGACGACCACGCCCTTTCGCTTGATACTCAGAGATGCAAACCTGCCCGGACGACAACGCTTGCTGTTTATCCAGCAAATACTGGTTGGTTGAGTCAATTATTGGGATAAGCTCAAAGGGGCTGGTTAAGGTCTGTCTTAATCGCGCTTCGTTCAATAACTCCATCGGTTGAGCCAGTTGGTAGCCCTTGCCTTGTACGCGAAAAATATCCACGCCCCACTGCTGAATACCCTGAATATGTTTGCTAATTGCCGCTCGAGAAACACCAAGTGACTCACCAAGGGTTTCACCTGAATGGAACCCTCCTTCAGACAATTGTTGTAGAATCGCAAGCTTTACCTGATGCTCTTTCATCACAAATCCTTGAGAGTGATTTCATGTGTTCGCCCTATAAAGCGAACTTCATGCTCCAACTCAACCGAAAATTTATCAATCACTCGCTGTCGAACCATGGCTGCTAACGACGTGACGTCTTGAGCAGTTGCGCACTTAGCATTCACCAACACTAGAGCCTGATTTGGATGGACCATTGCCCCTCCTACGCTACAGCCTTTTAAGCCACACTGATCAATCAACCACCCTGCTGCCAGCTTCATCTGCCCCTCAAAAGGATAAGCCACAAGATCTGGATGCAGCTGTTTAATATGTTGATACTTTTCAACGCAAACAACAGGGTTTTTGAAGAAGCTACCCGCATTACCGATTTTTGCTGGATCCGGTAGTTTGTCTTGGCGAACTTGCACCACAATGTCAAACACCTCACGCGGGGTGCAGGTCTTAGGGTCAAGGCGCTGCAACGGCCCATATGACAAGTTTGGTTGCCAACGCTTTTCCAATTTAAGGCCAACTGCCACAACGATCGCTTTATTGTGCAGCGCCTGTTTAAAAATGGAATCTCGGTAACCAAATTCACAGTCACTTTGCTGTAAACGCTTCACTGTAAAACTGTTTAAGCAAAGATAATCGACATACTCACAAACATCTTTAAATTCAAGCCCGTAAGCACCAATGTTTTGGATTGGCGCACTGCCTGCACATCCAGGAATTAACGCTAAGTTCTCTAACCCGGCATAACCTTGCTCCACACACCACGCCACCAGCTTTGGCCAATCTTCACCACCGGCGATATGCAAGCGATGATGCTGCTCGCTACTGGAGTGGCTAATACCCATGAGCTGATTAACTAATACTATCCCGTCAAAATGCTCGGTAAATAATACATTACTTCCTTTGCCCAGCATGAGTTTAGGAAGGTGTGCCCATGCGGGGGCTTGATAGGCTTGCACTAAATCGTCGACAGAGGTCACGGTGACCAATTGCTGACAAGTCTGCGAAATAGCGAAGGTGTGAAACGGGCTTAACTGAGCGTTATGTTCTGTTTGCATGGGCATTCATTGATGGATTACACTTCCTCTATTCTATCCCTTCAGAGCAAGCATTGGCTATGGATACGTTAAATTTTGATCTTTTGGCTCCCATAAAGCTACCGCTGGCAAAGAAAATCTATAAGTCACACTATCCAGCAGCGAAGCCTAAATCCGATGAGCGCATTATCACCGCTCAAGTCGGCAGTCAGCTGTGCGCTCTGGTGCGATTTCGTAGCATTGAAAACTGCCGTTTAATGACGGGAATGTTGGTGATACCTGACTATCGTCTGCAAGGCGTGGGACATAAATTAATGCAGCATCTGGTGCAACAAGAGCTCGCGGAACAAGACTTTTGCTTTGCGTTGGCACATCTTGAAACGTTTTATTGTCAGCATGGATTTCAGACAATTGATAAAGATGCGCTCCCTAACGCACTAAAACAGCTGTTTTTACGCTATATTCAAGGCGGAAAGTCACTGGTTGCCATGCAATACGTTGATCCGAATTAAACTTATCAACGGTTTACTATCCATTCGCTATAAGAATTTGGTAAAATTCTAGGTTAGCAATTTTGCACTTAAGAAAGGTAAAGTCTCCCACATGATGGCTCTTAGGAACTCGTTTGAACAGCTTCCCTCTTTGGCTCAAGATCCAAACCAATTTGATGTCTTGTATTCGGCCAATGACTATCGTGAATATCTCATTCAAGCGATACGTGAGGCACAATCAAGAATCTACCTAGTCGCACTTTATCTTGAAGACGATGATGCTGGACGCGAAATAATGTCCGAGCTGTATCAAGCAAAGCAGAACAACCCTGAACTGGATATCGCGGTCTGTGTTGACTGGCATCGAGCGCAGCGCGGGCTCATTGGCGCGGCTCAATCAGATGGCAATGCCACCATGTATCGTGAGTTTCGTCAAAAGAACACACATGGTATTCCTATTTACGGTATCCCGGTTCGCGGCCGTGAAGTCTTCGGTGTGTTACACCTCAAAGGCTTTGTCATTGATGATAAAGTCATTTATAGCGGCGCTAGCCTCAATAATATCTATTTAAATTACCAAGATCGCTATCGCTTTGACCGTTACCATGTTTTAGGTAATGCTAAACTGGCTAACGCGATGGTCGACTTTGTGCAAAATGAAATGATCAGTAACCCTGCGGTTAATGACCTTTCTTTATCAGCAAAACCCACCGTAAAGGACATTAAAGCAGAGATCCGCCAATTACGAGCCTCGCTATCACAGGCACAATATCACTTCGATAATGAAACGGCTGACGAACACCAAGTATCTGTGACACCACTCGTGGGGATTGGCAAGCGACGTAACAAGCTCAATCATCGAATCACGCAGTTATTAGCGTTGGCGAAAGATGAAATTTTCATTTGTACGCCTTACTTTAATTTTCCAAAACCCGTCGCGAAAGAAATTAGGCGAGCGCTTAAGCGCGGTGTGAAAGTGACCATTGTCGTGGGTGATAAGACAGCAAATGATTTTTATATTTCACCAGAAGAAGACTTTAAAACCATCGGTGGGCTGCCTTACCTGTATGAAATGAACCTTCGCCGCTTTGCCAAGGCGAATGAAGCGCACATCGCTAGTCGTAATCTGAGCATCAATTTATGGAAACACGATGACAACAGTTTCCACCTTAAAGGTCTTTGGGTCGACAAGCGCTATATGCTCATTACGGGGAATAATCTTAACCCACGTGCTTGGAAACTGGATCTCGAAAACGCGATCTTAATACAAGATCATTATTCTCACTTAACGGAGAAGTTTGACAAAGAAGTCGCGAATATCCTTCAACATACTCAGCTGATTTGTACTTACAGGCAATTGGAAAAAATTGAAAACTATCCAGAGCCAGTACAGAAACTGATTAAGAAAATTACTCGCGTCAGCGCAGATAAGGTGTTGAAGCAAATACTCTAAGCGCGAGGTGGCAGCAATGTCGCCTAATTCTATTATGACCAGACATGAAAAAGCCCTGCATTAGCA
>NZ_JAKRRY010000074.1 GCF_026191675.1 Vibrio qingdaonensis | reverse complement strand
TTTGACCATGGTAAAACTGCAAAGGTATCACCAGGGGTAAGTGCTCATGACCCGCTTCAATATGCTGTTGCATGGCAGCGATAGCATAACGTATCAGTCTGAACGCCATGTGTTTATCTGGCCGACTCTGGTGCTCAATTAACGCATAGACGTACCCTTCCCCCTGAGACGTTTTAAGAGAATAAAGGACATCCGAATAATAAGGCCGTAAGTTTTCTTCTATAAAGCTGCCTGATTCGAGCTTTAGGGTCGTCAAATCACAGATTTCACGCAGCTCAGCAGGTAGGTGGATATCCAATAAGTCCTTAGCGGTTTCAGGATGAGTGAGAAACTGCTTAAAGAGCGCATCATGTGGCGTTGGCGTGGTCTTTTTCATACCGTTACCTTAACACTAAATAAGTCAAATCAGTATTAGGATAAAAATCCTGCACCACGTTGGTTTCTTTCTACACATCAATTTGTGTTCATTTACACAATTTAGTTCACACAATTTGGTGAATTTACTCTAAGTAATCTTTGCCCCAAAATGGCTTAGTGCAAATACTCGTTCACATGCAGTTCATGGTCTTTTGCCATATTAAAAGTTATCTGAAAGTTTGTCCAAATAGGCACTTCGTGCCTCATGAAAGTGATAATGGCTGACAAGCGCAATTAGGCGAAAATGCCCTGAAAGCGTCACAAACTTTCAAGTACCTTCTCGGATTAATAGAAAATTAGCCCTATGCGTTTCTCATGTATGATTAAGAACTACTTTCCATGTACAACGTTTACTGTTGAAAAACTGATACTTGGCATTTATGGTTCTCATTCTTCAATTGCAGCCTTGGCACCATTGTACTGCTATCAAAATCATAAATGATAACTTCTGGGTGGTGAGTATCATAAGCCTGACCAATGAAAACAGCCGCAGCGTTTGAAGCACAAGTAAATAAGTGTATGGTTTGAATGCTATAATCAGATTTTAGTTTGTGAAAAATAGACTGAAGTTCGGCAGTCAAAGCTTTTCCGTTTTCAGGGTGTGGAATTGCACCGTTACCCATATATTTTTCTTTGGCTCTTATAGTGATGATCTGTGCGTTTTTATTACCACTTAAAGCTTTTGAAGCACCAATAAGACTTTCTGGTTCGGCAGTTAAGGCGATGTTTATGATGATGTCAGCATTTTCTGTTAAATCGTTTAGACCTTCTATTTCATAAAAAGCACCTACAGCTACTTCACTAGGCCAAGACCAGTTCCCACTTTCCCTAAAACGTAACATAGGCGTTACATCATTTTTATTACCCAATTTAGCTCCTAATCCAATAAGTGAAGATGTTGGTCCGAAGCCAAATAAAGCAGCATTGAAGCCACAACCCTTTGTTTGTTGAATGATCTTGTCTGCTGCACTTTGAATTACACTAGGCATCAATTGCCAAAATATATCTGGGGAATCAATCAATAAGTCTTCATTGTTGCTCAGAATGTTTATCTGTTCATGCATTCGGCGTTTAATTCTGGAGAGGCTACTGGCAACCTGAAGATATGATGGTGGCGAAACAGTTTGAGAGTTTACTGGCCATAGTACTGCATAAACTGGAATTGGCTGATATTTTAGGCCGTCCAGTAAGCTATTAGCAACAATACTAAACTCTTTTTTCATTGCTGATAACATTGGTGCGGTGTAGTCGCTTGCAGCTACTTTATCTATAAGTCTATGGTGCTTGTCACATAGAAGTAAAACGTTGTCAGGATTGTTGGAAAGCTTATTAGACAGTTCTGTGACCCCTCTGGCACCTTGCTCAGAAGACGCAACGTTATGGGCTAAATAAGCATAGTTTCCAGTCGTCCCTGAAATAGTATCATGGTCTAACTTTTCACCACATCCGGTGAACATGCAGCGACCATAGCTTTCTCTCCATACAGTATTTTTGGTATCTGCAGTGAAGTCTTTCCCTCTGCCTTTTAGTTTCCGATCATCCTCGAAGCGGACGAATAAATTCTCTAGTTCATCGATCGATAAATTAACGCTTTGTTGCCCCGCTTTAATCCAGATACCACTTATTGAGTCTAGTGTTAACAGATCGTAGCTCGTTATTTGATAACCTTGGATATTTCTGTATGTAATCACACTTTTGCTTTCAGATAAATTTGCTAGACAGTTTGCAGTGTCACGTGGTACTAGACATAACCTTAGCGTAGCTACTACTTCTTCATTAAGGCTAAGTAGAATGATGGTATTTTTATCATCGTTGTCAGTCAAAATTCCCACATCATTCCAGCTTACTAGCTTCTTAAGGTTTTTGTGGTATTGATTAAAATTATCCAGTGAATCAATTGGAGAACTCGCTGCCTGATTACAAAACTGATCAACTTTATTAGCCATTCACTTTCCTCGATAATTTTCAAATTTATTATTTATTTTGATGTAAATATTACTTGTCTACTACCAACAATAACAAAAAAGTTGCTATTCCGGATTGCGTATTTAGCATCATAGCCATTTTCAAAGTTGACGTTCAGCACGACAATAGAGAACAGTTATTTACAGCATTTCCACATAGTTAGCAATGTTCCTCCTGAACGATTGATAGTTCGATGACTTTTCCCTTTTCCAGGGTGTAGACCGACGTTGTTTTTATGCCTACGACAATAAAAAACAGTGGGCGATCGGAGTTGTCCTGTTCATGGGTTCGCCAGTCAGTTTTATCAGGGCTTGAGGGGCGCGGCACGTCTTGGGGGTGAGTGTGCCAGGTTCCAACATAGCCCAACAACTGTTCTGATGCGGTATAGGCTTCTTCAATTTCTGCCTGGTGAGCCTGTGAATCCAGCTTGAACGTCGTCCGGGTTCTTTGATCGGATGCTTTTGGAGTAGTCAAGGTATCTATCAAGACTTCACCGTTCCGGTTGTAATACCCAATGAGAAGTCCAGCTGACTCCACTGATGCTGGCTCTTCTTGCCGGTAGGTACACAACTTTTGATGAAGAGTCTGGGGGAGGTAAAGGCGCTTTCCACACTTGCTTTGATAGGTGATGAAATCCTTTGGCTGGCATATGTCACACAGAGGATGCCGTAAGGGTTGCTTCTTTAAAGAGGATGTGAAAGTTTGATATCTTGGAGTGAGATTGAGCCCTTCGCGCTCTGCATCTGCGTTATCGCCTTTCCAGCTAACTTTCTTTGACTCAGTCAACTTCCCTTCCAGATATCCGACAGCCAGATCTGCTGCGATAAGAGCTGTTTGTGTGGAGCTGATTGCGCCATAAGGGATAAACATCTCACCACAGCCAGCGTAGTTTTTAACTACATTCTGGTCGGATTCTATGAAATTGAGGTTGGATGCTAGACCGCGTACCCCAGTATTCGGCTCAACATACGCACATCGCAAACACCCCGGTTGACGCAGAATGTCTAGAACTGCATGTCCTCCGATTCCGTATCCTTCAAGCCAGCTATATATTACAGGGACTTTAACGTCCGATTTCACAAGATAATCGTGGAACAGGCGTTCATGGGTCGGCGCGCCTATGGCGATGACGACGAGATCATAAGCACTTAAAACATCGCGCTTTCTGTAATCGAGTAAAGAGTTGCGGTAACCATCTGCTTTCAGCCATGGAAACTTTGCTTGCAACTGAAAGGCTACAGCAAGAGCTTTCGGCCAGTCGGTCATGTTGCCCTCGAGGGTATGACGATACAAGTTAGACGTACTAAACCTGTCCGGATCTACAATATCAATACGGCCAATTCCTGCTGCTCCCAGCTTATGTGCTATTTCACTTCCTACCGAACCACAGCCAATCAGCAATACTTTCTTGTTATCAAGAGATGGGTTGGCACCACTGCGTGGCAACATGAGTTCTTTGTTGAAGACCTCAACAAAGATTGGCTCGATCTTCCACAACCTCATTTTTTCAGAGGTAAGGGGAAATGCCCGCTTCTTATCCAAACTGAGCTTTACCCCAACCCAGGCTTTGCCTGATGGTGTTACCGTGTTCAGCACTAGCCAGAACTCTTTAGCTCTGATAGGAAACAGCTCCTTGTCTGCCCTGCTTTTTGTTTCATGAGGGAGCCTTTGGAGGGCGTCCAGCAACCATGTTTTCAATCCGTCAGCATTGTGAGGAATAACCGGGTCTATGGATTGCAGCGGAAGAATACAGCCAGCGGCATCTTTTTGTTGCTGCCGTGCACCTATCTGGAAAAAGCGTGCCACATTTTGATCATTCCCCTCATATGGCAGGGCTGTGAAAGATGCGGAAATGCTCATAACGCTATCTGGTGAAATAGGTTTGTAAATATCCAGTTGAGTAAAATTGGCTACGCATGACGTGCAGTACAGTGTCTTTGCCGATTTGCTCATCATGCCCTTAGTGTTTGTGTACCAATTTGTGCTGAATTCCCTAAGTAACTCACTCTGGTTAAATTCGGAGTCTGTAATGAGTGAGCGTAGCAATTCAACATGCCGCCTTATGGATTCCTCGAAGGCCAGTTCTGGCCTTTCAAAGTTGACTGATACGGAGTCCAGGTGATTCACACAAATTGAGCCAAGCCCTCCGAAATTTTGAGTTGTCAGAACGTGGGCCAAGACCCCGAAAGATGCAGGGTCCTTTAAAAAAAAGTGCGGTAACTGCTGTAATTCATCAACGCAGAAATGCACCAAACTGACAAGGCGGCCATCAATTTCTACGCAGACCGAAAGTGTATCCAGATCCGAGTAGCTAGAGGGCTGAACTTCAAATTCACTGTCGAGGAAATATTCTAGAACAGAAGCGTAGTCCACGTTATGCACCTTGCGACGTGCCGGAAGCTCCTGCCGTGCTGAGGGGGGCGATCCCCGCAGCCGTTAGCGATGAAGCAGCCTTGGATGATGATTGCTTTTCTTGCTTGGGCACTTTGAAATCGTCGCCAAACAGCTTATTCAAGATTTCGCACTGTTCTACTTCGTCCGTCTCATCCGAGGCTTTCTGTAGGTCCTCTTGAAGCTTGAGCAGCTTGTTTCTAAGTTGGGCACCGACATTTAAATCACTACCATCGGCGTGCCCACCTTCCACCTTGTGTTGGAAAATATCGCGTTTCGGTTTTTTTGGTAACTTGACATATACGCGATAATCGTCTGTTCCCCATGGAGCTGAAATGTAGTCAGCATCAAGAATTGCATCAACCGTGCTTTTCAACGCCTGTAGATCGTCATCCACCTCGGCTGACAGCGAGTTAGGGCTATATTGTTCTTTCAGCATGACGGTTAGGCCAATAGAGAAGACCTTCTTTCTTACCTCTTCAGAATTAAAGTTCACCTCTCTCCAGCGTTTTATGTAGCGGATCAGACGTTTAAGCTGCTTGCGTTTTACTGTAGCCCCAAAAACAAAGTCATCAACGCTATCGATCCACTCAATAAGTCCTTTTTGATCAGCCTCTGACCATTCCTTGTGATCATCACTGGAACCATTTTTACCGACAGCGAGGTAGTAGGTATCATCGCCAAAAAAAGAGGTCTCTTTTTTGTATACGGTATAGTCAATATGCAGGTTGATTGATTTGTAGTCCGCTGTAACGCACGGCTTTTTGATTCTCGGATCCTTGAAATTCCGCTTATCCAGCACTTCTTTTATGACTTTCTTTGGAGCAACAGGATCTTCTGGTGCTTTCTCTGCATCAATGACGATTGCGCGATCTATGTCAAAATCACCATCCAGACTGTTGATGGCAGTGTTAACAGCAAATGATCCTTGCATGAATGAGTCGATTACAGGGTAGCCTGCCTCTTTGAAAGCGATTTTGATTTCCTCGAAAATGCTTTTATCTTTTTCCTTTGCCTTTTTATATCCTTCAGAGTGGCTGGTTAGGTAGATTTTCTTATTGAACTTGTTGAAATGATTTTGAATAGACATTGAGCACAGATCTCCCAGGTGATGGAATGAGTCAGGTAGTATATGGGGATGCATACAGTCAACTTCAAGTGACTGGATAGAAAAAAGACAAACTGTTCAAGAGAGCTACAGAAATCAGTTGACCTGCACCACTAATACCGGACGCGCTGTTAAGCAACTTTTCCATACTAGAAGTAATTTATGGATTGCTAATTTAGTAAAATGACTAACGAACTTCTGTCCAAAAATGTGTTGAAGGGTAGTCTCCTACCCTATTTCAATCAGCGGCCATAAGCCGCTTTTTTAAATCCAGCCTCGCTCAGAAAAAGACACCACACACTCAAATGAAACCACAAAGTGGTCCAGTACTCGGATATCAACCAATGCCAACGCATCCGTCAGTTGACGGGTAATGCGTCGGTCA
>NZ_JAKRRY010000073.1 GCF_026191675.1 Vibrio qingdaonensis | reverse complement strand
AACCATTGAAGAAAGACGTCTTAGGACGTCTTTTTTTTGCCTGAAATCCCATGTTATCTAGGTCTGTGCGTCGCTTTATGACGAATAGCATCGCTGGGTCACGTGGTTTGGACGGTACACCATTGGGTACATTGTCACTGTGTTCAATTTAACGGTGTACCATCATGGCAAAACAAGTCAAACCTCTGACAGAAACTCAAATCAAAAATGCAAAACCGAAAGGCAAGGAATACATCCTGTCTGACGGCAACGGTTTGCGCCTTCGTGTCAAAGCGAACGGCACTAAGACCTGGCTCCTCAACTATACCCACCCTGTACTCGCTAAGCGTATCAACCTGACGTTAGGCACTTACCCAAACACATCCTTAAAAATAGCGCGTGAAAGAACACGTGAAGCTCGCTCATTGATTGAGCAAGGTAAAGATCCTAAGTCTCATCGAGATCAACAATCTGCACAAGAGCAATTACGTTTAAACTCAACACTTGAGAAAGTGGCTAAAGAATGGTTATTGGTGAAACAAGGTAGTATTTCTCAAAAGCACACTCACGATATTCTACGCTCTTTAGAACTGCATGTTTTCCCTTCTCTAGGCCACGTGCCTGTCTCTGAGCTTTCTCCACAATTGGCTATTCAAACCTTAAGGCTGCTAGAGCGTAAAGGCAATCTAGAAGCCTTGCGACGCTTATGCCAAAAATTAAATGAGATAATGAAGTTTGCTCGTAACAGTGGACTGATTGAATTCAATCGATTGACGGATATTAAAGAAGCCTTCAGAAAACCACAACCTGAGAATATGAAGACGTTACCGCCTGAAATGTTACCCGAGTTCATGAAGAGTCTTTCTCGCGCTCGTATTCACTTTACCACGCGCTGTTTGATTGAGTGGCAGCTTCACACCATGGTTCGACCGAGTGAGGCCGCTGGGGCGCGTTGGGAGGAAATTGATTGGATAAACAAGACTTGGTCTATCCCTGCGGTAAGAATGAAGAAAAAACGCGATCATATTGTGCCGTTGACGACACAAACCCTAGTATTGCTAGAAGAGATGAAGTGCATTACAGGACACGGCGTAAGTGAGTATGTCTTTGCTTCTTATAAAGATACGAGTCGTCACTGTTGTAGTGAGACAGCTAACATGGCCATTAAGCGTATGGGGTTCAAAGGACAGTTGGTGTCGCATGGGCTTAGAGCGTTAGCCAGTACAACATTGAACGAACAACCTCTATTTAATGGAGATTTGGTGGAAGCGGCATTAGCGCATGCAGATAAGGATAAAGTAAGAGCGGCGTACAATCGCACTCAATACGTAGAGCAACGACGAGAAATGATGCAGTGGTGGAGCGATCATATCGATAAGGCTACGATTAAATGACCTAATTGAAACACTGAACATCAGGCAGTTGCATTGTTGTACAGCTCCTTTTTTGGATCAGGGCTAGAGCTTAAGTTAGAAGAGCACATTTAGATAGCCCTGATATTTTACTACTGAACTATAGAATGATTAAAACAGTTTGCCAGTCGACATATTTTTCTTAGTCTTCCAAGCTTTAATAAACTGAAAGCAATCTCTGGGCTCTAAGCCTAAAATCTCACAGTATTCATAAAACTCTGAAACATCCATTCTACGTACTTGCGTCTCAATGCTTCCAATGACGGAGTGGTGCCTACCAATCGTAACGAGAGCGGTAGTGCCATTCACATTTCTGTATTCCGTCATCATTTGAGGGTTGAGTGACTTCACCTGAATCTGCCCGCGATCACCCATGCGTTCCTACTGGGTTACTACATGTTCAAATTTACGTGGATATTTTTGAAAAACAGTCTCTAAAATCTCATCGTAGATTAACTTTTTAATTTCATCGAATGATTCAAAACAAAGTTGAAGGGGAGCTTTCGTTTTAATATCTGCCGCATCATTGAGCTGATAAACACCACGTTTAGCAGCAACTAAGTCTAGAAAACTCATTGCTCATGAGTATGTAACGACAATTAGATTTGCTCTTCTTGCCTAAAATTGTCCGTCGCACCATGCCCTATAAAGGAAGCTTCAACGGGGTACGACTTTGGGTTCGAGGACGAAGTTTTTAAAACATCGTAGCACAATTGTGACTAGAGATTGCCCACCTGAAAATTCTTCATCAATTTTTTATCAATACAACTACGTAAAAATTGATTCATCGGTTGCATATTGTTCGTTGTGTAGAAGTCCAACATCAATGTGTTGAACTCTTGCTGCCTTTTAGCTGGGACATTAATAATCGGATAGCCTTTACTTAATAAAATCCCATTCATCATAAAGCGCCCCGTTCGCTTATTCACATCCCAAAAGAATTGGTTTCTAGCCATTTGTAAGAAAGCCGTGATAGCTCGATCGTAAACATCGAGTGGTTCGAAAACATTTGTTTCCATTTCTAACCATTTTACATCTAACTCAGTTGGATCTGGTGGTTCATACTCTGAGCCTGTAATAGACACATACCCTGTACGAAATTTTCCCCATTCCAACGCCTCCTCTTCCGCAGCAATAGAATGAAGCGACAAAGCAGTTTCTTTAGTAAATGAAAAACTGCCATTATTAATTAACTCAAAAATACACTGCCAAGTCTTGGCTTGATTTTGAGCCATGTTTTGATCGCTGATCCTATGCCCACCAACCGTTACCCCATCAAGAATTGTTTGCACTTCCGGTAACGTCATAGCAACGCCTTCGAGATTAACAGCGTTATACACCAAAGAAGGGACATCACGTTTTGCTAGCTGCTTTGCAAGAGGAATATTGGGAGTCATCCCCCACTTAGTATCAGTACACATGGCTTTTCTATTTGTTATTGAGTCAGAACTCTGATTATACATTGATTACTCCGACTTAGTTAGCTACTAGGTTTATGAGTAGAACCGATTAACGTTTAGCTAGACGGCTAGCATACTGCCACATATAGCCAACCAGAACTTTACGAGTAATATTGACGCTTAGCGTGAGATATCAGAGCGAGAGGGATGCTCGTCGTTGCTTTCTGTGCTTGATTACGAGAATAACAGAGCTTTACACCCTCTGGCTCATCAAGGTTTAAGTGAATAGGCCAAATGACTTCAGTCAAAGGTGTGCTGTTCGTTTCTGTCTGATAAGTAATTTCTAACCATTGCTCGGTATATAAAGCACCAAGAATACTATCAAGCTCTGGCGTCATTGCCTGCTTGGACCAATGGTGAGCACTTTTTTTATCGACGGGTAGTTTATTTAACCAGCGCTTATCTCGATTCCCATCATGCAGCTTTTCAAACTGATCAAGATAAGGAGAAATCGCTTCAAGGAAACGACTCCTTACTTTGTCTGGTAAATAATGAAGAAGCATGTTTGAGGATAAGTAGGCGACAAGAGCCGCATGGGGAAAGCCTTCTAGATAATTAGCACGATATCGCACAGCATGAGAGGTTCCCACCGTCAGAACCTCAATATCTAGTAATTCTTGTAGGCGTCTATTCTTTAATATCCGCCTAACGGAGTGATAACTCGCAGATGTACCACGAGAGATGACAGTATCAGCAAGAGCTTGGTAGCCTAATGGTTGAGATGTGTGCTTGGGAATGACATCACAAAGAGTCAGTAAGAGCTCCATCGTTTTGATTGGGTGTTTATCGGCCAAAGAAGTGCCACTTTCTATTTCAAAGATGGCTTCCCAGAATAATGACTGACTTTGCACATTATGCAAAGTTGGTTTTTTACGACGGATGAGATGATTAATCGTGATGTTAATCACAACTTAAATCTTCAACGTCAGTGTTTGCAAATAGTGCAAAGCCAATATGTAGCCTGCTTACTTTTAATTTAGGTGTAAGAGGTTCCAATGAAAAGGTCAGGTTTATGGATAACTTTATTTTTATTTATCCTACCAGCCGCAAACGCATCAATTAAGAGTGATATTGAGCAGCAGTGGCGAGTAGCTAATGAAGTCGTTAATGATGAAAGCATAAAAGTAACGATACAAGCGGCTGATTTTAACGATGACGGCGTCTTAGATTACGCAGCTTACAGTTCGTACTTTTGCGGTAGTCAAGGATGTATTTATGACATTTATTCAAAGGTTAATGGGCAGTATTGCCAAGTAGGAAAATATGACCTTGATATTGCTCTATTTGAATATCAAGGGGAGTTTACACAATGCAGCGACAACTTTCTCTCAGTAGCGAATCAAAATCGTTCCCCTCAAGAGCCTAAAGCAACGGACAACCAACAAACTCATACTTCTGAAGTGGATACTACGTATAGCAATACAGGTTTAGTTTCGATCTCTCTAAAAACGACTTATGCAAGAGATATTACGCTTCGCCAAGTTCCAATCCCGACTCTGATTATTCAAGCTGTGACTGATTCCGTTACTTTGCAAGGAGTCACTATCAATAGAGGGCACTGTCCAACGATGAGTAAAACACTGGATGGTAGGCCACTTAGTTTTTTTCCTAGCTCACTGCAATTTGGCCAAAAGAAAGCTGTGGGGTTTCGATGCTCAATTGAGGATGTATTAGAAGTAAAGGTTCACACCAATCTTGGCAATGAATCTTTTGAAGTAACCAATTAATGTGAGGCTAGTAAGTACGATGATAATAAAAAATAACGAAAAACCTTCAGTTGAATCTCTTAAAGCTTTTGTTGCAGAGGTGAGAAATTTTAAGCCTAAAGTAGCGATAATGGGGAAGTCTGGAGCGGGAAAATCAAGCTTAGTCAACGCTCTTTTTGGGGAGTCTGTTTCAACGGTAAGTGATATTGGTACTGGAACAAAAGAAGTCAATTATTTTGATTATGAAGGTATCACATTAATCGACTTTCCGGGCTTAGCTGATCTTAATAAAGAAAATGAAGCTCAATTTCTCAAAATGTACGAAGAAGAATTGAGTGATGTTGACCTGGCTTTGTGGATTATTCCTGCTAATGACCGTGCAAATGCACCTGATATTGCAATATATGAGCAGCTTTTGAAGCCTGAGCGTGAAAGAATGCCAACGATGGTTATATTATCAAAACAGGATAATATGGGTACACCACATAAAAAGTTCTGGGATGATGATGACTTCAGGCCTACCGATAAACTTGTTCAAGCTATTCTGGAAAAAGAAAATTTGTTATCAAATGAGTTCGATCTGTCTACTCGGTATATATCATCTGTTGCTACAGAGTATGATGATGATACGAAAGCTTATCGCTCATTTAACTTGGATGGCCTTGTCAATAAAATCGTCAGCGTGTTGCCTAATGAAAAAAAGTATGCAATCACAAGAGAAGTCGATGATAAAAATGTAACCTCAGAAACACGAATAGCTGCTGAACAGGGACTTTGGGAATCAATGAAAAGCTTTATGGGGGATGCGTTTGATAGCGCTAAGGATGTAGCTTCTGATATCATTATCGCTTCTCTTCCTAGCGCCCTTAGTTGGGTAACAAAGAAGTTTAAATTTTGGTGATCGGTAATGTTTAAGCCGAATGATAAGATGTTAATGTGTCAAGTTTGCGGCAAAAAAACCACTATAGAAGTCTTTTCATTTTGTTTATTGAAACTCACGAAGTGCCCCCACTGTGGTGTTCGAGGTAAGTTACTTCCGTTACAGTAGTCACTATCATTATCAAAAAATCACAGGTCTATATTACCTAGGTGTATCTCTATTCTTAATCGCCCGTAACGCTCTTATGCGCTGCGGGCTTTTTTGTGCCTGTAACCTAAGAGGATTGACCTATGCCTACCCAATTACCCATTGCAATCTATGAGTTTCCTGCGCCTGTTACGGCCATGCAAGTACTCGAAAAAGCCGCTGATATATTAGCTCAAAGCTTTGAAGTCGGTGATACCTACACAAATCCCAATAATGTTAAACAGTTTCTCGGTTGTAAACTCGCTCATTATGAGCGTGAAGTGTTTGCCGTGATGTTTCTGGATAACCAACATCAACTGATAGCCTTTGAAGAGCTGTTTCAAGGTACGGTAGATGCCGCTTCCGTGTACCCCGTGAAGTCGTGAAAGCCGCGCTTAAGCATAATGCATCAGCGGTTATCTTTTCACATAATCACCCATCGGGTGTCGCTGAGCCTTCACAAGCGGATAGAAAGATCACCCGCCGTCTCGTCGATGCCTTAGCGTTGATTGATGTACGTGTGTTAGATCACATTGTGATTGGCAAAGAAAGCGTGTCTTTTGCCGAGCGAGGGTGGTTGTGATGAATACTGTTGCGTCTTGCTATGACAATGAGGTGACTTTATTACCTTCATTGGTTGAGTGTTTAAGTGCGGCGCTGGACAGTGCCCCAATACCTATCAACGTCGATAAGCTCTCCATGAACTTTCGTCATACGCCTTACTATCAAACTCGTCGTGGCACTCATCCTGTTGAAGTGCGTTTAGAGCGTCATGACAAGCAGTGGCGTGTGGTGTTTATGGCCAGCTTTGCTTATCCCGATGAAACGCACCGCAGTGTGATACCAGAGTTGTACTTTAACTTCAAGCGCGGCTGGTTTTATCAACCAGACATCAAAGGCTGTGAACTT
>NZ_JAKRRY010000072.1 GCF_026191675.1 Vibrio qingdaonensis | reverse complement strand
AACACCTTATGATGTCTATTAGCCCTCTTAAATCCGCCTATGGCGCCGCCAAGTATTACTTGAACGAAGAAAACACACCAAATACCTTTGATACGTCACTCGAGAAAGACAGTAACGACAACTACTACCTCAAAGAAAGCAGTACCAATGAAAACACTTTTTGGCACGGTCAGTTAGCCAAAGAAGCAGGCCTAATCGGTAAACCGGTTAACCAAAAAACGTTAGAGTCCGTTTTATCTGGACACTTAGGCAATGAAACCATCAAAGGTAAACGGGGCGACCATAAATGTGGTTTTGACCTGACTTTTTCAGCACCAAAAAGATTAAGCACGCTCGCACTCGTTGGCGGGGATACTCGCCTTATTGATGCACATAATGACGCGGTCAAATTCGCGCTATCGCAACTAGAAAAAGACGTGGCACAAGCCACGCACATCAACGACGAAGGCGCTCGTGAGTTCATCAATACCGAATCGATGGCCTTTGCGGTCGTCCGCCATAAAACCAGTCGTGAAAACGATCCACAACTCCATTCCCATGCCTTAACGGCAAACATGACCCGCGACAAAGAAGGGCAACTGCGTACACTCGCCTCTTCTCTCAAACAAAAAGGCGGCGTCATCAATGGGACAGGCGAGCGCATTTACCACTTCCAAAAATACTACGGTATTTTATACCAGAGCCAATTGGCTAAAGAAGTTATAGAGTTAGGCTATACAACGCGAGCCCTCGGCAATGGTCAATTTGATGTTGAAGGCGTTCCTCAAGTATTAATCGACACCTTCTCCACTCGCTCACAACAAATAGAACAACAAACCTTAGACTTAGGCTTTGAATCCCGCGCGGCAAAAGACGTAGCCAACCTTGATACGCGCAAGTCCAAAACCTACGAAAGTGAGGCAACCCTCAATGTTCGCTGGCAACAAACGGTGCGCAACGCAGGACATAAGCCCGAAGAACTGGTTAAAAACGCTCTGGGGATCACTCCACAAGAACAGAACCCTGAAGAAATCGCTAAAGACGCGTTTGGCCGCGCCGTTGAACACTTAGGGCAATACAACACAGCATTAAAACTGGAAAAGATTATAGAATTAGCCGCGGCCGAGTTTACCAAAGGCGGCGCACAAGCCAATGCGATTGACCTTAAAATGGTCGCTGACCAATGGGTGAAAAACGGTGCTCTCATCCCTCTTTCAGAAAAAGGTCAATACACCACTCAAGCCATGCTGAAAACCGAACAAGCGTTAATGGCGGCCAGCAAAGGGCGTACGCGCCATATGCGCACGCCAGTCAATGACGCCACGTTAGATAAACTGAACCTCACTCAAGGCAATCGCCAAAAGGTGGCGGACATTTACCAGTCCACCAAACAGTTTCATGTGGTCAATGTGTTTGGCAACAGTGAGCAAATCGCGCAAAACCTCTTGAACGTCGGCAACCATGTCGGTAAACGTGTCCACTTAGTGTCACAAAACGCCAAAGACAAACACCGTCATAGCCAAACCATCCAACGTGAAAGTCATACGGTCGCAACCTGGATAAAACACCGATTTCAAGAAGAGCAGCGCCACTCTGTCCATAGTTTGTTGCACTCAGACGTCCCTATGACCAACAAAGACATCCTTCTTGTCGACAGCGCCCACAAAATGAGCGCCAATGAGTTGATGGCTTTAAACGCAAAAGCTAAGGGATCGGGTAGCAAAGTCATCTTGCTGAACAACACGTCCAGTCGCCAAGGTTTTAAATCTTATAACGCCATCGAGCTTTATCGCAGAGGCAACGTCGTCTCGCACTCTTGGGTAGACAGCAAACAGAAAGACAGTAAGGTTACCTTGCACAACAGCGATACACGCACCCTCGCTAGAGCGTATACCCACTTACCAAACAAAGAAGACACACAAGTGCTGGCGACTTCTCACCTTGAACAACGACGATTGACGGACGCGATCCGGTCCTCTCTGCAGAATGAGGGTCAACTTGCCCGCAGCGGTATCACCTTGTTCACTCAGCAGCCTCATTATTTGTCTAAGCCCCAACAGGAGTTAGCGCAACATTACAAGCCAGGTATGACCCTTCGCCATTGGGAAGACGGACAACCTCAAGAGTTAGTGGTTTCAACCTCGGATAAGGCAAACAATCGACTCCATGTCCTGAGCAAAACCGATGGACAAGAATACACCCTCGATCCCGCTTCCGCCGGATTCAAAGCCCTCAACATGCAGATCTTTAAACCTGACTCGCTGCAAGTTAACCAAGGTGAACGCCTCATGACCACAGGTAAGCACTTTCCATCTGAGTTGAACGCCAATGAGCGTTACGTAGTCACGGATATTTCTAAAGAAACCCTAACGTTAACGGACACGCAGGGCGAATTGAACACCGTCCCCGTTGAAGCGCTGAAAGACGCACCACTACAATACGACTATGTCCATACCGCCAGTCATATCGAACCAAGGGCGCACACCCTCATTTCAGGCAAAGCCTTTACGCTATCCAAAGCGCTCTTCCATGATCTGACTGAGAAAAGCGCGCGCATCGATGTGTTTACCGACAACCCCGATAAAGCCCAGGCCGCGCTTGAGAAAAGCGAAATGAAGCTTTCTGCTATCGAGCGAGTGATGCACACCCAAAGCGTCAACGACCGCTACCTGATTGAAACCACCGCCATCACCGTCAAAAGCGACATCAAGCAAGCCCTCACCCTCTTAAACAAAGAGCAAAATTCATCACTGCAAGAGAAAGCGTTGAACTTTGCCCTGAGTCATCTTTCTGAAAAAGAAGCGGCGTTTACACAAAAAGAGTTAGTCGTCGAAGCGATCCGTTACGCTTTTGAAGAGGCCAATCAACCGATAATCAAAGAGCAAATTGAAACAGAGCTCGCCAAACGCAGTGATGTCCTCTCTGCCGAATACAGCGACGGCACACGCTGGACCACCCAGGCGGCGCTCGATACCGAAAAGCACATTTTACGGAACATTGATCAAGGGAAAAATCAACACAAGCCGTTTGCCACCCACAAACAAGTCAGAGATTATCTCGATGCACAGCCTCGCCTTACCCAAGGGCAAAAGGACAGCATCACCCTTATCTCAACGACCAAAGACAGTTTTGTGGCCGTGCAAGGTTTGGCAGGCACCGGTAAATCCACCCTGCTCGAATCCAACATTGAATTGATTCAACACACCGGCCAAGCCAGTACACACTCACCTTCGCAAGTGATCGGTCTGGCGCCAACGCACGCCGCCGTCAGCGAACTGGAAAGAAAAGGGATACAAGCGCAAACGCTGGAAAGCTTACTGACCGACCTAAGACGTGGCATCACCTTACCAGAGGACTACAAAAACACGCTGTTCTTCCTCGATGAAAGCTCCATGGTCAGCAACCAACAAGCCAAAGAGCTCACCGACCTTGTATTACAAAGCGGCTCCAAAGCCACCTTGCTTGGGGATAAAGAGCAACTACTTTCTCTTAATGCCGGTAAACCGTTTGAATTGAGCATGAGACAAGGACTCATCGATACGGCTTTTATGACCGACATCATTCGTCAAAAGAATGAAATACTGCTTAGTGCCGTACACAATATTGTAGATAAGCAGCCAGACAGCGCCCTCGATAAACTCTCTCAGCAAGGCCCTGATACACTCGGTAGCACGCAACATATCGTCTCAACCCTCGATGAGAATGCGAAAGACCAAAGCAAAGCGCAACTCATCGCCACCGAAAAGCTGCCTTACGCGGTGGCGCAGGACTACCTTGCCCGCACGCCCGAGACACGAGAAAACACGCTGATCATCGCTTACACAAATAATGAGCGTGACCACATCACTGAGCACATTCGTGCCGGACTGATGAAAACACAGGAGATAGGCCAAGAAAACATCATCACCACCCGATTACGCTCTACAGGTGATAGCAAAGAAGAGCTGACCACCATGATGCCTTATCAGAAAGGGCTCATTTTAAGCACCAAGCCAGGAGAGTACGACATCATTACCCACGTTGATTCGGAGCACGGTTTGGTGACTCTTCAAGACGTAACTACAGGTAAGACAAAGCCATTTTTGCCACGCAACAAAGACCACAAATACACGTCACTCTTCGTTCAATCAGAAAAGCCACTTTCAACCGGTGACAAAATCATGACCCGATTTACCGACAAAGCGCGAGGCATTAAAGCCAATGTGGAATACACCATCAGTCATGCCACCAAAGAAGAAATCACCGCACTGTCGAAAGAGGGGCAAACGTTAAGCCTTAATCCAAACCAACTGAAAGACGGGCATTGGGATTACGCTTACACCAGAACCGCAGATATGGCGCAAGGCGCGACGTATCAGAACGTCATTACCACCCTAAAGGGTAAAGGCGCACTGACGAACTTAAGACGCGCTTACATCGATTTAAGCCGGGCGAGTAGTCATGTGAAACTCTTTACTGACAGCCCAAAACAGATGATGAAGAGCTGGTTATCGAAAGAGGTCAATAAACACAGTGCCATTGAAACCATCGAGAACATTGCACCACACAGTACGCCTTACTTTAATGACAAAGCCCTATCTCATGAAGACGTGCGTTATCACAATAGAAACGGAGATTTTGACTACAACCAATTTAAAGAACACATCAGCCAAACGTTACCGAAATACACCGAAAGCTTAGCCATCAACCTCTTGGGGCAACCGAACCCATCTAAATCAGACCGTGATTATCTCACCTTTGGTATTGGAAAATCGGCAATAAAGGTATCGTTAACGGGGGAATATCGAGGGTATTTTAAAGACTATACCACCGGTAAAAAAGGCTCATTAATCAATTTAATGATGATTCATAAGGAAATATATTATAAGGAGGCAATGCAAGAAGCCTACAACATTCTTAATGATCCTGATAAATACCAACTCACCGCCAACCCCAAACATGACCAATTACTGAATACGACGCCAAAACACATGGCACAATTTGAAGAGAGAGCGAAAGAATATATACAAACCAGTCAGCCACTCACAGGCACATTAGCCGAAACTTACCTCAATAAATTGGGGATTGAACACCCTAAGAATGACCATGTTCATTTTCATCAAGCAGTATATTCCTCAGAGGACAAAACATTTCACCCGGCGATGATAACTAACATTCACGATAAAAAAGGAGAAACAAAAGCGATTGAAGTGACTTATTTAGACGGGCAAGGAAATAAAGATCCGGCACTCGACATCAATCCACGGATATTAGGCACGAAATCCAAACAAATAACGCAATTCCATCAAGGCCATGATTTGCACACCACCATCATCAGTACCTCAATCGAGAATGCTTTTATTATTAATCAAGCGCATCAAGGCCAATACGACATTATCAATGTCAATCATAAGAATGACATTCAGAATATCTCTACCGATGAACTCAGACAGAACATTGTGATTGTACTGAGTCAAGGCAATACGGATTTAAATCCCAACAACATTGAAAAAATCATGGCTAACTTTTCAGGGAGAAATATTCAGTTTGTTTCGCCTGACAATATGCTTGAGGAAATCAAACAGGGTATTGAACAATACCATCAACAAACGCATCAACAAAAAGAGGAATTCGACACACCCACTCAAGACCATGATTCATTAACCAACAAGCAGGACACTGATATTAATCAACACACAAAAGAAATCAAAGATAAAGAGCTTGAACACTTCGACAGCAAAGAACCCTCCCCTCAAAAAACGTTTGATTTTAATCAGGAGCGTGACAACAACAATGACCAATATAATAAACTAGATAGAGAGTTAGAGCGGTAGAAAAAGGGGTGTCCAATGGACTACCCTTTTTTTTTGCCTGCCAGAAACTCATCGACTTTATTATCGATATCAGATTTCACCTGTTGCCTAAAGGGTTTGGATTCTTTTTGTTCTCGGAATAATTTTTCACCATCAAAGGTTTGTCCATGAACCACATCAGTGATCGCAGATGAACCACGAACGACACGATAAATCTCTTCCATCAACGCACGATTCGATGGACTATCATCCTCACTATCATTGAGTTTAATGCGCAGTGCCAACATCAAAAGTTGCCGCGTGGCCTCGGCATCACTTAACGCTTCCTTATCCCTAAACGTCTTAAAATCTTGCGCTAACTTTCCACGTAATGAGCTTTGTAATGGATAAGAACGTGTCATATTGCCCTCCTCAATCCCAATTAAAAGCATTGTTATTCCAATGAAATTTCAATCAATTAATTTTATAAAACACCCATTAAACCTTGTCAATAAAGGGCTCAATCAACATTCAATGATTTCCAATTAAAATAACATTGAAAACGCTCTCATCGCTTTACATATAAGGGATCAATCAATATTCATTGAAAATATATATTTATCCATTGAAATTTAAGCGGCTAATTAGTGTAATTTTTGAAAATTTTTCCACGTTACTTTAAACGACTATTATATCTTTAAATTCTTGTTTTTATTGTCTTTATGTTTTTAACAGACAACCATTTGCATTGATTTCAATGCGCCGTGGTGTGTGGATGATTCCCAAGCGGTAACAATGACCTCCAATGAGTCTGCATCAAGTTTGTGTTTTTTGGACTTGTTTTAGGAACGTCGAGAGCAAAAGCCGAACCGTTGGCGATTGAATCTAGGGTGATTGAGACCATTAAGGAAGGAATGTAAAACGGAAAAAGAAGATCGTGACACAACTAGCGCC
>NZ_JAKRRY010000071.1 GCF_026191675.1 Vibrio qingdaonensis | reverse complement strand
TGCAATCCCTATCCGTTTTAGGGGTTTGAGGTCCAACGGAACGAAAGTGTACGTTTAGAGGGTTAAGTTATTGATAATATGTAATTTATCTTTCTTATATCGTCTCAATATTTATCACTATTATTAAGGTTTAAAGGCCTTAACTCTCCTTTCTCTAAATCTTCTGGCAAGGTAAATGTGTAATGACCTAACATATTGATATGTTTGTATATTAGTGGAGATAGCCGAGATATATCGTCTTCTATAATTTCTTCATTATTGGACCGCATCCAATCTAATGCTTCCTGCATATAGAGAGTATTCCATAACACGATGGCATTGGTAACGATGCCTAAAGCACCCAGCTGATCTTCTTGACCTTCTCGATAACGCTTCTTGATTTCCCCACGTTGACCATAACAAACCGCTCTGGCGACTGCGTGCCGACCTTCTCCTCTATTGAGTTGTGTTAAAATCCTGCGACGATAATCTTCATCGTCTATATAGTTAAGCAAGTACAATGTTTTGTTCACTCTGCCAACGTCCATAATACCTTGAGCTAACCCTGATGGACGACTACTCTTGAGCAAAGAGCGAACCAACTCGGATGCCCGAATAGTGCCAAGTTTCAATGAGCCAGCGGTTCGCATCATTTCATCCCACTGCTCTTCAGCCTTTGAAAGGTCCGTGCAACTTCGAGCTAAATCATCTAACGGCCCATAATCAGCAGACTTATCCACTCGCCAGAATACCGCTTCCCCTGCATCCGCCAGGCGAGGGGAAAATTGAAACCCTAACAACCAGAATAAACCGAAGATAATATCACTCGCTCCGGCGGTATCTGTCATTATCTCAATGGGATTGAGCCCTGTTTGCTGCTCCAGTATTCCCTCCAATACATAAAGTGAGTCTCGTAACGTTCCTGTCACGACGATCCCATGAAACCCTGAATATTTATCTGAAATGAAGTTATACCAAGTGATCCCACGTCCAGCACCAAAGAATTTCCTGTTCGGACCTGCATTCACTGTTTTTGCTGAGGAAATTAAACGCATTCCATCCGCGGAAGCAACATTACCGTCACCCCAAGCATTTGTTAATGGTTGTTTTATATGGAAATTAACTAACCTAGTATTCGCATTAGTTAATGTTTCTGCTCGAAAGTAATTTTGTTTAACCCAACTTAATCTGTGCCGAGTTAGGGCGGGTACATTCGATTTGATCAATGGTTCTAGACCGATATTGCACGCTTCAGCCATCAACACTGCACATACACTGATGTGTAACCCTTGCGCTCTCGCCTCGGACTCTCTAACGTGGGTAAATTCCTGAGTAAAGCCTGTCCAAGCATCAACTTCGAGTAATAACTCCGTTAAGTCTACTGGCGGGATCAACTGCTTTACTCGGCGATTCAGAGTTTTTAATGACAGAGACTCTTCAAGTTTATCTAAATTCGAGATGGTCAGTGATGGGTGCTTACCATCGGTACAAATACTCACTTCGGTGTTTTCATCAAATCTGTCAGCAACTTCTCTCCATGTATCATCCAATTGTCGTGCGAGCTGCTGCATCGCTTCATGACCATTCGTTGGGTGGCCAAGAGCTCGACAAACAGGCACTCGTTGAGCTTGCCACGCTTCACCATGTAAGAGCTTTTCTCTAGGATTACCCCAACGGTCACTCTTTGTCACCCAGACATCTCGGCGACGCAGCGAGTCTTGCAGACGCTCTAAGAAACACAAAGAGTAGCCGGCGCGTTGGATGCGACCATCCCCGTCATATACAAGCCTTTTCCATGATGTCTTAACGATGTGCTCAGGCGCATCGTCGAGAAAGCGTCTTTTCGTCTTTTTCAGCTCGGCAAGGTAATGAATGCTTTCCAGCGTACTTTCCCCAGCGGCAACCGCTGAGAAATGAAGCTCCTCTAAAACTGTCGGTAAAAAGCGTTTGACGCGCCCATATTGCTCAACCATTTCATCATAAAAATGGTTGCTCTGAGGGCGAGCGAGCTCATTGATTTTTTCAACAGACTCAAGTAGATTCGCTTCTGAAACTCGCTTAAATATCGACGTTCTCAGCTCTGTGTCACCGGTGTTTCCATCAAGTAAAACAGAGCAAGCTCTAGCTAACAATAGGGCCGCTCGGTCAAGATCTTTTAATGTTCTGAGTCGTTTTTTTTGACCGATTTTTTTAGCTTCACGTGTAATGTCAGTGATCAACAGGTCGAGTACATCAATGGCATCATCCAAAGCAATGATTTCTTGCGCTTTGACGAAAGCCGTCAGTACGGCAAGTTTTCGCTCCTCTGGCATTCGAGAAATGTATTTCACTGAAACCATCCCCGCATAGCGAGCCAAGTTACGCAGTTGTATGAGAGGGAGACCTGTAAAATTCAGCTCAGAGACCTCTAAACTGCGTAAAGTCGAATATTGAGAGAGTGCACTCAGAACGGAGGGACCACTAATGGTGGTTGGGCCTTTTCTTAGTAATTCAAGTTGTGATAAGCGTTGACCTTCAGGCACTTCCAACAATGCCAGTAACTGAGTGTTTTGCCATTGGTTAGGGAGTGCAGCCAGCTTCTTCCAGAGTCTTTTCTGTGCTCGCTCGCGAACTTCACTAATCAAGCGAGCTAATGTTGTGGCGCCTGGGAGCAAGACCTTATTTTGAAGTAGCCATGCTGTAGCAAAATCAAACATGAGTCCTGGACGCTCATTACTTAACCATGCACGAGCGAACAGTTGTCTCTTTAGACGAAAAGACCAAGGAAAACTACCAAAATCTCGATAACCGTAATGTTCTTTAATTAGAAAGGTGTGTTCACGGTGAGTAGTGGAACGCTGAGCGTAGTGCATGAGCACCTGCGGATGACGGATCCCAATTTGTTTGGCGACAAACTGTTTCACACTGGGGTAAATTGGCTCTAAGTCGGTAACGAACGTTCCAAGAAACCGAACCGTGGTCAGTTGCAGTGCAATCCCTAAACGATTGTGCTTTCCTCGACGTTGCTGGATAAACGCTAGATCGCGCTCGTCAAGATGGAAGTAACGAGCTAATTGAACATCATTTGGTTCGGCAGCATAGCATCCATAGTTTTGTTTTTGTTCTTCGGTCAAAAAATCGACGGGCATACTCTTTTCCTACAAACTGAAAAATTTAACAATCTCGCAACCGTCCGAAATGTTATAATTTATCAGACACCATAAAACAGATGCTTATGAGTGTCTATTTAATCGACAAAACGAGATAGTAGACACGGATTGTCTACTATTCGATATAGGAGACGATTTTGAGATTATTTGGATATGCTCGCGTATCGACCAGTCAACAATCTCTCGATGTTCAACTCAAAGCACTAAGAAGTTCAGGAGTGAAATCGAGTCGAATTTTCAGTGACAAAGCTTCTGGTAGTAGCAATGAGAGAAAAGGACTCGAATTGCTTCAAATGAAAGTTGAAGAAGGTGATGTCGTTTTAGTCAAAAAGTTGGATCGATTAGGGCGAGATACGGGAGATATGATCCATTTAATCAAGATATTTGATGATCTAGGTGTAGCTATCAAGTTCTTGGACGATGGAATTAGTACGGAAGGAGAAATGGGTAAGATGGTTGTTACTATCTTATCTGCTGTCGCCCAAGCCGAACGACAGCGGATACTTGAGCGAACCAACGAAGGACGAATAGAAGCCAAATTAAAAGGTGTTAAGTTTGGTCGAAAACGCTCAATCGATAGAAATCAATTAATTGCGTTATACGAGAAAGGCATTGGGGCAACTCAAATTTCTCAACAATTGAACATTGCAAGATCCACTGTCTATAAGATCCTAAAAGAAGAGAGCGAACTCTCTTTTGGAACACTTTCGTAATTTTCCTATTTTGAATATAACATTCTCAAAATCATTCTCAAAATCATTCTCAAAATAAGAATGATGACCAAATCACCTTTTTCATATTTGCTATTAATTAATCAATTAACAATAGGTTATGGAATGATTATTAATCTTGGCACTAATAATGCTTAGATAAATTTCAAAAGGAGAGCACTCATATGAAAGCTGTTGTACTATCTCCAGATTTAGAGGATGTATTGTGGATAATTTATCAAAAAAAAGGAAGGGCAAGTGTCACACTCGAAGATTTAGAACCTATAATAGAAATAATGTATAAAGACGTACAAGAAGGGGATGAATTTTTAAATACAAATAGAAAACCATTAACCCTAAAACGAAAAATCGAAATTCTAGTGAATAAATTGGAAAGTCACTAACGGTAAGATAACGATTTATGATGAATAGAATATGGATTGGATTATGTCTTAGCATCCCTCTAGTAGTTCAAGCGGAAGATGTTCCTTTTAGTGGTGATGTAAGTAGTTATTGCACCGTAAACGTAAGTTCACCAGGGACATTAAGTGTTAGCGGAACCAGTATTTCAACTCAAACAGATGCTGTTGTTTCAGTTCAAAATAATGAAGCGAATGCTTATGAATTAAATATTGTTGCACCAACAGGTTTTTCATCTACTCCAGCTGGATACTCAGGTATTGGAACATTTAGCCAAGCGGTTTTTGATTCTTCAGGGGCCAATATTGCTACTGACGTAACAAAGCTAACGTTAACCAATCTCGGAGATGATACCGTATCAGTCACTGTTGGAGGGACATCTGACACTGTTATGATAGCGGGGACTTATCAAGCTGTGGCGGTGTTATCATGCGACGCTTTATAACCATACTATGTAGCATATGCTTTAGTTCATATGCTACAGCTTTTACTGTATCTCCAATGCACAGTGACAATATGATATATAGTGACTATGCTGAAACAATATTCTTTATTAAAAACGATAGTGATTACGTTTCTTTTTATGATGTATGGCTACTAAATAGTGCAAATAGTGATAACATTATATTCAAAACGGAATTGGTCGTAGGAAATAAAGACAGAGCCAGCATTACCATACCTGTATTTGATATAGAGCCAGATCAATTGGAAACATATAGAGTGTGTGTTCAGGAGAAAATTACTCAGGAGTCAGGAAGATGGGGAGTTGTTGGCAGAATTTGTGCAAAAGTACGTTTTTATTGGCCTCGTTCACAGTTACAAGCGCTACAGCTTCAGTGATCCCACAACCAGAACTGCCTTATGGTAATGATTCTGTGCGCCTTCCAGATGGGTTTCAGTGTAGTAGTGCAATGTCACCAAGTAGCTATATTGATGCAGGTCTCTATCAAAAAAATGGTGAAGGCGAGCGTTTAGGTTATGAAGAAACTGGAGGGTATGTTCGGATCTTGATCCCTATTACTTCGGGAGTCGACCGTATTGATTGTAATAAACTATTTGTTCAGGCATTGAGAGAACGAGAAATCAACAGAGCCTTAAAAGGAATAAAAGATGAAGTGTTTGGGAAAGACAATAATTAATTTATTTACATTAAAGATATTAATTTGAGAAGCTTAGTTTATATGGAGCATATCGAACTTACTTCTTGCTCAATATTTTTAGCCATTTGGTCTGATGGTGAACTAGAGAAGGCTATAGTCATTAATCATAAAGTGGAATTGTATTTCACAAAGAAAATAGCATCCGCATTATAGTTTTTGGTATTTATATAATCGAATAGTGTTCATATTGAGTATATATGACACTCCTATAGGTGATCGGGGTAGTAGAGAATACTGACAATTAATGACAATGATAGTTATTGAACTAATTACTCTGTTTTTATCTCCATGCTGATTACAACTTTATAGTGAGAACTACCTATGTAGTTAATCCTTAAAATAAAGACGAGTTTGTTCTTGGCATTGCAAAAAAATAGGCGTTGAGGGCCCCCAAAAAAAGCTCCTTGATGGTTAAGAGTGGGTCATACAAGTTTTTATGTAGATGATGTAGCCTTTTATCCCTTAGAAGTAGCTCTTTTTTATTCTAACTTTTTAGTCATTATTGGGGGTAGTGCTTGTTAATCAATAACTTAACCCTCTAAACGTACACTTTCGTTCCGTTGGACCTCAAACCCCGTAAACTCGTCGGCTGAGTTCATAAATTGATGACTTGTCGGTAAATCGAGTGCCACCACTTTTAACCCTTTATTGGCGATGATGCTTTTTAGTTGCTCCCAGTCTTTTGAGTTGAGGCGGCTAATTCGGTCTACCTGCTCAATTAAGATAATGTCACCCGCCATAGCGACATCGAGTAAGCGGAATAATTCAGGACGATGTAGTTGAGCGCCAGATTCATTTTCCTCAAACCAACACGCGATTGGAAACCCCATTTTGTGGGCAAAGTCAATTAGGTCATTTTTTGCACGTGAGGCATCTTGATCGTCAGTTGAAGCTCTTAGGTAACCATAAATTCGGATATTGCTGTTCATCGGTGCATTTTACATTGGTTTAATTATGTTGGTGCATTATACATCTATTTTTGTCATTTACTGCACTGAAATTAGCTAGTGCATTAAAGGTGCACCCTTTTTACACCAACTGGATTTAGTGATGCTCAAAAAACACACATATATAAACCTTATTTGTTTGTATGTTTGTATGTTTGTTTGTGCGGTGGTAGGCGAGCAAACAAACATTGAGCGTGGCTACTTTAATATCTGTTTCAATAAGTCTGGATATTGGGTCTGGTAACCGCGTACATTGAATTGATTTGTCCCGCAGCCTGCTTCAGCTCTTTTCTTGTTGTAGTTCTCTTTCCGCTTCTGTCTTGATGCTCGACGCCCACACTGAGGACAACCTATTTCTCGGGTGAGAAAGTTACCTGGTGACACATAAAAATCACCGTGTATAGGGCAGATTATGGTGACGTGGGCTCGATTGTTCTCATACTGAACTTTTGAATAATCATAGAGTTCACCAAACTTTTCTTTGGCGTTAGTTAAAAACTGTGTTGCTCTTTCTTCTTTACTCGCCATGT
>NZ_JAKRRY010000070.1 GCF_026191675.1 Vibrio qingdaonensis | reverse complement strand
GCCAGTGAGCATATCAAAGAAGCGTTGTCTGGAGGCCGGCGTATTGTCGCGATGAGTCTGGTACTCTACGTGCTTATCGGCATGCGCTGACGGTGATAGTTTGATACTCCACAGTGCGTTAAGTTGATTAGGTACAATCGAATATCGGACATCGATGATACGCAACTCATCGGTGGGGTCTTGCGCTAAATAACCATTGGAAAACCATCGGAAGCGTTCAATGTCTATCGCTTGCTGCGAACGCAGATCGAGCCAAGGAAAGTCTTTATTAATATTGAGCTTGCTGATGGATTCTCCTGGATAGGTTTTTACCGATGCGCCTACCCTCACCGCATCAATATGGTAGTTGCCCTCGACTTCATAAACCACTTTCCAAAGCAATATGTTAGCGAAGCTCGGCTTAGCCTCCAGCTGAACGGGAAAGTGTTGCCGTTCTTTAGCCAATTGCCATCCGGCAGCCTCAGCCCTATCCCTTTGTATCATTCCTAACGTCGGATAGATCAGCGCCCATAGAAACGCAATACGAGCTAACCACGGCTGTCGCTTTAGGGTGGCAAATACCAGCAATATCAATATGGGCAGTGTGAATACGGGATCAATGACAGAGACTGTATTCCAAGCATAACGCTCGTTGGTTAGTGGCCAAAACAGCTGAGTGCCATAAGTCGTGCAAAAGTCCAGCAACGCATGAGTGCTATAACCTAAAGCGCAATAAAGCCAACTCTGTTTGAACGACAGCCCGCGTTTTTTTGCGATCAATTGATGCAAAACCAGCGCACAAATTAAACTTCCAATCGGGATAAAAAACAGTGAATGAGTAAATTGTCGATGAAATTCTAAAAACAATAAGGGATCACTCTGTGAGCGAATCAGCACATCTAAATCCGGCGCCATTCCGGCAAGTAGCCCTAACACCCCTGCAACGACGATGTGTTGTTTTTTACTCACCGACTGAGGCAAAGAGGCGCCTAGTAAGCCTTGTGTTAGTGGATCCATAGATAACTCATTGCTCGCTAAATGCCGTGAACATAGTACATTCAGCTATAGCACTAAATTATGCTTAGTAACAGGACATTGCCTAAACTTTACATTAGAGCATTTTAGAAAATTTGAACGGAAGGAGAGAGGAAAATTAACAAGATAAAGGAAAGATAAAGGAAAGATAAAGAAAAGATAGCGTTAAACTTGACGACTAACGCTATCTATTGTTTTAGGTCGCTCTTGGTGCGAACATGATAATTGCCATCCCGAGTAAAGCCACTGATACGCCAATAATATCCCACAACGTTGGGCGGATCCCATCAACAAGCCATAGCCAAAGAACGGCTACAAAGATATAAACGCCACCATATGCGGCATAAACTCTACCCGCAGCTGTAGGGTGTAACGACAACAACCAAGCGAATAAAGCAAGACAGAATGCTGCAGGGATCAAAAGCCAAACCGACTTATCTTCTTTTAACCACAGATAAGGCAAGTAACAGCCTAATATTTCTGCAATTGCTGTTATAAAAAACAGACCGATGGTTTTCATTTCTAACAAGTAGATATCCTTATTCTTCCGTCGCCAGCGATTGTATTGCTTCTTCCACAGATGAAAATTGTATTTTAGTCAGGCACATTTCGCCCTTTGAAAACTCATGTTGCTGAATTAACTGCGTGACTGCTGTTAATGACAATCGTCCCCCGCTTGCTACAAACGTATAATTCCCCTTCGATTGGCTAATTATATAACGTTGACCACCACTGTCGATTAAGCGATCCGAATCACTCCAAATTAACGATTCAAACTCGCTAGCAAACATTAACTCAGAGTCTAAAAATATGAGTTCATAATCACCGTCTAGCTTTAAAACACATGGCCATTGAATCATCACTTTCTCTTTACCGCTGCTTCAGAAACGCTACCGCTAACCCTGAAGAGATAAATGTTAATCCTGCCCCTACGTTTAGACCTGATACCAATTTAGGCTTGCGCTTAAACCAATGGGATAACTGCGATGCAAAAACACCCATCAAACTAAAACCAATCGCGGTAAGTAATGCGAACCAAACGCCATAACCAACCATTTGAACAGTGACCGAGCCTAATGCTGGGTTGACGAACTGGGGGACAAAAGCCAGAACAAACATACCTGGTTTTGGGTTCAGGGCCGCGGATAAAAAGCCTGTCGAGAAAATCGCTTTTATTGATTGTTTTTTCGCCGGCTCCAAAGAGAACAAGCTGCGGGTACGCAATACCTTTATCCCCAACCAAATCAAATACGCTGCGCCCGCAATCTTGACGACATAGAACGCCAATTCTGAGGTTTGAATAAGTAAGGTAAGACCAAACGTTGCCGCAATAACATGAAAAAGGATCCCCGCGCCAGACGAAAACCCCGATACTATGGCCGCTACCCTGCCTTGACTTAGACCGCGCCCAACGGCCAGCAAATTATCAGGTCCCGGTGAAATAACCAGCAACAGACAAGCCACTGTATAGGGCAGAAAAACTTCAATTGGAAACATATCACCTCCTTATTCTCTTTGTTGGAATGCTAACGTGGCTCAATAAGCCTTATTAATCACCCACTCTGTGTACCTTATTTTACGGAAACGTACCACACACCGGCATGCACTTAAGCGAACTATGATAGGGTTAGCGATTAACGCTCTCTTGTAAACATTAAGAACGACTCAGCCGTCGCTTGGGGTTGCTCAACCATAGGCAAATGACCCACATTTGAGGCAATGTCTAACTTAGCTTGCGGAATCACCTGCTTTAAAACCGAAGCTCCCGATACGTGCAACACCCTATCTTTGTCACCCCACGATATTAGAACTGATCCATCGTAGTTAGCTAAGACCTTTTCAAGCGGCAAGTCTGGCTGGGGGGTGCCATTATTCATTCTGTGTATTTGCTCGAAAATTTTTGTATTTATCTCCAGACTTTCACTGACTTTGCTGGATAAATAACTCACGATTGGTGAAGGAATAAAGGGAGGATCAACAAACAAAAAATCGAACAGTTCTGAAAACTCTGCTTCGGTTCGAGGCAAGACGACTGGGGGCAAGCCCTTCTTAGTCGCTGAAAACATTTCACTGACTTCCGAACCCTCAACACCAAATGGGCTGATAAGCCACAAATGGTCAATTATTTCAGGGTATTGGGCAGCAAAATTTCCTGCAATATATCCCCCCATAGAACTGCCAGCTAAAGTAAATTCGTCTAAGCCTAGAGCATCAGATATCCGCTTTAGTCTTTCTACTTGAGAGCGAACATCATAGTCCAGTTCTATATTCTTTGTGCTGTTTCCAAAGCCTGGTATATCAATAGCGATGACATCAAACTCACCAACTAAGTAGCTTGATAATCGATTCCAGTTATCCTTATCGGCACCAAAGCCATGGAGTAAAACTAATTGAGGACCACTTCCGCCGCGAAGATATTCAATGTTTAACTCATCGACCTTGACCTGCTTCACTTCAAGATTAGCCATACTTCTTTCAGTCATGATCAGATATTGAAATAGCGTTGAAGCAGGCATAATAAGGTATGCAGAAACAACGATAACAATGAGCCCAATCAGAGAGGTAGCAACATATTTTGCCATGTGGTTATCCTTTTGATTTTTGACTAGCGACTACCCTGTCGCATAACGCCTCTAGAAGAGGTCAATAAGTATGAGCAGCGCTTAAATGTAAGCGAGTCGACACGCGGAAGTGGCTCAAAAACAGCGCCAATATTTAGCTATTGACGCCATACTCGTTTGTTAGCTGAATTTCTTAAGGTTGGCTTCCAACTGCTCCCGTAAACCTTGATTCTCTTGCTGAATCCAATATTCCGCTATTTGGTTTTCACTGACTCGGTACACTGCGCTTCCTACTGTAGACAGTTCTAAACCTGTCGGTTCATAACCATAAACTACTCCCTTATGGCGTTCTTTTAATTGTTTCTGAGACTCCAGAAACAATCTGATGCGCGACAACTACCGGGGCTAGATACTGGTTTACTAAATCTGGATTTTTCCCTGATCTTACTTGTTCGATAAAACCTCTAACCACTTCTTCCACTGACATCAATTATTCCTTCTATTCTGCTAACGCCTGCTTAAGTTGTCAGTGACGCACCACTGAACCTAACTTGGACATCGAAATCACATAAACCGAAATTGACGCCAAAAGTGCCGAACGTTCCGAATCGACTTGAAGCGTTTGTTAGCTGGACTTTTCCATTACGAAATTTCTTAGCTTTTGCCCACGAACGTCCATTTCTTGAGGCTGAACCACTTTAAACCCAAAGTGCTCATAAAATGGCTTAGCTGTAATACTAACTTCTGAGTAAAAACGAGAAATACCCCGCTCTTTACCAACAGCAAATACATGATTCATCAATGCCCTGCCAACACCCTGACCTTGATACTCATGATGGCAAAAGAAATGATCAATTAATCCATCAGATTGAAGATCTGTATAACCTACAACGATACCGTCAATTTCAGCCACAAATGGATTCAAGCCTTTCATTCTATTTATCCAGATAGACAATTCCAGACTTTCTGGAGCCCAAGCCTCGACTTGCGCTTGGTTGTAATCACGAATATTTATATTGCGAATAGTATAAAAATGGATATCCCAAAGTGCCTGTGCATCCGCTTCAACATACTCTCTAATTTTTATCATCGTACTACCTCGCGTGAGTACAGCTAACGCCCTGCTAAGTGGTGAGCAACGTACCCTCAAGCTAAGTTTTACGCCGTAATCACTCAAGCCTAAATTAACGCTAAAAGTCCCAAGCGTTACGAATCTGCTTGAAGCACCTGTTAGCCCACATCACTTAACGCGTAACTTGAGCTAAAAGCCAGTTAATACACTATGAACTAGGCTCCTACCTGATTCACTAAACAACCAAACGAACCCAGCAATATTAAGAACGATTGTAACCCAAAGGATGAATTTGAAAGGTTGCTTTCTCGATTTATGTCGTAGCTGAAATTGAGCTAATAATGCTCCTGGCCAACCCCCGGCCAAGGATAGGGTATATAGCGTATTTTCTGGCGTTCGCCAGCTGCCATTCTGTGCCGCCTGTTTATCCCAAGCAAACATAAAGTATGTAAAAACACTCAATACTATATACAAAGGGATCAGAAGTGTTTCACCGTTGAATACGGTTATTGATACCGTTGCTGCACCCAAAAAGCCAAAACCAAATATCACTGTATAAGGAAAGCCATTGACACCTTGAACCACCGCATTTTCAGCAGTTAAACGCCCCTTTTTATCCGCAACTACGTTAAAGGTAACACTATCATGTAATTTAGGGCGATAACCTCGGTTTGTAATGGATGATATATGAAAAAACACCCTCAGCTTACCGCCTACAGACAAAATAAACCCATAACCTTTAGTATCATTCCATTCTACTATTTGACCTTTCATCATCGTCCTTCGTTAATTTTGACGCCTGTGGGCCAACGCCAAATTAAGTAGTGAGCAACGCTGCCACCTACCTAAACCATTGTGCCGTAAACACTAAAGCCGATTCAAACCGAAAGTGCCAAGCGTTGCGAATCAGCTTAAATTTCTTGTTAGCCGCTCATTCCCAAAGGTTATTGCTTACTCAACAAAAACTTACGCAAATCTCTCTCTGCACGCATAACAAACAGAATAAACACTTTGTCACCATCTTGTTTATAGAAAACACGACATGGATTAACGACAACTTCACGATAACTTAAATGTGCTAATTCGGGTGGAATACGACCAGACTCCGGGAAGGGTTGTAGGCGTTCGACTTTGGAGAAGATCGTACGTATTAACTGCTTTGCAGCTACGATATTTTCAAGAGCGATGTATTCAGCGATATCATTAAGGTCAGATAACGCTGGTTCAGTCCAGATTATTTCAGCCATTTTGACATCTTGTCCTTGGCTTCATCATGACTTACCACTTTACCGTCAGCTAGTGCACGCTCACCTCGTGCAATACCCTCAAGAATAGCTAATCGATGCTGCATAAATTCGTAGTCATCAACATCAACTAAATACGCAGATGGCTTACCATGCTCAGTAATTAACACTGGTTCTTTGGTGTCGCGGAGATCGGCGAGGATCTTAGTTGCTTGACGTTTAAGTGATGTAACTAGTTCTACTTTCATGAAAGCTGCTCCAAAGGAATACTAAAGTGATACTATTCTATCACTTTGAGTATCGCAAGCTCCATGACGGCTAACGCACGCTTAAGTTGTGAGTAACGCTCCACAGAACCTAACTTGGACACCGTAATCACATTAGCCAAAATTGACACCAAAAGTACTGAGCGTTACGAATCGACTTGAAGCGTTTGTTAGTTGTCCTTTCCCAACTCCAGTGCTAACATTTGTACACACGTCAATTTAGGAGTTAATCATGGACACTAGAATTCAATTTCGTGTTGATGACGAAATTAAACGCTTAGCTCAGCAAATGGCTGAGAGCCAAGGACGCACACTTAGCGATGCTTGTCGCGAACTTACTGAGCAAATGGCTGAACAACAACGCAAAGCATTATCTCACGACGCTTGGTTAACTGAACAAGTAGACCTAGCATTTGAGAAGTTTGACTCAGGAAAAGCTTCATTTGTTGACCATGACTCAGCAAAAGCACGAATGGCTGAAAGAAAAGCAAAGATTCGTAGCCGAGGGCAACAATGATTTTATGGGAAGAAGAATCGCTAAATGATCGTGAGAAGATCTTTGAGTTTCTTTATGACTTCAACCCTGATGCGGCAGACAAAACTGACGAAATCATTGAAGCTAAAGTAGAAAATTTACTTGAGCAACCACTTATGGGTGTTCAACGTGATGGTATTCGAGGACGATTGCTAATTATCCCAGAAATCTCAATGATCGTTTCCTACTGGGTTGATGGCTCAACAATTCGTGTAATGCGAGTTCTACACCAGAAGCAAAAATTTCCTACAGACTGATTGTAGTCGGTGGGCAAACTAACGCCCGCTTAAGCTGCAACCAACGCAATGCGGAGCCAAAGCAAAGCACCTTAATCACTAAACTTGCTTAAACCAAAAATGCCACGCGTTGGTTGTCGGCTTGAAGCGTTTGTTAGCTGCTATTTTGGTTGCTTGGGAAAGACCTTGACGCCCTCTGGGAGCTCATACCAGCCTAACTTTTCGCTGACCCACACGTGCGCCTTTGGCTCAAAGATACTTTCATCTTTGAGGTTAATAGGTTTGAGTTTTAACTTTACTGTTGACAGTTCGTCAGGGTTAAAGTGATAAACTCTGTTTCCACAGCTAGAGCAGAAACGGGCTTGGTTTCTATTTCCACTTTCTGCGATTCTTTCCCAGCTGCTGAGCTTTCCTTCGAACTCAATTTTCGAAGAATCTATCACTGCTGTTACACTAAACGGGCTCGTTGATAGTTTTTGGCACTCTGTACAGTGACATGCAAAAACCGCTAGTGGTGCATCATACAATTTATAGTGAACCTCACCACATTGGCACGATCCTTCCAATGGATATTCCATATGCTTACTCCTCCTGAGTTGGCTATAGCAGCTAACGCCCTGCTAAGTGGCGCTAACAATTAACTTACCAAGCGCACTTAACTTCAAACCAAAACCGCCAAGCTTATGGCGTCCACTT
>NZ_JAKRRY010000007.1 GCF_026191675.1 Vibrio qingdaonensis | reverse complement strand
TTAAACGAGTTGTATATTGAGTATATAACCGTATGCCAAGAGTGAAGCACAAATTCGCCATCTGTTGGATCGTATAAAAATGGCGGGCATAGGAGAGAGCGAACGGTTGGTATTGTAATGTGACTCTTGTCACATTTTGCTGTTTTTTACATTGTTGAAACCGGTTTCAGAAATAATGTTGGCGTTAATGCGCAGGCGTTTATTTCGCTCCGACACAGAAGTGACGCTCGGATTAATTCAATCAATTTGGTGAGTCAAAGTATGAAAACAAGTTTTCCTAGTGATTTTTTATGGGGTGGTGCGGTTGCTGCGCATCAGCTAGAGGGCGGCTGGAACGCTAATGGTAAAGGTGTGAGCGTAGTGGATGTCTTGACTGCTGGAGAGCATGGTGTGCAGCGCCGTATTACCGACGGTGTGCTAGAAGGTGAACACTACCCGAATCAAGAAGCCGTGGATTTTTATCATCGCTATAAAGACGACATCAAGTTGTTTGCTGAGATGGGGTTTAAATGCTTTCGAACCAGTATTGCTTGGACTCGTATCTTTCCTAAAGGGGATGAATTAGAGCCGTGCGAAGCAGGATTGGCGTTTTATGATGATATGTTTGATGAGCTAATTAAGCACGGCATTGAACCGGTTATCACACTGAGCCACTTTGAAATGCCTTACCAACTAGCGAAAGAATATGGTGGTTGGATGAATCGCAAAATGATCGACTTTTTTGTTCGTTATTCTACGGTGGTCATGGAGCGTTATAAGCATAAAGTGAAGTATTGGATGACGTTTAATGAAATCAATAATCAGGTCAACGTCTCTGCAGATATTTTTGGTTGGATGTGTTCAGGTGTGAAATTTTCGGAATTTGAACGCCCGAAAGAGGCAATGTATCAAGCGGTTCATCACCAGTTTGTGGCAAGTGCGTTAGTGGTGAGCAAGGGACATGATATTAACCCTAATATGAAGATTGGTGCCATGTGTGCCATGGTGCCATTTTATCCACGTTCTTCGAAACCAGCTGATGTGATGCTAGCCCAGCAAGCGATGCGAGACCGATATTTATTCTCCGATGTGATGGTGCGAGGTCACTATCCGGCTTATGCAAAACGTGACTGGGCAATCAAAGGGTTTAATATTGATATGCACCCTGAAGATGAATTGATTCTGAAGCAGGGTAAAGCCGACTATCTTGGCTTTAGTTACTACATGTCGAATACGTTAGATTCTACGTCGCAGCAATCGACAAAAGAGAGTATGGATGGCGGACATGAAAACTCGGTTGAGAATCCATTTATCAAATCCAGTGATTGGGGGTGGTCAATTGACCCTACTGGCTTGCGTTATTGCCTGGCGTCACTTTATGAGCGCTATGAAGTGCCACTGTTTATCGTAGAAAATGGCTTTGGCATGATTGATCACGTACAGGATGATGGCAATATTGAAGATGACAGCCGCATCGATTATTTGCGTGAACATATTGCCGAAATGAAAAAAGCCGTCTGTATTGATGGTGTTGAACTGATGGGTTATACCCCGTGGGGATGCATTGATTTGGTCTCCTTTACCACTGGTGAAATGAAAAAGCGCTATGGTTTTATCTACGTTGATAAGCACAATGATGGGTCGGGCAGCTTTTCTCGAGCAAAGAAAAAGTCATTTAGCTGGTATCAGAGTGTGATAGCTTCTAATGGCGAAGTGCTTTAGGTTAATCTGAACTAATGCCGTAATCATAAACGCCCGCACCAGTGGGCGTTTATGATGTAATAGTGGTACTTGTGATGTAATAGTGGTACTTGTGATGTAATAGTGGCACTTATGATGCAATCGTGGGCGATTAGAATGTATTAAAGAGGTATGGGTGGTGAAAGTAACGATGCTGGATGTTGCCAATGAGGCGGGCGTCTCTAAAGCGACAGTATCAAGAGTATTGAACAAGAAAAATATCGTACGACCGGATGTCGTGAAGCGAGTGTTTGATGCGATTCAGAAAACTGGTTATCGGCCCAATATCCTAGCGCAAAATCTGGCTATGAGAAAAACCAATTTCATCGGTTTTGTTATGAGTAATGTCTTGTTTGATGGCCCTTATTTTTCTACCTTGATGAATCATGCCGCTTCATTTTGCGAAGAGTCGAACCACCAGTTAGTGATGACGGATGGGAAACACAGTAAAGCAGAGGAAAGGGACGCCATTAATTTTCTTTTGGATATGAAATGCGCCGGCATCATTGTTTATTCAAAATATCTAAACGAAAAAGAGCTCGCGGAAATCATTAGCCGTACCACTACCCCGATCATGGTGTTGAATCGCCCCGTCTCCGATCACCCTCAACACGCGATTACAACCAATCATTATCAAAGTGCCTGTTTAATGATGGAGCACTTAGTGCAAAACGGTCATCGCAGCATTGCTATTATTCGTGGCAACCCAAACTCAGGCACAGATCAACAGCGTTATCGCGCCTATAGGGATGTATTGGAAAAACATGGTTTACCCGTTGATAAAGAACTGGAGCAATGCGGAAACTGGGCGTTGAAAGGGGGCTATTTAGCCGCAGTACGGTTACTTGAGTGTGATCGACGACCGTCAGCAATACTGGCTTGCAATGATGATATGGCGATGGGTGCCATGCGTGCATTCAGTAATGCAGGCTTGTCATTACCTGAAGAGATCTCAATTGCAGGTTTTGACAACAGCAATATGGGCGAGTATTTATCACCAAGCTTGAGCTCGGTCAGTGTACCGTTGGGCAATATGGTTAAGGTGGCGATACTACGGATATTGGGAGAGAATGAACGAGCCCAATTAATTTCAATATCGGGCTCGCTAGTGATTAGAGAGTCAATTAAGTCACTGACAGCGCCAGAGTAGCCATCGTTTAAGGGATGGTTCGAACCATTGTTCAAATTAACTATTTTGGCGGAAGTAACGGCACTCTAAACGGTTATAAAACCGTTAATACGGCTTCGCGGCTTAAGCGCGATTTAGGCAGGGATGCATTGTAATCTTCATCCGCATGGTGATACCCCATCGCTAAGGCAACATCACACTGGTAGCCACCCAACTCCTCTCTAAACAGCTCTGTGATCATCTCGGAATCGACGCCTTCCATTGGCGTTGAATCAATACCTAAGCGGGCTAAAACATGCATGGTATTACCGAGCGCAAGGTAGGTTTGCGCTTTCGTCCATGTTGACGTATTGCCGGTCTCATCGGTGTTCAATTCAGCAAACGCAAAACCACCAAAGGCTTGCTCGCGTTGCTCGGGTGCCGTACGGCCATCTTCAATCCCTTTGTCGACCACTTTTGCGTAATCATCACGGGTGTAGTTGGGGTGGTATGCGAACAAAATAATATGTGAGGCTTCTTTGATATGAGGCTGATTAAATTGATGCTTGTTAACAAACGTATCGTGCATGCGCTGCTTGGCTTCATCGCTTTCAATGACGATAAACTTCCACGGCTGTGAGTTGATCGACGAAGCGGACAGTCGTGTTGCCTCGTAAATCACCTCTAGTTCGTCTTGAGGGATACGCTTTGTCGCATCGTAGCGTTTAGCGGTATAACGTTGCTCTAAGTCAGCAATGATGGGATGTGTCATGGTCATCTCCGAAATGAAAATAGTTAGGAATAGAAAGCGTTAGAAATAAAAGCCGTCGAACTTCTGACAGCATTACCCAATACGAGTCATCTCATTGAGTGTAAAGCTGGCGACGGCACCTTCGGTTGCCGTCTTGTATTTCGCAATGTGGGCGCTACGCAAATGCGCTTGTAACAGCTCAGGTGACGTCCAGTTTTCATAAAACGTAAAGTGCGCAGGGTTGTTATTATCTTGGTGCAAGTCGTAATTGATGCAGCCTTCTTCGGCGCGCGTTGCGTCAATAAGTGCTAACAGTTCGGATTTAACCAATTCAATTTTATCTTCATTAGCGATGATATTGGCAACAATAGTTAATGACGTCATAGTCTGTTCTCGTCTTCTTAAGGCGCAGTAATAAGCGACTTATGAGTATGGATAAAGTGTTTGTGTCGAAACATAGTAATAGTAAGATTGATAGTTATAAAGAGGCTATAATTTGAATTATTATCAAAAATTATTTGATAATAAGTGTGAAGCACGTGTTGTGGATCATCATCTAACCAAACCAAGAGAGCAGGGGTAGGTCAATGCTACTTGAAGATTTACACGTTATCTTAAAGGTGGCGGAGTTTCGCAGTATCACCGCTGCCGCAACTAATCTTGATATGAGAACTGCCACCGCCAGTGCAGCGGTAAAGCGTGTTGAAGCGTCACTGGGTGCGGAGCTATTTGTTCGCACCACCCGTCATTTACGACTTTCTGCTGCGGGTGAACGGTATCTACCACAGTGTGAGCAAGCCGTGAAAATGCTTCAACAGGCTAAGCTCAATATGCGAGAAGAGCTTGGTATCATTGACGGCGAAGTGCGAATAGCCATGTCTTCTGATTTAGGGCGTAATATCGTCGCCTCTTGGCTCGACGACTTTTTACTTGAATACCCGAAGGTGTCTCTACGCACCCATATTAGTGACAGTAATATTGATTTCTATCGCGATGCCGTGGATATGGCGTTGCGCTATGGGCCCAAATTGGACTCGAATTTATACGGATTTAAGATTAGTGATGCGCCAAGAGTGTTGTGTGCGAGCCCTGATTACTTGGCTGAGCATGGTACGCCTCAGACCCCACAAGATTTGCTGAATCACAATGCACTGTTCTACCAATTGCACGACATTATCCAAGATGAGTGGGCTTTTAATGATGGGAAGCAAGACTATAAGATTAAACTAAAAGGCAATCGGGCCTCTAATGACAGTGATTTCGTACGACGTTGGTGTGTAGAAGGTAAAGGCATCGCGTTCAAGTCATGTATCGATATGTCGAGTGATTTGCTAGCAGGGCGAGTGGTGAATTTGATGCCACAATATAAGCCCACGCCGTCAGAATTATGGTTGGTTTGCCCCAGTCGCCAATCGATAACACCCACTGTACGCCTATTGCGAGATAGGTTTAGAGATAAGAGTCAGGCGATATTAACCAAGCTTATAGAGAAAGGGGTGTTTGGTTCAAACGGAATTTGATGGGTATTGCTAAGGAGTAGAATAATGGCTGAACCAAAGGTGTGGATTAGAGCGGGGATCATGATGATGTACGGGTCATCGATAGATGCTGATTACCATCGCCATCATGCTATTCAGCTGGTTTGGCCCAAGCCCGAAAGCCGTTGTACTCTGTGTTTACGAGCCGAGACATTGTCTTCGAATGGGTTATCTCATGTTGTTAGTAAAGAGATCGCTGCGCCTATGATACTCGCCTCGAATGTAGAGCATCAATTACAGATGGAAGAAGGCTGGATTGTGTTGCTGGAGCCAAGCGGTGAGCTTGGAGCAGCAATGAATCAGCTTTTGGCGCAGCGCCCCATTGAGATGCTGCCGAAACTGCACTTCTCAAGGCCAAGGGCTTCAGATATCAAACTTGATGATGTCGCCATTCACCTCCTATCGCTGTTAGAACATTTAAAGCAACCCAGTCCTTTTTATCTCAATAACAACAGTAATATTATCGATCCTCGTATTAAAAGGTTAGTCGATGAGCTTTATCAGTGCGTCGGTGTCACTTGTTTGAAGCCGAATGCATGGCGTGCTGCGGACGTCGCGGCAACACTTGCCTTATCAGAGAGTCGATTTTTGCATTTGTTTCGTCAAGAAGTAGGAATACCGTGGCGTCCATACTTACTTTGGTGTCGAATGATCTGTGCTGTTGAAGCGGTACTTGCTGGTCAATCGGCCACAGAGGCGGCCTATATGGCGGGGTTTTCGGATAGCGCACATTTAAGTCGGACGTTTCGTCATACCTTTGGTATGACGATTCGACAAGCTAACGCAGTGTTTCGACGTTCGTAGCCAGTTTATTCAATTATTCTAAAAAGTGGTTAGTTACTCTAAGGGTAGATTCAGTGACCGGAGTAATCTATGAACGAGTTATCTCAAGCCTATTTACAACCCACACCGATGTTGGATTTTTTACATGATGACATCCAAGAATTGATTGACGAAAAACAATGGAAAACCTTGTCTCGCTATGATGCGATTGGTGCAATTTATCATTTTGTCCGAGACGATATTCGTTTTGGTTACAATAGTGACGACCGTCTTGCTGCGAGCCAAGTACTAAAAGATGGTTATGGGCAGTGCAACACCAAAGGTACGTTATTAATGGCGCTCCTTCGCTCTGTGGGTATTGAAACCAGACTGCATGGCTTTACGATTTATAATGAACTGCAGCGAGGTGCTATTCCTACGGCGATTTTTCGTGTGGCTCCAGAGCGCATCATTCATAGTTGGGTAGAAGTCTACCAAGAAGGGCGTTGGGTGAATTTAGAAGGTTACATTTTAGATAGTGGCTATCTAAGGCAGGTACAGCAGCGTTTTTCCGCGCAACAAGACGCCTTTTCAGGTTATGCAATATCGACAAAAAACTTGGCTCAGCCAGATGTCGATTGGAAGGGTGATGATACCTATATACAGAGTGAAGGTATTGCCGATGATTTTGGTGTGTATCCGCAGCCGGATGACTTTTATTCAAAATATGGTAGTAATTTGTCCGGGGTCAAAAAGGTATTATATCGTTACGTATTGCGCCACATTATGAACCTAAATGTCAGCCGTATTCGTTTACGAGGGATTGGAGAAAGGGCGTCGTAATATGTGCGTTGTTGGGTTCAAATGGTGTTTGAAACTCGCGCTTTGGCAGCGGTATGTGCAGCGCTGCTGCGGTTAAACGTTCCGAGCAGCGCGATAGGTTAGCGATATTGGTTAGGGTCGCTTTAGCGGATTTTACTTATTGGTAATTGGTAATTGGTAATTGGTTATTACTTGTTGGCTGTTGGCTATTGGTGACAGGAGAGGTGTCGCTTATGACCTTAGGTCGCGCACAAAGTGCATATAGACAAGGTATGACAATTAATACAATCGGTAATGAGAGCAGCAATCCATACCCAAGCGTTAATGACATCGGCCCCATATAGACATCGGTACCGCCAATACCGTAAGCCAATGGCAGTAAGCCTACCACGGTTGTGATTGATGTCAGGACGATAGGCCTGAAGCGGCTTGCTGCGGCTTCAACAATCGCGTGAGTGACAGAGAAACCCTCTTGTTGCAGTTCGTTAATACGGTTGACGAGGACCAGAGCGTTATTGACCACGACCCCAGCCATCCCCAATATACCAACCAAAGCAAATAACGAAATAGGCTGCATGTGGAGAAATAGCGCCATTAATGCAGAGACAATAGCAAACGGAATGACGGCCATGATCAATAGCGGCTGTAATAACGACCCAAACATAATGGCGAGCACAAAATAGATGCCAATCATTGCAGCAGGGAAAGCGACAAAGAAGCCAGACATGGTTTCGTCGGTGTTCTCTGCTTCACCACCAACATCGAGTCTTACGCTGGTTCCTACCTGCGGTGTTAACGCTTGAGTCAGTTGCTGACTGAGTGCTCCAGAGCTTAGGTTGTCATCGATAATTTGCGCGCTAACTAATATTTGGCGATCGCCGTTGTAGTGGAGAATTTCTCGTGGCGCTTGAATTTCTTGAACTTTTGCTAAACGGTTGAGTGGCACTTTTACCCCTGAAGGTGTGGTGATTTTAGTGGTGGCGAGCTTGTCGAGATTGCGATATTTTTCATCCAGTATCACGCGCAGCTTCACTTCTTCGTCGCCAATCCATGTTGATGTCACCGTATCACCATCAAACGCAATGCGCAGCGTGTTAGCAAGATCTTGCACGGTTAAATTGTAGCGCGCTAGCCACTCGTATTGTGGTAATACTTGTAATTGTGGATCGGTCAACGCTTCGTTATGAGTGACGTTATCAAGCCCACTGTGCTGGCTCATCCAATCCATGACAAGGTCCAATGCTTGTTCGCGCTCTTTCTGGTTATTGCTGATGATGCGAATTTCTACCGGCTCACCGGGAGGGGGACCACCTGCATCTACCGTAAATTTTACAAAATTTATACTGGTCGAGTTGGTCAATTCGTGGCTGAGCGAGTCGGCGATATCATTGGCGGTTCGTGTACGTTGATCAACATTTGTCAGCGTGATCAACCCACGGCTCACAGGGCTGGAGTACGTGATTTGATGCGAGACGACTTCATTGCTTGGTAATGCTGCGATAGCGTTCTCTAAGTCCGTATGGGTTTGGCGGACTTTATTGAGCGGGGTGCCCGGAGCGATCTCTGTGTAAATCTCAATGTATTTGGCCGCATCACTTGGAAAAATGTCGAGCTTTAGTGTGGTTAGTAGCGTTGAGCTGCCCACAAGGCACGTAAGTGCGAGCACTAAAATACGTTTTTTGCGAGCTAAACAGTAGCAAAGTATCGCTTTGTAGCGCTGAATGAGTGCTGTGAAGCGCGTATTGTTCGAACCATTCCTCGGGGGGCTATCGAGTGATGTAGCCAAATGTGCAGGCAGAGTAAAGGTACATTCTGCCAGTGAAAATAAAAGCGCGGTAATGACCGTGATAGGAATAACAATGATGGCTTTGCCCATGGTGCCTGGAATAAAAAACATAGGGATGAAAACCAGCGCCGTTGTTGTCAAGCTGGCAATGATGGGGCGAATGACGTTCTGAACCCCCAAGGTCGCCGCTTCAACGCCAGACTTCCCTTGTTCTTTTTGTTGATAAATACTCTCGGCGACGATGACTGAATCATCGACAATAATACCAATTACCAGAAGCAAAGCCGCAAGGGTAATACTGTCTAGATTCATGCCAAGTGCGGGTAAGACGGCCATGACCCCAAGTACACAAAATGGAATGGAGACGGATACCCAAAAGGCGACTTGGCGTTTCAATATCATACTTAGAACAATAAGAACCAGAATGAGCCCAACTCCACCATTGATGGTGACGATGGAGAATTTTTCTGCCATATCATCCGCTAGGTTTAAAGTAATCGGAAAGCTAAATTGACCTTCTAGGCGTGTATTCTCTTGATCTAAAATTGTTTTTACGCGGTCGATAGTGGCAATAATGTCCGCACTGGCATTTTTGCTGATGGAGAATACCACGGCGTTCTGCCCATCCACCATACCCAGCTCAGTGGCTTTCTCAAACCCATCGGAGACTTGAGCAACATCCCCCAATCGGATCATTTCACCGGTGGGCAAGACATCGATGATGGTGTTGGCGAGCTCTTCAACTGTGTGAATTTGCGTGAGGGTAACAATGCGTTGGTCGTTGTCCCACGACTCCACAATTCCCCCAGAAAGTGACAGGCTACGCGTATTAATCGCGGCAATGACATCATTAAAGGTTAATTGATATCGAAGTACTTTGGTTGGGTCAACCTCAATCCAAAACTCTCTCTCGGTGTAGCCGTCCAGACGCACGTTTCCGACACCGGGGACTGATCTTAACCGCTTTTCAAGTTCACGAGTGTATTGCTGTAATGCGTGATTATCGAGCGTTGTTACTACGCCGAATGTCATAACATCGAAAGAGGAGGTGTCCTTTTGGACGACTAACGGAGGGTTCGAGATATCTTTTGGTAGACCTTGAACACGATCCACGGCTTGTTGAATATCACGAACCGTCTTATTGACCTCATAACTTTCATCGAGCTCGATGTTGATATAAGACTGGCCATCAAAAGACTGAGAGTAGTAGGTTGTGAGCCCTTGAATCGACTTCAGCTCTTTCTCAATTTTGTTGGTGATGTTTAACTCAATATCTTGCGAGGATGCCCCCGGATATTGTGTCGTGATCTCGACTTCCGCAAATGCCACGTCAGGGAGCTCTTGAAGTTTGAGAATGCTGATTGCGCCAGCCCCCACTAAAAGCACCATTATGGTAATAATACGAGCGAGAAAACTGCGCCTAGCAAAGTAGGCAAGAAAAGTGTTCATTCGAGACCCCTTAAGTTGAATTAGCAATCACTAGATTGACGATGGTTGAATGAGTAGTGGTGAATCGCGAGGGCTTAATTAAGCGAACCGAGATAATTAAGTGAACCTAGTTAATTAGCTGGATTCCGTTAATTACACGGATTTAGTTAATTACACAGACTTAGCTAATTACACAGATTCAGTTACCTGACGAAAATGTTGTCGTGGCATGTAAGGACATCCCTGGTCTAAAGAGGTGTTGGCTATTCTCGATTTCAATTTCGACCGGATAAGCAAATGTCTTAGCGTCTAATTCCACACCAATACGATTGATAATTGCGGTAATTTTGTGGTTTGGGTTGGCTTCCGCCCAAAGTTGAATTGGTTGCCCAACATGAATGGACGCGAGGTCAAATTCACTGGCAAGTAGCCGTGCATTGAGTGTATCGATATTCGTTAATGTGAAGAGTTGATCACCTCGGTTCACCCAGGCACCTTCGTTGACATTTCGCTCGACGACATAGCCATCAATAGGTGAGTAGACCGTGGTGTTCTTTAGATCTAACTGCGCTTTATTGAGTTCTATTTTTGCTAATTCCACATTAGCCTCCGCTGCCGCATAGTCTGCCTTTGCAACATCAAGTTCATTTTGAGACAGGCTGTTTTTAGCGCGAAGGGCTTGGTAGCGAGAGTATGTGGATTTATTAATATGTAAATCGGCTTCAACCAGCTTCAGGCTGGCCCTCTGCTTCTGTACTGCTAACTCAAAATCTTGTCGCTTGATCTCGGCTAGGGCTGAGGAAGCGGTGATCGCATCACCAACCTGCCATGAGGTTGTTTTGATCACGCCGCTCACTTCGGAAACAATACGAACGGCATTTTTGCTGGTGGTTTTACCAATTAATTCAACCGCATATGAGTGGCTGATAAATACGGATAGGCTGAGAAAAGTAATGAGTAATGAGGTTTTCATGGCTAACTCCACAAATGGATTTTTCCATAGTGTGTCGTGCTGCGTGTCGATTTTATGTCGAATGCGCGGCGGATGTTACGATGTGGAATTTGGTCATTATTCGACATTAATTCGACATGTTTTATCTATAATAGAAGGATGTTTTAGGGGCAGAGGAAAGCGCATGCTAGCGGGGAAAAGAATACTGGTTGTTGAAGACAATGAAGAGTTGCAAGGCATCTTGGCTGATTTTTTAGAAGTGAAAGGGGCAGAAGTCGATTTTGCTGATAATGGTGAGCTGGGTTTAGAGCTTGCCCTAGAGCATGAATTTGATGCCATTATTTTGGACGTGATGATGCCGAAAAAAGATGGGATGCAAGTGGCACGTGAACTGAGAGAGCAGGGCAGCACAACTCCCGTTTTGATGCTGACAGCACTTAACGGACAAGAAGACTTACTTATGGGGTTTGAAAACGGCATCGATGACTTTATTAGTAAGCCATTCCAATTTCCAGAACTGGAAGTTCGACTATTGGCATTAATCAAGCGTTTTCGAGGTGAGGTCGCGTTATCTCGTCTTCAGTTTGGTGATCTGACGATTGATCAAAAAAACCATCAGGTGATGCGTGATTCTCAACCGTTAACGGTGACTCATGCGACGTATCAAATTTTGTTGGTGTTAACTAAGGCTCAGGGAGAAGTGGTCTCTAGAGAGACGTTGATTCATCAATTGTGGGGAGAAGATATACCGGATAAAGACGTGCTAAGAAGCCACATCTATTTATTAAGAAATGCGCTAGACAAGCCATTTGAGCACCAGATGTTGGTCACCGTACCAAAAGTGGGTTTTAAATTGGTGGCGGTATGATGGGGTTAAAGCGCAGGTTTAAAAAGTGCCAACGAAACACTATTGAAGATGTGAAAGCGCGGCTCATTATGACCTTTTCTATAATGGCACTGTCGTCCTCGTTTCTGGTGTTTTTTTCGTTCTCACTCTATCTGGTCTTCAATGAGGACAATCAAATAGAGCGTCACTTAGTGTCCTTCGAGCAGGTTGCCATCCAGCATCATGCACTAGATAACGCTAAAGTAGTGTCGATTAGTCCCAATGTCACGGCGTACTTTAGCGAGCAAGCGTTAACAGAAAGGTTAAAAGCACAAGCGCCTTACCCTCTAAATGAAGTGACTCGCTACAACCGCTTTAGTGAAGATGGGTTTCTTGTCTTTCATACTGAATTTATCGACAAAACAGGGACTTTACGCCCCCTGTATCTAAGTGTTGGTATGCGAGCTCTGGATTTTGGCGACGACAGTTGGGATAGCTTGATGCTGGTTGCTTTAGCATTAATGCTCATGCTGATTGCATTTTTACGTGTCTCTTTGCAGCGCATGCTTGGAGGATTAATGTCACCGATCGCAGATCTAAGTGAACAGCTAAAATCTGAAAAGGCACAGCGTTTTTCCGTGTCTTCGAGCTCGATTGATGAAGTAAAACAACTGGCGGATCACCTCAATAGCTACACTCAGATGAAAGATCGGCTAGTTAAACAAGAACTTATGTTTGCCAAATACGCCAGCCATGAATTAAAGACACCAATATCAATCATCCTTGGAGCGGCCAATTTGCAAGCGATGAAACAACAGAAAGACTTTCAAGCTAGGCAGCGTCAGCGCATTATTCATGCTGCGGAAGGCATGCAGGCAACCGTGGAAGTATTGCTTAACATTGTTAAACAAGAAAATACCGAGCATAAAAATACGTTAACTGAGTTTTCGTATGACGATATTGATGTGCAAAAATCGATAAGTAAGCGACACCCTGACGTGCAATTTACACTGAAAATCGCAGATAACACGCCGTTGAATTTCCCTCCTGCGGTATTAAATATGCTCTTAAAAAACCTCATTGATAATTCGGCTCGCTTTACTAAACAAGGGCATATTAATGTTGAGGTGACATCACAGGCGATTACTGTCACTGATTCTGGGTGTGGCATTAGTGGGCAGAATGAAACTGAGCATGGACTGGGGCTACTTATCGTGCAGCGATTATGTGCAAGTTATGGTTGGTCATTTACCCTGAGCAATAATGCACACCAAGCGGGCTGTACCGCACACTTAGAAAGGGAGAGTTAAGCCTACATTGTTCGGGAGGCGAATAGTTGGCGTTGTCGTAAAATACAAACGAGAGGGTATTTACCCTCTCGTTTTCTACACAGAAATGTCTATCGATTAAATGTAGATTAGCTTAGCGACGAACACTGCCGTTAATACGTACATAGAGATGGAAACATCTTTCGTTTTTCCAGTACACACTTTAAGTACGGTATAGGTAATGAACCCCAGTGCAATACCATTGGCGATAGAGAAGGTTAACGGCATCATTAATGCTGTAATGGCAGCGGGTGCACCGTTAGTGAAGTCTTTCCAATCGACATGCTGCATGCTGCTCATCATGACAAACGCTACGTAAATCAGAGCGCCAGCGGTGGCGTAAGAAGGAATCATTCCTGCTAATGGCGACAGAAAGATGGCGGCAAGAAATAGCGCTGCCACAACGATAGCGGATAAACCTGTACGAGCCCCAGCGGCGACGCCAGAGGCACTTTCTACGTAACTGGTGACGGGTGGGCAACCCACACATGCACCAGCCACACTGGCGATACTATCTGCTTTCAGGGCTTTACTGAGCCCTTCAATTTTCCCCGTTTCTTTATTGATTAGGTTAGCACGTTCGGCAACACCCATTAGTGTACCTGCCGTATCAAACATGTTTACAAACAAAAAGGCGAGGATCACACTGATCATTGATATGTTGAGTGCACCACTGATATCCATAGCAAGAAAAGTAGGGGCAATGCTCGGTGGCGCCGCAAAGAAGCCATTATATTGCACAAGACCAAGCATCATTCCGACGATAGTAACACTTAAAATACCAATTAGGACGGCGCCAAAAACTTTGCGTTCACTTAATACGGCAATGATCAAGAACGCCATCGCTGCGAGAATCGCGTCGGGCTTGGTAAAGTCGCCCAGAGATACTAATGTGGCAGGGTTTTCTACGACAATACCTGCTGTTTTAAGCCCAATTAGGCCTAAGAAAAGCCCCACACCAGCAGTCATGGCAAACCGCAAACTGTGTGGAATACTTTCAATAATCCATTGCCTAATTTTGTAGAAACTCATACCAACAAACAGCACACCGGAAATAAACACTGCGCCTAATGCTACTTCCCAGCTATAGCCCATCTCACTGACGACAGTGAATGAGAAGAAGGCGTTAAGGCCCATGCCTGGAGCCAGACCCACAGGCCAGTTAGCGAATAGCCCCATCAGCAAACAGCCAATGGCGGCGCCAATACAGGTGGCAACGAAGACAGCGCCCTGATCCATACCAGAGGCTGCCATGATGCTTGGGTTGACAAAAATGATGTAGGCCATGGTGGCAAAGGTTGTGACCCCGCCAAGCATTTCGTTTTTGACACTTGAACCGTGTTGTTTGATCTTAAACCATCGTTCGAGAAAGCTATTCTCATTGGTTTGATTAAGTGTTTCTGCTTTACTTTCGTTCATTTCAGCAAGTCCTTCTAGTATTGACTGTCCCTAAACTGCACACGACCAAGCTCATCACATCAACAGGGTGTTTGATGCTTATTGATGAGTCTTTACGACGTCGAGGTTTGCTTTCGAGAGTGTGGTGCGATCACAACTAAGTAATCGTAATAATTATTCTCTTATGTAGAACGTTTCATTGTTGGTGGATCAGCTGCCTCTGTAAGTGGAAAAGCTGTATGGAGAAACCAGCAGTGGCACATGATAGTGCGACGCTTCGTCATTAAGTCCAAAGCGGATCACTACGTCATCCAGAAATGGAACATCATCGAGTTCGACGCCCTGCTGTTGGAAGTAGGGCGCAACGTGAAAGACGAGCTGATATCGGCCGGCGACAAACGCCGCTCCTTCCAGTAGCGGTGCATTGGTTCTGCCATCGGAATTGGTGTCAGTTTGTAGAATTTGAATTGGTGTATCACCGTCCAAGCGGTATAGCACCACCTGGATGTTGGCACCTGGAACACCACTCGCGGTGTCGAGAACGTGCGTAGTTAATTTTCCCATAAGATGTGCTCGCATTTATATTCTTGATAATAATATGTACACAATATCTACAATTAGTAAAGGTTGTTGTTATGAAAATGTTGCGTTACCTAACGATTTTTTTGAGGTTATTTTCTGTTTGGATGAAATTATGGCGAGTTAAATTATCATTAAGTATTTGATTTAAAATGACTGAAATAAAAAAATTAACTTTAGAAACAAAATCTTTACATTAAAATAAAAAATTGTATACAATAAATGTATTGAGTGGATCGGCCGTTACGCATTTATACGGTGAAATTCACAGGACTTATGGACTAGCAGGAGCGATTGGATGAGTCAGGATTATTCTCGCAATCTTATCGGATATGGACCAACGCCCCCTCACCCCATGTGGCCAAATGAAGCTCGCATTGCGGTTTCTTTTGTTCTGAATTATGAGGAAGGGGGAGAGCGATGTTTACTGCATGGTGATGATGAATCAGAAGCATTCCTGTCTGAAATCCCGGGCGCTCAGGCAATTCCGGGTGAACGCCACATGAGCATGGAATCAATCTATGAATATGGCAGTCGTGCAGGGGTATGGCGGATTTTACGCTTATTCAAACAATACGATATCCCGCTGACGGTGTTTGCAGTGGCTATGGCCGTTGAACGTTACCCAGATGTCGCCATTGCGATGAAAGAAGCAGGGCACGAGATATGCAGCCACGGCTATCGCTGGATTGATTATCAATACATGGATGAATCTGAAGAGCGCGATCATATGATGAAAGCCATTGAGATTATTCAACGAGTCACCGGTGAGCGTCCACAAGGTTGGTATACGGGGAGAACGGGGCCGAATACGCGCAGACTTGTGGCCGAAGAGGGTGGTTTCGCTTATGACTCTGATGCCTATGACGATGACTTACCTTATTGGCATACAGAAGCCGGACGGCCGCAGCTTGTGATTCCCTACACTCTGGATGTCAATGATATGCGCTTTGCGACTGCGCAGGGGTTTAATTCCGGTGAGCAATTTTTTCAATACTTGAAGGATACGTTCGATACGCTTTATGCCGAAGGTGAGAGTGCGCCGAAAATGATGTCTGTCGGATTGCATTGCCGTTTAATTGGTAAGCCTGGAAGAATTGCGTCTCTTAAGCGATTCATTGAATACGTTCAGCAGCACGACAAGGTTTGGTTATGCCGACGCATAGATATCGCTAATCATTGGCATCAAACTCATCCGTATCAGGCTGAATCTAAGTCGTGAACACGGCTACCAATGCCATTCAACACCACCATACTTTTAACTCGATGTAAGGAAGCATAGATATGACACCGTTTAAATTTGGCAAACCGACGCAATTAAATAAAACCGACTTTGTCGCGCGGTTTGCCGATATCTATGAGCACAGTCCTTGGGTGGCGGAGTCGGTTTTTGAACAAGGGCTTGCTGAGCAAGATAACCACATTGAATCACTGCATGAAAAAATGGCGTCAGTATTACTGGCAGCCCCTTATGAACAACAACTCGCGCTTATTAATGCTCACCCAGACTTAGCGGGCAAAGCAGCGATAGACGGAGCACTCACGGCGGCTTCAACTTCAGAGCAAGCAGGGGCAGGTATTGACCAGTGCTCGAAGGAAGAGTTCGCACAATTTACCACTTATAACGATAGCTACAAAAGTCGCTTCACATTTCCCTTTATCATGGCGGTAAAAGGGGCCAATCGTTACCAAATTCTTGAATCGTTCGAGATGCGATTAGGCAATGATAGTGAAACTGAGTTTGCTACGGCGATTAATGAAATCAACAAGATAGCACTTTTTCGCCTCAGAGATATGTAAGTCATAGGAAGACAGCTATTTCTGCTAATGGTGAGGTGAAAACGGCCTAACACGCCATCACCTGACACTCATTTTATTATTTATTGATTAATTGAACTGGATGACCGGATATGTCCTTAGATTTTGAACAGTACATCAACTTAGCCGATGAAAAACTCGGTGCTCAAGCGCTTTTTGCCACCGATGATTTTTTTGCTGATAAGTCGCGTTTGTTACGCAGAGCAGCGCCAGAATGGAAAGATGATGTTTATGATGACAACGGCAAATGGATGGATGGCTGGGAAAGCCGTCGCAAACGCAGTGAAGGCTACGATTACTGTGTCGTGAAGCTGGGGTTAGCTGGCACCATTGCTGGATTAGATATCGATACTTCGTTTTTTACTGGTAACTTCCCGCCATCGGCCTCTGTTGATGCGATTTATAGTCCAAATGAAGATCCAACGGATTTGGATCATTGGGAAGAAATTTTACCATCACAAGCGCTATCTGGAGACCAACACCATCTCAATGACATTGCCAGTGACAAAGTGTTTACTCATGTTCGTTTAAACATTTACCCAGATGGCGGTGTTGCGCGACTACGTGTTTACGGACAACCGAGCGTTGATTGGGAAGCGATCGATTCACTGCAGCAAGTTGATCTCGCAGCGGTAGAGAATGGTGGCCGAGCTTTAGCTTGCAGTGATGAGCACTATGGTAATAAGTCTAATATTCTTGGCCCTGGACGTGGTGAAAACATGGGTGACGGTTGGGAAACGGCGCGTCGTCGGACGCCAGGTAATGACTGGGTTATTGTCGCGTTAGGTCATGCTGGCAATATCGGACGGGTTGTTGTCGATACCGCGCACTTTAAAGGTAATTTCCCAGATAGCTGCTCTATTCAAGCGGCCTATGTGAAAGGTGGTACGGACGATCAAGTCGCAACACAAAGCCTTTTCTGGCAAGAGCTACTTCCAGCACAAAAACTCAACGCTCATGACATTCAGGAGTTCGTGTCGCAAGTGAATGAGATAGGCGCGGTGACACACGTTAGGTTAAATATTTTCCCTGACGGAGGGATTAGTCGTCTTCGTTTGTTTGGTACCAAAGCAGACTGAAGAATGAGGAACGTATAATGAGTAATGGAATCCGCCGTTTAGCGATTGAGCCTCTCACCCAAGAGCGTTTTTCTGATTTTGGTGACGTTATTGAGACCGAAAATCGAGACTACTTTATGATCAATAACGGTTCGACGCGCCGCTATCATCGCCTTGCTGACACCGATGTTGATGAACAGCAAGGGCAAGCGATCATCAGTATATTTCAGGCTATGCCGTTGAAATACCCACTGACGATAGCAATGCTAGAAAGGCATCCTCTTGGTTCGCAAGCGTTTATCCCATTACTTGGTCAACCGTATCTTATTGTCGTTGCAAAGAAAGGGGACACACCGTCACTGACGGAATGTCGCGCATTCATCAGTAATGGGCGACAAGGTGTTAATTATCATAAAGGGGTGTGGCACCACCCAGTTCTGACACTGACTGAGAACGATCAGTTCTTAGTCGTTGACAGGGCAGGTGATGGGCATAACTGCGATGAAGTGTTTTTTGATGAGCACCTTGTCTCGCTTCATCTTGATGATATCCCACAATGAGTGAGCACGACGATAAGCTGAGTGTAAAGGAATGAATGCAGCGCTTAGATTGAGGCTGCTAAGAAGGAGTATGTTATGGATCCGCACATGACAGAATGGTTGAACCTATTAATTCGATGGGTTCATATGGTCGTCGGTGTCGCTTGGATTGGCGCATCGTTTTATTTTGTTTGGTTGGAAAACAACCTTAACCGCAGTAACCCAAAAGAAGGGCTTTCGGGCGATCTTTGGGCGATTCACGGTGGTGGCATCTATCACCTTGAGAAATACAAGTTGGCTCCGCCTAAAATGCCAGATAACTTACACTGGTTTAAATGGGAAGCGTACTTTACTTGGATAACAGGGGTCTGCTTACTCGGCGTGGTGTATTACCTCAACGCAGACCTTTATCTTGTTGCCCCCGGCTCTGGTATCGATTCTGCTACCGCCATCGCGATTGGCATTGGGTCTTTAGCCGTTGGTTGGTTGGTTTACAGCTTTCTTTGTGATTCATTCTTGGGGAAAACCCCGGTCATTCTGGGTGTTGTGTTGTTTCTTGGTTTGGTCGCGGCGGCGTATGGATTAACTCAGGTCTTTAGTGGACGAGGCGCTTACATTCATGTTGGTGCGATAATTGGCACTATCATGGTGGGTAACGTGTTTTTTGTTATCATGCCCGCACAGCGCAATCTGGTGAAGGCGATAGAAGAGAATACCGAGCCAGATCCACGTCTGCCAGCCAAGGGCTTATTGCGTTCTAGACACAATAACTACCTCACCTTGCCTGTGCTGTTTATTATGATCAGCAACCATTTCCCAAGTACCTATGGTTCACACTATAACTGGTTAATATTGGCGGGATTATCGGTATTTAGTATTTTGGTTCGCCATTATTTTAATACTCGACATGGTAGCCAAAAATTTGCTTGGACTATACCTGTTGCTGCATTAGGTATGATCACATTGGCCTTTGTCACCTCACCGTATGCGAATAAACCGACCTCGCCTCAGGTGGCACATACCGAGAGTCATGTTACTGTGAATGCTGATACTGAAAAGAATGCTGAACAGGATGAGGCGAGCTCTTCATTTGCTAAAATCAATCAAGTGATTCAAGTGCGTTGTACGGTGTGTCATTCGGCCACCCCTTCACATGCCGCGTTTCAAACCGCACCGGGTGGCGTTATGCTTGATACGCCTCAGGAAATTAAAATCAACGCGTCTCGTATTGTCGCTCAGTCCGTAACGACGAAAGTCATGCCGTTGGGTAATTTGACCCAAATGACTGATGAAGAGAGGGTTTTAATTGGTGAATGGGCAGAGCAGGGCGCGCAAATACAGTAATAGGCGAGTACAGCCATTGATTGGCGAGTTTGCTACAGCATCGTAACTGGGCAAATGAAATGGAAGGCATCAGAGTCGACAGGTTCTGGTGCTTTTTTTATGTTTGGGATTTAACCATTGGGTTGAGTAAAGCACGTTAGAGGGGGGAAGCAACCCGCCGCGGTTAAGCGGCGATGATTTGAAGGGAAAAACAGTGGTTTAGAAAAGGTCATTAAGTAAGTCGACTAACTCATTTTCTGTCGTTGGCATTTTCGCAAGCTCAATGCAAGCCGAGCTGCCACCTTTGAGCATATAAGCTCGAGTCGTGCAGTGGTCGTGATGAAACCATTTTCCGTTGATACAAACGTCCGTATAACACCGTGGGTCTTGTTTAAGTTCCATGCTAAATCCTTTTCGTTAACCTTAACAACATGCTATTAACATGACTGTTTTTGTGGATGATTGATTTGATCTAGATCAATAGGCATAGTGGATTAACACTATAGGGGTAATAGAATTGTGTAGATATAACACGCGATAACGGGGGTGTTTATAGTGACAAATAGTGTTTCATGGTTTTATTTTAGACGAGTGAACTGATTTGTGGGTTTGACTAGGCGAATACTGTGGCAAGAAGAAAATGAGATTTTTTGAGCGGTATCGAATTAAGTCAGGATAGTGATTATCGGTCATGGATGGGGCTTGTTAATAAACGTAACAAAGACCCCGCAATATGGAGTCTTTGTTAGTGGGTTTTTAGCGCAATCCGTGTTCGTTAGCCAGCAATGACAATGCGTTTGACGTCGATGGTTGCGTCTTCCCATGCGTCTTTATCTAAGCTACCAATAATGGTGATCGTGTCATTGGGTGTGACATCGACGCCTTGCCATACGCGGTCATCAATTTCGACCACAATGGTGTTGGTGCCATCGCTAAATTGATAGTCTTCATCGCCGAGTGCTTGAGTAATGCTGCCTGTGATTTTTACAGGGGTATCGTCATTGGCTTTTAGTGCTTGAGCAACCGTAGTTTGCATACCGGCGGTTGGGCCATTAAAGCCACCAGTCGCTGGGACGGTGTTTGCTGCTGCGAAACCAGATGTTAGGATAAGCGTTGTTGCGATAATGATTTTTTTCATGTGAACCTCAGAACGTATGTTATTCGTTATTGTGCTATTAGCCAGCAGTGTCGTTAATCGTTTTTACGACCAATTCTTAGAACGGTACGACCTTAAATCGTTAACTAATCCTATGAATCGCAGCCTTAGCGTTTCGTTGATGGTGCTACTATGCACTAGGCTTAATTAATGAGAACTGAAGTGGATATTCAGAATTCGTTCATAATGAAAAAAGTCGCCATTTAAAGGCGACTTTTTATTGAGTGAGTTCGGTCTTCATTATTTTGCTAAGCAATATTGACGACTTTTTTCTCAGGGTGCTTAGATAGAGACGGGTTGGCGTCGTACGCTTTGTCGCCGTAGATGTAGGTTTCACAGACGGTGCGGTCATCCCCTAAGCTCATTAATACGAACAGCTTCTCTTCCAGAGTGATGGTTTGTTGCATCCTAAAGCGCATGAGTTGCGTAGCATGAAGGTCGAGCACCACAAAGTCTGCTTCTTTGCCTATGGCAAGGTTACCAATCTTATCTTCTAAGTGCAGCGCTTTCGCACCACCGAGAGTGGCGAGATAAAGTGACTTAAACGGATGTAGCTTTTCTTGTTGCAGTTGCATGATTTTGTACGCTTCACTCATGGTTTGAAGTATAGAAAAGCTGGTCCCCGCTCCGACATCTGTTCCCATTCCCACACGCACGCCTTTTTCTTCAAGCTTGGTGAGTTTAAAGAGCCCTGAACCAAGAAATAGATTGGAGGTTGGGCAGAAAGCGATGGCCGATTCGCTTTCTGCAAGGCGTTCACACTCACAGTCTGATAGGTGAATGCCATGGGCAAAAACGGAGCGCTTATGCAGTAAGCCGTAGTGGTCATAGACATCTAAGTAGCTGTCACGTTCTGGGAATAGGTCAAGTACCCATTCAATTTCTTTTTTGTTTTCGGACAAGTGAGTATGTAGGTACACATCGGGGTATTCTTCTAATAACTTGCCAACGGTCGCTAGCTGCTCTGGTGTGCTTGTTGGGGCAAACCTTGGCGTGACGGCATAAAGTAACCGGCCTCGCTGATGCCATTTCTCAATCAGATCTTTTGAAGCTTGGTAGCCGGATTCTGGTGTGTCGGTTAAGTAGTCTGGTGCATTTCGGTCCATCAGGACTTTGCCAGCAATCATGCGTAAGTTTCGCTTTTCAGCCTCTGAGAAAAAGACGTCAATCGATTCTTTGTGAACGGTGCCAAATACCAGAGCAGTGGTGGTACCGTTGCTGGCAAGCTCATCTAAAAATAGTTTTGCCACCTTATGGGCATAGATAGGGTTTTTAAAGCGGCGCTCTTCCGGAAAGGTGTAGTTTTCAAGCCAATCGAGCAGTTGTTCACCGTAGGAGGCGATCATACCGGTTTGCGGGTAGTGAATATGGGTATCAATAAAGCCGGAGGTGATCAGTTTGTTTTGATAGCTTGTCACAGGCATGGATGGGCTGTGGCGTGCTAGGACTTCTGTTGCAGGGCCGATATCGATGACATGACCGTTTTCTACGACTAACACCCCATCTTCGAAATATTGGTACGACTGTTCTAACTCGACCTCTTTAGGGTCTGCGATACTATGGAGTATACTCGCGCGATAGGCGCTGCGTTGCGTTGTCATTGTGATTTCCTTTTCTACCAGCAAGCATGCTTACCAGTGTATGTGTTCTGTGTGTAACTTAAACGCCCGTTTTGAGCCTGATGCTTGTGCTAGGCATCGCACTCTCGCCACTCTCATCAATCATGATTGGGACGAGCTGGTGTTACGCGATATGTTGATGTGGCGCTTCATCGTTAGGGGCAATATTGTTGTCTTGATCTAGGATGCTGCTCTCTTTTGGGAGGCGTGCAGCCGCGCGGTTATCATCCCGACTGCCCTGAGCTGGGCGCTTTTGCTCAATACTTTGCCCTTGATAATGGGCAATTAATTCGCCAGCAACAGAAACGGCGATTTCTGCTGGGTGCTTACCTGTCACTGCGCCAATTCCGATAGGGCAAACCATGCTATTAATTTGCTCATGGTTATAGCCACGTTGCGACAATCTGAAATCGAATTTCTTGCGTTTAGTGAGGGAGCCAATCATACCAAAGTACACACTGTCATTTTTATCAATGATGGCCTTTGCCAGCTCAAAATCAAGCTGATGGTTGTGTGTCATCACTAAATAATAGCTGTTTGATGGCAGGTGTCTCACTTCACCGACGGGATCATCGGAGACAAGTTTAGTCACGCCATGAGGTAAACTATCAGGAAATTCTGCTTCTCGTTCATCGATCCAAGTAACGCGAAATGGCAGGGTAGCCACGACATGAATTAAGGCTTTCGCCACATGGCCCGCTCCGAAGATCACGAGATGTCTTTCTGCTGTGCCGATAGGTTCAAAGCTGAGAGTCGCCATTCCCCCACAACATTGCCCTAAACGGGCGCCAAGATTGAAGCGCTCAACTTTCAGCCCTTGTTCTCTTGTTTCTAGCATCTCTCTGGCCATTTTGGCGGCGACATGTTCGAGGTGACCACCACCAATGGTGGCAATAATACGATCATGCGTGACGAGCATTTTCGTTCCGGCATCGCGAGGTACCGAGCCTTTATCTTCTAGTACGGTTACCATGACGCAAGACTCATGGTCTTTCTCAAGTTGCGCCAGGGCTTGAATCCAATTGTCTTTAAACATAACGCTCTCCTTAATTGTCCCACAGTCCCTGATCTCCGGCCCTTTTTTAACAGAGCCGGACAAGGGAGGCGTTAGGCGCTGCGTTGATAACCTTTGGTTGAAGTGGACGGGTTCGTGCGCGGATGAGTAACGGCATGCACTGCCATGAGTACCCGCTCTGGTGTGGCTGGTGTATCCAATTTAGGGATTGCACCATCGACGGCAACAGACGCGATGGCATCCTTTAGCGCGCTCCACACAGACATTCCCAGCATAAATGGTGGCTCACCCACCGCTTTGGAGTTAAAGACGGTGTCTTCTGGGTTACTGCGATTTTCTAGAAGCTCGGTTCTAAAGTCGATGGGCATATCGGCAATCGCCGGAATTTTGTAACTCGCAGGCCCATTGGTCATCAGGCGACCTTGCTCATTCCACACTAATTCTTCCGTGGTTAACCAGCCAGCGCCTTGTACAAAGCCACCTTCGATTTGTCCAATATCGATGGCGGGATTTAGCGATGCGCCGACATCGTGCAAAATATCCACCCTGAGGATTTTGTACTCGCCAGTAAGCGTATCAATGATGACTTCAGAGCAGGATGCGCCGTAGGCGAAATAATAGAAGGGACGACCGCGAGCCTTTTCGTGGTCATAGTAAATCTTCGGCGTGCGATAAAATCCGGTACTCGATAGAGAGATCTGGTTCATCCATGCCAGTTCAGCAAAGTTGGCGAAGGTCATGATTTTTTCACGAATTTGCACAAAGCCATTTTTGAAAATGACCTCTTCTGGCGTGACAGAAAAGTGGGCGGAAGCAAAATCGATCAACCGCTGCTTGATGGTTATGGCTGCGTTTTGTGCGGCCTTACCGTTGAGGTCGGCGCCCGATGAGGCGGCGGTCGGCGAGGTGTTCGGCACCTTGTCGGTATTGGTTGCGGTGATTTGGATACGGTCAACATCAACTTGAAACTCCTGAGCAACGATTTGTGCAACTTTGATATTAAGACCCTGTCCCATTTCGGTACCACCGTGATTCAAGTGAATACTGCCATCGGTGTAAATATGGATTAGGGCGCCAGCTTGGTTTAGAAACGTCGCGGTAAAGGAAATACCGAATTTAACTGGGGTGATCGACAAGCCTTTCTTTAGGATAGGACTCTGTTGATTGAACTTGGCGATGGCTTTACGTCTTGCATGATAATCGCTGCTTTGTTCAAGCTGTTCGGTGATCTCAGGCATGAAGTTATCTTCTACCGTTTGGTAGTAATGTGTGACATTGCGTCCTTCGTCGCCATAGTAATTCGCTTTACGAACCTCTAATGGATCTTTGTTTAGGTACCTAGCAATTTCGTCCATGATGTGTTCAATCGTCATCATGCCTTGTGGACCACCAAAGCCTCGATAGGCGGTGTTTGACGCGGTATTGGTTTTACAGCGGTGCCCGGTAATGGTTGTGTCGCCAAGGTAGTAGGCGTTGTCAGAGTGAAACATAGCACGGTCAACAATAGAGCTAGAAAGATCAGGTGAGTAACCGCAGTTACCAGCAACAATAATTTCACTGCCTTGGATCACGCCATTGTCATCGAAGCCGACTTTATACTGGTTGTAAAAAGGGTGTCGCTTACCCGTCATCGTCATATCTTCGTTACGTAATAGACGCATTTTGGTGGGACGACCAGTCAAATGAGCAATGACAGCAGCCATACAAGCCGGTGCTGCAGCTTGGGTTTCTTTACCACCAAAGCCGCCACCCATGCGGCGCATATCAATGACGACTTTATGCATCGCGACGCCAAGCACCTCAGAAACCAGCTTTTGTACTTCGGTGGGGTTTTGTGTGGAGGTGTAAACAATCATACCGCCATCTTCGGTTGGCATGACACTGCTGACTTGAGTCTCTAGATAGAAGTGTTCTTGACCGCCAATATCAATATCACCCTCAATCACGTGGGTCGCTGCTGCGATAGCTTTAGCCGAATCGCCACGCTTTTGCTGATGACTCTCCGTGACAAAGTGTTTTTTCTCGAGCGCTTCTTTTACGTCTAGGATTGCAGGTAGGGCTTCGTATTCAACAATAGCGGCGTGGGCCGCTTTTCGAGCGACTTCTAGGCTGCTGGCAGCCACGGCGATAACCGGTTGCCCATAGTATTCTACTTTACCATCAGCCAATAATGGGTCGCCGGGAAGAATGGCGCCGATGTCGAGTTGACCAGGGATGTCTTTTGATGTGATGGCAATTTCAACGCCCTCAAATTCATAGCAAGGTGAGACATCAATACGAGTGATAGTGGCATGCGCTTGCGTACTCAGTAGCGCATAGACGTGCAACTGATTGGGAAATTCTAAACGGTCATCGATATAGACGGCTTCGCCAGTGACTTGCTTGGGCGCACTGTCATGTTTGACGCTTTTACCCACTCCCGTTTTGAGATCTTGTTTGACTAGCGCCACCATCTCTTCGTGAGTCAATGGGTTGTGATTCACATTAGACATAAGACGTTACCCTCGTTTCAATCTGATTGTTCTTGTTCGATTCTTCTATGTAGTAGCGCTTTAGCATGTTGCAAGCGGTCATTGAGCGATATTCTTGGCTGGCTCTAAAGTCGGAAAGAGGCTCAAACTCATCCGCTATAGCGGCCATGGCGTGTTCAATGGTTTGTTCGTTCCAAGGCTGACCAATAAGGCGTTGCTCACACAGGTTGGCTCGCTTGGGTATCGCAGCCATACCGCCAAAGGCAATGCGTGCATGAGTGACCGTACCGTTGTCAATTTTAAGATCAAAGGCGCCACAAACCGCTGAGATGTCGTCATCCAATCGCTTAGACAATTTGTAAGCACGGAACCCCGCTTGAGTTGGCTTGGGTATGATGATTTTTTCGATAAATTCACTTGGCTTTTGAGCCGTGACTTTGTAACTGATGAAGTATTCTTCAATCGGTAATGTGCGGGTTTCGCTGCCACAGCGGAGCTGTACTTTGGCGTCTAGGGCAATTAATAGTGGCGGTGTATCGCCAATCGGAGAAGCGTTGGCGACGTTGCCACCAATCGTACCCTGATTTCGTACTTGCAAAGAGGCAAAGCGATGCAACAATTCACCAAAATCTGGGTAGTAGCGCTGCAACAGTTGATAAGCGTCGCTGATAGGGAGGTTTGCGCCGATGATTAAATCGTTTTCCGCGTCCTCGCACACTTTCATGTCTTCGACTAAATTGACGCTGATTAGTGTCTCTATTTCTCGGTGAAATTGTGTCACTTCCAACGCTAAATCCGTTCCTCCAGCCACCAATTTTGCCGTTGGGTGCGCTTGATATAGTTTCGCTAGCTCTTCGGTGGATTTAGGAGAAAAAGCGGTAAGGTGACCTGCTCGTAAACTGGCTTCGTTTTGTTGGATTTTTTCTAGTTTTTGAATGGTGAGTCGAGAGAGTTCAGAAAACTGGTCTGTGAGCGGAGTATCATCACAAAGAGACAAGGCTGCATCAACAATTGGACGATAACCCGTACATCGGCACAGGTTACCTGCGAGTGATTCCATAACATCTTGTTTGTTGGCGTTGGGCTTGTTTTTCCCTAGCGCAAACATCGACATAATAAATCCGGGTGTGCAGTAACCACATTGTGAGCCATGAAAATCAACAATCGCTTGCTGGACAGGATGAAGCGAGCGATCTTTCGCTTGTAAGTCTTCAACGGTAATGAGTTGTTTACCATGCAGAGCTGAAATAAAGGTCAGACAGGAATTAACAGAACGGTAACGAAGCTCGCCGTCGACAAGCTCGCCCAGTACCACAGTACAAGCTCCGCAATCACCAGAACCACACCCTTCTTTGGTGCCATTTTTGTTTACCTGTGTTCTTAGGTAATTCAGTACTGTCATATTGGGAGACAGATTTTCTTCTTGTCTAATATCTTGATTGAGTAGGAAAGTAATCAAGAGACCTCCTTGTGTAAGACGTTTAGAGACTAATTATTTTTTCTGACCTTTGGGTCAATAATTAGTCAAACTGACCGCCCGGTCAACTATTTTCTTACAAAATGGCAACATCAATATAGTGGGAGTTGTAATTCCTAATGGGGTGGTCTGGGTAAGTTGCTGATATTATTTAAGTTAACACTTTTTGGGTGGTGTTAATTATTTGTTAGCGCGTGGGGCGGTAGAAAGGGGGGGGACTTAGGGGAGTCGCGCAGCGCCTCTTTTTGCTGAGGCACTGCAAGCATTAGGATTTTGCTTTAAGGAGATCGGAGAAAACGACATGCAAATCATTTGAGGTGGTGGCGTTGTCGAGGTTCAACTTAGAACGTATATGATCTAAATGCTCCTTCATTAAGTTTAGCGCTTGTTGTTCATCACCAGATTCAATCGCGTCGAGAAGCCCTGTGTGTTCATCTAGAGAGCAGTTAGAGTGACTGCCAGTTTCATATTGCGCAATCAGTAGTGATGTTTGCGACACAAGGCTACGCTGGAAGGTTAACAATGGCGCATTGTCTGCCATTTCAGCTAATTTTATGTGGAACTCGCCGGACAAACGCAGGCCCGAACCATAGTCATTCACAGCAAAGGCTTTGTTTTCTTTGGCAACGAGTTTTCGACATTCGGCGATTTGAGCTGGGGTTGCGTTGTTGACTGCTAGCTCAGTGATTGCCAGCTCCATCACTTCTCTCGCCTTAAAGATTTGTTTTGCTTCATCGACAGTAGGCGCTGAAACAATAGCACCTCGATTGGGGCGAATATCGACCACTTTTTCCAATGACAAGCGGAGTAGTGCTCGGCGTATGATCGTGCGGCTAACACCAAAAATTTCGCCTAAGGCTTCTTCGTTCAACTTCGTCGCTGGTGGTAGGCGTTGTTCTAAAATGGCATCAAAGATATGGCAATAGACCACGTCATCTTGGGTTTGCCCCGCCACCTTGGTTTTAATGTTTGTGTTTACAGAGTTTTTCAGGCTTGCCATCAGGTAACAGTACTCGTTTACAAAATATGAACTAATAGAACAATAATACTTTACTTTGTATACAAGTATCTAGCTGAAACGAAAACTGTGATGAGTCGTGCAGAATTTATGAAGAACACCGTGTTAGCAACAAATCACAAAGGCGTGCATAGAATGAAGTAATCAAGCCGTCATGAATGACGGCTGATAATTTGAGCGTTATCTATCGGCGATATCTGAGTCCTCAGTGACTAAACTGTCGTCCAACACGTCATCTTGTTGGTAGTCGTCATCGTCGTCGCGATTCGCTTCAGCTTCAACTGGCTTTTTAGCGTTTAATGTGTGAAATCGTCGTCGATCGCGAGCTAAATGAATATACTTGACCCATGCTTTTTCGAGCTTAGTTTCAGCCTGTCTTTCATCTTGCATGACCAGCAAAAAGTGTTGTTCGACTACGCTTTCAGGTGCTATCTCACCTTGTTCGAGTTGATTCATAGTCGCACCATAACGAATTAAAATCTCTTCTTCGGCTAACGTAAAGTCACCAGATTTTGCAAAGCCACGGCGAAATTTGTTGTTGTCATAAAATGGCTTATTACCAAGACGAAAATCTACATCAGACATAATAACCTCATGCAATCATGTTAACTGTTTGACACTGACCTAGTATAGAAAGTGTCGACGAAATTGCAGGTTTTTTAACCAGTATTTTCACCCCGATGAAACATAGATTTGCTAACATCTTGGCGAACCATTACTTTTCATTTTTATCGTTAAGAAAATATGATGTTGTGATGACATTTTTATGTTTGTCACGTTTCTATATTCAGTTCCGAAAATGGCGAGTGTAGATGAGAAGGTGCGTTACACTTATTGTACTGATCACGATGACAATTATTGGCATGGTCGTGCAGTACAAGGGAGTTTAACAACAAATGGCGGTATCTTTTAGCGATGTATCAACAGGTAAGTTGTCGATTGGTGAGCATGAAACGTGTGAACCAGAAACACGAGAGGGTGCCTATCATCGGCAATTGCGGTTGGAGCAGTTCCGAGCAGCTCGCTTATCTCGGGATAGTCGATTTGACGGTCAGTTTTTCGTGGCAGTGAAGACAACCGGCATATTTTGTCGCCCCATTTGTCCTGCGAATTTACCAAAAGAAAAGAACGTCGAGTATTTTGTTAATGCCCCGATGGCATTGCAGGCTGGATATCGTCCATGCCTGCGCTGTCGCCCAGATAGCGCGCCCAGTTCTTGGGCATGGCAAGGTGTTGAGACGACATTTCGACGAGCAATCCATTTGATCGAGCAAGGCGCGCTGCAACAAAGTAGTGTTGAGCAGTTGGCCGCGAGGCTTGGCATAAGTAGTCGTTATTTAAGGCAAGTATTTGAAAAGCATCTTGGCATGTCGCCAAAGCAGTATGCACAATATCAGCAGCTGATGTTTGCAAAGCAGTTACTACACTGCAGTTCTATGAGCGTAACGGATATTGGTTTTGCTTGCGGTTTCAACAGCACTCGCCGATTTAACGATGCCTTTCAAAAGCTGTTGAAGCTCAATCCGACGACTATGCGACGGCAGCAGCGTGTTGATGGTGTAAGTAACTCGTTGACACTTGCCTACCGCGGTGCTTATGACTGGCATCGGCTTCTGGCATTTTATCAATTTAGAGCCATTGATGGCATCGAGCGAGTGACTGAGCACTCTTATGAGCGTTATATCGAACTGGATGGCACGTTAGGATGGTTTAAAGTTTGGGCAGACTTCGAAAATAAGAAAACTGTTCGTGTCGAGTTCGATGTGGAAGATGCCAGACAGCTGTATTCTATGGTCAGTAATATTAAACGTATGTTCGATTTGAATGCGGATCTGTCGGCGATTGAAAGCCATCTATCAAGCGTTGACGCAAACCTCGTACGCCATAGCGGCATCCGTATCCCGGGGGTATGGTCAACATGGGAGGCAGGAGTCAGAGCGGTGCTGGGCCAGCAAGTTTCTGTGAAAGCGGCGATTGGGCAAGTTAATTTGCTTAGTGATACGGTAAATAAAACCTTATCAGGGCAGAAGGTGTTTCCTGACCCTAGCTCAATTATTCAACATGATTTGAGCTTTTTGCGAATGCCTCAGAGCCGAAAAGACACATTATCGCGGCTCGCTACTGCCCTTAACAATGATGTAAATCTCGCCCCTGATTTGTGGACTGAAATAAAAGGCATTGGCCCGTGGACGATTAACTATGCGAAGCTACGTGGCTTGTCTCAGCCTGACTTGTTACTCGCCACCGATCTTATTGTAAAAAAATACACAGACCTTCACCCATCGTGTGTCGCGAACCGAGTCTCACCGTGGGGAAGTTATGCCACTTTACATTGTTGGAGCCAACATTCATGACATTTTATGCGGTAGTAGATAGCCCATTGGGGCGAGTGACAGTTCAGGCTACGGAGCAGGGGCTCACTGGGTTGTGGTTTGAGGAGCATACCACGCAACCAGAAGAGTTGGGGGAGTTGCAAGCGGACCATCCAATTTTGTTACTTACAAAGCAACAGCTTAGTGAGTATTTTTCTGGTATTCGCAAGACCTTTGATATCCCGCTTGCGGCAAAAGGCACCCCTTTTCAGATGCAGGTTTGGCAAGCGTTATGTGATATTCCTTATGGACACTCAATGAGCTATCAAGAGTTAGCGGATTACATTGGTAACCCTAAAGCGGTGAGAGCCGTAGGTTCAGCAAATGGCAAAAACCCAATTTCAGTGATCGTGCCTTGCCATCGTGTTATTGGAAAAAGTGGTCAGTTAACGGGCTATGCCGGCGGAGTGGCACGTAAAAAGGCGTTATTGAATCTCGAAAAGAGAGTATAAAAACGTCAGTGTGCAGCATGCTATGACCTCTACAGTGTCAGCTTGTGGTTATTTTATGGTGTCTATCTGTTAGTCATAGGTAATAACGCGGAGTTGCTTGGTGATAAGTTTCATATTTATTTTGCTAATATCGCTTTTTTATCGATTTGCAATAACCAGTGTTTGCATTTTGCTAAATAAATTGCATTATGCAAAAATTATATGAGTATAGTTTATTCAGTTAATAGGAAAACTAAGCAATAACAGTAAAAAAAGGAAGGTTTAAAAGTTGGCACGCTATCTGCATATATCAAAGTGACCCTTATTAAGCCGAGGGTCACCTAGCCAACTGACGTTGTTAGTGAACACCTCTTGTTCACACATGTATATAGCCAGTCACCTTATTTTGTGGCTGGCTTTTTTTCTTTCTAAAGGCTGCGTTATTCTAAAATTATCTCGTGTTGGTCGTCCGATTTTTCATAGCAACTAGGTTTGCGTGGGCAGCCTGCCCCTCGTGAACAAATCAACCGTGCTTCATTGTCTATTCCTCGTTCAATCCAGTTGATATTAAGGATTTTTGAAATAGTGGTGAGATCCTTTTTGATGCTTCTAGGTATTGTGGCACTGCCGCCGCTACTGACGCAAAGCCCTTTTAATTCGTTGGCGATATCCAGTGCATTTCCACCTTGTGCGTCAATGGCGGGGTTGAGATCAATGCCTGCGCAAAGGACTCGATTATTGCCCGCCGGATCGGTCATATTGACAGATTCACAGCAGTAAATTCTTGGTTCACCATTGACGTTTAAAATCGAGAGTTGCGCAGAAGAGCCATTTCTCGGCTCTGAAAGGCGTCTAAATACTGCCCAGTGTTGACATGGGTCATTCACCATTCGCATGTTTCCCCATGGAAGCGGAATTCCGTTTCCGCGATATACCGCTTTTAATTTGCCCGGTCCATAAGCATCGAAGTAATGCCAATGGGGGTAGGGTGATACCACGGTCATTCTACGCATGGCCACAGACGGTGAGACACCAGCATGCTTATGGGCATCAATTTCATAGCCACATCGGTCCAAAAGTTGTCGAAATGGGACTTTTGGACACAACAGAGCGCCGGCAAAGAAGCTCGATTCAAAGTCTCGCCATGCTTGTAAAATATCTTGTGAGTTGAGCGCCGATGTAGACAGTGAATTCGTTGAATCCTCCCAACTGTTATGATGACCAACACTTAAGACACTCTTTAACCCCTCTTCGCTATGTAACACTCTATGACCAATGTAAACCGCGAGATCGTATTTGAGCCGAGTCGGGTATGCTTTTAAGATCTCATTGAGATAGATAGTGCCTGGAGGCTCAAAAAAGGAGGTCACCAATTGCTTGGCATTGATACCCAACTCGTCAACCACATCTTTTGGGGTACGGTTTACCCATTGGACTCGTAGGCCTAAATTTTTAGCAATGTCGATAAGGTCTTCGACGGAAAGATTTAGGCGCTTCAATCCAACCTCTTCTGCAGCTCGCTCTAAATCAGGAAAGTGGTTTTGCAAGCTTTCTTGATGGGCACGAATTAGAAGGTGAGCAAACTGTCGCCCTGTGATCCCAGTTTGTGAGAGCATTTCAGGAATGGCAATTTGCAAAATGTCGTTAGAGAAAAGAAAACTGGGTTCCAGCGCCATGCCGCTGATACCGCCACGGTTTCCTCTAACCGGGGTGATCTCCTCTTGTTCTGGTTCACTGTCTAGAAACCAAGCTGGATTCTTCTGAAAAACCTCTGCGATGACTTCAAGCATATCGATACTTGGCACTCGCTTGCCTCGCTCTATCATCGATAGGTAAGAGACGGATGGCGCGCACTCAGGGTTAACCCGAATACAACGTGTAGAGAGGTCTTCCATTGTTAAATGGTTACGTTTTCTGAGGTTTCGAACTTTAGTCCCCAGAAAGTGAGACTGTCTAATTAGGCTTTTTGACAACGGCATTTTGTAAAATTCACACTGTAAAATTTTTGTTGTGAAATTGTAGTCAAAAAAGCGCTAGTCTACATAGTAAGCAAGATCACAAAACGAATATTAATTTAAACACTTGTTTAGTGTATTTGCTCTATTTGAGACTAGCGGCAGTAAAAGGAAGAGATTATGAACATGCTGACATTCGATAAGACAGAACTACATAAAAACCATTCAACGTTTATCGCAGAAGCTGTGTTCGCCGTAGAAATGGTCAAAGCCGATGAGCAAATTGAAAAACAAAAGATGGCGAAACAATTACTGGATACGTTATTTCCTTTAGACAATGGGTCTCATGAGGATGTCGTCAGCTATGAAATCGACTATAGGCATGTGCAAGCTTATTTTAAAAATGGACAGCATAGCGGGCTTAAGCGAGCGAAACAGTTCGTTGCTTACACGGGTGACAAATGTTCACCAGAGTCGATCCTCTTCAGGGATGAAAGTGGTACTCATGTTGAGGTGATGATTGGGCGTAGAAAAGGGACGGGTCGTTTGGAGTTGGTCGAAATCGATGATGTGCAGTTAGAAACGTGTACGACTTTTGGCCACAGCGAACAGGATAATGCTTCGGGTATTAGGCACTGGGTTAGCTTGGTACAAGGTGATGAGGAAGGTCGTCCAAGCGCGAGCAGCGAAGACAAAGAATATACGGCTAAGAATGGCGAGGACTACACGTTAGGGTTTAGTTTTTCATTTTAGGTACGAGTTAAATAAAAGCAGCAAATAGTGGTTTATCATGAAACGCCTGTGGTGCCACCAAGCTAGGCTGTTTCTCTAAATCCATATTATTGAGAGCATACTGCCTGTCACTCAATTAATGGCCTCCCAACTTTGGTGAGGCCTTTTTATTGGGCACCGAAAGGTCAATGAACAAGCTACGTTATACGGTGAGTGAAATACTAGTATCAGCGACATAACTCTATCAGTGACATAACTCTATCGCTGCTTAACCTTACGCCTGCTCTCTCGTTTTTTTACACATCGAACCGTGAGAAGAATAGACGCTTTCTGGACGGTTTCTAGTCACCCGTCGAGCATAATTATCCATTTTTTACTGCCGTTTTGTAAAATTCACACTGTGAAATTTTTGTTGTGAAATTGTAGTAAAAAAAGAGGTAGTCTAGATAGTAAGCAAGTGAAGCGACGAATGTAAAATTGAAATAAGCGCTAGGGAATTTGCTTTAAATGGGATTTATTGCCGTAGAAGGAAAAGACTATGAACATGCAAGCATTTGATAAAAAAGAACAAAACAACCCGCTTTCCTTTATTGCTGAAGCTGTGTTTGCCGTAGAAATGGTCAAAGCTGATAAACAGTTGGAAAAACAAACAAAGGCGAAACAACTGCTGGATACGTTATTTCCTCTCGACAATGGATCTCATGAAGACGTGGTAAGTTACGAAATCGATTATCGTCATGTATTGGCTTACTTCAAAAATGGTCAACACAGTGGCTTGAAACAAGCGAAACAGTTTATTGCTTATGTGGGCGACAAGTGCGCTCCAGAGTCCATTTTATTTCGTGACGAGAGTGGTACGCATGTTGAAGTGACGATGGGATGTCGTCAAGGTACTGGGTATCTTGAGTTAGTTGAAATAGAGGATGTTCAACTCGAAACGTGTACAACGTTTGGTCAAATGGAATCAAGAATCGCGACAGGCATTCGCCATTGGGTGAGTTTAATCAAAGGTGACACTAAAGGTCGCTCTAGTGCTTGCAGCGAGGATAAAGAATATACCGCTAAAAATGGTGATGATTACCTGCTTGGTTTTAGTTATACAGGTTAAGAAAGGAAACAACGAAAAGTTACTGAGTCATGACTAGCTAAGGTTGATTATTGTGTACCACATGGTGCGGCGAGCAATACGTAGTATGTATAGCAATAGTGGACCAACCGATAGTGATGAAGAGTAAATTTGCCTCCCTGATTTAGGGGGGCTTTTTTTTATCAATAAAACATTAATAGTAATGGTGGAAGGTTTGCTGTGTTTTTTATGTCAAATATCAATTGTTCTCTTCTCCTACACTCCGTTCTCAACTAGTCTTAGCTTGTGTTAATTCAATATGTTATCCATCATGCCGAACGCTCATAAAAATCAGAAAAAATGCGCCTTACCCCTTCATGTACACATGACGGCCATGTTCGTTATTTTGGTGGTGTTGGTTTGTGGCGTTCAGATTTGGATTACACAATCTAGCCTAAATAAAGTGCTATTGAATGCGAACGAAAATTTATTTGAGCGTATTGCTAGCGAGACTCGCAGTAATATGTCTTATCACTTTGGGCCGGCTTTTAGCATTGTTGATGCCTATTCCGCTGGCGAATTGATCCGAGAGCTTGACCCCAATAAACGCTTTGCGTTTGTACCTGAATTGGTTTCTCTACTCCGAGCGCATCGTCATATTTTTTCAATGAAAGCCGGATTTCCTGATGGGGAATGGTTGGCGGTAGCTCGGGTAAAAAATGATGCTATCCGAGAGAAAATGCAGGTGAATACGAATACTGAGTTCGCCGCCTTCAACTACAGTGTTGTGACTCAAGAATTGGTGGTTAAAAGTTACAATAGCCAATTAGTACTGCTCGAAACGAAGATTATTAACGATCTAAAGCTCGATCCAAGAAAAGGGGATTGGTTTCGCACATCGGTACTGACGACGTCTCAAGTATCGAAACCCTATTTTATGCCGATCTTAGGCCGAACCGGCATAACTTTACACAGGAAAGCCACGAATGGCGCTGTCTTTGGGGTGGATATTTTGCTCGACCAAGTTTCTACGGTACTACAAGATTCGGATGAAAGTCGCGATGCGTTAAGAGTTCTATATGACAATAATTATAATGTTTATGCGTATAGCCAACCTGAACTATTTCAAGTGAGAGACGCGTTACGACAAGCGATACCACTAAAACTGACCGACATTGCCCACCCATTAATCGCAAGTACTGCTAATGTTGTCGAATTTGGTGAACAAGCAAAAGAGATCACTTATAAAGGTGAGAAATGGGTAGTAAAAATCGATCGCCTAAAAGGAACCCGTGACCAATTATTTAACTTGGCGATGGCGGTAAAATCGGATCAATTACTTAAGGACGCAAACGCGGTGGCTCAGCGCTCCATTGCAGGTTCATTTTTTGCGTTATTATTGGTGTTACCTTGCATTTATTACATGTCACAGTGGTTAGCGAAACCAATACGTCAGGCGTCAGACAAAGCCAAATCAATACAGCATTTTAAGTTTAATGAGACAACGCAGGAACAAACCCAAGTTTCTGAAATTAAAGTAATGTCAGAGTCGCTCAGTGCGATGCAATTAACGATACAACGATTCTTGTCGTTGACCAATGCAATGGCAAAAGAAGACGATCTAGAGCGAATGCTAGCGCTAGTATGCAAAGAAACCGCGGAAGCGACACTGGCGAATAGTACTTATATATATTTGATCAGCGACGATGAAACTTTACTTGAACCAAGATACATAAACGTGAAAACGCAAGGGGAAGTGGATGTGTCGCAAGCAAGCGCTTTGCCATTAAATGATCCGCGTCTAGTCGAAGAGTCATACCAATTTTTCCAGATGAAACAGCCGGTTTACGTCCCATCAGAGGATGTTTTACCTTATATCACGCGTGAAAAAGACACCGACAATGTCTTATTTATCCCCTTAATAGATAGGCACAAAAACGTGATCGGTGGGCTGGGTTTAGGGTTTGATAGTGCTAATGAGCACCTAGTGCTTGAGGATAACCTTGAATATATTCAAACGCTTGCCGCTTATGCATCGGTCACCATTGAAACTCAGACAATGCTCGCTAAGCAGCGTGAATTGTTGGATTCCTTCATTCAAGTGATGGCAGAAGCCATTGATACGAAGTCACCTTATACTGGGAATCACTGCCAGCGAGTGCCGATCTTAACTGAGATGTTAACCAAAGCCGCAGAAAAGCAAACGACAGGTCCATTTACCGCATTCACAATGACGAAAGCTCAGTGGGAAGAGCTTCATATCGCAGCATGGTTGCATGACTGCGGTAAAGTGACGACACCAGAACACGTGATTGATAAATCGAGTAAGTTGGAAACCATTTACAACCGTATTCATGAGATTCGAATGCGGTTTGAAATACTCAAACGTGATGCGGAACTTAGTGTGTACCACTCTAAGCCAGAGTTCGCCTTAAGCACCGAGGAAAGGGCGGAACTTAAGCGAAGTAAACAACAAATAGATGAGGATTTCGCGTTGGTGGCAAAAGTGAATGTCGGTGAAGGGTATTTGGATGTAGGTACGCGAGATAAATTGGCGACCATTGCCAAGCAATCTTGGATGGCAACGATTAATCCTTATCTAGGGTTGTCATGGGAAGAGCGAGCGCGCTACGGTACGACAGTGTTTACTGGCGAAAAAGCTGAGTGCATTTTGAGTGATGGTGCCCAACATTTGATAGCGTGGGGGAAAGCACCTGAAAGCGAGGAGCGCTTTGTACTTAAAGCTGGGAAATATCAGAATAATTTGGGCGAGTTGTATAACCTGTCCACCCAGAAAGGCACGCTGAATAAGGAAGAGCGTTATACGATCAATAGCCATATGATCGCGACAGTACGGATGTTAGAACGATTGCCTTTTCCTAAACATTTAAAGAATGTTCCTTTGTTGGCGGGTAGCCATCACGAGAGAATGGATGGAAAAGGATACCCGCTTGGGACAGTAGCCGAACAATTGCCAGTCGCAGCTAGGGCAATGGCGATTGCAGATGTGTTTGAGGCGCTGACGAGTCAGGACAGACCTTATAAGCAGCCTAAAACACTGTCAGAAACCTTAGCTATTATGAAGCATATGGCAAAGGGCGGACACCTAGATACGCAACTCTTTGAATTGTTTCTCACTTCGAACGTGTACCTCGATTATGCGCATCAGCATATTTTGCCTCAGCAAATGGATGTTGATGATATTCAGCCTTATTTAATTACTAACACCATGTGAAATGAGCAAAGCTAACCTATTCTTGCTATTAGCATAATAAGAAATAGGGAAGTTGAATGACGGCAAAGCGAAACAATCGCAGTTGGTTCCGATATCCTTTACATATTCATATCTCAAGTTTGTTTTTAGTTGTGGTCTTATCGGTATGTGGGGTTCAAATTTGGTTGACTCAAAATGGTTTGCATCAAGTGCTGCTTGATGCAAATGAGCATCTTTTTGACCGTATAGCGAAAGAAACCCAAGCGAATCTGACGATTCATTATCAACCTGCCTTTGCTACCGTAGAAGCGTTATCTCAAGGCGAACTCGCTAGATACCTTGATGCTGACGATCGTGTGAAAGTCATGCCTGAAATCATTAGTATGTTGTCGTCTAGCCCTTATGTTCTGTCTTATTCCATTGTCTTCCCTGATGGGGATTTTTTGATGGCTTACCAACTTTACGGCCAGAAGATGCGTGCAGCGTTAAAGGTTCGCCCCCATACTGAGTACATTGTTTTTAATTATTCTAGTCATGATGAACGTTTGGTGAGCTATGAGTTTAATCATGTGCACCACTTAACGGTGACAGAGGAGAGAGAAAAGTTACACATTGCCCCGAGAAACCAGGCGTGGTATCAAGAGGCGGCGGTTGACCAATTGTCCTTATCAAACCCATATTACCTCTCTTTAGTTGATAAAATAGGCACAACAATTTCCAAAAGGGCGTCAAACGGTGCAGTTATTGCAGCGGATTTGACGCTAGAGCAAGTTTCTTATGTATTAGCCGAATCCGTAACCCGAGAGTCTTCGTTTAGAGTGTTATTTGATGGCAATAATCGGCTGTACGCCTACAGTAATCCAGCTCTCGTTCAAGTCCAAGAAGAGGTTAGAAGAAGCGCGAATTTACATATTGATGATATTGCCAATCCCATAGTAAAAGAAGCGGTCAGTAAAATCAGTTTGGCGTTAAAACGTTCAATAGAATTTGAAGCGCTAGGGGAGCGGTGGATTGGTCGTATAGAACCATCACCTCAGGCGTCAGGACATGATCTGTATTTGTTGATGGTCGTCAAGTCGAGTGAGCTATTGGGTAAATCGCAAGCTATAGCAAAAACATCGATTTACGCGTCGTTGATTCTACTGGCGGTGGCACTGCCGTTTGTGTATGTGATTGCGCAAAGAATATCGAAACCGATAAAAAGGGCGACGGAGCGTGCGCAGCGGATCGAGCAATTTGATTTTAAAGCGGTCAATGAATCATCATCGCATATTAAAGAGATTCATGACCTTTCCCAATCGCTTTGTGCGATGCAAGTGACGATCTCTAACTTTCTGACTTTGACGCGAAATATTGCCAAAGAGTACGACCTCGATAAATTGCTAGAGTTGCTGCATGTTGAAGCGTTAGCGTCGACCGGTGCAAGTAAGGCATACATTTACTTATCTGATTCAGAGGAGACGTTAACGCCTCATTGCGCCATGTCTTCTAGTGGTGAAGCATTGTCGGTGGATGCGCTAAAAAGCATTAATTTGAATGAGTCGAATCTACAGGAATTTAGAGAAAAATTTTTGGTCGAGGACACAACACTGGTATACGGCTATCAGGACGCGGCTGAGTTTATTCAAAATATCCAGCCCGGTGAATCTTTCTTGTGCATACCATTGTTTGATAGGCGTGGTTCACTTTTAGGAGGATTTGGCTTAGCCCTAGCATCCGATCAGGTTAATGCGTTGCTTGAGCGCAAATTGCCCTATATTGAATCCCTAACGGAATACACCTCTGTGGCCATTGAAACGAGACAAATTTTGGCCGATCAGAAGGCGCTGATGCAATCTTTTATTGAGGTCATGGCTGGGGCGATTGATACCAAGTCGCCTTACACCGGCAATCATTGCCAACGTGTTCCTGTTCTCACGGAAATGCTGACGAAAGCCGCCGTGGATACAGATACAGGTGAATTTGCACAGTTTACACTGAATAATGAACAGTGGCAGGAATTGCATTTAGCGGCTTGGTTACATGATTGTGGAAAAGTCACAACACCGGAATATGTCGTCGATAAATCGACGAAACTAGAAACCATTTATAATCGAATTCATGAAATCCGCACACGTTTTGAAGTATTAAAGCGAGATGCTCATATTGACGTATTGAGTCAAGCTTTAGACAAGCCTTTAGCCGCTGAATCTATGCAACAGTTAGAAAAACAGTGGCAGCAGCTTGATGATGACTTTGCGTTTGTTGCCGAAACCAATATCGGAGGTGAATTTCTTGATGATAACGCGATTGCGCGAATCCACCTTGTCGCCCAACGACAGTGGGAACAAACGTTAGATCCGCGTTTAGGACTATCATGGGAGGAGCGTGCACGATATGACGATCATCCATTTACTGCAGGGATAAAAAATTCGGTATTAACTGACGCAGAGTCACAAAAAGTGCCGTGGCGAGCTTCACACAAGAATGATGAACGTTTTAAGTTAAAGCGCACTCAATATCAAAATAACCTGGGCGAAATTTATAACTTATCAATTCGACGGGGGACATTAAATGAAGAAGAGCGCTACATCATTAATAATCATATTGTCGAAACGATCCGTATGTTAGAGAGTCTACCTTTCCCGAGAAATATGACCGATGTACCGCGCATTGCAGGTGGGCACCATGAAAAAATGGATGGGACTGGCTATCCGTTGGGCCTAAAAGGGGAAGATATGCCGGTGACGGCGAGGGTGATGGCACTCGCGGACGTTTTTGAGGCACTAACGAGTGCAGATAGACCGTATAAATCGCCTAAAACGCTGTCTGAGTCATTACGTATCATGTCGTTTATGGTGAAAGACCATCATTTGGATGGGGATTTGTTTCGATTGTTCTTAGAGTCAGGGGTTTATCGTATTTTCGCTGAGAAGTTCTTGCTGCCAAGTCAAATTGACGAGGTTAACATCGCAGACTATTTGGTGGTGGAGTGATGTTTGTCAGTGAATGGTAATCGTACTTGAACGTAATGTTCCACTGAAGCGACACAACAGCAAGTTGTGTCAAACTTCTACGTTGTATGTATGGGGACAGGCAGTTTAGTAGGGCATTACACGATTACGCCCCGAGCGTTTGGCATCGTAGAGCTGTTTGTCAGCTTTGCCAACTAAGCTGTCATAGGTATCACCGTCAACAAACTCAGCGACACCAAATGAAGCGGTGACGTTACCCATTTTATTGCCGCTTTTACGATCTTTGATGGCCATTTTTTCAATCGATAACCTTATGGTATCGGCCATTTGACGTGCAACTCGTAGCGATTTGTTTGGGACAATTAGGGCAAATTCTTCACCACCAAATCGGTAAGCGCTAATACCACCACGACAGGCTTGCTTTAGGCGTTGTGCGATCCCTTTTAGTATGGTGTCGCCAAATAGGTGCCCTAGTTCGTCGTTAAATTTCTTGAAATGATCGATGTCGAGAAAGATGAGGCTCATTGGTTGCTTGGCGTCGCAGAACATGGTGAGGTCCGCATCGAATGCGCCGCGATTGTATATTGAGGTTAAGCTATCGAACATTGCATTACATTGTACTTTAGCCAGTTCGATTTTTAGACGACTAATCTCGTCACTGGCGCTTTTCAGCTGATTGTGAATAAAGTCGGTCGAGTGTCGAATGTCATTAGCTTCATCAACCAACTCTTGGATCAATGGCATGACCTCGTCCAAAGTTGGGTTATTGTTGCCCTCGATACTAGAACTTAATCCATCAAAACTCTTAGTGAGCACTTTCGAAAAGTCCGAGGTATCGGCTATCGCGTCTGTCATTGAGCTGGAAACCTCACTGACTAAAGCTTCCATATTTTGTTTGAGGTTGCCAAGATCCACTTCTGCCTTATTGGCAATATGCTCCCTATAAAGCGTATTCGCGTTAACAGGAGGAAGCACATCGTAGTCTTTAAGTAGTGCGTCAACTTGTTCGTTGAGCTCCGGAACGGTTTGATCGACGTACGTATACCATAGCGCATAGTTAGCAGGCGTGGCTGGAACATGATGCTTAACCATAAGAGGAACTGCTTTTTTTAGATTAGCTGCAGATTTCTGGAAATTGTTTTTTTTCATGGTTTTTGCATCCCTTGACTCTATATCAGTGAATGGCATGAACGTTGCCATCTAAGAGTATGTATTTAGTGTTCTTTAGGTCAATTATCTTATGAGTTGACCACATTGTCACTTTTGAAATCTTTGTTTTGTTCTATTGATTATTGATTAACGTGACCATGCTCCCATTTACCGTGTGTTGTATTTACTTAGTGGATGAATGGATAGAAAAAATAATAACCCATCCTTGGTTATTATTTAGCGATGAGTGGATGGTAGTCCCCTTTGTCTATTGTGAACGATCGATAAATCTTACTATGAAATAAACGATTAGGCTTAACCACTCGTACTTAAAGCTACGTTAAAAAAAACAGGAAAGTTCTTATGGCGGAGCAAATCGGACTTTATTGGTTTCACAATGACATGCGGTTGCATGATAACCGTTTGTTGTTGCAAGCGAGTATTGAGATGACGAGGATTCATTGTGTTCATGTTGATACAATACGAACCCATTTTGAATCAAGGTTCTCGCCTATTATTTGTTCTGGCCAGGCTAAAGCTCAATTTATCCATCAATCACGAGCACAATTGTCAGCTTCATTGGTCGAGATTGGTCAAGTTCTCCATTTAATTCATGATAAGGATCTTAGCCAGATTATAGGTGAATTAGTCGCGATTATTTCTCGATATCGAGTGACGACCTTGTATGTTGCATTATCTTCGAGTTGGTATGTCGAGTTCATTGTCTCTCAGATTCGCATTCATTGTACCCACATTCATATTACTCGTGACGACAACGCGACTTTATTCCAGCAAGAGTTTCTACCGTTCGAATTTAATTCTTTTCCCAGTAGTTTTTCTCGTTTTAAAAAGCAAGTAGAAACCTTAGAAGTCAATGCGCCTAGCGCGACGGTGACCTTATTACCTCCACCAGTGCAAAGTGTGTTGTCTAGCTCATTGGAAAGGTTGCCAACCTCTTGTCATAACCAACTCGGGGAGTGGGTTTATGGCGGGGAAGACAGTGGGCTTCGACATGTCCAAGCTTACTTTGGCTCGCGTGCGGCATCGTCCTACAAGCAAACGCGTAATGAGCTTGACGATTGGGCGAGTTCAACGAAATTTTCGTTATGGTTGGCTAATGGCAATGTATCACCGAGAACCATTTTGGCACAGTTGCGTGCCTATGAGGCGCGTTACACCGCAAATGAATCGACATACTGGATTTTTTTTGAGTTACTTTGGAGAGAGTATTTCTTTTGGTATAGCAAGGTATACGGTACCAAGCTTTTTGCGTTTGAAGGGGTTCAAGGTAAAAAGCCTCTTACCACTTATAACGCTAGCCTTTTTCGACAGTGGGTCCATGGCACAACCGCTTTCCCTATCGTCAATGCATGCATGAAGCAACTTAACACCACGGGTTATATGTCTAACCGTGGTCGTCAGCTAGCTGCGAGTTGTTTGGTGCATGAACTACGAATTGATTGGCGTTTTGGTGCGAGTTACTTCCAACAAGCACTGATTGACTACGACGTCGGCGCAAATTGGGGGAACTGGCAGTACATTGCAGGGGTAGGTTCTGCTGCAAGAGCTAGTCACCGATTTGATCTACACAAACAGACGCAGCGTTATGATCCAGAGCGAGCGTTTATTATGAAATGGCGAGGCGATAGCAGTCAGAATGCAACCGATGTTGTCGATGCTAGCGATTGGCCAATTGGAGAGGTATAGGGGGAGGCATGAAAAGGAAGACGACGTTACGCCTTATTTTAGGTGACCAGTTGAACCACGAACATTCTTGGTTGGCACAACCTGAAGACAATGTGGTCTACGTGATAGCAGAGCTCAAGCAAGAGTCGGAATACACGACACATCACATTCAGAAACAAGTCGCCTTTTTTTTGGCGATGATGTCTTTCGCCAAGCATTTACGCTCAGAAGGTCATCACGTCGACTATCTAGATCTCGATAGAACCGAATGCTTCGATAACCTGACAGATATGCTCACTTCGTTACTTATTCAATATGGTGCGAATGAACTTGAATATCAGCGTCCCGATGAATTTAGGCTGCGGAAGCAATTAATGGAATTTGACGTCGAGGGCGTCACGGTTACTGAGGTCGACACCGAGCACTTTTTACTGCCATTTTCAGAACTTTCAGAATATTTTCATCCAGAAAAACATGTGGTTATGGAGCACTTCTATCGGAAAATGCGAAAACGCTTTGGGGTGCTAATGGAAGATGAACGTACACCATTGGGTGGGAAATGGAATTATGATGCGGAAAATAGAAGTAAGCTTAAAAAGAAAGACGTTGAAAAAATACCCTCTCCGTTACTGTTTGCGAACCCCACAAGCAACGTTATTGCCCGAATAGACAGACATCATTTAAAACATATCGGAGAAATAGGAGATCAACTTATTTGGCCAGTGGATCGTCCACAGTCTATTTCATTACTGAACCATTTTTGTCAGGTTTGTTTGCCTTTTTTTGGACAATTTCAAGATGCAATGACGGCAGACAGTGACAGTATGTGGAGTCTTTATCATAGCCGATTGTCTTTTGCTCTCAATTGCAAATTGCTTAGTCCTCATGAAGTGATTGACTGTGCTCTGGAAACATACCATCGCTCACAAGGAGCGATATCTCTAGCGCAAATAGAGGGCTTTATCCGTCAAATACTAGGCTGGCGAGAGTATGTTCGTGGTATGTATTGGGCGAATATGCCGCATTACCGTGAAAAGAATGCGCTCAATGCTGTTCGTCCGCTTCCCAATTTTTATTGGACAGGCAAGACCAACATGCGTTGCATGCAACATGCCATTTCACAGTCATTAGAGTGGGCATACGCTCATCATATTCAACGTCTGATGGTGACCGGAAATTTTGCGTTGTTGACCGAGTTGCACCCGAGTCAGATGGATGATTGGTATCTAGGGATATACATTGATGCAATAGAATGGGTTGAAATGCCAAACACTAGAGGGATGGCACTCTACGCTGACGGCGGGTTAATCGCAACTAAGCCTTATTGTTCCAGTGGTAACTATATCAATAAAATGAGCGACTATTGTGCGGACTGCCATTACGACGTAAAAGCTCGCTCTGGAAAGCGAGCTTGCCCGTTTAACGGGTTTTATTGGCGGTTTATGCATAAACACCGTGACAGCTTGGCAACCAACCCGCGTACAGCGATGATCTATCGGACATGGGATCGTATGGCACCTGAGGTGCAGGATGAACACTTGGTGACGGCGGAGTTTAACCTTAACCGTATTGACCGGTTGTAGTTCATTTTATTCGTTTCAGTGCCTATCACATATAAAGCGTAGCGCCTGGTTAGAGCACCTGTTCCGACGCTAGTTTTGACTTATGGAAGCGGGGTTGGCAGACGCGCAGCGTCGTGAGCAATATTTAACATGCTGCCAATTGAGTCGCCACCGTTTGCGCCAAACAAAAGGTTTTTGGCAGTAGGCGCATATCTTACTGGGAAGGTGACATTTCTTATGCATGTATTTTCCTTCGAATGTACTTTGTTGTTGGCGTTGTCAATTTGATACGCCAGCAGATGAAGTAAGATCATGATTCAAAATAATTTCTCCCCTCTCGAGCTATTATTATCTATCCTATAACTAATAGCAGTCACTAAGGAGTCGTTATGCAGTTAGATATCTACCAGGTTAATGCGTTTACTAGCGAGCCTTTTAAGGGAAACCCAGCTGGTGTGTGCATCACTCAAGACCCGCTGCCTGCTTCTCTAATGCTGTCGATTGCCAAAGAAATGGCAATATCGGAAACTGCTTTTCTATCTCTCGCAGATAGGCGCTTGCGTTGGTTTACGCCGCAGGTTGAAGTTGCACTGTGCGGACATGGAACCTTGGCCACGGTAAACGTGATGGATGAACTCGGGTTGTTAGTGGATGGAAAAGGCTCTTTTCAAACGTTATCTGGGGAATTACATGCTCAAAAGAGTGGGGAGCGTATTTCGCTCGACTTTCCCTTGTATCGGGCAGAAAATTGCGATCGACCAAACCCCAAAAAATACGAAGCATTAGGTCTTAAAGAAGACGATGTAGCGTATTGGGGGGAGTTTGAAGGGGGCAAAGATTTTGTTGTATTAAAACACGAAGAAACGCTACGTCAACTGACCCCAAATTTTCATGAATTATTGGCGTGTGATGGACGAGCGATGGTCGTGACCGCGCAGTCTAGTCGCCCTGATATTGACTTTATTGCCCGCTACTTTGCTCCTTGGATTGGTGTGGATGAAGATCCTGTTACCGGTTCAGCTTATTGCGCGCTTGCGCCTTATTGGGCAGAGCAACTTAACAAGTGTTCGTTGATTGGCTATCAGGCGTCAGAGCGCGGTGGCTATGTCGGCATGATGTTGAAAGAAGATCGCATAGAATTAACGGGACAAGCCGTAACTTTAATCAGGGGAACCATTAGTGTTTGAGAAAATATGGCGACCAAAGCTAGTTGAGTTTATACAGCAAGAAATGACCACAGACCCTGCGCATGATTTAAACCATGTTCTGCGCGTGGTGAACACCGCGACGCAACTTGCGGTGGCTGAGGGAGCTAATTTGGACATTGTACTGCCAGCCGCGTTTTTACATGACTGTTTTACTTACCCCAAAGATCATCCTGAGAGAAAGCAAAGTTCATTCATAGCCGCCAATAAAGCCAGCGATTTTTTGTCGACAATTGGCTATCCAGGTCACCATATCAGTGCTATTCATCATGCGATTGTGGCCCATAGTTACTCGGCTAATATTGAACCGACGTCTTTAGAAGCACGAGTGGTTCAAGATGCTGACAGGTTAGATGCTCTGGGCGCCGTTGGTGTGACACGCTGCATTCAAGTTTCGGCAAGCTTAGGGCGAACATTATACTCAGCGAATGATCCGTTTTGTGCAGAAAGGTCGCCAGATGATAGCCAATTTACAATCGACCACTTTTATACCAAGTTATTTTCAATCGCCAAAACGATGCGGACAGAGGCAGGTCGGAGTGAGGCGATGATGAGAATGAAGTTTATGCAGTCTTATTTAACGCAGTTAGAACGAGAGATATCATGATTGAACATCAAATCGAAAGAAAGCGCTTTGTGTACAGTAAAGACGGACAAGAGGGAGTGTTGGATTATAAATTGAATGGCAATAGCGTTAATTTTACTCATACTTTTGTTCCTGATGTTTTCCGTGGTCAAGGTGTCGCGAAACAATTGGTGGCCGAAGGGCTAAATTGGGCAAAGTCACAAGGATATGAGATAGAAGCCGATTGTTGGTATGTGGCGAAAGCACTCTCCTAGTGATTGGCTTGATTCATCGATGGGTAACAATCGTTGACAGGTAACAATTGTTGATGAATAACAATCGTTGATGGGTAGGGATAAAAAAAGGGATGCCGGCTGAGTGGCATCCCTTTTGAGTTTTATCCTTGTTGGCTATCTCTTAACTTAGGCAACAACGATAAAGAATAGAGTGGTCGCGATAATACCAATCAGAGCATATGGGAACTGAGTGGTTGCGTGCTGCATGGATGTACAGCCTGAGCCCTGAGCTGACAGTACGGTAGAGTCACTAAAGAAACAAGAATGACTACCTGCCGCAGAAGCGGATAGCATCGCTGCAATGGTCAAGTGCAATGGCACACCAATTTGATTTGCTAGAGGCAAAATGATTGGCATCGCGACTGCGAATGTGCCCCACGATGATGCTGATGCAAAGACAAGTCCACCCGTAATCAAGAAGATAAGAGCTGGAAAGTATTGCGGAGACAAATAAGGGCTCGCGGTATCAATAACAAACTGAGTTAGGCCAAGTGAATCATTGACATTCTTTAACATGAAACCGCCAATAACGGTTGCAAGTGGCAATAGCATGACTTTAATGCCATCGTAAACCGCATCGAATAGCTCATTCATCGTCACGAGTTTTTGGATGCCGTAAAAACAGATAGTAAAGATAATGGCAACAAATACCCCAGCAAGCAGGTCAATCCCAAAGTACCAACTTGCACCCACTAAAACTACCATAGGTAATAGGAAGTTAATCAGTCCCATGGTTGGATTTGAGTGGGCTTTGATGTCGGCACCAAAGTCGATATCGGTCGCGCCATCGGGTTTTACTTGACCCGATTTAGCACGGGCTTCTGCTGCTTTCATTGCGCCTAAATCAGGCATTTTTCCCATCGCGACTAAGAATACAATGATCAATGTTACCCAACCGTAAGCCATATAAGGAATGGCTTCGATGTAGGCGGCAATACCTTGTCCTGGTTCTGCGACGCCATTGGCTTCAAGCAGTGAACTAAAGAAGATTGCCCATGTGGAGATAGGGACTAAGATACAGATGGGGGCAGCCGTGGAGTCCACCATATAGGCAAGCTTCTCACGAGAAACCTGATAGCCATCGGTGATTTTTTTCATCGATGATGAGATGGCAATGGCATTAAGGTAGTCATCAATAAAAATTAAAATACCGAGGAAAAAGGTCATCAAAAGTGATTGATTACGGCTTTTAACTTTATTCACTAGCATGTCGCTGAAGCTAAGGATACTGCCGCCTTTTTCTAGCACTGCAATTAATCCGCCCATTAGGCCACAGACCAAAATGATCCAAGCAATGGTTTCATTCATCATGACATCCATAGAGATGCCAACGATTTGCTCAACAGCTTCAGTAGGATTAATGAGCAAGACACCTGCAATAGTGCCACTAAATAGTGCTTCTACGGTGCGGTGTGTCGTTAAGGCGAAGACCAAAACTAAACTTGTCGGTAATAAACTCATCCATCCATAACTTTCTCCTGGAACGTGATTCAGTCCAATGGTGGTAAAAGTAATGAATAGGAACACGATACTAAGGCTTACCGCCACGTGTTTACTGCTGAGCTTAAACGGCGCATCCAGCGCCTTGGTTTGGGTAGTCATAAAAACAATTTCCTTCTGTTATGCCGAGTGTAACATCCAGTCGATTTCTAGCGGCGTGATGATGCGCTCAAATTCGATGAGTTCACTTTGTTTGCAAGCAAGATAGAGATCGATGAAGTCCTTAGAAAAATACTCACCTAATTCACTGTTTTCGAGTTGAGTTAGGGCATCGGACATGCGCGTAGGCAAGTCGATAGCAGTATCGCTCAGAGCAGGAGGACATTGATCTTGGTTATAGTTATTACTCGCTAGTACTGCTGAGAGTACAACGGCAGCGAGGATGTAAGGGTTAACGTCAGCGCCAGCAATGCGGTGTTCTATACGTCGGTTTTTTCCATCACTGATTGGAATACGCAGTGCAACGCCTCGGTGGTTCTCACCCCAATCGGCTTTGGTTGGTACATAAGCACCTGGGACAAAGCGACGGTATGAGTTGACGTTAGGACACAGCAGTGCCATCGAGTCAGAAATATGAGACAACATAGCGGTAAGAGTCTGATAAAAAAGCGGGCTGGCAGAGTCATCTGGCTGAGAAAACAGGTTATTACCTTTATCGTCAACCAGACTGATGTGCATGTGTTGGCCATTGCCCGCTTCTTCAAGGAATGGTTTAGCCATGAACGTGGCATCAAAGCCGTGTTTATGAGCAATTTGTTTGATTAGGCGTTTTGAAAAGATGATTTCATCGCAAACACGCATTACATCTTGGGAGTGGTTGAAGTTAATTTCAAATTGCCCCGGAGCCGATTCAGACAGTGCCCCAGCGGTGTTCAATCCTTGTTGCGCTGCGGCATTGTTTAAATCTGAAAGGAAATCAGCATAATCATCAAGCCCATCGACGTCGTACACTTCGGTATCGCGTTCGCGACGGTTTTTAGTTGGATTAATGGCGGTCTGCAACTCACCGTTTTCACCGCGCACCTTGTCGATAAGGTAAAATTCAAGTTCAAGTGCCACGACTGGAAATTGATTGTTGCTGTGAAGCTGATTCAACATACGCTCGATAATATTGCGGATGAAAAGGTGGTGGGGAGTTTTGCCGTCATCTTCCATCATGCTGAGCAAAATTTGCCCGGTTTGCTCTTTTGCCGTCGGTAATAGGCTTCCTAGAACGGGAAAGCATAGATTGTCGGGTTCACCAAGGTCTTCGCCCAACCCAGCCGATTCAACCACGGCACCTTTTGTATCCAATGTGATAGTTGAAAGAGGAAGTGCGACGCCTTTAGCGAGCTTCTCCAGTGCATTAACTGGAATTCGTTTACCTCTTGGGGTTCCGTTTAGGTCGGTAAATATAAGGTCAACGTACTCAATTTCAGGCCACTTTTGGCGAAAATTTTTAACTTCCTGTAGATATGCTTCCATCTTTACTACTCCTGATAGCCACGTGTAATCAGTGATACTGAGGCTTGATTTAACAACTTCACTACAAAAACCATGCTTAAAATATGGTTAATGACCAAATATCAATTTAACCATTTGATTTTATTTGATATTGGATAAATTCAGTTTGTTTTGCATTTGTATTTTGTTAACTAATTTGTAACAGTTGATCGCCTTTTGCTCAATATTTCGAACGAAATTAGTGTTTTTTTTAACCAAAATAGGGATGGCAATCACATTTTGGCATCTATTTCGAACGAGGGTGTTGATAATTTCGCACATCGCTTGTAGTGTTTTTGTTAAATAAATCGAACATGGATGTGACAATGTCTGAAGTAAGAAAACCAATAATCGGACTCGTAAGTTGCAGGAAGTCACTTGCTGGTTACCAGATACAAGCGCTGAATGAGTTTTATCTTCAGGCAATCAAAGACTTTGGAGGAACGCCTCTTATTCTTCCTTCTTCTATTGAAGCCTCTGAACTTGATCAGGTACTCAGTATCTGCGATGGATTGGTGTTTCCTGGCAGTCACTCTAATGTTGCGCCTCACCGCTATAACGGGACACATGAAGAAGCAAAAAAAGATGAAGACCGAGATGAGTTAGCGATTATGTTGATACGTCACGCCATTGATAAAAACATACCGTGTTTAGGGATTTGTCGTGGTTTCCAAGAAATGAATGTTGCGTTGGGAGGCTCGCTTGATCCTGCGGTGCATGAGTCTGGCTACAACGATCACCGTGAAAACCCCGTTGAAGCATTTGATGAAAAGTATGCTCCTGCTCATCCTGTGTTGGTTGAGGCTGGTGGCGTTATTTCAAAATGGTTGCAGCAAGAACAATGGCAAGATACGTCCTCATTTGAAGTAAATACATTGCACAACCAAGGTGTAAAAAGGCTGGCAAGCGCGCTAAGAGTCGAGGCGAAAGCACCAGATGGTCTCGTCGAAGCATTTAGTTTACCTGGGCAGAAATACTTCGTAGGCGTGCAGTGGCACCCAGAATGGCAAGCAAAAACCAATCATTTCTCACAAATTTTATTTAAAGAATTTATTATGTCCGCTTCAGATTGATTTAAGGACTGAATAATGGACAACCAGCAAATTGGTAAAAATATTGCGCACCTAAGAAAAGAGCGTGGATGGTCACAACGAGAATTGGCAGAAAGAGCAGGTATAACGCACAGTGCGATTTCTTCTATCGAGAATGGCAAAGTCAGTCCATCGGTGAGTTCGTTGCAAAAAATAGTGAACGAATTTTCATTGTCACTTTCTGAGTTTTTTACATTAGAGCAGCAGAGTGACAAAAAAGTAAAAGTGCTGGTGAAGAGTGATGAATTGATTGAAATTGGCAGCAAGTTAGTTTCAATGAAGTTAGTCAGCAATGGCAGTAATAAACAAGAAATTGGATTCCTGATTGAAGAGTATGCACCACATAGCACAACAGGTTCGGCCAATATTAAACATGAAGGTGAGGAAGTCGGCACCGTCTTAGACGGTGAAGTTGAGCTGGAATACGATGGCGAAACTTATCTGATTAAAGCGGGTGAGTCTTACGTTATTGATACCACGATTCCTCACAAATTTACTAACCACTCCGATAAGGCATGCAGAATGATTAGTGCCCACACGCCTAAAGCATTCTAGCGCCTTGAGGTAAGCAAGGAGCGCGTATGAAAACGCAAGAGCAATGGATTGAATTTAAAGACGCATTAGCGATAGAGCAGCGAGCTTTCTTAAATGGAGAGTATCGTGATGCAATACAAGGTGAAACGCTAGAGGTCGTCAATCCAGCGACAGATGAAATTATAGCGACTATTCCTCGCTGTCAATCTGGCGATGTGGATCTTGCGGTTAAGTACGCGAGGCAAGCGTTTATCGAAGGTGAATGGAGCCAGAGTGCCCCTTCACATCGTAAAGCGGTACTAATGAGATTTGCCGCGCTCATTGATGCCAATACAGAAGAGTTAGCCATGTTAGAGACACTGGATACGGGTAAGCCGATATCACACAGTGTGTCGACGGACATTCCAGGCTCCGCCCAGTCCATTCGTTGGTACGCAGAAGCGATTGATAAAGTGTACGGTGAGGTCGCTCCAACTGAAAAAAATGTCCATGCGTTTGTTTCCCATCAAGCCATTGGTGTCGTGGCGGCGGTCGTGCCATGGAACTTCCCACTTTGGCTCGGAAGCTGGAAACTCGGTCCGGCGTTAGCAGCAGGCAACAGTGTCATTCTTAAGCCTTCCGAAAAGTCTTCGCTGAGTGCAATTTTCCTTGGGAAATTGGCCAACGAAGCAGGGATCCCAAGTGGCGTATTCCAAGTGGTCACCGGGTTTGGTCATGAAGCCGGTGAAGCACTAGCAAGACATGATGATGTTGATTGTATTGCCTTTACAGGCTCGACTCGTGTTGCTGGGCATTTGATGATCAGCTCTGGTGAAACCAACCTCAAGCGAGTGTGGGCAGAAGCGGGCGGCAAAAACGCCAATATTGTATTTGAAGATTATCAAGACCTTGACAAAGCGGCGGCAGAAACGGCAGCGGGATGTTTCTATAACCAAGGTGAAGTGTGTGTTGCAGCCACTCGGTTGCTAGTCCATGAAAGCATTAAAGAGATATTTATTGATAAAGTGATGTCGGCAGCGCAACGCTTTATGCCAAAAGATCCCATGGATCCGTCTTCGTCTATGGGCGCGCTGATCGATCGTGAGCACAAAGAAAAGGTGTTAGGTTACGTAACACTGGCTCAAGACGAAGGGGCTGTTGTGCGTTGCGGTGGTGATGTAGAAGGTGTTGGTGCTTTTGTGGAGCCAATCATTATCGACCAAGTTGATAACAAAATGCGCGTGGCACAGGAAGAGATATTTGGTCCAGTACTGTGTGTGATTTCATTCAAAACTGAGCAAGAAGCCATTCAAATTGCCAATGACTCTAAATACGGACTGGGTGCCGCACTTTGGAGTGATAACCTAAATCGAGTTCACCGTGTTGCTAAGCAGCTAGAAGCAGGCTCTGTATGGGTGAACAACTACAACGAGGGCGATATGACCGTCCCATTCGGTGGATTTAAAATGAGCGGAAACGGACGAGATAAATCGATCCACGCCATTGAGAAGTTTACTGAAACCAAAACGACGTGGATACGTCTCCAACCTTAGGCCAGTAGCGCTTAGTACCGTCATGCTTAGCCCTATCGGGATAAAACAAGCCGTGGCAACAACAAGGAATTGAATAATGAATAAACATACAGATTCATACTACGCGGACTCAATCTTGAATGTAAGTGAGTACCCACAACTACGAGACAATATCGAGTGCGACGTGTGTGTCGTTGGGGCTGGATTTTCAGGTTTGTCGTCGGCGCTACATTTAGCAGAGAAAGGCTTTAAGGTTGTTATTTTAGAAAACGCAAAAGTGGGTTTTGGCGCATCGGGTCGTAACGGTGGACAAATTGTGAATAGCTACAGCCGTGACGTTGACGTAATTGAAAGTCGCTACGGTGAAAAACAAGCAAAAGCACTCTGCGATATGATTTTTGAAGGCGGCAGTATTATTCGCGGCTTAATTGATAAGCACAATATTGATTGCGACTTCAAGCAAGGCGGCATGTTTACCGCTCTAAACGCTAAACAAATGAAAGGTTTAGAAGAACATAAAAAGCACTGGGAACGCTATGGCAACGACCAACTCAGTTTGTTAGATGCAGGTGAAGTAGAGACGGCGGTTGGCACAAAAGCCTATAAAGGTGCGCTACTTGATATGAGTGGTGGACATATCCACCCACTTAAACTTGCGTTAGGTGAAGCCGCGGCAGTGACGGCGCTAGGTGGTCGAATTTTCGAACAGTCAGGGGTAACACGAATAGAGAAAGGCGCTAACCCAGTTGCCCATACCGAGCACGGTAGCGTGAAAGCCAAGTACATGGTGTTAGCAGGCAATGCTTATTTAGGTGGCTTGGCACCAAACATCAGTAATAAAGCGATCCCTTGTGGTACGCAAGTAGTGGCAACCGAGCCATTAACTGACGCGCAATTGCAGCAAGTTCTACCGTCAGATTACTGCGTTGAAGATTGTAACTATCTATTGGATTACTTCCGATTGAGCGCGGATAAGCGTCTGCTGTTTGGTGGTGGTGTGGTATATGGCGCTCGCGACCCTGAAAATATTGAATCGTTATTGCGTCCGAAAATGGAGAAAATCTTCCCACAATTGAAAGGGATTGGTATTGACTATAAGTGGACGGGTAACTTCCTACTGACGTATTCGCGTATGCCTCAATTTGGTGCTTTCGCTGACAATATCTATTACCTACAAGGATACAGTGGTCACGGTGTTACGTGTACACACCTAGCGGGCAAGTTACTGGCTGAAGCCTTAGCTGGCCATGCAGAGCGTTTTGATGCGTTTGCACAACTGACTCATATCGCCTTTCCTGGTGGACGTCATTTTGCCATTCCAATGACGGCGATGGGCGCAGCGTACTACAACTTACGAGACAAATTAGCCATTTAATTACGCAATAACGAAATTAGTTCAACACTATGAACGACGAATGATGGCAAAACCATAGTCACCGTTCAATAACGTGAAACAAGAAAAAAGAAGCGCCTGCAATGACGGGCGCTCATCAGCCAAAATCAACGATAAGATAAAGGAAGATCTCATGAGTAGAGTAGTTAAATTCGCCGCGCTTCAATTGTCCAAAACGTGGGACCTTGATGCCAATATGACCAAAATCAAAGGCGCTATCCGTGAAGCGGCGGCAAACGGCGCGAATGTGGTTGTTCCCCAAGAGTTGTTCGCTGCCCCTTATTTTTGCAAGAAGCAAGAATCGAAATATTTTGAACTGGCGGAAGAGTTTGATACCAGCCCTTTGATTCATACCATGAGTGAACTGGCAAAAGAGCTAAACGTTGTGATTCCGGTGAGCTATTTTGAGAAGGCAGGTAATACGTTTTTTAACTCACTTGTCATGATTGACGCTGATGGCACGATTTTGGAAAACTATCGCAAATCACACATCCCAGATGGTCCTGGTTATAGCGAAAAATACTACTTCAGCCCGGGTGATACTGGCTTTAAGGTTTGGAAAACCAAATTTGGTACATTTGGTGCGGGTATTTGTTGGGATCAATGGTTTCCTGAATTGGCACGTAGTCTTGCGTTAAATGGGGCAGAAGCGATTTTCTACCCAACGGCGATTGGCTCTGAACCACAAGATTTGACGCTTGACTCTCGCGATCACTGGCAGCGGACGATGCAAGGTCACTCTGCTGCGAACTTGGTGCCTGTTGTTGCGGCCAACCGTGTGGGTGTGGAAGTGGATGACGGCATTGAAACGACGTTTTATGGGTCATCGTTTATTACCGACCACACGGGTGGAAAACTGGCCGAAGCGCCACGAGAAGGCGAGACCATTGTTTATGCGGAAATCGATCTTCAGGCGACCACAAAAGCTCGTCATGCATGGGGCTTGTTCCGCGATCGTCGTCCTGATTTATATCAAGACGTAATGAGCATGGCGATATAGCGAGGTCACAATGAGACTCACAACAACACCTAAACAAGACGGGTTTTCTTTTCCAGCAGAGTTTGAGCCAGTGAGAGAAGTGTGGCTAGCGTGGCCCGAGCGAAAAGATAATTGGCGCAATGATGCCATTCCTGCTCAACAGACATTTGCTAATGTCGCGAACGCCATTGCTGATGTAGTACAGGTGACAGTAGCCGTGGCATCTGGGCATTATGAACGCGCTCGCACTTTACTGCATAGCTCAATTAAGCTGGTGGAAATGGATTATAACGACTCTTGGATGCGTGATATTGGACCAACGGTTGTTGTGAATGCATTAGGTGAGCGCCGCGGCGTGAGTTGGAAGTTCAACGCGTGGGGTGGTGAGTTTAACGGCCTTTATGACGATTGGCGTGCAGATGATCAAGTGGCAGAGTCGGTGTGTGACGTTGCGGGTATGGATCATTATCGAGCGCCGATCGTGTTAGAGGGGGGCTCCATTCATACTGATGGAGAAGGCACACTCTATACCACGGAAGAGTGCTTGCTTAGCCCAGGTCGTAATCCACAGCTAGAGCGTGCGGAAATCGAGCACAACTTGTGTGAGTATTTGGGTGCTGAGAAAATTGTTTGGTTACCGAAAGGGCTTTATAACGATGAAACCGACGGTCATGTTGATAACCTGATTCATGTTATTGGACCAGCTAAGGTGGTACTGAGTTGGACAGATGACCCCTTTGATCCACAATTTAAACTCTCTCGTGAAGCTTATGCTGCACTAGCCAGCCAAAGAGATGCGAAAGGCAGAACGATTGAGGTCATTAAGATCCCTGTTCCAGGTCCCTTGTACTACACACAAGAAGAAGCGGAAGGGATCGAATCAAGTGACGGTATGGTGCGTCAAGAAGGCGAACGCTTAAGTGCCTCGTACGCGAACTTTCTCATGGTCAATGACCACGTATTTCTTCCATTGCTTGATGAACAATTTGATCGCGTGGCAATCGAAATATTAGAACAAGCACTACCCGGTTTTGACATCGTGGGTATCCCAACCAGAGAAGTATTACTGGGTGGTGGCAATATCCACTGTATAACACAGCAGATCCCTGCTTAATAATTTAGGTGTTTTCCGAACAAAGCGTATGGCCTAAGGAAGACAAAAAGAAGGTAAATCACCATGCAGCAAATACAGAATAAAAGCTTACTCTCTTTTATGACTTCTGCGGCTGAGCAGACGGTCACCGTGACAAATCCGGCAACAGGTGAGCAGGTAGGTCAAGCACCCGTGTCGAATGAAGCGGCATTAATGGACAGCATTGAACGCGCCCATGTGGCGCAAAAAGAGTGGGCGAAATTGCCAGCCAAAACTCGTGCTGGCATGCTTAATCGTTGGTATCAATTGCTTCTTGAGAACAAAGATGATCTAGCGCGTATTATGACGCTAGAACAAGGTAAGCCATTAGCGGAAGCGGCGGGTGAAGTGCTTTATGGTGCCAGTTTTATTGAATGGTTTGCTGAGGAAGCGAAACGCACGTACGGTGAATCCATTCCAGGCCCAACGTCGGATAAGCGTTTGGTGACCATCAAGCAGCCTATTGGCGTAGCATGTGCGATTACCCCTTGGAATTTTCCTATTGCCATGATTACCCGAAAAGCTGGCCCAGCACTTGCGGCAGGCTGTAGTTTTATTGTTAAGCCGTCAGACTCGACGCCGTTGTCGGCATTTGCCGTTGTTGAACTGGCTTATCAAGCGGGCATCCCTCGTGATGCATTGCAGGTCGTTCTAGGTGAAAGTTCTCGTAAGATAGGTGCAATCTTCACATCCCATCCTCTTATTAGGAAATTGTCTTTCACTGGCTCGACTCAAGTGGGTAGCGTATTGATGGCGCAAAGCGCCAAAGACATTAAACGCACCTCAATGGAGCTGGGTGGTAATGCACCCTTTATCGTGTTCGAGGATGCGGACATCGACGCTGCGGTTCAAGGCGCAATGGCATCAAAATTTAGAAACGCAGGACAGACGTGTGTTTGTGCTAACCGTTTTTACGTACACGACGCCGTATACGATGAGTTTGTGACTAAATTTGATGCCGCCGTTCAACAGCTTAAAATCGGCAATGGTTTGGATGAAGGGGTCAATATCGGTCCCGTCATTAACGAGTCAGCAAAGAAAGGTATTCAAGCGCTAATTGATCGCGCAATTGAGCAAGGCGCAACACCGACAACAGAAATTAAGACGTTGGATGGGCTCTTTATGCAGCCCGTTATTTTGAAAGATGTGACGCACAATATGGACATCATTCAAGAAGAAATTTTCGGCCCTGTCGCGCCGGTGGTGCGTTTTGAAACTGACGAAGAGCTGATTGAAATGGCTAACGATACGATTTACGGCTTGGCGTCGTATTTCTATAGCCAAAATATCCACCGTGTATGGAAGGTAGCAGAAGCACTAGAGTACGGCATGGTAGGCATTAATGAAGGCATTATATCAACAGAAGTCGCGCCGTTTGGTGGCGTGAAACAATCGGGTATCGGACGTGAAGGCGCAAGACAAGGGATAGACGAATATATGGACGTCAAATACCTATGTTTTGGTGGCAACTAAGAAGGAATGAACAATGAAAAATCAACAACTACACCAAAGAAGAAGCCAAGTGATTGCTCAGGGTATGGGCGCCCTCTATCCCCTTTACGTTGAGAAAGCAGACAATGCCTTTGTTTGGGATGTTGATGGCAACAAATACATCGACTTTGCGGCAGGCATTGCCGTGACGAATACAGGTCATTCTAATAAACGTATTTCAGAAGCCGTGAAAGCGCAGATCGATAATTTCTCGCATACTTGTGCCATGGTTACGCCTTACGAATCGTTTGTAGAGCTTGCAGAAAAGCTGACCGACATCGCCCCTGGCGATACACCGAAGAAAGCGATATTCCTAACAACCGGTGCTGAAGCGGTAGAAAACGCCGTCAAAGTGGCTCGCGCACATACGGGTCGTAGTGGTGTTATTGCCTTTAAAGGCGGATTCCACGGTCGTACCAATATGACGATGGGATTAACGGGTAAAGTTGCGCCTTACAAAGCAGGCTTTGGACCGTTTCCTAACGAAATTTTCCACGCACCTTACCCAAATGCCTATCACGGCATATCAACGGAGCAAAGTCTGCAGGCAATCCACGATCTCTTTGCTTGCGATATTGAACCAAGCCGAGTCGCGGCCATCATTTTTGAGCCAGTACAGGGCGAAGGTGGGTTTTATCAAGCACCGCCAGAGTTTGCTCAGGCATTACGTCAATTGTGTGATGACCACGGTATCATGCTCATTGCCGATGAAATTCAAACCGGTTTTGCGCGTACTGGTAAAATGTTCGCAACAGAATACCTAGGTATTGAACCTGACATGATGACAATGGCGAAAGGCATTGCGGGTGGTTTCCCAATTTCTGCCGTAGTGGGTAAAGCGCATGTCATGGACTCGGCATTACCGGGCGGTCTGGGTGGTACTTACGCCGGTTCCCCGCTTGGCTGTGTTGCTGGGTTAGAAGTGCTTAAAATTGTTGAAGAAGAGCAGCTTTGTGCGAAAGCGCAGGGCATTGGTGAGGTAGTGAATGCGCGCATTAATAAGCTGAAAGAAACCGTGCCAGCAATTGGTGAGGTTCGCACTATCGGCGCGATGATGGCGATTGAGTTTACCGACCCCTCGACTGGGCTACCAGGTCAAGATATTACGAAAGCTGTAATCAGTAAGGCGCAAGAAAATGGATTGATCTTGTTGTCTTGTGGCGTAAAAGCGAATGTGATTCGTTTGTTGCCACCATTGACGATTGAATCTGAGGTATTAGCGGAGGGTCTTGATAGGCTTGAAGCGATCATTCAAGAAGTGACAAAGTAGCTTTCCTTACACCCTGAGTTCCAATAAGCGGTATGCTATTTTAACTCAATGAGCATACCGCGATAAAGCCAGCCCCCTCGATTCGAGCCCGAGGGGGCTTTTTACGCTTTGGGCATTTCTAGTCTCAAATCCGACCAATTATTACCCTGATACCCTCCCTATATCTCTTTGGTCATGCTTTCTAAGCTCTCGTTTCATTCATCACGATCGCCAATATCAGGACATGATAAACATCAGTGAAATCATGTGAGATTTAATTTCATTTTGGTAATTAAATTTCATTAATGGCGTAAATAGGCTGATTATTACTCACTTCTGTCGCCATTGGTGTGCCGTTATTACGCTTGATGAGTCGTAACTTTCCTCAAGTGTGATCTCTATCACTAATTATTTTATAGTGGTACGTATGGGTAGTGTGATCAATATCACTTGTTATTGATAGTTATTATCACTTGGTATGGCTTGTAATTTATGGACAGGTAAAAGATGTGATATTAATCACCATAAGTCATTTCTTGTGAGCTAATCTTATTGAGCTGCGTCACAAAATGTCGGGTGGTGGTCATTTTTTGAAATCTTGTGTTACTTTTATATGGACTTTTGCAAGACACATTTTTGTCAATAACGACATTGTTCAACGAATAATACAATAACGAGGACACCCTTATGTTATCTCCTGAAGCGAAAATCAAAGTGCAAAACTTTGGTCGTTTCCTATCCAATATGGTGATGCCAAACATTGGCGCATTCATCGCTTGGGGTTTGATTACGGCTCTATTTATTCCTACTGGTTGGATTCCAAACGAGACGTTGAGCTCAATGGTGGGTCCGATGATTACTTACATGCTGCCGCTACTGATCGGTTATACCGGTGGTAAAATGGTAGCGGGCGACCGTGGTGCTGTTGTGGGTGCAATTACCACGATGGGTGTTATCGTTGGTACTGACATACCGATGTTTATGGGAGCGATGATTGTTGGTCCTTTAGGCGGCGTTGCAATCAAGAAATTTGATGAAGCAGTAGACGGTAAAGTTAAGAGCGGTTTTGAGATGTTGGTGAACAACTTCTCGGCAGGTATCATTGGTATGATCTGCGCTATTCTTGCCTTTATCGTTATTGGTCCAGCAGTAAAAATGCTGTCAACGGGTCTAGCTGGCGGCGTAAACTTCCTCGTTAACGCAGGTTTGTTGCCACTGACGTCAATTTTTGTAGAACCTGCGAAAATCCTGTTCCTAAATAACGCGATTAACCATGGCATATTCTCTCCACTGGGCATTCAGCAAGCAGAAGAAACGGGGCAATCCATCTTCTTCCTTATTGAAGCAAACCCAGGTCCAGGTCTTGGTCTTCTACTTGCTTATATGTTCTTTGGTAAAGGCAATGCAAAAGAATCGGCACCGGGCGCCGCTATTATCCACTTTTTTGGTGGTATCCATGAGATTTACTTCCCGTACGTATTGATGAATCCACGTCTTATTCTTGCGGTGATCGCAGGGGGTATGACGGGTGTATTTACACTGACAATGTTTAATGCAGGTTTAGTTTCTCCTGCGTCTCCAGGTTCAATTTTTGCGATTCTACTGATGACACCAAAAGCGTCGTTCATTGGTGTAATTCTATCGGTTATTGCTTCAACGGTGGTGTCATTCTTAGTTGCTGCGCTTCTGATGAAGACACAAGCTAAAAATGAAAATGAAGAAGATTCTTTAGAGAAAGCAGCAAGCCAAATGCAAGGCATGAAGGCTGCATCAAAAGGTCAAGCAAGTGCAGAACTGAATCTAGCAGAAGTACGAAAAATTATCGTCGCGTGTGATGCAGGTATGGGTTCAAGTGCTATGGGTGCAAGTTTGCTACGTAAGAAAGTTGATGCGGCGAACCTTGATATCTCAGTGACAAATCTAGCAATCAATAACTTGCCTCAAGACGCAGACATTGTCATTACACACAAAGACTTAACAGACCGTGCCCGCACTCATGCAGACACCGCGCATCATATTTCTCTGAATAACTTCTTAGATAGTGCTTTGTACGATGGTCTAGTGAGTGACCTTAGTGCGGCGCAACAAGCAAAAAAGTCTGAAGCGCCAGTAAACACAAGCTCTAGCAATAATGGAACGCTAAAGCTTTCAAATGAAAATATCTTCTTAGGCATGGAACTTAAGTCCAAAGAAGAGGTTATCAAGTTTGCTGGTGAGCAACTCGTGAAGCTTGGTTATGTTGAACCACAATACGTTGCTGGAATGCTAGCTCGTGAAGAATTGGTGTCAACTTACTTAGGCGAGTCTATTGCTGTCCCTCATGGCACGATTGAAGCAAAACAGTTTGTGAAGCAAACGGGCATCGTATTTTGCCAATTCCCTAAAGGTGTTCAATGGGGTGAAGATGAAGATGACGTCGCTAAGATGGTTATAGGTATTGCTGCTCAGGGGGACGAACACATCCAAGTCATTACCGCTATCACTAACTCTTTGGATGATGAAGAAGCTGTAGAGTTGTTGAAGTCAACGACTGACGTCTCTGATGTACTTCGTATTTTGAACGGTAAATAGGGCTATGTATCGCTCCTAAGTGAAAGAGACCAACACCCCCGTGTTGGTCTCATTTTGATTTTTTCTTTTTCTTTTTATTCGTATTTATTTAGGAAATATCTTATGAAAGCTCTCCATTTTGGCGCAGGTAATATCGGTCGTGGTTTCATTGGCAAACTTCTTGCTGACGCAGGTATCCACGTCACGTTTGCAGATGTAAATGAAACAGTGGTGAATGCCCTGATAGAGCGTCAATCTTTTCCTGTGAAAATTGTTGGTGAAGACTGCGTCGTTGAGACAGTAACCAACGTCACGGCGATTAATTCAACCAGCAGTGATGTGATTGATCTGATTGCTGACGTTGATATGGTTACCACCGCTGTCGGCCCGACGGTACTGAAGATCATCTCCAAGTCTCTGGCACACGGTATTGAAAAGCGACTTGCTGTGGGAAATACTTCGCCGCTTAATATCATCGCGTGTGAAAATATGGTGCGTGGTACGAGCCAGCTGAAAGACATGGTATTTGAACATCTTTCGACGCAGGCGCAGCAATTTGCTTCTCAGCATATTGGTTTTGTAGATTCTGCCGTTGATCGTATTGTCCCACCGGCGGAAGCGGGTGAAACAGATCCACTCGCTGTAACTGTGGAAACGTTTAGTGAATGGATTGTCGATCAAACTCAGTTTGTTGGTGAAATTCCATCGATAAAGGGAATGGAGTGTACTGATAATTTAATGGCATTTGTTGAGCGTAAATTGTTTACCCTCAATACCGGGCATCTAATTACCGCGTATCTTGGTGTACTTGCGGGGCATGAAACGATTAAAGAATCGATTGAAGATGCTGCTATTCTCGCTGATGTAACCGCGGCAATGCAAGAGAGTGGTGAAGTTCTGATTCGTCGATATGGATTTGATAAAGAAGCGCATGCCGCGTACATCCAAAAAATCCTTGGCCGTTTCGCTAATCCATATTTACGTGATGAAGTTGACCGTGTAGGGCGTCAGCCTATTCGTAAACTGAGCCCACAAGATCGTTTAATTAAACCGTTGAACGGAACATTAGAATACAATTTGCCGAATAGTCACTTGCTAAAAGGTATCGCCGCTGCGTTTCTTTATCACAACGACGACGATCCTCAGGCGGTAGAATTACAAGCAATGTTCGCCGAACAGGGGTTTGATAAGACATTATCCCATTATTCAGAGCTGAATGTTGACGCAGAAGTTGTTACACTTGCTCACCAAGCGTATCTCGCGCTTAAATGATGCAAGTAACGAGTGCCACTTCTGTGGCACCGTTCGTTTTAAGAGAACTTATGCCGTTACATCCACCTAACGAAACTGAACTATTAGAAGCGTTGTCTGAAGCGAAAGATGCGAGTGAGTGTCTAATGGCGGCTTACGATGCAATAGATGACACCCTTGATGCGCTAATCAATACTATTTTTCATAAAGATGACTACGCTGTGAAGTATGTGGTAGATCCACTATTGAGCGGAGATGGGCCATTAGGTGATATTTTAGTTCGAGCTAAATTGTTGCTAGGGTTGGGCGTTATTTCAAAAGAAGTCTACGATGACATTGATATCTTTGTGACTCTTCGAGAGTGGACTAAGCTTCAGGAAAATAACGTCAACTTCACTGAAGTTGACGTTATTTTTGAACTAAATAAAGTCACTGCAATTCAGAAAATGATGCCGATTGAATACGACGCCAGCATGGCGGAAGGATTAGATCCTGTTATGTTGAAAATGTATCTAGAACGCCATTATCAACGAGTCAAGTCAACGCTAATCCTCGCCATTACTGAGTTGGTGAGCACACTGTGTCGGGATAACCCTCTATTATAGTCACGGCTCTTTAAACAACGCTTTTACCCATATCTAATTGTTAACACTCAATGGCGGTTTATCTTAACCGCCATTATTTTGCCAATAATTCGAGCATTTTACCGCGTACTGGCGTCCTTCTTTTTTGCTCTTGTTGCTTCCTTACTGTGATTAGAAACCCCTCTAACTCCACCCATTCCTTCATGCCCCGTTGGCTTCATTAAGCATTAGGTGCTTGCTTCTTAATCTTATTCCCTTAGTACGACTCACTCTTTTGCACCCGGCTCATTGACAGTGAATAGGCTTGCTATGTTTCGTTTCGTAACTGAGGCATAATCGGTAATCTGTAATAAAAATGAGACTTTGAAGGATGGTCAGCGGTTTGCTGCTATCTTGGTTTGCCAATTATCTTCCGTTGTGAAATAATTAATGCAGTTAATAAGTTTTGAAGTGAAACTAATGCGAAAGCGAAATACTCAAGTAAGGCGTCATTCAATTGCCCAGCTGGTGAAAGAGAAAGGACAAGTCAGTGTGGAAGAACTGTCTGCGCTGTTTGATACTTCAGAAGTTACGATTCGAAAGGACCTGACTTCTTTAGAGAATAATGGTCAGCTCTTAAGGCGATATGGCGGTGCAGTGGCGTTGCCACAAGAAGCGGTTGATGAAGTTTTGAACCATTCTATTGAAGATATCGCGGATAAAGAAGGCATTGCCAAAGCTGCCGTTGACTTAATTAGAGATCACAACCGAATCGTGATTGATTGCGGCAGTACGACAGGTGCATTGGTGTCGTGTTTAGGGAGTAAAAAGGGGCTCGTTATTATGACGAACTCGCTGGCGTTAGCCAATGCCGTCAATGAATTAGAAAATGAATCGACACTACTGATGACCGGGGGAACATGGGACAGTCATTCTGATTCATTTCAAGGCAAAGTGGCCGAGTCGGTACTACGATCGTATGACTTTGATCAATTGTTTATCGGTGCTGATGGCGTAGACCTGACTCGTGGAACCACGACGTTTAATGAATTGACCGGGCTAAGTAATGTTATGGCGGAAGTCGCGCGTGAAGTCATAGTCATGATTGAGTCTGAAAAAATTGGTCGAAAGATACCTAATTTAGAGCTTGCGTGGGATGCCATTGATGTCTTAGTGACGGATAGCGGCTTATCACTTCAACAAAAACAACAAATAGAATCAAACGGTGTAAAGGTAATCTGCGCCTAAATCAAATTTACCCTCCTAAATAATGACTGGCTTGCGTTCATAGGAGGAAAAAAATAAATGGAGAAATGCTATGTGTGGAATCGTAGGTGCGGTAGCGCAACGTGATGTCGCTGAAATTTTGGTTGAAGGGCTTCGTCGCCTCGAGTATCGCGGCTATGACTCAGCGGGTGTGGCTGTGGTCAATGAAAGCGCAGAACTGACACGTGTTCGTCGTTTAGGTAAAGTACAAGAGCTTGCTGATGCTGTGAATGCACAAGATGTGATTGGTGGGACAGGTATCGCTCATACCCGTTGGGCAACCCATGGTGAACCTTCAGAAGCGAATGCGCATCCACACGTCTCTGGTGATATTGCCGTTGTGCATAATGGGATTATTGAAAACCATGAAGAACTGCGTAGCCTGCTGCAAGAGCGTGGCTATGTGTTCCACTCTCAAACCGATACAGAGGTTATTGCTCATCTTGTTGAGTGGGAGCGCCGCACGTCTGATACCTTAGTTGAAGCGTTGCAAAAAACCGCCGCTCAGCTGGATGGTGCATACGGCACGGTAGTCGTCGATCGTAAAGACCCAAGCCGCATTGTTGCTGCGCGTTCAGGTAGCCCAATTGTTATTGGCTTTGGGGTTGGTGAAAACTTCTTGGCTTCTGATCAACTGGCGTTACTGAGTGTGACTCGTCGTTTCATGTATCTTGAAGAAGGTGATGTGGCAGAGATTACTCGTCGTGAGGTAAAAGTACTGGATGTCGATGGACAACCGGTTGAGCGTGAAATTACGGAATCGAACGCTGAGCATGATGCGGGTGATAAAGGTCAATATCGTCACTTCATGCAAAAAGAAATCTACGAGCAACCGCGTGCGCTTATTAATACAATGGAAGGGCGTATTACCGATAAAGCGGTAGTTACGGAAAGCATTGGTGTCAACGCTGTTGAGATCCTTAATAAGGTCCAACACGTTCAAATTATTGCCTGCGGCACATCGTACAATTCAGGAATGGCAGCGCGCTATTGGTTTGAGTCTATCGCTGGTGTGAGTTGTGATGTCGAAATTGCTTCTGAGTTCCGTTATCGTGATTTTGTTGTACGTCCAAATAGCTTACTGGTAACGCTATCTCAATCTGGTGAAACGGCCGATACATTGGCGGCATTGCGTCTCGCAAAAGAGAAAGGTTACATGGCGGCGATGACAGTATGTAACGTGGCGGGTTCTTCACTGGTGCGCGAATCTGATTTTGCCTTTATGACTCGTGCGGGAACAGAAATCGGCGTAGCATCAACAAAAGCGTTCACCACACAGTTAGCCGCGATGCTAATGATGGTGGTGTCTATTGCTCGTCTCCAAGGCCGTATGACGGAAGAACGTGAAGCGGAAATTGTTAAATCACTGCACGAATTGCCCGCAAATATAGAGAAAGCATTAGCGTTTGATAAAGAAATTGAAGCACTCGCTACCGATTTTGCCGATAAACACCATACGCTATTCCTTGGTCGTGGTGAATACTACCCCATCGCCATGGAAGCGTCTCTGAAGCTAAAAGAGATCTCATACATTCACGCTGAGGCTTATGCGGCGGGTGAATTAAAACATGGTCCTTTAGCATTGATCGACGCGGATATGCCAGTGGTCGTGGTCGCGCCAACGAATGATTTGTTAGAGAAGCTAAAATCGAACATTGAAGAAGTGCGTGCTCGTGGTGGCTTGCTCTATGTCTTCGCCGATGAAAAAGCAGGCTTTGAAGGTGATGAAAATATGAAGATCATCCAGATGCCACACGTCGACGATATTATTGCACCAATCTATTATACGGTGCCGATGCAGCTGCTGTCTTACCATGTAGCCCTTATCAAAGGGACCGATGTAGACCAACCTCGTAACCTGGCGAAAGCGGTGACAGTTGAGTAAGTATCTTGCGTTTAGGTACGTGGTTGTCGGCAGACAATAAAGTTTGATCAGTTACAATAAAGTCTGATCATATACAATAAAGATTGATCGTTTTTTGACCTCCTGCTAAGTTTAGCTTAGTCGGAGGTTTTTTTATGTCAGATGCAGACAAGCCGCTCAAAAAGAAAGACCAGAAGCGTTTAGATGAAAACGAGGTGAAAGGAGGGAAAATATTACGTTCCTTTTAATAAAGTCGGAGAGTTCAGCAGTTCAGGTGAAAGCATTCGTGATCCGCACCAGAAGTTTTGGACACTGAGTTAAGTGAGTACAATCACTAACGAGGTGAACAATGACAACTAAGAAAACACGAATCAAACATGCTCCTGAATTTAAAGCCGAAGCACTTAAGCTAGCTGAGAAAGTCGGTGTCGCTGCTGCTGCACGACAGCTATCGTTATATGAATCTCAGATCTATGGATGGCGTAAAGCCGTCAAAAAAGACGCGAAAATCAGCGATAGAGAAAGAGAACTCGCCACTGAAAATGCCAAGCTCAAACGATTATTGGCAGAGCAAGCTGAAGAGCTAGATATCGTAAAAAAGGCCACCTACTTCGCGAAAAATCTAAAGTTGATTGCTATGAGTTTATGCTCGAACAGCTGATGCAATATAGGATTGTCCGTATGGCTAAGGTGTTGGGGGTTTCTCGAAGTGGGTTTTATTATTGGATTGATAATCGCCATAAAGCCACTCAACGCGACGGTGCAAGGCGTACTCAAAAAGAACTTGAGGCAAATGGTAATAAGCACGATGTAAAAACCATTGCCGCGAGCATGAAACGCCAGAGCTTAGTCGCGAAGGCCGCACACAAGTTCAAATGTACGACAGACAGTAAGCATAGGCTTCCTGTTGCCCCGCACTTACTTGAATAAGACTTTAATGCGTCAGCACCAAACCAAAAATGGACTGGAGATATCACCTATCTAGCAACAAGCGAAGGTTGGATTTATTTAGCCGTTATTATCGGCCTGTACTCACGGCAAGTCGTTGGATGGTCAATGAATACCAGAATGACCGCAACTCTGGTTTGTGATGCTCTATCAATGGCATTGTTCCGCAGAGGTATGCCAGAAGAGGTGATTATCCACAGTGATAGAGGTAACCAATATTGCTCAAAAGACTACCGAGACTTAATCGCAGCTCATAATCTAAAACAAAGTATGAGTAGGAAAAGAAACTGCTGGGATAACGCCTGTGTTGAAAGCTTTTTCCACTCAATGAAAGTAGAAGCCGTCCAATACGAGCCGATAATGACTCGAGAAGAGATGCGCCAAGCGCTTTTTGAATACACTGAAGTTGATTATAATCGAACAAGAAGGCACAGTGCTCTTGGGTATGTAAGCCCAGTTAACTTTGAAAAACAATATGTCGCTTAATGCGGTGTCCAGTCTGACTGGAGCAGAACAACATTTGACAATGAGCTACATTGAAGCTTTTGAAGCAGAATTAACTAATTTCATACAATAACTTACAAGGCTAATAATGATAGCTAGCTGCAGATTACTCAGTATCAGTTACAACCCCTGAATAATTCAAAGGTTGTATGCGCTATTTATACTACTCCGCTTCTACAAAAAACATATCATCGTCTTCAAGAAGCGATTCATCTTTTGTATCTACTAACTTTAGTAGCTCAGACTTACTATGTTTCAAATGAGCTAGCATTGTCTCCTTCGCGAGTTTTTCATCCCTCATTTGCAGAGCATAGAAGATTTTTTTGTGCTCATCTAACCAACTCCGCTTTAGCTCTTCATCATGTAAATACTTGATATTAAGCTTATTCCATAAAGGGCTATCTGTTCGCACTATATTCCATAAATTATAAGCCGTTGCGATTAGCATTCTATTTTGAGTAGACTCGGCTATTGCAAGGTGAAACTTACGGTCAAGCTCTTCAAACTTCACATTATCATTGATGAACTCTTCTTGTTGTTGGATTATTGTTCTCAACTCACGAAGTTCATTTAACTTAATGTTGCGGGCTGCAAACTCAATAATGCTAGTCTCAAGAACCATTCGAGACTGAAGCAGCTCAAAGACTCCAACATTCTGTGGATTCAATTCATTTGATACGCCATCAGAATTTTCATCATTATCTAAAGAAACTATATCTTTAAAGTATATGCCGGCACCCTGCCTCACATCCACTAGGTCTTTCAACTCAAGCATAATGATAGCTTCACGAATAGTCGCTCTACTGGTCTCAAATTGTTCACTCAAGTTCCGCTCAGAAGGTAACCTTTCTCCAGGTTTAAAAACGCCGGTTACTAGCAACTCCTCTATTTGTAACCCCACCTCATGATAGCGACGCTTTGAGTTCCTACTGCCCGTCATATCACCTCTTTAATAGGTTAACCAACTTCAATCTCGGTAAGATAGCATATCTGCACTTTTATTTTAATAAAAATCAATAAATCACTAACCACGGTAATGACTGTTATTTCATATAATTGCGTTGATAAGTGTATGTGATGACATCCCTGGTTTTATAAATGTCACTTAACAAAGAGCATGGTAGAGCCACAAATTCTATTTATATTGACTCACCATGCAACTTTAAGACTATTTAATCAAATATTCGTATACAGACTTAGCGATATTAATTCCCAACTTCTCGCTTTCTAGTTTGTAAGCATGCTGTGGGTCATTAGGTGCCATTACCTTTTCTTTTCCTGGCATAGGCTTAGTTGCTCTCAACTCGCTTACCAATTGCAGCATCATCGCACCAAATAGTGGATTACCGAGTTTTTCTGGATTAACAACAATCACTAAACTAGCCAGTTTTCGCATCTTGTCATAGTCATCATACATACGAACAACATGATTACTCATATGTGCCCCCATAAGACCACCCGTTAATGCATCAATAGCCAATGCAATCCCTGACCCTTTGTGACCACCAAAGGTTAGTAGGTTCTCAACCTTATTTGGATCTGTCGTCATATTCCCTTCGGCATCTAACGCTAGGTTCTCTCCAATTGGTTGTCCCGTTTCTTTTGCCACCAAAAGTTTACCAAAGGCTGTTGCGCTTGTAGCCATGTCTACAATCATCGGATGGGAATCTTTAACTGGAAATCCAAAGGCAATAGGGTTAGTTCCTAAAAAACGCTCTGCAGATCCATGAGGAGCAACACAAGTATCTGTTTGGGTCATTGAAATACCAATCATACCTTCATTGGTAACTTGTTCCATAAAGTACGATAGTGCACCACAATGTGAACCATTTTTAACAGAGACAAAACCAAGCCCGGTTTCATTAGCCAGTTTCATTGCATGCTTGGTCGCCGCAACCATCGCTGAATGTCCCATTCCGTCATCAGCATCGAAAATGGCAAGGGATGGTGATACTTGCTCTACATTGTATTGAGCATTTTTATTAATCCCACCCATCGCAAGTCGATGACAGTAATGCTCGACTCTAAGCAACCCATGAGAGTGTACGCCTGTTCTTTCTGCATGTAGAAGTACATCGACGACTTCATCACAAACACTTGGTTCAAGGCCAGCTTCCAGAAGTTTTGCTGTTGCATGATCTTTTAGTTCTGCTTCATTTACTCTAATCATAACCTTTATCCTTAAAACGTAATCACGCCTTTGACTAAATCTCTGTTTTGACATACATCTTCGCCATAGGTAAGACCAAACGAATGGAAGTCATATTCTTTATTCTTCATAATATTTTCTGAAATTGCGCCAGACGCCATCAACTCAATCACATGCTCAAAGTCTTCTCTCATTGCATTGCGAGAACTCATTAATGTGGTTTCTTTCATATGGAATGTAGTGTTATGAAACGACAGTTCACCTTTGGTGAAGCCTATAAATACCAATTTCCCACCATTGCGAATGAGGTTTACGGCGTTTGACATCGATTTATCAAAGCCAGTCGCGTCGAAGACAATATCAGCACCTTGGCCGAAAGCTTCATGTACATCTTGTTGATATCTATCTGAAGATGCATTAAGTGTTTTTACCCCAACTTTATCTGTAGCCCAATCCAAGCGCTCCTTTGCAATATCAGCAACTATGACATTTGCTCCAGCAGCTTTAGCTATCGCCGCAGTACCTAAGCCTATAGGGCCTGCGCCAACAACCAATACACAATCATTTGGCTTAACCTCTGACCGACGAACCGCGTGAGCGCTAATAGCAAAGCATTCAATAAGCGCACCTTGAGTATTTGATACCGCATCTGGGAGTTCAATGAGGTTAGTATCGCGAACGGCTAGGTATTCACAAAAGCCACCATCCTGATGGACACCATACAAAGAAATACTGTCACAACAATTCGGCTTTCTGTCTTTACAAGCAGGGCAAACACCGCAAGAAATCGCTGGGATAACCGCGTAACGCTTACCAGGCTCAATCGTCGCTACTTCGCTCCCCATTTCTTGAGCTGTACCACTGATTTCATGACCTAGTACTCTCGGGTAACTAAAGAACGCTTGTTTACCAGCAAATGCATGTATGTCTGTACCACATATACCGACAGCGTTAATCTTTAAAAGAACTTCATTTGACTCAATTTTTGGTACTGCTCTTTCAACATATTCCATTTTGTTTGGTTCTTGGCAAATTAGGGTTTTCATTCTTTCGTCCTTTTAAGCTAAGCTTTCGATTGTTTTTTTAATGCCTAAATCGTTGATCTTGTTAAAGGCGTTCAATACTTCATCAATCAATTGCGTATTCATTTTCCCGTGGCTACCAAATACACTTTCAATATCGAGGAAACGGTTTGCAATATTCGATTTGTCGTTTATTAACGTCATAATATCTTTGAATGTTGGCGCGAGCGGATCGTGAATCTCTCTCATTGATTCATCTGAATTCAGTAGATAGTGCATCCATCCTGCGATAATCAATGGTTGAATTTTAGGAACGACACCGCGCTCTTGAAGAGTTAAGAACGGATCCAATGCGCGTTGTGGTAACTTCTGCGAACCGTCCATCGCAATTTGATGTGTTTTATGTTTTATATTTGGATTACTAAAGCGCTCAAGTAACAGTTGCGCATACTCTTCTAAGTCGATTTCGAGTGCTGGGTTTAACGAGCGACCTTGCTCCTCAACCATTAATTTTTTAGTCACCGATTTGAATACGCCATCCTCCATGCACTGGTAAATATATTCATAACCTGCAAGGGAACCGTTATAGGCCAAGAAAGAATGAGAGCCATTGAGCATACGAAGTTTCATTTCTTCATAAGGAAGGACATCATTGACCAGCATTGCACCCGCTTTTTCCCATTCAGGGCGACCCGCTACAAAATTATCTTCGATTACCCACTGACGGAAGTCTTCACAGATAATACCGCATGGGTCTCTATAACCTGTATGGCGCTCAATGGTGTCAAATTCTTCTTCTGTCATTGCTGGAACAATACGGTCTACCATTGTGCTTGGGAATGTAACATTAGATTCAATCCATGCTCCTAGCTGATCATCTAATTGACGGGCAAACTCAACAATGACGCCTTTTGTTAATGCCCCATTCTCAGGGATGTTGTCACATGACATGATACTAAAAGGTTGTAACCCCTTATCTCTACGAATTCGTAATGCTTCGGTTATAAGTCCAATAGCAGATTGAGGTGACGTTGCATTTTCTAGGTCATGCTTAATAAGGTTATTTGTTAAATCAATGGTTCTAGACTGAGGATCTGCACAATATCCTTTCTCTGTGATAGTCATAGAAACGATAGCAACTTGCGGTTCTACTAATTTCTCGATTGCTTTATCAATACCAGTACTCGGCGTATGAATAGAGTCAACAATAGTCCGAACCAAGCGTGTATTGACCGCCGCCTTCGATGTTTCAACAACAGTGAATAAGTTATTTTGTTGCTGCAAACTAGTCATAAGGTCTGAGGCGCCAAACATGTTTATTTCACTAATCCCCCACTTCTCATCAGATAGCTGATTTGTGATGTCGTTGTAGACAGCTTGATGACCTCGATGAAATGCACCAAATCCAATATGTACAATCTTGCTATTTAGTTCAGCACGATCGTAAGTTGTGGCCTCATTAAAACTACCTTTAAGTATCTTTTCCAACATCTGCTTCTCCCCTTAGATTCGTTATTGACGCCCGACGAATTTGTACCTGAGGTGTACTGTTCCGTTATTAAGTCTGGAGTCAGTATAGGAACACCGCTAAAATACATCAACCAATTTGCATATCTGGTTTACAAAAATATGATAAAGATCTAGTTAAATCATTCAAAGAAACAAGAGGGGATTTCAAGTATTTGATTTGTAAGGATAAAAATAAGATAAATAAAGCTTTGTAATGATATGTTTAATAAGTTTCAAATATAATTTCAACTTGAAAGCACTAAAATAAATCATCAAAAAGTAAAAACTATCGCTTTACTTGTTGCTAAGAGCAACGCTCAGTGATTTCTGTAGTTAAAAGTAATGAAATCACCATGTAATCTAGCATGCTGAATCAACAAATATTATTAAAAATTAATGACTTAAGCACAGAAAACCAAACCAAAGTTTATGGTTGACCAATTTGTTAATACATACCTATTATAGGTTTATGTATATCTTAGATGTATACTGATAAAACCTAAACATCATTGCAATTAAACTGACAAAATCACCTTAACCCACCCAGGTATAAATTAAAAATTATTATTTTTCATGCATTTATATAGAAATTTATATCAATCACCTTCATACCTGTGATCACCTTAAAGAAAATAAAAAAATACAGCATACCAATTCAAAATCGGTCTATCGTTTGTGATTAAAGTCACTACATCCGTATAAAATATTGTGTATAAAAGTCCTTATTGGTTAATCAATTTGACTAGCAAAACTAAACGGAGTTCCCAATGCTATTTGGCAATGTAAACAAACTTGATTTAATTCCCTATGTTTCAAATAAGCTCCCATCATGGATAGCGCAAGCGATTGCGATTGCAAATAGCGATCAAATTCAACTAGGCCGCCATGAGATTGATGACGAAGTTTTTGTGATGCTTGCCGAAGCAACAACAGAACCAAAGGAAATCCGCAAGTCCGAAATACACAAAATGTATATCGACATTCAGATCATGATTGATGGCGAAGAAACCATTGGCTATTCAAACCACATAACTGATGAAGCAAAAGCAACAGACACATTAGAGAATGACGTTATGTTTTTTGCAGACGTAGTTGGTGAGCAGTATGTAACACTTAAGAAAGGTGATTTTGCTGTATTTTTCCCGAACCAAGCACATCGTCCTTTATGTGCAGTCAACAAGCCAATACCTGTTCGAAAAGCCATTGTGAAAATCCCAGTATCTTCACTTTAGCAATGTATTTCCCATTGGGATACCAAGGTTCACTAAATACTAAATGATAACAAACAAGAGAGCATTCATGAAAGTTAACTACAATAGCAATCCTAAGGACTCAAAATCCTACGACACTTCACGCTTGCGCGAAGAGTACCTAACTGACTCAATGTTCATTGAAGATGAAATCGTATCTGTATACAGCCACATAGACCGTATTGTAGTGCTTGGGGTTTCACCCACGACTTCTAGTCTTACCCTTGAAGATCATATTGATTCAGCTACATTTGGTGTGGATTATTTCCTGCAGCGCCGTGAATTTGGTGTGGTAAATGTTGGCGGTAGAGCGCAAGTTAAAACCGCTACTGGCACTTATACAATTAATCACTTAGATGGCCTGTACTTAGGCATGGGAACACAAGAGCTTGAGTTCAGTTCTTTAGATGCCGATTGTCCTGCTCTACTGTATTGCATCAGCGCTCCTGCGCATCACACTTACCCGTCACGTGTTGTAAAAAGAGAAGAAACAAATCTAATTCAACTTGGTGATTCTACCAATGCCAATGAACGTGTAATTCGTCAATATCTGCACCCAGATATTCTACCAACATGTCAACTTTCAATGGGCGTTACATCTTTGAGCGAAAGCAGTGTTTGGAACACCATGCCAGCACATACTCATGAGCGCCGAATGGAAGCTTATTTCTATTTTGATATAAAACCACAACAGGTTGTATTCCACTTTATGGGTGAACCAACTGAAACCCGCCATGTTGTGCTTAGAAATCATCAAATGATTTTGTCCCCAAGTTGGTCAATACACTCTGGTTGCGGAACACAAAATTACAGCTTCATCTGGGGGATGCTTGGAGAAAACCAAACCTTTGATGATATGGATTTTGTCGACATGGACGCTATTAAATAACTGCTGTTTTGAACAAATAGCAAATTACAAGCAACGAATAACAAACGTACCCTACACACTCAATGGAGTCGAAAATGAAGACATTTAAAATACTACCCCTTGCAGCCGCATTAATTGGAACAATGGGCTTGTCATCAATGGCAAATGCCGCAACAGAGATTAAAGCTGCATTTAACCAATCTGATCAGCACCCTCAATATCGTGCTTTGCATGATTTTGGTGAGAAATTGGAAGCTGCTACAGATGGTCGCTACACCCTTGAGATTTACCCAAACGAACTTTTAGGTGATCAACGAGCGTCACTAGAACTTGTTCAAAATGGTGCTATCCAAATGGCTGTGGTTGCGAACCCGCTAGTGGAAAACTACAACAGTAATTTCACTGTTATTGGCCTTCCTTATGTTTATAGCGGTTATGATCACCAGGAAGCAGTATTTGCCTCAGGAGCGCTTGATGACTTATTCAAAGAAACGTCTCGAATGGGCTTTGAAATTGTCGCGGCATATACCGGTGGTGCACGTTCTATCTATAGCAAAAAAGGCCCAGTCAACAATATTGCTGACATGAAAGGGATGAAAATCCGTGTGATGCAATCAGACACTATGATCAAAACACTAAATTGCATGGGTGGTCAAGGCGTACCAATGGGACAAGGAGAAGTTTATTCTGCAATACAACAAGGAGTGCTTGACGGGGCTGAGAATAGTGAAATTACCTATTACGACCTTAAACAATACGAAGTGGCAGGGTACTACTCCGCAACTCGACACCTTATGGTTCCAGACCTTGTTGTCGCAAGCAGTTACTTCTTAGATTCTATGTCTAAAGAAGATCGAGCTTCATTTGAAAGACTAGCCAAAGAAAGCACAGCTACTCAGTTCGAGCTTTGGAAAGATCAAGTTAGTATTTCTAAAAAAGCCGCTGAGGATATTGGCGCTAAGTTCAACGAAGTAGACATCGCTCCGTTTGTAGAAGCCTGCAAACCACTCCAAGAAGAGTTGCTTAAAACACCAGAACAGAAAGCAATCTACTCGCGCATTACAGCACTACTATAATCACCACACGAAGGATAGTGGGCTAATAATGCCTTCTGTCCTTTATTAATTTTGGAGTAAGTAAAAATGACAAACCTTAAGCAAGGCAAATTCTTTGCTGCTTTGAGTTGGATACGATCGTGGGTTGATCGAATACTCTCATGGTTACTCATTTCCATCGTTGGAATCATGACAGCTTTAGTTACTTACCAAGTAATAGCACGATATGTTTTTAATAGCCCAAGTGCCGTAAGTGAAGTCCTTTCTCGCTATTTGTTTATTTGGTTAGTTTTACTTGGTGCAGCTTTTGTGTTTGGACTTCGTGAGCACATGGCGATCACTTTTGTAAAAGACAAGCTAAGCCATAAAGTCCGAACACTTGTAGAGATTGTCATTGAATCTGTGACTGCCATCTTTGCCTTTACCGTCATGTTTACTGGGGGCTATAGCAGTGCAATACGCCAAATGTGGCAAATTGATTCAGCTTTACAAATTCCAATGGGTGTCATTTATTCTGTCATTCCCATTGCTGGTGGCTTGATCCTTTTTTACGTCGTAATTAACGTAATAAATTTATTTATTGAACTATTCAGCCCCCCATCGCTAACTGAAGGAGACGCATAATGGATCTCGCATTAACTGCTTCAATAGTTATGTTTACGGGCGTATTAGTCCTTCTCATTATTGGAGCGCCAATTGCCATTGCCGTTGGTATTTCATCATTCGCCGCAATGACTTGCATCTTGCCCTATCAAGGCGCATTAACCACTTCAGCACAACGTATGTTTGTTGGCTTAGATTCCTTTGCTTTACTGGCCATCCCATTCTTCATATTGGCCGGCAATATAATGAATAATGGCGGTATTGCGATACGGTTGATAAATTTTTCTAAGATCATAAGTGGTTTTTTCCCCGCCCCATTAGCCCAAACCAATGTTGTATCGAATATGCTTTTTGGTTCAATAAGTGGTTCAGGTGTTGCATCGTGTGCTGCTGTTGGTGGTATCATGACTCCAATTCAAAAGAAAGAGGGCTACGATCCTAAATTTAGCACGGCGGTGAACATTGCATCAGCGCCTACAGGCATGCTTATTCCACCGTCAAATGCGTTAATCGTTTATGCAACGGTTGCCGGATCTGTTTCCGTTTCTGCATTATTTATGGGGGGCTACCTACCCGGTATTCTTTGGGGTCTTGGCGTAATGGTCATTGCGGCCATCACAGGGAAGCGTCTTGGCTATATTGGTCAACATAGAATGTCATTGAAACAATGCATTGATGTTTCGATTAAGGCGATACCAAGTCTTTCACTTATCGTTGTCGTTATTGGTGGGATCCTTGGAGGAATATTTACCGCAACAGAAGCCTCTGCTATAGCTGTTGTCTACGCAATGATCCTTGGGTTTTCTTACCGTCAACTTAAGGTTATTGACTTACCGACAATCTTTCTAAACACCGCTAAAATGACATCAATCGTTATATTTATGATTGGTGCATCTTCAATTATGTCTTGGGTCATGTCTTTCACTCAGATCCCAGGAATGATTGCCGACGGTCTCTTAACGTTAACCGACAACCCTATTTTGATCTTATTGATTATTAATATTGTTCTTCTGTTTATTGGTACCTTTATGGATCCAACACCAGCAGTATTAATTTTCACACCAATATTCTTACCTATATGTATGGGGTTGGGAATGCACCCAGTACAATTTGGTATCCTAATGGTATTCAACTTGTCTTTAGGTACGATTACCCCACCTGTAGGCCCTATCCTTTTCACTGGTTGTAAAGTGAGTGGTATCAGTATTGATTCAATTGTTAAACCATTACTCCCTTTCTTCCTAGTAATCTTCATGATTTTAATGCTAGTAACTTATGTGCCAGCAATTTCTATGACTCTACCAAGTGCATTCGGATTAATTATGTAATTGGAGCAACAACCTTAATGTCCGTTCTTATGACCGATTAACAAGGCATAAGAACCGACCAAACTATAATGAATAGAGCTTTTCATGCTGAATTTGCGCCATTTTCTCTATTCTCATCAATACAAACACCGAGCAAGCTAGGTCAACAAAAAAGGGACGTACATGAAATCATATAATATCGCAGTCATTGGCGAATGCATGGTTGAGCTACAAACAAAAGAAGATGGGCTCAAACAAGCATTCGGGGGCGACACATTAAACACCGCGCTTTACTTATCCCGCCTAACACAAGAACACAACGTGAAAACAAGTTATGTGACAGCTTTAGGCGAAGATTCATTTAGTTCAAATATGTTAGCCGCTTGGGAAGCTGAAGGGATAGACACAAGTCTCGTTTCTCGTTTGAGTGATAAGCAGCCCGGTTTATATTTTATAGAAACTGACAACAGTGGTGAACGTAGCTTCTTCTATTGGAGAAACGACGCCGCGGCTCGTTGCCTTTTTGACCAAGAAAACGTATCTGAACTAACAAACGACCTGCTTAAGTTTGATGCTGTGTATATAAGTGGTATTACCCTTGCTATCTTAAGTGAAAACAGTCGAAACGTTCTATTTCACTTCTTAGAGCAATTTAAAGCTATAGGAGGACAGGTTTTCTTCGATAATAACTATCGACCTAGACTTTGGTCTAGCCAGAACAAGGCTATCTCATATTACCTAAAAATGCTTAAGTTAACTGATACAGCCCTGCTTACTTTAGATGATGAGCAAGATCTATACGGTGATATTGATATCGAACAATGCATTAAACGCACGACTGAAGCTGGCGTGAAAGAGATCATCATAAAACGCGGAGGCGAAGATTGTTTGGTTGTTGAGGAAGGCAATATTTCTAATGTGTCTCCAAATAAAGTGACCTCTATTATCGACACTACAGCTGCTGGTGACTCTTTTAGCGCGGGATTCATAGCAAAACGATTATGTGGTGGTGATCCTCGTGAAGCCGCTTTTGCTGGTCACTGTGTTGCAGGAACCGTGATTCAATACCAAGGCGCGATTATTCCAAATGAAGCAATGCCAAACCTATCCCTTTAAATATATAAATAGGGCTTATAACCATCACTGTATATAAGCCCTATATGGAAAAAGAACATTTATTATGACAACTCTTAATGAACAATTAGCAAATTTAAAAGTGATCCCGGTTATTACAATAAACAAAGTGGAAGATGTAATTCCTTTAGGCCGAGTTTTAGTTGATAACGGTATGCCTTGCGCTAACTCTACGTACGGAATGTGCAATCGATGCAATTCGCTTGATGCGTAAAGAGTTTCCAGAGATGCTCATCGGTTCTGGTACCGTGCTGACCAATGAACAAGTTACGGCTTCAATCGAAGTAGGTGCTGACTTTATTGTAAGCCCAGGTTTTAACCCACGTACCGTTCAATACTGCCTAGATAAAGGTGTTCCAATTATTCCTAGTGTAAACAATCCAAGCTTAGTAGAACCCGAATTCAACTGCGAAGTGCGACACTCTCCAATATCAAGCAGCCAATGCCATTTCTTTAAAGACAATCGCTGGCTGCTTGAAGCCTAAACACTTTTTCGGTCGATAATTTATCCGCGATAAAGCGAATTCAATATCGCTGTCCATTACCGTTGTTAGGTCGGTTCCTTTCTTCACATATTGCCTTAAAAGACCGTTAGCATTCTCATTAGCCCCACGCTCCCAAGAACTATAAGGGTGGGCAAAGTACACATCAGCCTCCAGCTCCTTTGCGATGGTTTCATGACCTGCAAACTCTCTCCCGTTATCTGCCGTGATGGTATGGACATGCTCCTTGTATGGCATGAGTAACTCTATGGTTGCTTTGGTGACATCATCCGATGATTTGGATGGCACTTTCTTTACCACGTAAAATCGTGTTTTGCGCTCTAAAATAGTCACCATAGCCCCTGTACCGTGCTTGCCTAATACAGTGTCGATTTCCCAATTGATCTGCTCCAGTCAGATTGGACACCGCATTAAGCGACATATTGTTTTTCAAAGTTAACTGGGCTTACATACCCAAGAGCACTGTGCCTTCTTGTTCGATTATAATCAACTTCAATGTATTCAAAAAGCGCTTGGCGCATCTCTTCTCGAGTCATTATCGGCTCGTATTGGACGGCTTCTACTTTCATTGAGTGGAAAAAGCTTTCAACACAGGCGTTATCCCAGCAGTTTCCTTTCCTACTCATACTTTGTTTTAGATTATGAGCTGCGATTAAGTCTCGGTAGTATTTTGAGCAATATTGGCTACCTCTATCACTGTGGATAATCACCTCTTCTGGCATACCTCTGCGGAACAATGCCATTGATAGAGCATCACAAACCAGAGTTGCGGTCATTCTGGTATTCATTGACCATCCAACGACTTGCCGTGAGTACAGGTCGATAATAACGGCTAAATAAATCCAACCTTCGCTTGTTGCTAGATAGGTGATATCTCCAGTCCATTTTTGGTTTGGTGCTGACGCATTAAAGTCTTATTCAAGTAAATTCGGGGCAACAGGAAGCCTATGCTTACTGTCTGTCGTACATTTGAACTTGTGTGCGGCCTTCGCGACTAAGCTCTGGCGTTTCATGCTCGCGGCAATGGTTTTTACATCGTGCTTATTACCATTTGCCTCAAGTTCTTTTTGAATACGCCTTGCACCGTCGCGTTCCTTTTTATCATCAAAGACTTCTCGAACTTTGCTATCAAGATGCTTACGGTACTCGTTGCGTAGAGTGACTTTATGGCGATTATCAATCCAATAATAAAACCCACTTCGAGAAACCCCCAACGCCTTAGCCATACGGACAATCCTATATTGCATCAGGTGTTCGAGCATAAACTCATAGCAATCAACTTTAGATTTTTCGCGAAGTAGGTGGCTGCCTTTTTTACGATATCTAGCTCTTCAGCTTGCTCTGTCAATAATCGTTTGAGCTTGGCATTTTCAGTGGCGAGTTCTCTTTCTCTATCGCTGATTTTCGCGTCTTTTTTGATGGCTTTACGCCATCCATAGATCTGAGATTCATATAAGGATAGCTGTCGTGCAGCAGCAGCGACACCGACTTTCTCTGCTAGCTTAAGTGCTTCGGCTTTAAATTCAGGAGCATGTTTGATTCGTGTTTTCTTAGTTGTCATTGTTCACCTCGTTAGTGATTGTACTCACTTAACTCAGTGTCCAAAACTTCTGGTGCGGATCACAAAGCGAGCAAGCAAAAGGACAGACACCAGAAGTATTTTATTTTTAAGGTTGTCTGTCCTTGTGTACTCGGTTGCTGTTTCGGATTCAGAAGTGATGAGCGAGCTATTTGACGTAACGGTGTTGAACACCGCTTGGACGGATTCAGCAGGCCCAGATACCGATGGTGTCGGCTCTATAGGGTTATTTTCTTGGCTATCAATGGGTCTTTTTGCATGGCTGCGTAGACGTCACGCATGGAAACAGGCATAACGGACAATACTTTACGCGAGACTGACTTATAGAAGGAATTGGCAGGGCGTCGCGCATGCTAGCTTTAATCGCGCTACGCCTTTTTTCTCACTGTTAGTTGTCGATTGTAAAAGAGAGAGGTATCGAAAATATTTATTGAATATCTTTCATAAAACCGCTTGACAACCTCCGGAACTCTAGTATTATCCACCTCGCTCTGTTGTTCAGAGTTATTAATGATACATCAAGTAAAGCAATCCTCAGAATTCTTCGTAATAGTTGTTATCCTCAGCGGTTCCCTTAGCTTCATCGTCACATTCAATAATTCAAGCTTTCAGCGCATCGCGAAATCGCGATATTTTTCTAATGAATTTAACTTTATAAGGGACACATTATGTCTACTAAAACAACTGGTATCGTAAAATGGTTTAACGAAGAGAAAGGTTTTGGCTTCCTAACTCAAGACAACGGCGGCGCAGACGTATTCGTACACTTCCGTGCTATCGCTTCTGAGGGTTTCAAAACTCTTGCTGAAGGCCAAAAAGTATCTTTCGAAGTTGAGCAAGGCCAAAAAGGTCTTCAAGCTGCTAACGTTGTAGCTATCTAATTTCGACGTTACCGCAAATGGCCGATGGTCATTTGCGGTAATATTTACTTTTACTCTCTATACTGGAATTTCGAACACAGAAAATACGCAACACCTGCCTTTCACGCATGTCACACGTTTTATTCACTTCGCAATATCAATATAAACACCATAATTTTCATAAAATCAGCAACTTAAAATATCTCATTCATGTGAGTGACGGTATCTTCGTTGCAAAATAATATTAAGGATCTTCTATGTCTCGTTCAATGGGTCGTAAGCGCTTTTGGTTTCAACACTGTAAAAATAATAGCAATAGCAATAGCAATACAAAAAAAGGTAATCAATGACAGTAAATTTTGTTTTATTTAAAAACCAACTCTCTTGGAGTGTGTTAATACACCAGCTTAACGGCGATATTTTATCGCGCCATGTTATGATGAAAGATAATATGGGTAATGTTGGTATAGACTTTTCCTACTGCGAAAGAACTCAGCAAGGAAGTATTACTAACAGTCTAAATGAATGTATTGGTCGTTTTTCTCTATCCTCTTAACGTCATACAATATCATTCTACTTTTCGCTAAACTCTGAATCATAAATTTTAGAAACGTTGCACTAAAATACTTTTTGTATATGGCAATTACCCCATTATTCTTGCCATGTAGATTCAGACTTATCTTCTAAAATGACAGATTGTTCATTATCTTATGTATATGTTTAACCTAATAGTTAATAATAGAAAGGCAACCGCTTTGCTGCCTTTCTATAAATAAAATCATGGATACGCGTTATTGCTGAGCGTCGAGATTCAATATCGTTATAGCATTGGCTACACTGGTCGCCAAAATGTCTATGGCACCGGTTCGTAGTGCACCAACAATCGCTAATGGTTTGCTAGCTTCCGAAGCGATGGCGATAACTTGTGGGATTTTTTGATAATCGCTGATGGTAAGCCCAACGACTCGATTACTCATTTTTGTATCCTGAACTCTCCCTTTGATATCATAAAAATCATACCCCCCCACTTCTCCTACCACGCCTTGTTGAATCCTTGCTTCTACCATTTCTTGAACTGAAAACCACCCTAAGTTCACCATATAACTGCTTTCGCTGAGATCACCTATACCCACCAGCGCGACATCTGCTTTCTTAGCGATATCCAATGTTTGCTGAACGGTTTCATCTTCCATTAGCGCTTGGCGTAGGTTTGGGTCTTTAATAAATGCTGGGGCGTAGAGCGTTTCACTCACTCCATCAAATGTTTTAGCAAAGCGACGTGATATGTGGTCGGCGTTTAGCATGCCTCCTCTTGGGTGGATGCCACCGATACTCGATACAAACGTACACTTTTTTGGATTCACAATGCCAATATGCTCAGATACGGAAGAGACATTTCGCCCTTGTCCTATTGAAACGACCATTCCATCTTTTAGGGTGGAAGAGAGATAGGTAGAGACAACGCCGGCGAGTAAACTACGTTGCTCGTCTTCTGTCGGCTGGTCAAGGGCGATAAGCGCGCGTTTTAGACCGAATCGTTCTTTTAACTGTTCTTCTAATTTAGCGCCAAATACTGGATGGTATTTAACTTTTATTTCAACAATCCCTTTGTCTCGGGCTCTTTTTAGCAGCCGTCCGATCGTGACTCTGGATTGCCCAAACCGTTTAGAAATTTCTTCTTGAGTCGCTCCATCTTGGTAATACGCTACAGCGATTTCAGTGAGTAGATTATTTTCTTCTGTTTGTTCAATATTTGATAAATCCATATTCCCTTACCGCGTTATTGGGCGCAAATTAAGTTTGCGACAATTTAGGCTGATTTGGCGTGTAATTCACTATTAAGTAATGAAAAATCATGTGTAGATCGAATTTTTCTGATTATACGGCTTTGCCCATGAATCAATAGTGTTTCTGTCGTTAGGTTTTGGCTTCCGGCTTTTACTCCCTCTAGTAAATCACCTTTGGTGATACCCGTTGCTGAAAATATAACATTTTTTGAACTGGCCAGATCGTTTAGCTCGAGCTTGGTATTAGCTTTAACGTGCATTTCTACGCATCGTTGTTGCTCTATCTGTGCGTGCAACTGATTTTCGGTTGATTGGCCTTTAACTTGATCGCGAAAGAGTAGTTTGGCTTGCATGTCCCCACCCAAGGCCTGCATGGCTGCTGCCGTAATCACGCCTTCTGGGGAGCCGCCAATACAGTACATTAAATCAATATCACTTTCCGGCATACAAGTGAGAAGAGAGGCGGCGACATCGCCGTCTGGAAAAGCGTACACTCGCACACCCAGGGATTGCACTTGTTTAATAACGCCGTCGTGTCTAGGCTTGGCTAAAGTCGCCATGACTAACTCATTTATAGGCTTACTTAATGATTGGGCGATACGAGTTAAGTTATCTTCCAAGGATAAGTCCAAATCAATAGCCCCGTGAGATTTCGGTCCTACTACTAGTTTTTCCATATACATATCTGGTGCTTGCAATAAACTTCCTTGCTCGCTAGCCGCAAGCACGGCGATGGCGTTTGATTGCCCCATTGCTGTCATTCGCGTTCCTTCTATTGGATCAACGGCTATATCTATATTGGGGCCACCTTGTCCAAGTTCTTCGCCAATGAAGAGCATAGGAGCGTCATCAATCTCTCCTTCACCTATGACGATTTTTCCATTGATTGCTGCATTGCTTAGTAATAGGCGCATCGCCTCTACTGCTGCTTGGTCTGCATTTTCCTTGTTACCACATCCTAGCCATTGATAACCCGCTAGCGCGGCACCTTCAGTAACTTGGACAAATGTTAAAGCGATATCGGTATTCATAAAAGTTCCATAGTGATTGGGTTGTTCATCTGTTCACTATAAATATCATATGTACACCTACGTGACTGTTGCAGTGCTCTCATTTACGAATGGCGCTTTTTATTTCTGCATTGAAATAAAAATGAAACACTAATGTGAAACGCTTTATAAAATAGAGTTTAAGCTCTATTTTATAAAGCCTTGAAGTGCATCTAACATATTGATTTTAATTGTTATTGTGTTTTTTATTGTCTTTTTCAGATAAGAATTGGTTAAAACCTCGCTACCTTGTTTTTGTCATGTGAGGTTGTGGTTTGATCACATTAATGTTGCCAAAATGTAATCAAAGAGTGATTTGTATCTCGTTTGATATAGAAACGCATGTAATTGTTAAGGTGATAAGTGCATTATCATTTGTAACTTGTTTGGTCATATGTACATGGTAGGAGTAAGGAATGATAGCGATTGGATGTGATGATGCTGCCATTGAGCTGAAAGAATGTCTTAAGGCGCACATGCTCAAGAAGGGTATAGAAGTCGCAGATTATGGTGTCGATTCCGATAGTGAGGCGCTTTATCCCGATATTGCAAAGGCTGTCAGTGTGGCTGTGAGTGAGGGTAAACACCAAAGAGGGATCATTTTATGTGGTACCGGAATCGGCGTCTCAATAGTGGCGAATAAAGTTCCTGGTATTAGAGCAGCACTTTGTCACGACACATTCTCAGCTGAAAGGGCAAGAAAAAGTAATGACGCACAAATCATCACGATGGGTGCGCGAGTTATTGGCTCTGAGCTTGCGAAATCAATATTAGATACTTGGCTTGCATCAGAGTTTGTTGATGGGCCGTCAACCCCCAAAGTTAATCGAATTAAGGAGATCGAAAAAGAGTTCATTTCATAGCGAAAGAGACAAACCAACCATCTGATTAATGGAATAACGTGGAAATTTAACATGAAAAATAAAACGCTAACTTATACCAGTATCGCAATTGCAGTAATGATGTCATCTGCCGTAGCAGCAAAAGATCTTAAAGTCGCGACTAGTGCACAACTCGGTTCGTTGCAATACAACACTACGCAGCATTTTGCGGATTATGCTAACGAGCAATTCAAGAAATCTGGTCTTGATTACAACCTAAAGTTCTTCGGTGCGGCTCAATTAGGAAAAGATAAAGATGTCCAACAAAAGCTAAAATTGGGCACCATTGATCTTGCATTATTGACGTCAACACTGCCAACTCATGTCCCTGAAATGGCGTTGTTTGAGTTACCTTTCCTCGTATCCGATCGTGAACATGTGGCAAAAATTGAACAGGATGTATTTTGGCCGTATATCGCACCTGCAGCAGAGAAAAAAGGCTACAAAGTGATAGGTTTTTGGGAAAATGGTTTCCGTAATATCACCAATGCACAACGTCCAATTAATACCCCTGCAGACTTAGAAGGTCTTAAGATTCGCACACCTAATAGTTCTTGGCGCGTAAAAATGTTTAAAAACTGGGGAGCAAACCCAACGCCAATGAGCTTCAGCGAAGTTTTCATTGGTTTGCAAACGGGAGTTATTGACGGGCAGGAAAACCCATATACCAATATTTATGCGGCTAAGCTACACGAAGTACAAGGCTACGTGAGTGTCACTAACCACGTGTATACCCCTGCTTACTTAACGGCTGGCGCTCGTCACTACAAAAAATTCCCTTCAGAAGTCCAAGACATTCTAGAAGCTTCGGCAGTAGAAGCTCAGCAGTGGGGCTACAAGGAAGCGGCTCGATTGGAAGGTGAGTTAAAAGACAAATTGGTCGCAGGTGGAATGAAGTTAAATGTGGCTAATCGCGATGCTTTCGTTAATGCCAGTCAACCGATTTACGATGACTTTGTTGAAAATGTAAATAACGGTTCTGCCATGTTAACGAAAGCCATGGCAAGCGCTAAGTAACGATATTGCCATGGCCGACGAGGTCATGGCTTTCTCAGGTGTTTTTACGAGGGATTATGATGTCTTTTCTAGCTGGCATAAATACCATTTCAAATGTACTAGAAAAAGTGCTTATCGCTATTTCATTAACGATATTGCTGTCTCTAAGTGCAATCATCATTGTTGCTGTTTTTTCTCGTTTTAGCGGTGCGTCTTTGTACTGGTATGACGAAGTGTCGGCGATTTTATTGGCCTGGTTAACATTCTATGGCTCGGCACTTTGTGCGCTAAAACGCTCCCACATGGGGTTTGGCGGACTCGTTGCAAGCTTATCGTTAGGGGTAAGAAAGCTGGTCTTCTTACTAAGTGAATTTATTGTCATTGCCTTCTTTGTGGTGATGGCGTGGGCAAGTTACTACCTTTTAGAAATTTTTGGTGATGAGACGCTGACTAGCTTGGAGTTTATTACCTTATCATTCGCGCAATCTGCTTTGCCAATCGGTGCTGTTCTTTTTGTGGTGGCGCAACTTTGCTCTTTTCCGAAAGCATGGGAAATGGTTTGCAAAGGTTCGACGCAAGAGGAAGAAGAAATTCAAGATGCAATTCGTGATGCCAAGAAAGATATGGCAGAAGTGATGGAGGTGGTAAAATGAGTGCACTAATTGTACTGGCCTGTTTAATTGCGTTGGTCATGATTAATGTCCCTATTGCTGTTGCGATTGGTGCGGTAGCGCTAGTAGGCATGGTGGCTACATCGGGTATTGATGCCATATATAATGGCGCCCTAGCGATGTTCGAAGGCGGCTCTAAATTTACGCTGCTATCGATACCTTTATTTGTCTTCGCAGGCGCGTTAATGAACACGGGCGGCATCTCGCTGAGACTGATAAACTTCGTTAGTGCGATTGTTGGTTTTGTTCGTGGCGGATTATCAATGGTCAACGTTGGCGTATCGATGATTTTCGCAGAGATATCAGGCTCAGCAGTCGCGGACGTTGCCGCATTGGGTTCTATTTTGATACCTGCGATGAAAAAACGGGGTTATTCAGCCAGTTTCTCCGCCGCTGTGACTTCTTCATCGGCTTCACTCGCCGTGATTATTCCTCCTTCTTTACCCATGATCATTTACGGTGCGATGGCAGATGTCTCGATCTCTCAGCTATTTGTAGCGGGGATTGTCTCGGGATTGCTTGGCGCTGCGGGTATGTTTGGTGTGTGTTACTACTATGCGGTGAAATATAACTTACCTCGCGAAAATGCCTTTAGTTTGCGTAAATTATGGATAGCGTTTAAAGATGCATTTTGGGCGCTAACCCTACCTTTTGCCATTCTTGGCGGGATATTGTCTGGCTTTATGACCGCGACAGAAGCGGCAGGTATCGCCGTACTTTTAGCGTTGGTGATCAGTGTTTTCATTTACCGAGAAATGGATCTGAAACTGTTTTATAAAGCTGCGATGGAAGGAGTGACAGGGACCTCTGTTGTGATGTTACTTGTTGCGACGTCGGCTGTTTTAGGGTTATTCCTAACCGAGCAAGAAGTGCCTCAAACGATGGCCGCCGGCATTCTGAGCATTTCAGAAAATAAGTATGTGGTACTGATGATGCTGAACGTCATGCTACTCATCGTCGGTATTTTTCTGCACGGTGCTGCCGCTATCATATTAACGGTTCCAATCGTATTACCACTTATTCATGAGCTAGGAATTGACCCTATTCATTTTGGCATCATGTTGGCACTTAATATTTCAATTGGGCAACAAACGCCTCCAGTCGCCAGTGTGCTTATTACTGCCTGTTCTATCGCCAAGCGTGATATTTGGCAGGTGACAAAAGTGAATGCCTTATTTATCGGTGTTCTGTTTATCGTACTTCTGCTCGCGACCTACGTACCTGCTTTGTCTGTTGGGTTCGTGGATTACATTTATAACAAATAATTATCAAGGAATGAGAAAATGACGAAACCAACGATAGCTCTTGTATTAGGTGACCCATCGGGTATTGGTCCAGAAGTCGCGGCAAAAGTGCTTAATCAGCCGACCAGTCGGTCACTGGCAAATATTTTGATCATTGCGGATGAATATGAACTGCGAAAGGGTATGGACATTGCTCAAGCTTCTTTTGAATACGATGTGGTAAATACGTTCGAGCAGGTGGAATTTCAAGAAGGTAAGCCAGTGCTTCTTCAATTCAAATCGTCTCACGTTGATAGCATAGAGTATGGAAAAGCGACGCCGCAAGGTGGCACCTACGTTCTGGAAACATTAAAAATCGCCGTCGACCTAACGTTGGCGCATAAAACGCATGGAATTTGCTTTGCTCCGTTAAATAAGCAAGCCATGAGTATGGCCGGGTTAGAGCACAGAGATGAATTGTCATGGTTTGCTGAATTGACGGATTTCCATGACTTTGGCTGTGAGATTAATGTTGTCGATGATATTTGGGCAGGACGAGTGACGTCTCATATTCCATTTAAAAATGTGGTTGAAAACCTATCCATAGACTCCGTTCTTAAAACCATCGAACTGATGAACAACACCTTAAAATCGGCCGGTTTTGAGGAGCCGAGAATTGCCGTTCAGGCATTGAACCCTCACGGGGGGGAAGGGGGGCTGTTTGGCGATGAGGAAATTACCGTGATCACCCCAGCGATTGAAAAAGCCAAAGAAAAAGGTATTCAGGCATTTGGCCCTTTCCCTGGCGATACCACAATGTGGATCGTGGAAAAAGAGAAGATGAATTCGATCGTGTCTATGTATCACGACCAAGGTGCAACCGCCTTAAAAATGATGGGTTTTGATCGTGGTGTCACGGTTCAAGGCGGGATCCCATTGCCAATAGCGACCGCTAACCATGGCTCGGCATTTGATATCTATGGAAAAAATATTGCGGCCATTCCAGCGATGGAAAATGCGTTGAAGCTGACGGTGAAAATGGCCACCAGCTATCAAAATAACGTGTGCAAATAAACGTGAAATAACTGTTAAAAAATAAGTGGTGAACCCATGAGAAAACCAAAAAAACTGATTAATGAGCCGCTTAATGTGGCACAAGAACAATTTGAAGGTCTTCTGTCTGTCATGAGCGGAAAGTTGGAAGCACTTCCGGGTATTACAGCGGCCATTCGTACCGATCTTCCTTCGGATAAAGTGGCCATCTTGACGGGCGGTGGTGCGGGTCATGAGCCTTTATTTGCAGGGTATGTCGGGCATGGTTTAGCGGATGCTGCCGCACTAGGTGATATTTTTGCTGCGCCTCCACCTAATGTTATTTTGCAGACCACAGAAGCGGTAAATAACGGCAAAGGGGTTATCTATATATATGGTAATTACGCCGGAGACAATATGAATTTTGATATCGCCGCAGAGCTAGCAGACGACGATGATATTAAGACTCATACCATTCGAGTATGGGACGACGTGGCGTCAGCGCCGCTAGAAAAAATCACGGAAAGGCGCGGCACGGCAGGGGATGTTTATGTATTGAAAATTGCTGGTGCCGCCTCTTTGTCATATAGCTTCGAAGACGTTGTGAAGGTCACAGAGCGTGCACGAGACAATACGCGTTCAATAGGTGTGGCGTTATCAGCAGGTTCCGTGCCGCAAACCAATACCTTTAATTTTGAGTTACCAGATGATGAACTTGAGATTGGTATGGGGCTACATGGTGAACCTGGCGTGGCAAGAGAAAAAATGTCATCGGCAGATGAGGTTGTGACGAAGTTAATTGATCAACTGTGTGATGACTTACCGTACCAAAAGGGTGATGAAGTCTGTTTACTTGTGAACAACCTGGGCTCATCGACTTATATGGAGCTGTTAATCGCGAGCCGAAAAGCACACGCTTTGCTTGCTGAACGTGGTATTAGCGTTCACCACACGTTAGTGGGGAATTACTGTACATCGCAGGAGATGTCGGGTTATTCACTGACCATGCTCAAATTGGATGAAGAAATTAAATCACTTTACGACCTACCTTGTGACTCTTTTGCGTTAAGGAATTAAGAAATGGATGCATTAACAACGAAAAACATGATGGCTTATGTGGCAGATAAAATGATCGCAAGTGAGCCGGTATTAACCAAATATGACCAAGCCATTGGTGACGGTGACCATGGCATCGGTATGGAGCGTGGCTTTAAAGCGGTGGCCGAATTACTGGCAAGTGATTATCAGCCAGAAGATGTCAGTAAGTTATTACTCAAAATTGGCAGCACTATGATGGCATCAATGGGTGGGGCATCGGGCGCTATCTTTGGTACGTTGTATCGTTCTGGCGCAAAAGCCATTAAAGGGGCAACGGTATTAGATACCCAGACGTTGTCGGCGTTTTTAACCGCGGGATTAGAAGGTGTCTATGAACGTGGTGGTGCAAAGCCCGGTGACAAAACTATGATTGATGCTCTGGTCGCGGCGGTGAAAACATCAGAGTCACTGTCCGGTGATTTAGCGGAACATCTCCCCGCGATTGCAGCGTCAGCAAAACAAGGTGTTGAGGCGACAAAAGAGATGATCGCGACAACGGGTAAGGCAAAAACGTTAGGCGAGCGTTCCCTAGGCCACCCGGACCCAGGCGCCATGTCGATGGCCTTCATTCTTGAATTCATGAGTGAGTTTGCCTGTGAGCAGGTTCCGGCATGAAAAAAATATGGGTAGGGACAAGCTGGAAAATGAACAAGACCGGTGAGACCGCACAAGATTGGGCTAATGCGGTGTCTACGTCGGTCAAAAATTGCAACGCTGGTGTTCAACCGTTTGTTATTCCTCCTTTTCCTTATATCACTAATGTGGTGAGCCATTTCAGTGATACGAAGATGAAAGTGGGCGCACAAAATATGTGCTGGCAAGATGAGGGCGCTTTTACTGGAGAGGTTTCGCCAGTAATGCTTAAAGATTGTGGCGCGACGTTAGTAGAAATTGGGCATTCTGAGCGAAGAGGCTTGTTTGGCGAATCGGATAAAACGGTGAACCAAAAAGTACGAGCGGCGTTAAAGCATGGTCTGACACCGCTAGTGTGCGTAGGCGATAGTGCCGATGAAAAACAATGGGGTGTGTCGATTGAATCTGTTGTTAGACAGGTGAAAATCGCGTTGTTTCAAGTGCCGCTTGCCCAAGTTAGTCAGGTCATTATTGCTTACGAGCCTATTTGGGCCATCGGTGAAAATGGCACCCCGGCGACCAATGAGGAAGCGGAAGGTGTTCACCAGGCAATTCGAGAGGCGTTGAGTCGCCAGTATGGAGAGCCAATAGCGCAAGACATGACTTTGCTCTATGGAGGGAGTGTTAATTTGGATAATGCGTCGGAATTACTCGACCAGCCCAATATTGATGGCGTTTTTGTCGGGCGGACCGCATGGCAAGCCTCGGGCTACCTTGAACTGTTGTCTATTGCGCAAAGTAAAGCTAATAGTACCGTGAAGGAGCCTTGCTAGTTTATGGAGCAAGCCAAGTTAATGTCATGGATATTCCTTGGCTTCTTCATTGCTAAAACGGTTCCGCAAGTGACTCAGGTGCGGGTTGACTGGATTCGAAGCTTTGCTTTTAGTTACCTAACCCCGAGTTTGTTTTTTTCATCTATTTATCGCGCGGATCTTAATTTACTGCCATCACTGAGCGTTATTGCCACTTACGGAGTTTGTGTCGGCACGCTCTTTTTTGGTTTACGCCATAGTCTGATGAAAAACAAGCTGAACACGGCCGCCAGCTCCAATATTAAAGCTATTTCAGCGATATACCCCAATGCTGTTGGCGTCGGTGTACCATTGATATTCACACTTTATGGCGCGGAAGCTGAACTCATTTTAATGGGTATTGTTGTCACTAACTTACTGGTTGTGCTTCCGTTATTTAACGTATTGATGATTCATTCTGGGGAATCAGGTTTTTATAGTTATCGTAAGGTAGCCACAGACCCCATTCTTATCGCGATTGTGAGTGGACTATTATTGAATTTGTGGGGGATGACGTTGAGCCCATGGGTCGTCAATGGTTTGTCTGCGGTGGGCTGGGTGGCCTTACCTGTTATTTTATGTGTACTTGGAGCCAGTTTAAGCTTCTACCAACTTAGATCGCTTGCCAAAGAAAAAGTGTTGTCACTGTTACTGGTTAAGATACTTTTTTTCCCACTTCTAGTATTACTCATTGCCAATTACGTGATTGGTTTAAGTGTATTAGAAACCCAAGTCTTGGTTCTTCTATCGAGTTTGCCCACGGGCATTAATGTATACCTTCTATCGGAAAGGTATCACGTCGCCAAACAAGCCACCGCGAGCGTGATTTTATTTACGACCCTATTCTCCCTGTTATCTCTTTTGGGCTGGGAACGAGTGGTTGGATATATTGTGACTTAAATAAAGGATTATCGTTATGAGTATTACAGAAAGGTTAGCCATAAATACGGCCATATTTGATGGGCATGATTTGAAAACGTCACTGAAGACAATTAGTAAACTTGGCGTTCAATATGTTGAGTTTGCCTTTAATCAAGGGTATGTAGGGCAGCTTGATAGCGATATGTTTTCCAAAAATCATGCTCAGTACTTATTAACACTTTTGGAAAAAGAATCGCTGCAATCAAATGCGTTGGGGTGCACGATGAATTTAGCGGCTCCAAATGCAATCGCAGAGTTTAAAATGCGGATTGATTTTGCGAACCATTTGGGCGTTCGTTTTCTCAATACCTGTACTGGTCCTATCGCTGACCGTCAGGTTATTGTGGATAATTTGAAGATACTTGCGCCCTATGCGGAAGATCTCGGGTGTGTCATTTGTATAGAAAATGGCGGCGATCTTAATTTTAATGCTTTTGCCACTGCGCACGACGGCATAAGAATTTTACAAGAAGTGGGGCACCCTGCTTTAGCGCTCAATTTTGACCCCGGTAATTCGGTATCCCTCGTTCCGAATTTGAGTCCCAGTGAAGAAGCGAAAATAGCGATGCCGTTTTGCCGTCATTTTCATGTCAAAGATGTGCAAGTTCATGATGACAAGTTTACCTTTCCGGCACTGGGCGATGGCATTGTTAACTTTACGCCGATTATTGAGTCATTAGCCATGAGGAAAATGCCTTTTAGTATCGAGAAGCCGCTTAGAATGTATCGTCGCAAAGATTCATTTCCCATTCGAGGACGCTCGCCTGAAAGTATTCAAATTATCGCAGACACGTTAGAGCAGAGTGTCTCTTTTATTAAAAATATTGAGAATCAGTAAGGTGTAAGTGCGATGGCAATTAGCAATATAGAAGACGTCATTGAAGATTACCGTCAAGGTAAAATGGTTATTTTGATGGATGACGAAGACCGTGAAAATGAAGGTGACATTATGATGGCGGCGGAAAAAATCACCGCTCAAGATGTCAACTTCATGGCCACCCATGGCCGTGGGCTTATTTGTTTAACCATGACCAAGCAGCGCTGCGACAGCTTAAAGTTATTTCCGATGGTACAGAACCCGACAGAGCCGTGGGCAACGGCATTTACCGTTTCAATTGAAGCGGCGGAAGGGGTGACCACTGGAATTTCAGCAGAGGATCGCGCGGTCACCATACAAGCAGCGGTTAGTAAAGAGGCTAGACCGCAAGATTTGGTGCAACCAGGGCATATTTTCCCTCTTGCTGCGAAAGATGGTGGAGTCCTAGTGCGCGCTGGGCATACCGAAGCAGGGTGCGATTTAGCGAGGCTAGCAGGATTTGAAGCCTCTTCGGTTATCGTCGAAATTCTGAATGAAGACGGCACAATGGCGAGACGCCCTCAACTTGAAATTTTCGCAGAAAAGCATGGAATTAAGCTGGGTACGATCGCAGACCTTATCGAATTTCGGAATAATACAGAAACGACCATTGAACGAATCGCCGAATGTCGATTACCGACTGAATTCGGTGAGTTTAATATGGTGACCTATCGCGATACCGTGGACAACCTGGTTCACTTTGCGTTGCAAAGTGGCACCGTGACAGCAGAGCCCACCAATGTACGCGTCCATGTACAAGATACGTTTCATGATGTGTTACTTTCAGCTCGTGAACCTCGCCATATTTGGCCACTGCACAAAGCGATGCAAAAAATAGCAGAAGATGGTGGCGTGATGGTGATTCTTAGCCAACAAGAAAACAAAGAAACTCAGATCAATAAAGTGAAGCATTTTGCCGCGCTTGATAAAGGCGAGGTTTCTCATGTCAGTAAGAAGCTAGATACCTCAAGGCGAGTCGGTGTTGGTTCGCAAATCCTATCGGATATAGGGGTGACCAGAATGAATTTGTTGTCGTCTTCTGATAAAAAATATCATTCCTTGTCGGGATTTGGCTTGACCGTGGTCGATTACATTGAAAGTTAGCATTGGAGACTAGGTTTCCCCTCGTTTTTGGGTTAATGGAGCGAGTGTTTATTATTGGTTGACCTTCCCCTAAGGGTAACCTTTATACTCGCTCCGATTATGTTTCTTTAGGTGTGGTATGCGTCTTTCAAATGCTCGCAAAATTTGGCTAACTCTTTTGAGTCTGGTGGCACTCGTTGTTTCAACGTTTGTCTCAGGTATGCCTGCGATGAGCATGATGGGAGGTATGGACGCTATGTCTGCCTCAATACCTTGCGAAATGAATCAAACTGCTATCACGCACCCAATACGTGGTGAGTCACACCATACTAGCCAAGTGGCAAAGACCCACGGTCTAAAATCCAATGTTTTGAATACTGACGCTTCAGGCTCTCCTGCTGTGGTTTACCATGAGTCAAGCCGTGTTATGGTAGATTGCTCTGATAGCAGCGATATGGCTCATACGTGCTGTACGACGGCGTGTGGAAACACACTTGGTCTGTCTCCAATCGCACTGATTACCAACGGTCATAGCTCGCGTTTTTCGAAAAGAAACAGTGAGCACTTCCTACCTATATTAACCCGCATTGAATCATTAGAACGCCCACCGACCATTTAATCTGATCTGAATTTTCGTTGAACCCTTAGCCTAGCGCTATGGGTTGATTTAATCGTGCTTGTTTTTTAGCACGCAGATTGGAATTTATTGTGAATCAAAGCATTAATGTGGTTGCGCTTGCTGTGAGCGTAATTCTATTCGTGCCATCAACGGTGTATGCAAACCTACCCGTTGTGAGCAAACAGCAGATACAACAACCTTCAGTCACGCTTTCTGAGCTCATAGAGTATGCGATTGCTAATGATGCGAATCGTATGCAGTACTATGCGCAATCGCAGTCAATGCGGGAGTCGGGTATTGCCAGTTCAACGCTTAAGGATCCCGTGCTCAAAGTGGGAGTCGGTGGCTTACCTACTGACAGTTTTGCATTGGATCAAGACCCTATGAGTAACGTTTCGGTAGGGCTGATGCAGCAATTTGGGCGAGGTTCAACGCTTGACTTGCAGAACCAAAAAGCTCAACAACAAGCCAATGGTGTCGAGTATCAAGTGGCTGTGCGAGAACTTGAGGTCGCGAACAGCCTATCTCAGCTTTGGTATGAACTGGGTTTTCAACAACAGTCAGAACGTGTGTTGCGAGAAAATCAGCAACTGATGCGGGAAATGGAGCGGTTTATTCAAACCAATTACGCCATTGGCAATAGTGAGTCACAGGATCTGATTCAAGCTCAGCTACAAGTCAGTAAATTAGATGACAAGCTGCAAGCAAATCGTCAAATGCAGGCGCGTATTGTATCTCAGTTTTCTGAATGGCTAGGGCCTACATGGCTTGCGCAGCAACCTCAAATTACCGCCACCACTTCCTCCGATTGGTATGAGTTGGAGAGACAACTCTCGCGAGCAAACCAGCGTGATTATTATCCATTACTCAATCGTCATCCGATGGCTCGCATCGCAGATGTTCAAATATCGGCCAGTGAGACTCAAGTTGCCATTGCGCAAGAGGCGTATAAACCTCAATTTGGTGTCGAGGCGATGTACGCGCATCGTCGAGCCAATAATATGCGTGGTGAACCAGCACCGGATCTATTAAGTGCCTATGTCACCATGGACATCCCCTTATTTACCGGCAATCGCCAAGATAAAAATCACACCGCTGCCGAGTACCAAGTGGTGGCATCGAAATCCAGCAAAGATGCGTTGCTTTCTCAGATGAATGCCAAAGTGAATGCGTTAATGATGGATAGGCAAAATCTCATGGAGCGTACAGAGCGCTATCGTCAGAATCTGTTGCCTCAAGCTCAGTCTAGGACCCAAGCCGTTGAACGTGGTTATCAGAATAATACCTCACAGTTTAGTGATGTGATTACTTCTGCCACGGATGAACTGGCGATGGAATTAGAGGCGCTGAGACTCGAAACAGACTTAAGTTTGGTCAATAGCAATTTGGCTTATTTCTTAGGTGGGTTCGCTTATCGCGTTGAGCAGCCCACGGTGTCGACATCGTCAAATACGAGTCAATAAGTCACCGTTAATAAGCAAAGGTTAATAAACGATAGCGCCAATAAAGTACAAATTCTGAGAAGGTAATGGATATGAAAACGAGAAATATAGCGCTACTTGCTTTAGTTATTGGAGCAGGGGTAGGGGGTGTCGGTAGCCAGTATTTAATCGGGCACGATATGGCTCTGATGCTTGGCAGTCAAAATGGCACCAGTAGTAATGGTAGCGGTGATAGTAATAATAACGGTAATAGTAACGAGCCGTTATATTGGGTGGCGCCAATGGATCCGAATTATCAACGTGATCAACCGGGTAAGTCACCCATGGGCATGGATTTAATTCCCGTTTATGCGACGGATGCAAGCAGTGCTAACGACAAGGCGGGAACGGTCATTATTAATCCTGCCGTAGAAAATAATCTTGGGGTAAAAACAGAACAAGTAAAGCAAGAGAAGCTTTCCCCTCGTATCGAGACCGTCGGGTATATCGCTTTTGATGAAAGTCGCTTATGGCAAACCAATATACGTGTATCCGGTTGGGTGGAAAAGCTATACATCAATGCGGTTGGTGAGCGAGTCAATAAAGGGGACGTGTTGTTTAAGCTGTATTCACCTGAGTTGGTTAAAGCGCAGGAAGAGTTATTGAACGCTTATCGCACCGGACGAAAGACGTTAGTGACAGGCGCAACGGAACGTTTGCTGACTCTTGGGGTAGACAGGGCTCAAATCAACCAAGTGGTTAAGACGGGAAAGGCTTCTCAGACCATTGATATTAAAGCATTCGGCAGTGGCATTGTTGCTAAATTAGACATTCGGGAAGGGGGATATTTATCACCCGCGCAGCCGGTGATCAGCGCAGGTCCAATCGATGAAGTGTGGGTCGATGCGGAAGTCTTTGAGCGTCAGGCGCAATGGATTCATGCCGGGAGTGAAGCGGTCATGACGCTTGATGCCCTATCAGGTAAAGAATGGCGTGGTGCGGTTGACTATGTTTATCCCATTCTTGACCCTGCGACTCGCACCCTAAGAGTTCGTCTCAAATTTACCAATTCGGATTATCAGTTAAAGCCCAATATGTTTGCCAACATTGCGCTTCAGCCGACAAGCCAAGAGTCGGTACTCACGATCCCACGTTCTAGTGTCATTCGCTCTGGTGGAATGACGCGAGTGGTGCTTTCTGAAGGCGATGGGAAATATCGCTCTGTACGAGTGGATATTGGACGTGAAGCGAATGACAGGGTGGAAGTGTTAGCCGGGCTGACGTCTGCTGAGCGTGTGGTGACTTCTGCACAATTTATGCTGGATTCAGAGTCCAGCCAAAGTGCCGATCTAGCGCGGATCAATGGTGTTGAAGCCGAACCAGAAACGGTGTGGGCGAAAGGAGAAATTAGCAGTGTTATGTCGCAGCACGCCATGGTGACGATTAATCATCAGCCTGTTCCTCAGTGGAACTGGCCCGGTATGACCATGGATTTTTCTGTGCAAGAAAACGTGGATCTATCGAAGCTAAAAACAGGTCAGCAGATTGAATTTGCAATGGAAAAGGGTACGTCAGGGCAGTATGTCGTGACGGAAATTAAGATCAGCAGCGACGCACTGGCAGAGCAAGTCTGGGTTGATGGCACGATCACAATGTTAATGGCGGACTTTGGCATGGTGACGCTTAGTCATGATGCGGTGCCAGAGTGGAACTGGGCGCCAGGAGAAATGAATTTCACGACCAATGGTGAAGTGGCGCTTAGCGATTTTTCTGAAGGGCAAAAGGTTCGCTTTTTAGTCAGTAAAAATGGTGCTGAATATGTGCTTTCTGAACTGCAAAGTGGGGAGGGAGCATTATGATAGGCGCGATTATACGCTGGTCGATCAGTAACCGATTTTTAGTGTTGGTTGCCAGCTGCTTATTAACGTTAGCAGGGTTATACAGCGTTAAAAATACCCCGGTTGATGCGATTCCTGATTTATCCGATGTGCAGGTCATTATTAAAACCAGCTATCCCGGTCAAGCCCCTCAAGTGGTGGAAGATCAGGTTACCTACCCGTTAACGACGGCGATGCTGGCTGTGCCGGGCGCAGAGACCGTGCGAGGGTATTCGTTTTTTGGTGATTCTTACGTTTACATTATTTTTAACGATAAGACGGATATGTATTGGGCGCGTTCACGCGTGTTGGAGTATCTCAGCCAAGTGGCGCCGAACTTACCCTCACAAGCGAAACCCACGTTAGGGCCGGATGCGACGGGTGTGGGCTGGGTGTATAGCTATGTGCTGCAAGATAAAACCGGTCAGCATGATCTCGCTGAGCTGCGAAGCCTTCAAGATTGGTTTTTGAAGTACGAATTACAGACCGTTGATGGTGTCTCTGAAGTGGCGACCGTGGGTGGCATGGTGAAGCAATATCAGGTGCAAATTGATCCTGCCAAACTTCGTGCTTATGACCTAACACTTCAGCAAGTGAATGCCGCCATTAAGAATGGCAATCAAGAAACGGGCGCATCCGTTATCGAAGTCGGTGAAGCTGAACATATGGTTCGTACCACGGGCTACTTAACCAGTATTGAAGACATCAAAGCATTACCGCTCAAGGTCACAAGCAAAGGCACGCCATTACTTCTAGGGGACGTTGCCGATGTGAACCTTGGCCCACAAATGCGTCGAGGTATCTCTGAATTTAACGGTGAAGGCGAAGCCGTTGGCGGGGTTATCGTGATGCGCTTTGGCGAAAACGCCAGTCAGGTTATTGATAATGTAAAAAACAAACTACAGGCGCTACAAGGTGGGTTACCTGACGGCGTAGAAATTGTTGCGACCTATGACCGCTCAACGCTGATTAATGCAGCAGTAGACAACCTTTGGAAGAAGTTGGCAGAGGAATTTATCGTCGTTGCCGTGGTGTGCGCTTTGTTCCTATTTCATATTCGTTCGTCGCTTGTCATTGCCATTAGTTTGCCTATTGGGATTTTGTCGGCATTTATTGTCATGCATTGGCAGGGTATCAACGCCAACATTATGTCTCTAGGAGGGATTGCAATTGCCATTGGCGCGATGGTGGACGGGGCGATTGTTATGATTGAAAATGTGCATAAGCACATAGAGAAAACCCCGCTCACGGATAAAAACCGCTGGCAAGTGATTAGCAAAGCAGCGGAAGAAGTGGGCGCACCGCTTTTCTTCTCTTTATTAATTATTACTTTGAGCTTTGTGCCTGTATTTGCGTTGCAGGGACAAGAAGGCAAGATGTTCTCGCCCTTGGCGTACACCAAGTCCTACGCAATGGCCGCCGCCGCAGGCTTAGCGATTACGCTTGTGCCCGTACTCATGGGGTACTTTATTCGCGGCAACGTGTTACCAGAGAATAAGAACCCGGTAAATAGAGCGCTGGTGGCACTGTATCGTCCGATGCTGAATCTCAGCCTGCGTTATCCAAAGTCTATGATTTTGGTCGCCGTTACGCTGATGGGGTCGGCGTATTACCCCACAAGTCAACTAGGCAGTGAGTTCATACCGCCTTTGGATGAAGGCGATCTGATGTACATGCCAACCACCTATCCAGGGATCTCTATCGGCAAAGCGCGCGAGTTATTGCAACAGACGAATAAGCTGATTAAAACCATCCCAGAAGTGAACACCGTTTGGGGGAAAATTGGTCGCGCTGAAACCGCAACGGATCCCGCACCGTTAACGATGATCGAAACCACGATTCAGCTCAAACCAAGAGAGGAATGGCGAGAAGGCGTCACTACAGAATCGTTGCGTAAAGAGTTCGATGACTTGATTCAGTTCCCCGGTCTCACTAACGCTTGGGTCATGCCGATCAAAACGCGTATCGATATGTTGGCAACCGGTATTAAAACACCAATAGGGATCAAGATTGCCGGACCTGATTTATCGGTCATCGAGAAGATTGGTTCGGACATTGAGCCAATATTGAATCGTGTGCAAGGAACGGTTTCTGTTTATGCCGAGCGGGTGGCGGGTGGACGTTATGTCACGATTGATATTAAACGCCTAGCAGCCGCACGCTATGGGCTGAATGTCAGTGATGTTCAGCAAGTCATTTCCACCGCGGTAGGGGGAATGAACGTTGGGGAAACCGTTGAAGGACTTGAGCGATACCCGATAAATGTACGCTACCCACAAGATTATCGAGACTCGGTGGTGAAGTTACAAAATTTGCCATTAGTCACGCCAAACGGGGCAAGAATTGCCTTAGCGGATGTCGCAGATATTCGTTATGAAGATGGGCCTCCGATGATCAAAACAGAAAATGCTCGTCCTAACGGTTGGGTGTTCGTGGACATCGCTGAACGAGATCTTGGTTCTTATGTCAGTGAAGCGCAGAGAGTGGTGAGCGAAGAACTCGTGCTGCCTGCCGGTTATTCGTTGGCATGGTCTGGGCAGTATGAGTATATGGAGCGCGCCAAAGCGCGGTTAAGTGTCGTCGTTCCCGTGACGCTGGCCATTATCATGTTGTTACTTTATTTAAGCTTTAGACGACTAGGGGAAGTGTTCATCATCATGGGTACATTGCCGCTGGCGATGGTGGGGGGATTATGGCTGATGCACTTTCTTGGCTATAACTTCTCAATTGCCGTTGGGGTGGGTTTTATTGCCTTAGCGGGCGTCGCGGTAGAAATTGGTGTCATCATGTTGGTGTATCTCAATCAGGCATGGCATGCCCGAAAACTATCCGCTCAAGAACAGCGAACGCCATTGACCGCAGCGATGTTAACGGACGCGATTCAAGAAGGTGCTGGGTTACGTGTACGTCCGGTGATGATGACCGTGCTTACCGTGATCATTGGTCTTATTCCCATCATGTATGGCTCTGGAACAGGTTCTGAAGTCATGCAGCGTATTGCCGCACCGATGATTGGTGGCATGGCGTCGGCGTTGCTACTGACACTATTAGTGCTACCCGCGATTTATCAGCTTTGGAAGGCGAAAGAAATCCAGTCTGACAATATCGCGACAGCTGATGAAATTAACTCAAAGTAAACGATTGATATTGTTTAAGAAAGAGGCCGCTTTGCTATCGGCTAGGCGGCAACATCACTATTATAAGGAACAGAACATGAAAAAATCACTACGCGCGTTAACTCACACTTTAACCATAACGATGACACTATTTTCGGCAAGCTCAATGGCTAATGAAATGGACCACTCCAAGATGAATCATGCGATGCCGATGGAGCATGGCTCTATGGATCATAGCAAAATGGATCACTCGATGATGGATGATGCGAAAATGGACCACGGCAACATGATGAACATGAAAGGGTTGTCGGCGGTAGGCATGCCAGCTAAAGGCGCGAAGCCGGATAAAGTGGTTCATGTAGTATTAGGGGATGATATGAAAATCACCTTCAAGCGAAGCGTTGATATTAAGCCGAATGATGTGGTGCAATTTGTCGTAATGAACACCGGTAAAGTCGAGCATCAATTCTCTATTGGCTCAGTGACGGAACAGCTTAAACAGCGCGAGATGATAAAATCGATGCCAGCGTCGCAAGAGCTGCAAAAAATGGACAATGTTGTTTATGTGAAACCGGGTAAAGCAGGGCAGATTCTGTGGCATTTTCACGGTGAAAAACAAGTAGAGTTTGCGTGTAATATCCCCGGTCATGCTGAAGACGGGATGACAAAAACCATCGAAGTACAGTAATACTGTAGTGCTGAGTGAGCTCTGAGTACGGAATGGCGCGATAGTGGTGAGAAATGTCCTATCGCGTCATTGTCCGGGGTTAACGTAACAAAGCGAGGTTAGCATTAATTGGTTATGTTAAGCTTGCCACGGATAATGGCATATCCACGATGCTTAAATGTCTAACTAAACCAACGAGGCGCGATGTGAAGTCCCTTTTTCTTACTGCAATGCTGATAGCGGCACCTATGTTGATAGTGGCACCTAGGTTGATAGCGGCACCGAGCTATGCAGGCTCTCTGTGTCAGTCGAATGAAGTGGATGTCACAGGCTGTGAACTGAGAAATGGAAAAACCGTCAGTTTCTGTGCTGATAGTGAAGGGTTGATCACTTACCGCTATGGCAAAGCAGCCAAGGTTGAACTGAGTGTCACAGAGCCTAGAGTTGGAGCCATGAAGATAAGCAGTGAGTCCTATTCTCGAGGCGCGGCCTCCGAGTATCAAGCCGTAAATGGTCAATATTACTATGACTTTGTCGATGCATTATATGGAAGCAATGACGCGAATTATTTGCTATTAGAATTGGACCATCGTGGCGTGAATATTCCTTGGTTGAATGAAGGGAGTATGTCGCACCATACCATCAATAAGTCGTTAACCGTGTCCCATGAAACCAAAGGTGAACTGGTTTCGTTGCTGTGTGTTGAAGATAGCCATTTTTACGGAGAGCCTCATAAGCAAGCTGACTATATTCATATTATGAGAGAGGTCAGCGAAAAGTATCGTTATCATTTGCCAGATTCCATCCCTCAATGCCAGGACGAATCCGACTCTTGTATCACCATTTATGAAGATGCCAAACAAGAATTTGTTTTGGTTTATTTTTTGCCGATTGAAAATAGTGCGTTTATAAACAACCGCGCTTATTTGATAAAAGCGGTAACAGGCGCTATCTCAGAAGTTCCATTGTCGCTTCTCACTGAAGTAAAAAAAGATGAAGCGCAGCCAATATTGTCATTGCCAAAGACGTTGCATTTAACGCTTGATAGGCAGCAAACGGTTGTGTCGATGGAAGCACGAAATGACTAAAGACTTCCCAACTAAGTACTTATACCCACCTACGTTAGTCACACTGTATTAGCCAGAATATACACGCAATGTTCACTTTATTTACATGATGCCTTGACCTCAACTTAGCTTGAGGTTTTATGCTTACCCCAACAACAACGAAAAGGGGTAGGTCATGCAAAATAATTATGTAAAAGAACTCGCAACAAAGACTTTTCAGGAAGATATTGCCAAAGAGGTTCAGCGAGCACAGCAGCGTCCGTTTCATAGCCCGAGCTTTATTGCCGGTCTCTTTACCGCAGTAATAGTCGTGAACCTACTTTGAGTCGAGACATTGGCTTGTTGTTATTTATTCCTTTAATTGGATTGACCTGAAACATTACGAGGCTCGTAAAAACGGCAGTGTTTAAATCCATTCGCCGATATTCACGGAGTCATTATGAATCGAATTAATCCAGCTAAGCTGCGCAATAGTAAATGGACAGCAACGAAACCACTGAATCGAGAAAAACATTTTTTGGTAACAGAAGTGGAGTTTGAAGAAGATGGCTCAGTTTTATCGTGTAAATTAGAAGCCGTTTTATCAAAACGCGAATACGCTATTGATTGGGTTATCTTGAAAAATCCTCAGGACTGGCTTCAAGGTTGGAAGTAATGAAGCTTACTCGTTGCACTTTCGCGAAATGTCTCTGTTCATAATTAGGGCAAAGAGAGCGTCATTGCCCTTGTTTCATAAGCTAATCCACACTAGTTTATTCTTTAAGGGCACATCAATAACAAGGCAGAAAGGGACGATGAAAGGATTTCATATTCGAGTGATGGCTAAGGACGAACTAGACGTTGCGGTTGCTTGGGCGGCTGAAGAAGGGTGGAACCCTGGGTTGAACGATGCGGCCAATTATTACTTAGCGGATCCTACCGGCTTTTTAGTTGGTGTGCTTGATGGTGAGCCCATTGCATGTATCTCTGTTGTGAAATATAACAATCGTTTTGGTTTCCTTGGCTTCTATATCGTCAAACCTAAGTATCGTGGTTTAGGCTATGGTTGGAAAATATGGCAACGCGGAATGGCGTATTTGGATGGCTGCAATATTGGCTTAGATGGTGTGGTTGAACAACAGGATAACTATCAGCATTCAGGCTTTGTTTTTTCCCATAATAACGTGCGATATGAAAGTGTCACTCGACGGTGCGACCTTAAGTTAGATGAGGTCATCGCGGCGAATCAAGTCGATGAGTCTACGCTGACTCGCTATGTCGAAGGCTTTTTCCCAGCAGCAAGAGCGGCGTTCTATCGCGCTTGGTTTACTCAACCCGACAGTGTGGCACTTGTTTATTATGATGGCAGTGATATCAAAGGTGTGGGGGTCATACGCGCATGCCACAACGGATATAAAATAGCCCCTTTGTTTGCTGATAATGTAGCGATCGCGAACCAGCTCTACCCTAGTCTCATCTCTGCGGTCAATGAGGGCATGCCGGTTTATCTTGATGTCCCCGAAAATAACAAAGCCGCAATTGAGCTTGCTCAGCAGTATCAGATGACGCCAAGTTTTGAAACGGCGCGCATGTATACAAAATCTTCACCAGATATACAGCTGGGTCGAACGTATGGTGTGACGTCATTTGAAATTGGTTAGTGAGGTTAAAAGCTCTAGCCATTACTTAAAATATTACGAGTCACCTCTCCAAATTAGTGAAACTCATTTCAACACTTGCACCAATATGCGGCGCATCACAATGGTGTGATGTGCTTAATTTGTGCGCCCGAAAAAATAAACCTAATCATTTCAAGTGCTTATGCCTATCTCTGCGCCATTTTTAAAAGTGGCATTTTTCTTGATGTATGAATATTGAATAACTATTCATAATAAGGAGATATCCAGCATGAACATGACGTTCAAACTTAAGCTTGCGGCAATCGGTGCATCACTTGCTTTCACCTCTGGCCTAGCGATGGCCGACGACACGATAAAGGTCGGTGTATTGCATTCACTCTCTGGAACCATGGCGATTAGTGAAACCACACTAAAAGACACGATCCTGATGTTGGTAGAGGAACAAAACAAAAAAGGTGGCTTGTTAGGTAAAAAGTTAGAAGCCGTGGTGGTAGACCCTGCGTCAAACTGGCCATTGTTTGCGGAAAAAGCACGAGAGTTGGTAGAGAAAGAGAAGGTAGACGTCGTCTTTGGTGGTTGGACATCCGTATCTCGTAAATCCATGCTGCCTGTTTTTGAAGAGCTCAACAGTATTCTTTTCTATCCGGTCCAGTATGAAGGTGAAGAGTCGTCTAAAAATGTTTTCTATACTGGTGCCGCGCCAAACCAGCAGGCTGTACCTGCTGTTGATTACTTAATGGAAGAGCTGGAGGTGGAACGCTGGGTGTTAGCTGGTACAGATTATGTGTACCCGCGTACGACCAACAAAATCCTTGAAGCGTATCTGAAAAACAAAGGGGTGAGTGAGCAAGATATCATGATTAACTACACGCCTTTTGGTCATTCTGATTGGCAGTCAATCGTGTCTGATATTAAGAAGTTTGGTTCAGAGGGTAAGAAAACGGCGGTTGTATCGACCATTAATGGGGATGCAAATGTACCTTTCTACAAAGAGCTTGGTGCACAAGGCGTCTCTTCAGAAGACATACCTGTGGTTGCATTCTCTGTGGGTGAAGAAGAGCTCTCCGGTATGGATACGTCCGCACTAGTTGGACATCTGGCGGCATGGAACTACTTCATGAGCGTTGATACCGAAAGCAATAATGAATTTGTTGAAACATGGCAGAAGTTTATTGCGAGTGAAAAACGTGTCACCAACGATCCAATGGAAGCACATTACATTGGCTTTAATATGTGGACTCAGGCAGTCACTAATGCCGGCACCACAGATGCTGAAAAAGTACAAGACGCACTAATCGGCGTGTCAGTACCGAACCTTTCTGGCGGCTACTCCACCATGTTGCCAAACCATCACATTACGAAACCCGTTCTGATTGGCGAGATCCAAGATGATGGTCAATTTGATGTCGTATGGGAAACCACGGGTTTAGTGGCAGGCGATGCTTGGTCAAATTACCTCCCGGAATCTGCCAAGCTTTACTCAAGTTGGTCTAAGCCATTTTCTTGTGGTGCGTTTAACGTAGAAACCGGTAAGTGTGCAGGTAGCGCAAACTAATTCCTCGGTTATGTTGGTGCTTCTACATAGATATGTAGGAGCACCTTTTCGTTTCTGCCCAGATAAATGATGGATTGTGGGCAGTACAAAAGGACACATTTCATGAAAATTATCATACAGATGTTGAAAGCGGTGGTGTTCCTTGTTTTGGGTACGCACGTTGCGTTCGCCAGCGTTAGTGACAGAGAGTCTTTTTCTCAAACGCTTATAGGAAAAAATAACCCCCAGAAAGAAACAGCGATGAATTGGATTATTGGTAACGAGTCAAATGACGTTGCTAAATCTGTTTTGACCGCCTGGTTACAAGGGGACTTGTTCTATTTTAACGACAGGAAAAGTGAACACTTTCAAAGTTTATATATTTCGACAGATATCAAGCAGGCTTCTCACGCACAAAGCGCCTGGAGTGACGACACTCTTGCGGTAGAAAAATCCCGTCTTTTTAAAAAAGTGCGAGTCAATAACAAGTTACGTGGTCTATTACGTTTAGAAATTGCGGCATTAGGGCTAGAACATAGCGACCCAAGTGTACGTTTAAGTGCGGTAAATGCTTTGTTGGGGCAAACCGATGAAGCGATGGTTGCTCGGTTAAGTACACAACTGAATGTTGAAAAAGACCGCGATGTTGCTCATATACTTAACCTTGCCGTAGCCATTGATAATGCGCTAACAGGGGTGACAATAGAACAACGGATATCTGCCATCGAGGTATTGTCTCATTACAAACAGTCTGTGGTATTACAGACGCTAAATAGCGTGCTGAAGTCGGAAGAAGACCCCGCTGTTATTGCTGAAGCAGAGCGAGCACTTGGCCGCTATCAACAAAGCCAGCAACTCTATTCGGGGGTAGAAACGGTCTTTTTTGGCTTGAGTTTAGGCTCCGTGCTGGTTTTAGCGGGTATTGGTCTTGCGATTACTTTTGGCGTCATGGGCGTTATTAATATGGCGCACGGTGAACTGATTATGATCGGTGCTTACACGACCTATGTGATGCAACAGCTTATGCCGAATCAGATTGGCCTTTCTTTGATTTTGTCTATTCCGATGGCTTTTGTTGTATCCGGAATGGTGGGTATTGCAATTGAACGAAGCGTTATTCGTCACCTCTACGGTCGACCTCTTGAGACTCTTCTTGCGACTTTTGGTATTAGCTTAATCTTGCAACAAGCGGTTCGATCTATTTTCTCGCCACTGAATCGCTCGGTCAGTACGCCTGAGTGGATGTCAGGTGCGTTACAAATCAACCCGATGCTGTCGCTAACATACAACCGCCTCTACATCATATTGTTTTGCATCATGGTGTTTCTTGGTCTTGTCATGGTGTTAAAGAAAACCCCTTTAGGGTTGCAAGTGCGTGCCGTTTCGCAAAACCGTGGCATGGCGAGAGCGATGGGTATTCGTTCTGAACGTGTTGATGCGCTGACATTTGGTTTAGGTTCTGGCGTAGCGGGAGTGGCGGGTGTAGCCCTATCTCAGCTGACCAATGTTGGACCTAACATGGGTCAGGCATACATTATCGATTCGTTTATGGTGGTGGTGTTTGGAGGGGTTGGTAACCTCTGGGGCACGCTCGTTGCCGGGTTGTCTCTGGGCTTATTCAATAAAATCCTTGAACCATGGGCGGGAGCAGTACTGGCGAAAATTCTCGTGTTGGTATTTATTATTTTGTTTATTCAAAAACGTCCACGTGGGCTATTCCCGCAACGCGGACGAGCAGCAGAAGGTTAAGGGTAATTATCATGCAATCAAAATCTTTTGTACTGTCAGCCATGCGCGGCGATAAAGGTGGCCAGCTCACCGTCTTCGCTATTTTGGCCGCTGTAATACTGGTTCCGCTGGCCAATGTCATGTTACCAGTTGGTCACCCCTTACATGTAGAAACCTTTACCATCTCTTTAATGGGCAAGTATCTAAGCTATGCCATGCTGGCGTTAGCCGTAGATCTCGTATGGGGATATTTAGGTATTTTGAGCCTAGGGCATGGCGCTTTCTTTGCCCTTGGTGGCTACGCGATGGGCATGTATCTCATGCGTCAGATCGGCGATCGGGGAGTGTATGGCAATCCGATATTACCGGATTTTATGGTATTCCTGGATTGGCAAGCATTACCGTGGTTCTGGCAAGGGTTTGACCAGTTCTGGTTTGCGTGTTTGATGGCGGTGTTGGCACCGGGAATACTGGCGTATTTGTTTGGTTACTTGGCATTTCGCTCGCGGGTTTCTGGTGTGTATTTGTCGATCATGACTCAGGCATTGACCTATGCACTGATGCTGGCCTTTTTCCGCAATGAGATGGGTTTTGGAGGCAATAATGGGCTGACTGACTTTAAAGATATTCTGGGTTATAGCCTACAACAAGACGCCACTAAGATCGGGTTGTTTATGGTGACGGGCGTTGCGCTTGTTCTGAGTTACTTTGTTTGTCGTAGTGTTATCAGTAGTCGCTTGGGCCGTGTATCAATGGCGATTCGAGATACGGAGTCGAGAACGCGTTTCATGGGTTATGACGTCGATGGGATCAAACTGTGGATCTTTGTATTGTCAGCGGTCATTGCGGGTATTGCCGGGGCATTGTATGTCCCCCAAGTTGGCATTATTAATCCAGGAGAGTTCGCTCCGCTCAACTCCATTGAAATAGTGGTTTGGGTTGCGCTTGGCGGTCGGGCGACCTTGTTCGGTGCCATTGTCGGTGCGTTGGTGATCAACTATGCCAAGAGTTGGTTTACGGTTGAATTTCCAGAAGTGTGGCTGTTCGCCCTCGGTGGTCTATTTGTGCTGTCCACGATGTATTTTCCACAAGGTCTGATCGGTTTTATTTCTGACAAAACCCAATTAGCGAAAAACAAAATTGGTGCTAAAAGAAAGGCATCAGATAACGCGAATAGCAGCAAGGAGGCGACCGTATGACGACGTTAAACCGCGCCCAACAACTGAAGCACTCTGTTCAGGAGTTCACTCGTCGCGATGAGGTGTTCTCTTTCTTAAAACCTGAACGTCACCCCCTAATTGATACTCGACACAATGTGTTGCTGTATGTCGAGGGGGTCAACAAAAGCTTCGATGGCTTTAAGGCGATTAACGATCTTAACCTGTATATCAAGGAGGGAGAATTACGCTGCATTATTGGCCCCAACGGTGCTGGAAAAACCACCATGATGGATATTATCACGGGTAAAACCAAGCCGGATACGGGACAAGTCTGGCTTGGCTCGAATATTAATCTTCTTGGTATGAATGAGTCAGAAATTGCGAACGCTGGTGTCGGGCGTAAATTCCAGAAACCGACGGTCATTGAATGCCTATCGGTATGGCAAAACCTTGAATTAGCTATGTCTGGAGTGAGAAGTGTTTGGGGGACGTATACCGCCAAGTTGTCGGGTGAGCAAAAAGACAAATTAGAGTCGGTATTGGAACTCATTCATCTGAAAAACCACGCAGCACTTCACGCTGGAAATCTATCGCATGGTCAAAAACAATGGCTAGAAATTGGCATGTTACTCATGCAAAACCCCAAGCTATTACTGGTGGACGAGCCAGTAGCCGGGATGACTCACCAAGAAATGGACCGAACCTCCGAGCTCCTTAATTCATTAGCTGGAAAGCATTCAGTGGTGGTGGTGGAGCATGATATGGATTTTGTTCGCTCTATCGCCAGTCATGTCACCGTGTTGCACCAAGGTCATGTACTGGCAGAGGGCACCATGGATCAAGTTCAGGCCCATCCAGAAGTTAAACAGGTTTATTTAGGGGAATAACATGCTGCAGATCCAATCATTAAATCAATTCTATGGTGAGAGCCATACCCTATGGGATCTGGATATGTCTATTCCAGAGGGCAAATGCACGGTATTGATGGGACGAAACGGCGTCGGAAAAACGACATTATTGCAATGCATCATGGGCTTAGTGAAAGTGAAAAGTGGCGACATTCAATTGAATGGTGAGTCACTGCTCAAACACGATGCTGAATCCCGACCGCGCATGGGCATCGGTTATGTGCCGCAAGGTCGTCAAATTTTCCCAATGTTGACGGTTCAGGAAAACCTCGAAGTTGGATTGCCGATCCGCGCTAAGGGAGATAGAACGATTCCAACATTTATTTTCGACTTATTTCCCGTGCTTAAAGAGATGTTGCATCGCCGTGGTGGCGATCTATCAGGTGGGCAACAGCAGCAGTTAGCTATTGGTCGAGCACTGGTTGTTAATCCTAAGCTACTGATCTTAGATGAACCAACAGAAGGGATACAACCCAACATTGTACAAGAGATTGGCGACATCATTCGTATGCTCAACGAAAAGTGGGGGCTGACCGTGTTGCTGGTCGAGCAAAAGTTACCCTTCGTGCGCAAAGTCGGGGATCAGTTTTGTATTCTTGATCGTGGCAGGCAAGTCGCAGAAGGAGACATGACCGGACTTAATGAGCAACTGATCAAGGAGTACTTAACAGTATGAGTCGTGCAGATACCATCCCTGTGTCGAGTTTACCGCCTGAGCTAGAAGCAACGTTAGGACAGGTCATCGACGCCCACACCGAATGTGGCTGGAAAGCGCGTTTAGCGCTGACCTTTATCGATCGCGGTGACAAAACGGTCCTTAAACACCGTTCTCAACAAGGTCCACTTGCGATTCAGCGCCCACTGTATCCTGAAGGTAATCCTTGTCATAGCTATCTGCTTCACCCACCGGGTGGCGTCGTAGGGGGTGATACCTTGCAAATCACCGTGCAGGCACATCAAGGTGCTAAAACGCTGATTACCACACCGGGAGCCACCAAGTTTTACCGTTCGGAGTCTAAGTACGCCAAACAGCAACAAACGTTGCATGTCAGCAAGGATTCTCGACTGGAATGGTTACCGCAAGAGAACATTTTTTTCCCCGATGCTCATGTTCGTATGGACACGCGAGTGCACCTCGAAACGGGTGCACAATTTTTGGGCTGGGAGATGCACTGTTTTGGTCGACCTGCACTAAATGAGGGATACAGCGCTGGTCATTTAATCGGAAAAACAGAAATTTACCTCGATAATCAGTTGCTCCTTAGCGAGGGGTTAAATGTTCGAGGTGATGATAAAGATATGAAAAGTAAAGGGTTATTAGATTATCAAATGATGGGGGCGGTTTATATTTCCATTGATGACGATGATTTTTATCAGTTGGTACAGAGCTTGCTCATTAACATACAACAAGAATACAAAGAAGGTGCGGTGCTCATTGCTGCGAGTCAGTTGGATAACTTATTGGTCATTAGAGCATTAGGGAACTGGAGTGAAGTGATCTTGGATTGCTTTCAAAAGGTTTGGCAATTGACGCGTGAGCATTGGACGGAAGAGTGCCCAGAACCACCAAGGATTTGGGCAACGTAATACGCACTCAACACTGATAATAAGGCTTATAAATGGAATTAACTCCTAGAGAAAAGGATAAATTGCTGATTTTTTGCGCGGGAATGCTGGCGAAGCAACGTAAAGATAAGGGCTTGAAACTTAACTACCCAGAGTCAATTGCGTTTATTTCTAGCGCTATCTTAGAAGGGGCTCGCGAAGGCAAAACGGTTTCTGAGCTGATGGATTTTGGTCGAACATTACTGACTACAGAAGACGTCATGGAGGGCATTGCATCGATGATACCTGATGTTCAAGTCGAAGCGACCTTTCCAGACGGAACCAAGCTGGTTACTGTTCACGAACCCATAGTCTAGGAGAGCGTATGAGTACTTCAACGACCAAATATCAGGGGTTTGTTCCAGGACAAGTTGAAACGGCTAAAGGTGACATCGAGCTCAATGTTGGGCGTGAAACCCTCAAAATAAAGGTCGAAAATTTGGGTGACCGCCCAGTGCAAATCGGCTCCCATTATCATTTCTTTGAAGTCAACGCAGCACTCAGTTTTAAGCGTGAGTTAGCGCGAGGCTATCGTCTCAATATCGCGGCCGGAACGGCAACACGTTTTGAGCCAGGTCAGTCACGTACGGTTGAGTTGGTGGCCTTTGCTGGTAAACGCGAAGTTTACGGCTTTCAAGGTAAGGTCATGGGCAAGGTTTAACGAGTTGAAGCCAAATTGAATAGAAGCCAAATCCGGACAGTAACTAACGGTACGGAAGATAATAACAAGGAAGAATAATGGCGAGTATATCCAGACAAGCATACGCAGAGATGTTTGGTCCTACCGTGGGCGACCGAGTACGTTTAGCGGATACAGAATTATGGCTAGAGGTAGAAAAAGACCTGACTGTGTATGGAGACGAGGTTAAGTTTGGTGGTGGCAAGGTCATTCGTGATGGTATGGGTCAAAGTCAAAGGCCAAGTCGTGAAACGCCAGATCTTGTGATCACCAACGCATTGATTCTTGATTACTGGGGCATCATCAAAGCAGACGTTGCCGTCAAAAATGGTCGTATTCAAGCGATTGGTAAGGCGGGCAATCCCGATATCCAACCGGGCGTTGATATCATTGTGGGTCCGGGTACGGAAGTATTGGCAGGTGAAGGGTCGATACTGACTGCGGGTGGCATTGACTCTCACATCCACTTTATTTGTCCTCAACAAATCGAAGAAGCCTTAGCATCCGGTGTGACGACGATGATTGGCGGTGGTACAGGGCCCAATACCGGCACCAATGCCACAACTTGTACGCCGGGTCCGTGGAATATGCATCGTATGCTTGAGTCTCTTGACCAGTTTCCAATGAATTTCGGTTTGCTTGGCAAGGGCAATGCAAGTCAACCTGAGGCGCTTCGCGAGCAGGTGACGGCGGGTGCTGTTGGTCTTAAATTACATGAAGATTGGGGAACGACGCCAGCCTCTATCGATACGTGCTTGACCGTTGCTGATGAGATGGATGTGCAGGTCGCCATTCATACCGATACGCTCAATGAATCTGGCTTTGTTGAGTCGACATTGGGTGCGATTGGCGACCGCGTTATTCATACTTATCATACTGAGGGCGCGGGCGGTGGGCATGCCCCCGATATCATTAAAGCGGCGGGCGAATCCAACGTACTGCCCTCTTCAACCAATCCCACTAGACCTTATACCGTTAACACCGTAGACGAGCATTTAGACATGCTAATGGTCTGTCACCACTTGTCACCATCGATCGCGGAAGACGTTGCCTTTGCTGAATCTCGCATTCGACGTGAAACCATTGCGGCGGAAGATATTTTGCATGACCTTGGCGCATTTTCGATGATCGCGTCAGACTCGCAAGCGATGGGACGAGTGGGAGAAGTCATCACTCGCACGTGGCAAACCGCCCATAAGATGAAAGTTCAGCGTGGCAGTCTGAAACAAGATTCCAGCTATAGCGATAACTTTCGCCTAAAACGATACATCGCTAAGTACACCATCAACCCCGCGATTACCCATGGCATGGCGCATGAAATTGGTTCAATTGAAGTAGGGAAACTGGCGGATTTAGTACTTTGGAAACCGGCATTTTTCGGTGTCAAACCTAGCGTCATTTTGAAAGGTGGCATGATTGCCATGGCACCAATGGGCGATCCGAATGCGTCGATCCCAACCCCGCAACCGGTTCATTATCGCTCTATGTTTGGTAGCTATGGTAAGGCGTCTCAGAACACATCAATGCTGTTTGTTTCTCAGGCTGCGCAAGATGCGGGCATTGCTTCTGAGTTAGGGCTAGGGAGCTTGATTGGTGTTGCTAAACATTGCCGAACCATTAGCAAGGCCGACATGAAGTTAAATGATTGGCAACCCAATATTGAAGTCGACTCGCAAACGTATCAGGTGCGAGCAGATGGCGAGTTATTGGTGTGTGAACCGGCGGAAGTGCTGCCTATGGCTCAGCGCTACTTTCTATTTTAACCACCTTTACCCTAGCACGTCTTTGAATTTTGAGTGATTGAGGACAACACATTGATCGAATTGACAGAAATATCAGAACAACTTACGACGAAGCCTCATGCATTTTTGAGCTTGCCGATTGATAGTCGCATTAAAAGCCGCCTAAAAGTCATCCTTGATGATGGGCGTGACGCAGGCCTCTTTTTGCCGCGAGGGCATATTTTGCGAGGTGGTGAGCAGTTAAAAAGCCGCTGTGGCCTAGTGATTGAAGTGAAAGCCGCACCGGAGAAAGTGTCGTCCGTCTATTGCAGTGACTTGCTTTTACTGACTCGTGTCGCCTACCACCTTGGTAATCGTCACGTGCCGTTGCAAGTGGAGTTTGGTTGGGTTCGTTACCAGCATGACCACGTTTTGGATGAAATGGTCGAAGGTTTGGGCGCGAAAGTGTCGGTCGAGCTGGCATCCTTTGAACCTGAAGGCGGTGCCTATGGCGGGAAAAGTGGAGGGGGTCATCACCACCACTAAATACATAACGTAATTGGTATGACACGCAACTTACAATAGTAAACACAATAAAGAACAAGAAAAGGACATTTCAATGAAATCAACGTTCGTCAAAATTAGCGTAGCCGCTCTTTCTCTTTCTCCTGCAGTGGCGTTGGCCCACCCAGGACATGATTCAACTGCGTTCACAAGTGGTCTGCTTCATCCTGTTACTGGTATTGACCATCTTATTATGTTGGTCGCTTTTGGCTTACTTGTTGGCTGCTTAACCGCCACCAAGAAAATAAAACTAGGCTTATTGGCAAGCGCGTTAATCACTCTTATGGTTGGCTTATTGGCGGGTAAAGTTTTTGGCTTAGTGTCGGGTGTTGAATTGGCGATTGTTGCGTCCTTGTTTATGGTGAGTTTAGCTATCTGGCAAGTATTTAGTGTGTCACAACGTATGGTGAAGTTGGCCGTCGGTTTGTGTATCGGAATGATGTTTTTCCACGGGTATGCGCACGGTGTTGAGGCGCAAGGAACGCTAGGTCAATTCTCTTTAGGTTTGGCATTAGGGGCGAGTGCATTAATGGCAATGGGCACTCAATTGGGACAAGGGCTAGCGTCGCGTTGGTTATCGGTTGGTGTTGCAACCGCGAGTTCACTGTTTTTAATGGCTGCTTAGTTTATGACTGTTAGTGCTGCTATTGATAATGATGTGTCGAGTTATCGACTGTTTCAACTCATTAGTCCATCTCTTCCTATTGGCGGGTTTACTTACTCGCAGGGTTTGGAATGGGCGGTAGAGGCCACTTGGGTTACTGACAGAACATCGATGGAACAATGGCTGAGCAATATGTTGTTTAGCAGCGTTGCTACGCTTGAGCTGCCGATTATCGATAGGCTTTATGTCGCCGTTAAAGCAAAGGATACGGCTCAGATCCACTACCTTTCACAAATGCTTCATAGCAGCCGAGAGACGAAAGAGCTTAGAGCAGAGGAAAAACAGCGCGGGTTGGCACTCAATACGTTACTTAATCGGCTAGAAATTGAAGCCGATGGGGTTGAATTAAGTGACTATCCCGCGAATCAACTCCTTGGGTTTTGTGTGGCTGCAGTGCATTGGAATATCGATGTAATGGCATTGAAAAAAGGTTACTTGTGGAGCTGGGCAGAGAACTTAGTGATGGCTGGCGTTAAGTTGGTACCCCTTGGTCAGACTGATGGTCATATTGCATTGATCAATCTATCCGATCAGTTCACGAAAGCTTTACGGATTGCCGAGCAAACAGAAGATTGGATGATTGGCAGTTTTACGCCTTCTGTGTCCATTGCCAGTAGTCTACATGAAACACAATATACCCGGCTTTTTCGTTCTTAATGAAAAACAGCGAAACAAGATGATGAAATAGGAAATACTATGGAAAGTTACAAACAACCGTTACGAATTGGCATTGGTGGTCCAGTAGGATCAGGTAAAACGGCGTTGTTAGAAGTCTTGTGTAAAGCAATTCGCGACAAGCTCAATATCGCGGTCGTCACCAATGATATTTATACTCAAGAGGATGCGAAGATCCTTACCCGGGCAGAAGCACTTGAGCCAGATAGAATCATTGGCGTAGAAACGGGAGGTTGTCCTCATACCGCTATTCGTGAAGATGCTTCAATGAACCTTGCTGCTGTAGAAGAGCTCGCGAAGCGGCATAAAAATCTTGATGTCGTGTTTGTAGAAAGTGGCGGTGATAATCTAAGTGCCACTTTCAGCCCAGAATTAGCAGATTTAACTATTTATGTCATTGATGTGGCAGAGGGTGAAAAAATCCCTCGTAAAGGCGGTCCTGGTATTACGCGCTCGGATCTACTCGTCATCAATAAGATCGACCTCGCACCTTATGTGGGAGCGTCACTAGAAGTGATGGAACAAGATACGCAAAGAATGCGTCCAACCAAACCGTATGTGTTTACTAACCTGAAAGAGAGTCATGGGCTCGATGTCATTATCGACTTCATTTTGACTCAAGGTATGCTCGAGTTTCATTAGATATGATGTTAGCCATGGTTAACGTGCGCTGTTAACTATGGCTTGGCATTAACGATAGACGAGAATACAAAAAGTGTGTTTATGCTGACGGATTTTGCTTGGCATTAATACTGGCGTAGGTGTGTAGTAGCTCTGTGAGGATTTTTACCCAACCAAAGGCTTCTGTTGGTGGATTGATAAGCAGCGTTTCAACGTGCTCACAATGCGTTTCCAGTGTAATGGCTTGTTCCAAGTTAAATGAGATGGCATAAAAGTGCCAAAGCACCAAGCGCGTCATTCGCTCACTATTTTGTTTAGCATTGTCAGAATCATCAAAGGCTTGCTGGATCTCACATAACGCAATAGCAGTCATACGTAGCGTTGCATCCAACCGTGCCGACATCATACGTTCTTCACTGTCGACTTCTTCATGTTCAAAAGTGAACAGCTCACTCATGACTTCTTCTGGCACCATCTTACTGATCATTCGCATACTGAACTCTTCTAGTTCGTGGCGTGGCATGGTGACAAGGCAATTAAAGGTGTAATCACGAAGCATAGATAAGGTGCTCTAGTTGGCTATTCAATTGAACCCGCATTTTAAGCACTATGGGTGAATTTACCAGCATTGAAATAAACATTGTCTGGATTTATTGCAATCGTTCGGTTGCTTGATTGAAAAAGCAGAACCATAAACCTTCTATAAGTTTCATTGTTGGCTGTTATTTAGATTAATTTGATACTTACTGTTGCTATGTTCTTTTTGACAGCGGTTATACTTATCTCGAGCTTAACCACTCGAACTCAACATATCGAACTCAACAAGTAGGAACGTATTATGAAAGCAATCACTAAGTCGATTATTGCATTAAGTTTTTTAGCGGTTGGATCTGCTCAGGCATTGGAGATCACAAGTAATGATATTCAAGAAGGTCACCCTATGGCGAAAACGTTCGAATATTCTAGCTGGGGGTGTGATGGTGGCAATTTGTCGCCACAGTTGATGTGGAAAGATGCACCAGCAGGAACCAAGAGCTTTGCTATCACCGCTTACGACCCAGATGCACCGACGGGAAGTGGTTTTTGGCACTGGATCGCGTTTGATATTCCAGCCACGGTTAACGAGCTGCCTCGCGGCGTAGATATAAAGAAGCTAGGCGGTATGGAGTCACGCATTGACTATGGCACCGTAGGTTTTGGTGGGGTATGTCCTCCTGAAAATGATGGTATGCACCGCTATCAATTTACTGTTTGGGCACTGCCAACGGACAAATTAAATTTACAAGAAAATACACCAGCGGCAGTAGTGGGCTTTACTTTGAATAGTATGGCACTTGATAAAGCGACATTAACGGCGACGTATACTAGATAACGCGTATAGCAGAGCAGATAACTGTGTATGCCCAATGATAGAACAATGGAGGGGAATGGATGAGCAATCAATATCAAGTGTCGTTCTTTCGCGCTGAACAGCCACAACAATTACGTAATGTGCGGATTCATTCCCCGAGTATTATTCAGATCATTACGGGTAGTAAGCGCTTGTTTTGGAAAGACGCTACTGAGGATATTTTGCCATCTCAAGTGTTGTTATGTGAGGCGTCGGCGTCAATGTGCTTTGAGAACCTTCCTCAAAAAGGGCGTTTTTTATCGAGGATGTTTAGCTTTTATTGCCAGCCTCCAAATACGATGCTGGAACTGAGTACTCAACGAGCCAGCAGGCAAGAGGGTCCGGCGTTAATGATGGATAGCGCCTTGCACGACACACTTAATGCGTTGTTTTCATTCGATTTGAATACCATGAGCCAAGCTACACAGACGTTTTGGGTGATGGGGTTGTTTCAACAATTGGCTGAGAAAGGGGCATTGCATCAACTATTTCGTAATTCTAGCGTGTTTAGTCGGAAACTAAGTTATTACTTGGCTTATGCTCCGGGCAAGGAGCATGCACTGGAAACGGTCGCAGAGCGATTTGCGATGAGTCGAGCAACACTGATTCGTAAGCTCAAACAAGAAGGTACTCAGTATCGTGAAGTATTAGCGGAAGTGCGGCTTAGTCATGCATTGCATCTGATGCAAAATGGTCATGATAATGTCCTTAGTTTAGCGCAACAGTGTGGCTATCAATCGGCGGGCCGCTTTAGCCAGCGCTTTAAAGGTAAGTTTGGTGTGACGCCTGCTGATTACATGAAGACGTTGAATAGGATTGAGTGATTGGAGTTATAGGCGTGTTACTGATTTTGACGGTATATCACTAAAAAAACGGCCTAGCAATGTTTGCTAGGCCGTTAATGCAAATTAAGGCGTTTGCCTAAGTAATAAGCGTGCGCCTTACTCTGTTATTACCCTTTCAAGCGGGTGGTTTTGTTTGATTTGTTTTTAATTGCACGAGCAAAGCGAAGACGACGTTCGGCTGAGCTTTGCTCGTCTGAATTATTGGTACGGCTTTGGCGATCTTTATAGGCGGGTTTGCTTTGCATCTTAGTTAAAAGCGCATCACGACTGGCTGGTTCATAACCCGCCAGTTGAACACGTTTGATTCGTTGTTGAATCAACTTTTCAACTTGAACAAGAGTGAGTTCTTCTTCACGGCTAACAAATGAAACCGCATGACCTTGTTGTCCAGCACGGCCCGTACGACCGATGCGGTGTACGTAGTCTTCTGCAAGGAATGGCATGTCGTAGTTCACCACATGTGGTAAACCTTGAATGTCTAAACCGCGCGCGGCAACTTCGGTTGCCACCATTACGCGGGCTTTACCAGACTTAAATTCGTCTAGCGCACGTCGACGGGCACTCTGTGCTTTATCGCCATGGCAAAGTACCGCGTTGATGCCATCTAGCTTAAGCTCTTTTACCACTTCATTAGCGGTTTCTTTGTAGTTAACAAAGACCAGGACTTGCTGCCAGTTTTTTCTGCCAATTAATTCAGACAGCAGCTCGCGCTTACGGTCTTCATCGACTGGGTAAACAACGTGCGCAACCGTGTCTGCTGTTGAGTTTTCAGCATTAACAATAATACGCTTTGGTTTACGTAATAAATCTTGCGCCAATGCGTTCATTTGTGGCGATGACGTTGCAGAGAAAAGCATGGTTTGTGGGTGCTGAGCGATACCATTCATGATGGTACGAATGGCACTAATAAAGCCCATATCTAGCATGCGGTCGGCTTCATCAAAAACCAAAAACTCGAGACTAGCAAAACTAATGTTACCAAGCTCAAGGTGCTCGATTAAGCGGCCCGGTGTTGCTACAAGGACGTCTACGCCTGCGTTAAGTTTACGTTCTTGAGAGGACATTTTAGCCCCACCAAAAACTGCCGCGACAGAGATATCAACGTACTTCGTGTAGTTCTCAATGTTATGTGCGATTTGGTCAACAAGTTCGCGAGTTGGCGCAAGAATTAGTGCGCGGACTTGTGAGCGGCGGCGTGATTGCGGATTTTCAACCATTTGCTGAATAATAGGCAAAGAAAATGCAGCGGTTTTACCGGTACCAGTCTGTGCATGTGCAAGGATATCAGCACCACGACGAGCGTGTGGGATAGCCTGTTGTTGAACGGGAGTGAGTTTTTCATAACCACACTCAGTTAGTGCGCGCACAATATCAGCTGAAAAACCTTGTGATAAAAATGACATTCTTTGTTCCTAAAAGCAGTGGCTGTTACGGGTGCTTTTCAACACAAAAAGTAGCAAACAGCGGCTGACCAAAAATACGGTCGCTGATTATAGAGGAATAATCAGTGCCTGTGGTGACTAATTTTAGGTGTTGACGCAAATTTGTACAATGACAGGTGTCGGAAGGTAAAAAAGTTTGTTCAGATACAATAAAGATAGATCGTTTTGACGGTATCAAGTCGGATGGGGGGAGGTAAGCTAAAGCACTTCTGGGCCTTTATGAACTTGGTGCGGGTATAATCGAATAGTAAAGCCTGTTGTATGACATACTTTTTCTAATATTGGGCTCGCAAAGTATGCAGTCATAGTGACTCATCCACTACAAATAGGAAATTTTCTTGATGCGAAAATCCGATAAGAAGATCGATAATCTGATTAGAGAAGTGTTAACCAAAGTTTGTGAAGATACCCTTAAAGGCTACGACGGTTTTGTTTGGGTGACTCATACGGTTAAATTCTCGTCCTTCCCACAGAGCTTAAAAATCATCTGCGTATTCGAAACGAATCTAGAGAGAACCAATTTTTTAATGGGAGACGGCCAGCAGCATGTCTCAGCAACCATCCAAAAGGCGTTCAGCCAGGCTGGGGTCCAACTAAAGAATGTAGAGAAGCAAATTAGTTACGATGCACAAGAAAAGTTCGAGAGTTGATATAAAGCCAGAAGGCTAATGTCTACCCTCTGAATCAGTGCGACAAATAAACTATTCTTGTGAGAATTACAGAACCCATCATTTCACCGATTCGATTTCAAGAATGCTTGTGGTGATTGTTTTCATTAAGTGATGACGACGCGTGCGGTTAAGTGAGCAAATTCACTAACAGTTTTCCGCGTTTCCCCGCATAATGCGCGCTCAGCTGTCGTAACGTCGATAAGCAACAGACGAATTGTCGTACGGTAGCGACGATGAATCGTGTCATCAACGGGTAACTAAGAATGCATTATATGAGTTTGCAATTGGATGCGGCAGCGCAAGCTATCGCCGGTGAATTGCTAGAAGGGTTAGAAAACGAAGAGGGTTGGATCAAAATGACCGCACGAATTGCGGCGCAAATTGATACCAAACTGAATGAAAATGGCTACGTGGGCACCGTTACTTGGTTTAGTGATGAAGACTATATCGAGAGCGATATTGTTTATTCCTAGAGAATCACTCCTAGCAAACTACATTCGGCTCACTTCACCGAATTGATGTCTTTTGTAGAGCACGACTTTTTGACTAGCGTTGGAAAGCCGTGCTCGTTGGTATCGAAACAGAGCGTTACTGTTCCGAACCATTTTCATAGCTACTTTTTAACCACTATTTTTCAACGGTTAAGGTCTTACCAAGTCGGCTGCTTTCCATCGCCAGTTCAATAATTTTTATGGTCCAAATCGCGTCGTTCGCTTCAACAGGTGGGCGACCGTTATTGCGTACCGCCTCTGCCATAGTTGCAAAATAGTGTTGGTAATTGCCTGGCTCAGTAACCACTTTGTTGATGGAATCTGCGTGATACAAATTACCGTGATGCTCCACTGCTTCTTCTGTCCAATTTGGCTCTGATGGCGAAACACCCGCGATCAATCTTTCTTCTTGGGGATCGAGGCCGAATTTTTCATAACTACCTTTCGTACCTTTGACGCTAAAGCGATGATTTGGCGCAGCGCTAAAGAGATCGCCGTGTAACAGCACGACGTGGTTAGGATAATGCAGTGTGACATTGAAGTAATCCACATTCGAGGAGCCTTCTCTTAGCATCAAGCATTGGGCGGTAATCGCGTCCGGTAAACCAAAAAGATCTAAAGATTGATCAATAAGGTGTGAACCTAAATCGAACAGAATGCCGCCACCATTTGTGGTCTGTTCACGCCAGCGTTGACGAACCTCTGGACGAAAACGGTCGAAGTGAGATTCGAAGTGTTTAATGTCGCCAATCTTACCTTCTTCGATGAGCTTTTTGACGGTAAGGAAATCACCATCCCAACGGCGGTTATGATAAACACTGAGTACACGTTGTTGTTTCTCGGCTAGTGCAACGAGAGTCTCGCCATCTTCTACCTGAGTCACAAATGGTTTTTCGATGATGACGTGCTTGTTATTTTCTAGGGCTTTTTTCGCCAATGAAAAGTGCACGTCATTGGGTGCGGTGATAATCACCAACTCAGCATCGCTGTTATTGAGCAGCTCATCGGCGGTGTGATAATGCGCCACGGTCGGCCAATCATGTGTAACGGACTCCGCTTGGCTGCTGCTAATCGCACACAGATCAAATTCAGCCATGCTGCTGATAAATGGGATGTGGAAAGTTTTTGCTGAAAATCCGTAACCAATGACGGCGGTTTTGATAGGGGTAAAATCCATAGTGTTTAACTCTTCGTCGAAGGGGTCGTAAGAATGATGTCGATATCGTGCTTGGCAAGCTGACTGGCAATGTTAGCGGGCGGGGCTTGATCGGAAACGATCACATCAACGTGCTCAAAGCTGCAGACTTGGAAAAAGTGTTGCTGGCCAAATTTGCTGCTATCACAAACTAAAATGGTCGTTTCCGCTTGTGCGATCATGGCTTGCTTCATCGAGGCTTCGGCTTCGCTGCTGGTGGAAACCCCATGCTCTGATAAGGCGCAAACCCCTATGAATGCTTTGTTAATTCGGTAGCTTTCTAATTGCTTAATCGCATTACTGCCAAGAATGGCACGATGAAACACGTCAAACTCCCCACCCAAAATATGAACCCCAATCTTTTGTTCTGCATTGTGTATTGAGTCTGCGCCACGAGTGAGTGTTGATAAACAATCGACCGAATTGGTGACGACAGTAAGCGGGGCGCGTAGGTACGTTGCCATTGCAGTTAATGTCGTTCCCGTATCAAGCAGTACATAGTCATTCGCTTCAACTAGGCTGGCGGCGAGTTGGCCGATGTCCACTTTTGCCTGACTGATGGTTTTTTGCTGATAGGCTATTGCATATGGAGTGACCGGAGAAATTATCGCACCACCACGAATGCGTTGTATACCGGGTTGTTGAGCAAGCTTGACGAGGTCACGTCGAGCTGAATCCCGGGAGATCGCAAATTGCTCGCAGAGATCATTAAGGGTAATTTTGCCTTTTTGATTGAGCAAGGTTTGCATTGCTAGTAATCGTTCATCTTGGGTCATAGCTTGTTGTGTCATAGCTTGTTGTGTCATAGCGTTTTGCGTCATCGTTATCGGTAGACTCATGTTCAAACCGTGCCATATGAGGCAGTTAACATGATTGTGTTTGTTAACGTAATGGGATTTACTTAAGTGGTTTTGCGTGATTGTAAGGTATGTTAAGTGGTTTTGCACGCGTTAGCTTAGTCATCGTGCAATCTTTGCTGTTCAGTGGGGGGCTTCACGATAGAGACGGCCTTTCGGGAGTGGTGTTTTTGATAGCGAGAGGACGAGAGAGAACTTTTTAATAAAGATGGATCTCAAGGGAATAGTCGCCTAAAATTATGGAGTTAGGTAAAGTATTTTCAAAAGCTAGCATCGATAGTCGATAGTCGATAGTCGATAGTCGATAGTTTATGTGCAATGTTGTATTCACACTCTTTTAGCCCCTCTAATTACTAGGTTTTCATAATCCGATGAAAAAATATGAGTTTATCGTTCAAGACGTTATCAGTAAGATCTGTCAGAATGTTATTACGATGAAATTGCCTTCAGAAAGAGAGCTTGCAGAAAGTTATGAGGTATCCAGGTTTACCATAAGGAAAGCACTAGAGAAATTAGAATCTATCGGTATTGTTACCGTGAAGTCTGGTTCTGGTATATTTATTAATGGAGACATTAATAATAACCCTCTTGTGTATAACTCTATTACTGAAAATAGTTTCAAGAGTATGTCGTATAGTAAGCTGACATTGAACAAAAGAGTGATGGATTCAAATGAGAAACGTGTGTTTCTTTTGGACGATGACGATTATATATGGAATGTAAAGCGCTTAAGGCTCATTGATGGAAAAGTCATTCAAGTAGAAGAAGCGAGAATGCCAGTAAAACTATTTCCAAAAATGAATGATACGATTATAGAAAACTCTTTGCAAAAGCACGCACTCGACATAGGTTTAGATATTGAACAATATCTCACAACCTACCGCGCCGTAAATACCTCAAAAGAAGAAGCACAACTGCTAGATTGTAAGCGTGGTGCAGCGGCAATGAATATTACCAACCGTGGTTTTCTCTCGAATGGTGAAGTGTTTATTGTCAGTGATATTATAGATATCAACTATCAATGCACGTATCACACCCCATTTAATAGTAAAAACATTCAATATCGAGATAAAAAATAGCCGCAAAGCGGCTATTTTATTCATGGGTTAGAATAGTACCCACCCATTAAGGTGTATGAATACTGCCATCAGGTAAGCGGCTTTGTGTCCATTCATGCGGACGATATTCCACTGGATAGTCAGTAGCAGCTTGGCGGTTCATCTCAACACCAATACCAGGGACTTCAGAGGCATAAAGATACCCATTCTTGGGTTCTTGTGCATTTGGGAACACCGCATGGGTATTCTCTTTATATTCAACATGCTCTTGGATAGCGGCGTTGTGCAAATGAACGTTTAAGTGAGTATTTACTGCGGCACCAATCGGTGTCATATCAGGCGGGCAGTGCCATGCGATACGCACACCAAAGTGTTGACAGAAGTACCCTAGCTTTAGTGCCGGTGTGATACCACCAATTTGTGAAACATGGCAGCGGATAAAATCGATGCGACGATTAATAATGAGAGACTTCCATTCCTCGGGATTATTAAATAACTCACCCAGCCCAAGAGATACCGAGGTTTGGCTTCTTATATTATCTAACCACTCGGTTTGACTTGGCGGCAAGATATCTTCAATGAAGAATGGCTTGTATTGCTCAACATCTTTTGCAAATTGCACCGCTTGATTAGGGAATAGGCGCTCATGCACATCATGGAGAATGTGGAATTCATTACCATATTTCTCGCGAAGCGATTTAAACATGGTCAGCGTGTTATCCATATACTGGTCTTGGTCGTAATAGGATCCAGAAGTTGGGTTTTCTGTTGTATGGATATTTTCTGGCACACCACCGTAAAACCCAAGTTGGCAGCGAATATGTTTATAGCCTTGTTCAAGGAAACCATCAACGAGTTTGTAAATACCTTCCATTGAATCACTCGTGGCATGAGTATATACAGGAATAGCATCACGAGACTTACCACCAAATAATTGGTGTAAAGGCATATTAGCAAGTTTGGACTTAATATCCCAAAGTGCCATGTCAACGCCTGAAATAGCATTGTTAATAACTGGGCCATTACGCCAATAAGCATTAACCATCATCATTTGCCATAAATCTTCTATATTATTGGCGTTTTTTCCAATAAGCAGAGGCTTTAAGTATTCATCTACCATCGTTTTAACCGCGAGTGGGCGTTGTTGGAACGTCGCGCAGCCATAGCCAGTGACACCAGCATTGGTTTCAACAATGACAGTGACTAAATTATGCCTGTCTGGTTTGGTAATAATACATTCAATACCAGATATAATGGTTTCTTTCACAATGATGCTGCCTATATAAATTAACTGCTATTATCTAACCGCTAAAAACAGGTTTGATCAAGTAAAAAATAGCCTATTTTTTATTGGTTCATTATTAGTGGTAATAGTTAATGAAAAACAGACCAATTCTGGAAATATCATGAAATGTGCTAAATTCGATGTTGAAGTGTGATTGCTTTCTCACTTTTTCGAGTTGGATTTATAGGCCGTCTCCGTATTATACAAACAGACAAATTCATCATAAAATAATAATTCGGACGATATATGCAAGCGAATGAACCTATGGATGCATTGGATCCAGCAAAGATAGCCTCATCTAAAAATATGAATATAAAAGAAAAAATAGGCCTGTTGGTTGATGCTCTTGGGGGCATTAACAATATTGCAGACTCGACGCATTGTATGACGCGTCTGCGATTCAAATTGAAAAATGAGTCGCTTGCCGATGGCGAAGTGATAAAGAGTATTCATGGTATAAAAGGCGTGGTTTTTCAGGAAGGACAGACTCAAGTCATTGTTGGCGTTGAAGTAGAGCAGTGGTTTAAATCACTGCCTGCTAACACAGCATCTGACGATGATTCCATAGAAGCGATAGAAACGGCAAGTAAAGGCAAATTGTTCCAAGGTGCGATGCGCATCGTAGCGGGTATTTTTGGCCCCGTCGTCCCGGCGATTGCAGGTGCAGGCATGTTGATGGGTCTACTATCGGGACTGATTGCGACCAATGTTATTTCCGAAGATTCAGATACCGTATTCTTTTTCCGCTCTATCTCAGTCGCGGTATTCTTCTTCTTACCGATGCTGGTGTCATTTTCTGCTGCGAAGATGTTTCGAGTCAACGAATACATTGCGTTGGCAGTGGCAGCGGCGATGCTGTCACCAAAATTAGCAGATAAGGCAGCGGCGTTAAACGGCATTGGAGAGCTTGCTGAGCTAAAAGTTATGGGAGTTATCCCTGTTGAACTGCTCAATTATGGCGGTGCTATCGTTCCTGCGATACTTGCTGTTTGGTTGCTGTCTAAAGTGACGCCATTAGTCGATAGATTGATCCCATCTGTGGCAAAACCAGTGTTTACGCCGTTGTTTGCGTTTGCGATTACGTCGACGATTACTCTATCTGCTGTCGGACCTTTAGGTATTTGGTTAAGTAATGGTGCGGGTTGGGTAGTGGGTTCACTATTGGAAATCTCCCCAACGTTAACTGGCTTTGTATTTGGTATTACTCGCCCAATTACAATTGTGTTTGGTATTCATCACAGCATGACGCCGATCAGCTTGAACAACTTTGCGCTGTATAATAAAGATTTGCTAATGCCAATCATGTGTTTAGGCAATCTGGCGATTGCAGGGGCGACCATGGCGATTTGGCACAAGCAACGTAAGACCGTGTCTAAGGAAGAGTCATCAATTACAGTGAGTTCTGGCATTACGGCAATTCTTGGTATTACAGAGCCTGCGTTATTTGGTGTGTTAACGAAGTATACCAAAGCGATGCTGACAGCGAGCTTAGCGGCCGGTATCTTTGGTGCCATTTCTGTGACTATTGATACGCATCTTACTAGCTATATTTTGTCTTCAGTGTTTAGTTTGCCAGCGTATCTATCGGGTGGTACACAAAACTTTATTCAAGCGGTGCTGGGTGTTTGCGGCGTGTTTGCTCTCTCCTTTGTCCTAACCTCGATGTTTGTTAAGTTAGATGACAAGTAAGCTTCTATAGTGACTGGCTGACAATAATAGCCGAGTTCGTGAGTATTCATACACAAAGAGCACGGCTATAAATAGAGGCTAAGCCCGTTCATAAGTGAGCGGGCTTTTTTGTGTGTTATTTGATCGAGTCGCGATGCCGCGTTTTTCATCGGCCAACTCATGAGTGTTGTTGGTATGCATGTATAGACTGTTTGAGGTTAAGCACAGAAAAGATGTGCGAGATCAATAGTTGACTATTTTACTATGGTATTGTGCGACTACTATTTAGCCAACAGATTTAGCCAACAGATTTGGAATCAGACATGACATTATCAATTAAGAAAATTTTTCAAAAGAAAGACGCCCAAGCGACTCAAGAAAAGAAGCCTAGCTCATCGGAAAAGATGGCGGATAAGAATAATGCCGAGGGTAAAGGCAAGCATGATACCCCAACGGGTTGCTGTGGTTCATGCTCGTAACACAATCAAGATAGACCGTTCAAATTAGGGTTGATAAAGTGAATAGCGCTTTGGATCGGAGCTTATCAGAACCACGAGCGCTATCAATTGATGTTACAGAACAGTCATACTAGAAATTATGCGATTCAAGGCAGTAATGCCAATGATCATAATCTCAAAGGCCATCACTAAACAGGTAGCTAAGCCACTTCTCCAGCCCCTTTCACCGACTGTTCACTGTTTTCCACCAGTATTGCGGTTGCCGTTTGTTTAAGCAGTCCCCACTCTTGGTCGTCAACGCTAATACCATTATGCCACGCATTTTGTTGCGCTTGTGACAGTTCATTAGAATCGATATGCAGGCTGTAATCACGCGAAAGCGCTGTTACGTCAAAGTCTTGAACGGACAGCTCTATGATCATGCTATGGTTGCTATGGTTGTTGGTGTCTTGAATGTCTAGCGCATCTGATAAGAATAACTCGGGTGCCACACAACCGCGATTTAGGATATACATAGTATGTTTAGGACTGCTGCCATTGGTCCACCTTGCCATACAGGCTATACCTTTTGCTGCTAGCTTGACTAATTCACTGTAAGCTAGCCAGCGATTGTGACAATGATTCAGTTCGATAGTCATCGACTTTGAGCCGACCATTTTTTCAATGGCATAGTCCATTATAACTGGCAGGTGGCACGCTAAACTGCAACGGTGAAGATTTACGCTTATCCGTTGTGGCTGCGTGAGCGTAATATCAGCCGGGCGGTCTTGGTCATGACTAATATAGCGACTGGCGTTATTAAAGTGACGCACCCCGTGCAGTCCAACCATTTGTAGATCGGCAACCATGTTGGCAATAACGTCGGCTTCTCCGCATGAGCGACGCATCCCAAGAAATGCCTTGTTGACCGCAGCAACCAGTTCATTGTGAGAGACTAGCATGATACGTTTCCTCCTGATGACAGTTCGTTGCTTTGTAATGATTCGCTGCTCGGTAATAGTGGAAAAATCCAATTATCTTGGAAGGTATTATTGTGAATTTCATCAAGCAGAGGTGCGCCTTGGAAAAAGGTAACGCGAACCCAACGGTCGGAGCGAGGGTCAAATTTTGTTGCGCCAAAGACCGCCAGTTTGCAGCGTAGTAGATGCATTGGTAATGCGTCTTTGTGTAACACATTCATTTGAATATCACCCATTTGTTTATGACCGAGCGTCCAAACGCGCCTTGCAATTGCACGATGCTGTGGATGCTGCACAAGAAACTCAGCCAGTGATAGCTCGGATTCGTGTTGACGTAGAGTCTGATAAAGGCGGTTAACTTGGCGCGCTACGTCCAGCGGCAGTGCTTTGTCTTCACCAAGCTCCACTCCGCGAACGCCAAGTCTAGGCTCTTCTTTGTCCTGCGAGCGATACCAAAACCAATAGTGATTGTCTGCTAGATTGAAATCGATATCGATAGCCCATTGGTAGGCGCGTTCTATGGTCGTCTGCAGATCATGAACTTTTTTGCCACTGGGCAAAAATAAGGTTTCATCGCTGTTCATCTTCTCTTGATAAGTATCGACCAATTCTGGGTAGACCTCCATCAAGCACGACAAAAGGATCTCTTGTGCTTCTAGACTCATGTCGGCGCAATCTTGAATAAGATCGCGCCACGAGGAGTGTTGCGTCATCAAACTAGGCAGTTGACGTGTTAAGTGATTCAAGTCAGCTATCGCGTCAGCGTTGAATTGGCGCTGCTGATCGTTGATGGTGATCACTTGTTGCAAATGCAACGTGGCTTTGTTGAGCAGAGCTTGAAGCGTAGAATATTGCTTATCATCGGTTGGATGCTGCAGTACCGCTGATAGGGCTTGTTCTCTCGTGGTCATCCACTGATCAACAATGGTTGGATGATTAATAAGATAAGGTGCCATGCCCAAACCAGTGGCATTGCCAACGCCTAAGTAACGTTGAAGAGAGGGATGTAGTGATGTGGCGTGTTCACCGCCTTGCTGAACCGCAAGGTAATGAACCCAGTCTAAGCTAAATTCACGCAGTAGATAAACCGCACACATTTGAGCGCTAAATGATTGATTAAAATCGGGGTTATTTTCTAGGCGCTTAAAATCAGCGATGCCAAATTTACCATTGCCGTAAACAGCAGTGGTTCTGAGAATATAACCGACTTCTGCCAACTCTTTCGGATTCGGCTGTTCGCCTTTAGCCAGGTAGCGAACGATGTGTTCGAACACTCTCACGCTTTTGTTCGCCCGTGCAAGCACTAAGACGTTATTGGGGTTTCGACCCGCTTCTTGCAATGGAACATTCGCTCTAAGTTGCTCTAGGAGCGCGACGTTGACATCACCGTCCACTAAAGCAAAGGTGACATCCCAGCGCTCAGCAATCACACGATCATTACGATCTTCGTCCGCAATGTCATCGCAAAATACCACCAAGTGGTAGTGATGGTTTGGGGTGGTTAATTTATAGGTAACATGACCAAACCCTTGTGGCGAAAGTTGCCAGTCGGCTTTGGATACTCGCCAATGTTGTTTGGCCATTTTGCGAATGATCGAGCGAACAAAACTGATTCGGTTTTGATGCATTGCGCCTAATCTTTCCGGTGCCATGACGATGTCAGCAGAGCGTAGTGTAGGTTGGGTAGTCGTGTAAGTCGTAGGATGTGCATCCATGTTGCTCACCACCATTTTAATTATAGTTTGTTGATGTTCTAGTCGGAGCGAGATGACTCGCTCCGCTATGCCTGCCGTCTTCAGGTGTATCTTCACCTGTTTGACGAATGTCTTTCATTTATGGCATTCACAGCGGCAGCGTTTTTGCTGCCCTGCAAGTTATAGCCCTTGCTCTTTTGCTAGCTTCATTGCGATTTGAGGAGCGTTCCACAGTGATGGCAGCAAGATGAGTGAAACGGGCACCGCGGTAATAACAATGAATGATTGCAACGCGGAGATGCCGCCGGAACCAAGGGAAATCAGGATTAATGCTGTTACCCCCATCATTACCCCCCAAAAGGTGCGAATAATCGCATTGGGTTCGGTTTCACCACTAATGACGACACTAATGGTGTAAGTCATCGAGTCGCCGGTCGTGACAATGAAGATAGTGGTGAGAATCAAAAATAGAATGGACGTTAGCATTGGAAACGGCAGCTGCTGAGTCATTGCCAGTAGCGCGCCAGGTAAATTAAAGCCTTCAAATGCTTTACTCACGCTACCAGGATCGGCGATTTCAAACGCTAAGCCCGAACCGCCGACAATGGTGAACCAAAAACACGTCACGAGAGGAGCAACGAGGCTGATGATAGAGACCAATTGACGAATGCTGCGACCTTTGGAAATACGAGCGATGAAAATTGCCATCATCGGGCCGTAGCCTAAGAACCAGCCCCAGAAAAACACGGTCCACCAACTTAACCAGCCTTCATCACCACGATAGGTCGCCATAGGAAGGAAGTTATTGAGCATGCTTCCTACACCTTGAATATAGCCATTTACGATAAAATTGGTTGGCCCGAACATTAGGATGTAAATCATCAGCGCGACCGCTAAGATCACGTTATAACGACTCAGCATCTGCATACCACGATTCAATCCGCTGAGCGCTGACAAGGTATAGAGCACAATGGCAAAACTTACGATGATAAGTTGCGTAGTGAAACCATCTGGAATATCGAACAACGCATTAAGCGCATAACTTATTTGTAAGCCGAGAAAGCCGATAGGGCCAATGGTTCCAGCGGCAACCGCCACGATACAGCAGGCATCAATGAGGGCCCCTGTTTGGCCTTTGAGTGCACGCTCTCCCAGCACTGGGTAGAGTAAGATACGTGGTTTAAGAGGCAATCCCTTGTCGTAGTGTAAGTGCATCACCACTATGGACGTTAAGCTGCCCACAATTGCCCAAGCAAGGAATCCCCAATGCATGAATGATTGAGACAGGGCGTTAACCGCACCTTGATAGGAGCTTTCTTGCGCGCCATATAAAGGTGGTGGGCTAACATAGTGTGCGATAGGCTCTGCTGCTGCCCAAAATACGCCGCCTCCGGCAAGAAGGGTACAGAAGATAATCGCTACCCAGCGGAAGGTGTCCATTTCGGGTTTGTTTACTCCGCCAAGAATGACTTTGCCTGTTCGCCCTGCTGCAAGTGCAAGACCAATAAGAAAAGTCAGAAGTAGCAGCAGTTGCCAATAGGGGCCAAAGACATTTACTGACCAAGCAAAGCCGGTGTTAACGAGATTAGAGAGTAATTTGGCATCGTATAGAGCGATGGCAACAAAAAGACCGATAAAGCCGCCGCTGTACCAAAAGGCAGGGTTACTTAATCCAAGGTTTTCGTATGTACTTGCGTTATCAGTACTGGCTTGTTTGTCACCAGTGGAGGCAGCGGTCATCTCCGCTGGCTGCACTCTCGAAGCTTTGATACTTGTAGCTTTCACTTTATTGGTTAAATCTGACATGCTCTGACTCCAGAGGTTTCTTTGCGTGAATTTCGGGTTCACGACAAAGGATTGAGTTAACACCTACTTTGTTATTTTTGCTATTAAGCAGGCTGTTCCATGTTTGGGCTACGACTTTACGAAATAGGCTCTAATCCTTGTTGTAAGAAGGTAAACCAGTTCTCGCCCAGTATTTTTCCTGCCTCGGATTCGCTGAATCCATGGCGCATTAATCCGTTGTAAATGTTTTCCATTCCAGCGCTACCGCAAAACCATGGCAGCGCATCGGGCCATCCAGCGTTACTGGCTGATCCTTCCCCATAATCCATGGCTTTAGACCAACGCCCGTTGCGCATCCACTCTAGAACCTCTTGAGGTTGGTTTAGGCATAGATCGCTACCAATACCTAAGTGCTCGACCCCCACCATATCGGCGGTTTTTGCCACCATTTGGCAGAAATCTTCCAAGGAGCATTGGCTGCCATTTGGCAAATGAAAGGGGTATAAACTAAACCCAATTAATCCGCCTCGAGCGGTGAGCGCTTTGATCACGTTGTTGGATTTATTACGTAGTGCGTCAAACGCAAAGCTTGGGTTAGCATGGCTGATGCAAATGGGGCGTGAAGATAAGTCAATCGCCTCAAGCGTTGAGCGCTCGGCGCTGTGTGACATATCCACGATCATGCCAACTCGGTTCATTTCTTCGATGGCTTGCTTGCCGAATCGTGTGACACCGCTGTCGTGGCTTTCATAGCATCCCGTGGCTAATAGACTTTGATTGTTGTAGGTGAGCTGCATGATCAGCAACCCTTGCTGACGCATGACCTCAATGAGACCAATTTCATCTTCAATGGGCGAACAGTTTTGCGCGCCAAAGAAGACACCCACTTTCCCTTGAGCTTTCGCTGTTTCAACGTCGGCCATTGAGTGTACTGGCATAATGAGGTCAGCATTTTGCTCAAACCTTAAGTTCCACTCGGCGAAGCGAGTGAGTGTTTCTCTGGCATTCTCGTGATAAACCATGGTGGCATGTACGGCAGTGATGCCACTGCGTTTTAGGGTTTGAAAATATTCTCGGTCCCAATTGCAGTACTGCAATCCATCTATAACAATCCGTTGTTGGTACATAGCCATTCCTCACGCTTACGGGTTCGTATCGGGTTTTCGATTGAAGTGGGAGCTTTGCTTTGGCCTTGCATAGCAAAGCTCCACGCACGCGTCTTAGTAAGGACGTTGGTATGCGGTTTTAACGACGGTATAAAACTCTTTCGCGTACTGGCCCTGTTCACGAGGTCCAAAGCTGGATTCTTTACGTCCCCCGAACGGTACGTGATAGTCCGTTCCCGCCGTTGGCAAGTTGACCATGACACAACCGGTTTGTGCTTGTTGTTTGAATAGTGCGCTGCTACGTAGACTCTGCGTGATGATGCCGCCAGTGAGTCCGAAACGCGTGTCGTTTGTGGTTGCGATGGCTTCATCAAGATCAGCAACGCGAATCACGCTGGCCATTGGTGCGAAGACTTCTTCTTGGTTTACATCCCAGTGGTTTTTCGTGTTTAGAAAGAGGGTAGGTGACATGTAGTGCCCATCATGTTTAAGGTTGAGCTTTTCTCCACCAAACGCGAGCTCTGCGCCACATTCGCGTGCTTTGTCTATCCATGCGAAATTGGCGTCCAGTTGATTGCCATCGACAACTGGCCCCATGAACACTCCTTCTTCAAGTGCGTGACCGACTTTAAGTTCGCTCATTCGCTTAATGAGTGCTTCGACGTAAGCATCGTGAATACCGTCCATCACCACAAGGCGTGAGGACGCGGTACACTTTTGTCCCGCACCAGAAAACGAACCTGCGATGGTTGCTTCGACAGCAATTTGGATATCGGCGTCGTCGGCGATGACTAAGGCGTTCTTACTGCCCATTTCTAATTGGCAACGAACAAAATTAGGGGCCGTCGCCGCCGCAACCTTACGACCTGTTTCTACGGAACCAGTAAAGCTGACACCATTGATATCGGATGAGTTAATTAAGGTGTTACCTACCTTGCTGCCACTGCCAAGGACAAGGTTGAACGTCCCTGCGGGAATGCCTTGGCGATGAATGATTTCGGTTAACGCCACGGCACTGGCTGGCGTGAGGTTAGCGGGTTTCCAAATAACACTGTTACCGAATGCCAGCGCTGGGGCGATTTTCCATGCGGCCGTTGCGGTTGGGAAGTTCCAAGGTGAGATGATCGCAATGACACCCACAGCTTCTCGAGTCACTTCAACGGAGACGCCAGGGCGAACAGAGTCGGCACTGTCACCGATTTGTCTTAGTACTTCTGCTGCAAAATATTGGAAGAATTGACCCGCGCGATAAATCTCACCGCGACCTTCCATAAACGGTTTGCCTTCTTCTTTAGAAAGCAGCGTGCCGAGTTCATCGCAGCGGGCAATGAGTTCATCACCAATGGCTTGCAATACCGCTTGCTTGCGTTCTATAGGGGTTTTCTCCCATTCTGGTTGCGCGTGCTTAGCCGCCGAGATGGCCTGCTCAACTTGCGCTTCGCTGGCTTGAGCGAACTGCCCCAAGTTTTCACTGATATCTGAGGGGTTGATGTTGGCAATGGTATTGATTCCAGATTGCCATTCTCCAGCAATATAAAGTGCATTTTCAGTAGGAAGGGTAGCGATAGTCATGATGGTGTCCTTGTCATGATGTGGTTGCATGTGAGTCTGGCAACGTCGGTAAAAGTAAAAAGTAACTCAATAATTAACACGGTTAGCCGTCAGTCAGCGGCATGCTTATGTCTGCGGTTCTGATACGGCCGCATAGACAACGAATTCAACCAACATCTCTTCGCGCGCTAATCCGGCAACGACAACGGCGGCTCGGTTAGGGTAGGGGGCGTTGAAATGTTCGGCGTAAACGGCATTGACGGCTTTTAAATATTCTCGGTCGGTTACGTAAATCAAGACTTGCAGTACGGAATCGAGAGATTCTCCTGCGCACTCTAATGTATGGGCGAGGTTGGCAAAGGTTTGACGAGTTTGAGCCTCAATCCCCCCTTCAACGACGGCGCCCGTCGTATCAATCGGAATTTGAGCGGTATAAAGCGTACCATTATTGACAATAGCCCATTCAAGCGGTGCTTTTGAGGCGAAAAGTTCAGTCTTAACTGGGTGTTTTTTTGTTTGAATGTCCACGTTCATATCCAACCATGTAACAGCAATGTTTCGAGATGGTTAAATAGTGCCTTCTGATATATGATAAATCTAACGGTAAATATTTTACATTTGATAATAAAAACTTATCACCTTGCGTTAAGTAAGGTAAATAAAGGGCTGGCAAGGGATAGAGCATATGCAGATTAAGCTTCAGCAATTGAATCACTTTGTGATGGTGGTCGAAGAAGGGGGATTTCGGGCCGCCTCCCACCGGGCTAATCGTTCACAGGCTGCACTATCAACATCGATCAAAGAACTGGAAAGAATTCTAGGGCAGCCTTTGTTTGAATCGGGCAACAAATCAACACTCACGCCCTTTGGTGAAATATGTTTGCCAAAAGTACATAAATTCTTAAATGTCTATAAAGCGCTAGATAACGATCTCCGAGCGGCGGCGGCTGGGCAACAAGGCAGGGTGAGAATTGCCAGTGTTCCATCGGTCGCCGCGAAATTAATCCCTAGCGTATTAGGCGCATTTTGTGAAAAGTATCCGCAGGTCGAAGTGAGCTTAATCGATGATAATGCTGCTGGGGTTGAAGCTAGATTGCTTTCAGGGGAAGTGGATCTGGCGTTAGGAAATAGCTCCAATTTAGAACAAGATACGATTGATTTTACCCCCTTAATATCGGATCAAATAGGCGTGGTCTGTTTGAAAGATAACCCTATCGCATCGCAACCCAACGGTATTGAGTGGCAAACGTTATTGAAGCAGCCATTTATTCGTAATGGAACTTGCACACTGCTGGATGCAACCCCGGCACGCGCTTTGAGTGAGCAAGCCTTGTACTCTGTCGAGAATATCACGTCTTTATTCTCGGTATTAGAACTGGGTATTGGTGTTACCACCTTGCCTAAGTTAGCGTTCCCAACGAATGAGACCCGATTGGTTTGGATTCCACTGATTGATCCGCCTCTTGAACGGCAGATAGGTATATTTCGTTTAGCGGAGCGAACCATTTCGCCTCAAGCGCAAGCGTTTTATGACCTGTGTGTGGAATACCTAAATTATCAAGACTCTTGAGGGCTCACCAGAAGCGATAGCTAGGTAAACGAGCGTGATACAAAATGGTGGTGCAGTACAGTAATGCGGTTTGGTTGAGCTTGCACTCGAAGACATATGTTTGTCATGACACTTGATTATGATTGATGAGCCAATGTTGATGAATAGGATGATTACAATGCGAACCATGCTGGCGGAGCTCATTTTATCACGGTGCGCCTTATTTCGATTGAGTCCAATACTATTAAACCGACCTCGCTCCTTGGGTATCGTTCAATATGCTATGGTGCTGTTGCTCGCTGTACTTTTTGTTATGAGTGTTGGCTCATTAAGTATAGAAGCATGGCTTTACCAGTATTATTCGTTGCCTAGCTAAAGGCGGTAAGTGGTGCATTTTACAAACAGCGATATGGCTATTTTCATGCAAAAAGGACAAGTATAAATTTATGAATGGCGGATACCATTGGTTACATTTAAGGCTATTGTGCTGCTGGTGACTAAGTGATTTACTGGCGGCTCTTAATTACAGAGGAATACCCCATTAATGGACGACCCCTATAGTCGGCTGAACCAATCGATGCACTTCTTTTCTATGGAGTCATCACTATGCTAGAACTTTTCATGATGCCCGAGACCTGGGCCATATTTGCCACACTATTTGCTCTGGAAATCATACTTGGCGTTGATAACGTTGTGTTTATTTCAGTGCTATGTGAACGCTTACCTCAACAGCAAAGAGCACTGGCTCGAAACCTTGGTATCGCCTTGGCCGTAGCGGCTCGTATCGTGTTGGTGTTTTCTATCTCATGGGTTATGTCACTCACTGAACCGGTACTGCAGTTTGAAACCGTACAGCTAAGTGGTAAAGATTTGATCATGATTGGTGGTGGCGCGTTCTTGTTAGCAAAAAGCGCGAAAGAGTTATGGAGTTGGTTAACTCATAGCGAAGTGGTGCATTCCACTCATGCGAGAACGGGACTCGCAGTCGTATTGCTACAGATTGTAGCGGTTGACGCGGTTTTTTCGATGGACTCGGTCATCACAGCCGTTGGCTTAACAAGTGAGGTGCCTATTATGGTCGCCGCGATACTTGCTTCCGCTGTCGTAATGGTGTTGACGGCTGAAAAAATTAACAGCGTTGTCACTCGATACCCTGGTTTTAAATTGCTTGCTTTACTGTTCTTAGTATTGCTAGGGGCGTTGTTGATGGCAGAAGGTGCCGGTATTCACCTAAACAAAGGCTATGTGTACTTTGCGATGGCGTTTGGCTTGGTATTGGAGCTTTGCCATATTCAGTTAAAGAAAAAGCATCGTCGAGTGATTACCGCGATTCGTCTGATGCCGAGCGGATACCGCTAGTGTAAAAGAGGATCCACAGTCTGCTCAGATGAGCGGCAAATAGCTCTGTTGGTAGTCCTTAGCAATGAAAGTTGGTAAGGACTTCAGTGGTTGGCTTCCACTGTGGTTGGCTTCCACTAAGGCACGTAAAATGTTTATTCTTGGTATTGGTTCCTCACTCCCTCGTGGTCTTGCTGTGACATGGGATTCTCAAATCAGTATGGTGCCCGCTGTGCACCTCATTGGTGCGAGAGGTCTTTTTTTGAATGTTACCCAATGAGTGCCTTTGCTTACCCTTCCTTCTTTAAACTAAAAAAAGCGATATATTTCAGTTGGGTACATAAATTGCAATATGGTCAATGAATAGCAATCATAGGAATTGATCATGGATTTAACTCATTCAGAAAGGCATTGGCTGCCGTGGTTAGGAAAAACTGGCAAAGTCGCGATGAAGATGTCATGTTTTGCAAATCGACGACGTAAAGTAGAGTTGGAACAAACGTTTGAAAGTATCGCAGAAACGCGAGTTAAGCTTCTAACGACGTGGGCAAATAATCAGTGGCGTTTTTTGGAAGATGCAGCATTTTATTTGTCATCAAAATCGGATAAAGAATACTCAGAAGCATTAACATTGCTATTAAATCGAAGCCGAGACTTTTCAGAGCTCTTTGTTGTCAATGACGCTGGCAGAGTATCACATTCCACTTATCTCCCTCAGAACAATGAAAAAATCACCCAAGCTAAAGCGCTCGATCGCGGTCGTACTCAACCTTTTTTGCATGGACCTTATGTTGATCCAGTGACAATGGCGATTGGTCCATCCTCCTCTACGTTTCACGATGCCGTTACACTGATGTTCTATCAGCCCATTCAATTTGGCGACGGTAAAATGAAGGTGCTATGTGGTCGAGTACCAAATGATGTTTTAGGTGATTTAATTCAACGTGAGGCTGGACATATTTATACTGAATCAGGTGATAACTACCTGTTTATGGTAGAAGCTAACTTTGATCCAAGTGTCCCGCAAGGTTCAGCGCTTTCTCGGTCTCGATTTGAAGATGCGACGTTTTCCCATGGTGAAAATTTAAAGCAAGGCATTTCTACAAATTGGGGAGAGGTGAAAATACGAAATCACACGGAATTTGAGGTCATATTCAATGACCCTGCAACGAATCAGCTGCACCCTGGAGTGAGAGAGACGATTCGTCATGGTCGTAACGTGTTTGTCGACTACCCTGGCTATTCAGACTATCGACATATCCCAGTGATAGGTAAAGGCGTCACATTTTCGTTACCGGGTTCTATTGATAAATGGGGCATGATGTGTGAATCAGACCTAGAAGAGGTGCATCGTCATCGCTCCGTGACAAGGCGATTGACGTCTCATTTTTTCCTGTCTGTGCTGCTAGTGACGTCGCTCCCTTTAGCACTGCAGCATTTTTTGTCTTGGTCTGCCTATTTGGGCGCTGGTGTGTCGTTGTTTTTTGCTTTGGTTATGACCGTACTATTCCAGAAAATGACCGCGAGACCGTTAGTTAAAAGTCTTGAGCAGATGACAGGGGTGATGAAGGTTCTTGCTGAAGGTGATGGCAATTTAAAACAGCGACTCGACGCGTCGAAATTCAAGTCTGATGAAACTGGGGATCTGGGCCGTTGGACAAACAGCTTTATTGATAATTTAGAAACGGTAGTACTAGAGCTTGTCTATGCAAGCCGAGAGGTAAATAAGGTATCGGAGTCGATGTTTCGCTGCAGCCAGCGTTTGTCTAGTTCAAGTGAAGATACAGCTAATTCAATTTCCCATTTGTTGGCACTTTCTGGCAGGCAGGGTAATGAAATACAGTCCGCGAATGATAACGCGCATGAGATGCACGGATTGATGACTGACTCTGTTGAGCATGCGCAAAGTGAGTACACTAAAGCTCGAGATAGCGCAGAGTCCATTAAGCAGATTGTGCAGGCGTCGGCGGCTAGCGTGAATGATGTTAATACTGAAATGGAAAAAATTGGGGATATCGTAACGCTCATTACCGATATTACCGCGCAGACGAATTTACTGGCACTTAATGCGGCAATTGAAGCGGCTCGGGCAGGTGAGCACGGACGAGGGTTCTCTGTCGTGGCTGATGAAGTCAGAGTATTAGCTGATAGAACTGCCAACGCGGCGCTGGATATTGGGCAACTCATGAATCAGTTGCGACAGCAGTCAGAAAAAGCGGTGGGAACAATGCACCAAGGTATCAGAAATGCAGAGACCAATTCTCAGCTCATTGACGCTTCTCATAAGAACGAACAACTGTAAAATTCTGTGAATTCATTATTTGAAACCATCACTGACCTTGCTAGCATGAGTTCCAATAATGCGATGACAGCAGAACAAGCGGCGAATTCAACGGATACACTTCAACATCAATCTCAACAGTTAGCACGAAGGACGGCACTAATGCAAAACGCGATTTCTAGATTAGACCAACTTGTGGGACGGTTTGAAGTGTCGTAACTGCTTGCGTGTTCAATGGTGTTCATCCGCTGAGAAAATGTCAGCGTGGCGATTGATTGGTTTGCATTTATTACCTGAGTTTTATCAACAGGTAATGAATGCAAATTGATCTAATACAGTTAACCTATCAAGCAGAATGAGGTAACATCCATGACTATGATGTAAATGCCTGATTAAAATGGAATTGAATAGTTAATGTTGTTGGAACGAATTGCTGAAATCATTGAACTTACAGATAGTGACCATCTCGCTCGGGCGATGGAAATATTTAACCAAAGCGGTTCTGTATCAGATGAGTACTTACCTTTTCTCAATGCCGTCTTTGAACAAGCCCCGGAGCTTCTGGTGACACGGCTGACTAAACTTGGTTTTAAAGGCACTATCGTGATTGCTCAAGTGAATCATGCAGCAGGTGTTAAAGGTTATGTGCTTTACGATTCTGAGCGCGTTACCAATGTGGAAACGCTAATGCCTGCTCCAAATGAGGCAGTACTTTCTCCTACCGAGTCGTAACGAGTTTTCGGTTATTTTAATCACCTATTATAGACAGGATCTTAAGAGCTATCCTCGTGATCATTGTAGATGCTGGATTTTCAATAGAATCAGGATCATGCTACACATCATGAAAATCACACTGACTCCTCAACAGAAACTGCAACTCGAACAAATGCACGGTTCTAATTGTGATGGTCGAGTGTATGACCGTATTAAAGCTGCCTTGCTTGCCTCTGAAGGTTGGAGTCAGGTCATGACTTCAAAAAATAGGGAATACAGATCTATGCAGTAATGCGCTTAACGATTATTGGTAAACTGCCTCAACATTGAATAGACCATTCATGAAAGCGGATCTCTCCCGTACACGAGTTTTACGTTTATCATGACGCAACCAGAAATCAAATTGATCTTTGTTCAACATCCGTAGAGATTCAAACCCTTGAATGGTGCCCATGCTCGCTTCCGAAGTTTAAAACCGCCAGTGCCCACAACAAGTTTCTTGATGGGGTGTGATCAGATTCGATTCCATAATTTAGGTACTTCACTTTCCGGTGCTAGACATCCACGCGAAGTAGGCCTTCTCTTTTCAGGTGGACAATCGCATTGGCATAGAAGGAATGTTTGTCTGTATTTAACGCTTTACGCTGAGTCTCTACATCATGGTGTATTAGGTATCGCTTCAGGAACTGACAAGCCGCGTCTTTATTGCGTTTGTGAGAAAAATAGAAGTCCAGTGTCTAGTCTTGTTTGTTGATAGCTTGGTACAGATAATGCCACTTTCCTTTTACCTTGACGTAGGTTTCATCAAGCTGCTACGAAGACTTGACTCGGATGAAATGACGGCAGCGTAATTTCTTCCGTAATGCTGGAGTATATTCAATGAAACACCGATAAATGGTTGAACGGTTAACCGAAACCCCTCGCTCCGGCTATATGTCGCTTAGGTTAGCGTAGCTTATTGGCGTTGAACCATACCAACGTAGACACCAAAGAATGATTTCAGGGGCAAAGTGCTTCCATTTGAATTCGCTCGTCATTGATCTCACCATCATTATTGTAGAGGATGATAGTTTCATCCTCTGCCCAATTTTTTGCAACATGCCCTTTTAATTGCTTGAGTAGGTGAGAACGAAATAGATAAGTCGGTTTTAGCCTTTAGACGCGAGGGAATGTATCCCACGTTAAGTTCTCATCTTGAAGGAATTGATAATATGCGTAAGAGCTTGGGAGTAGGGATTAAGGTCTTTAGAACCCTTAACCGCTTTTTGGTAAAAGTGAAGATAGCATGTCGGAGGCTACCATTATCTTTCAAACCCTCCTGTCTTGAAGTGTTCGTCGAGCTTAATTTTAATCACTAAGTATATTGCACGCATTTACAATTATCAGCCTATTGTTTGTTTACAAATGATTACGATATGATCAATAATAAACGTAAGTAATTGAAGGTAAGTGGTGGATTTATGAAGGCTATTGTAGAAAGGCATGTAAGTAATGGAGATGTTGGGATCTGTTCTGTTTGCTCTGCTCACCCTTGGGTGATTGAAGCAACGCTTCGTTTTGAAAGCAGCAGTAACAACAAAGTATTGATCGAGTCGACTTCTAATCAAGTAAACCAGTTTGGCGGTTATACAGGAATGATTCCCACTGAGTTTAGGGATTTTGTTTATGATATTGCAAAGCGAGTAGGGTTTCCGATTGAAAATATCATTCTAGGAGGTGACCATCTTGGCCCAAACTGTTGGCAATCGGAACCCGCAGAGTCGGCGATGTTAAAATCGGAGCAGCTAATTAAAGCCTATATTACGGCGGGATATAGCAAAATTCACCTGGATACTTCGATGTCGTGTGCTGATGATCCAGTTCCGCTCGACCCAATGGTTGTGGCAAGGCGAGCAGCAAGATTGGCGAAAGTGTCCGAAACTGTGGCGAGTGCTGAACTTAAAGAGATTCTAACGTACGTTATTGGGACTGAAGTACCGACTCCAGGTGGAGAGAAAGAGGCAATACAGGCAGTTCATGTCACTGAGGTCGACGCTGCGAAGTTGACTATCGAAACCCATAAGCAGGCTTTTGAAGAGGCTGGTGTTTATTCGGCACTGGACCGCGTCGTTGGCATCGTTGTCCAACCTGCTGTTGAATTTGACCACTCGAATGTTATTCATTACAAGCCAGAGAAAGCTCAGCAACTATCTGATTTTATTGAATCAACACCGTTCGTGTATGAGGCTCATTCAACTGATTATCAGACGAAAGAGAATCTACGACACTTAGTGAATGACCATTTTGCAATTTTGAAAGTAGGTCCATGGCTCACATTTGCAATGAGAGAGGCGGTATATGCCTTAGCTGAGATAGAGAAAGAGTTGGTGGATGCATCAAAACAAAGCCATGCGAAAGAAGTGATTAATCAAATCCTGATGGATGATAAGCGATATTGGGAACAGTACTATAGCCATACTTTCTCGGATGCCCGTGTGCAGCTTAGCTTTAGCCTTTCCGATCGCATTCGCTACTACTGGACTGATGAACGAATCGTTCGTTCACTGGATGTGATGATCGATAATCTCAACAGCGTTGATATTCCTTTGGGCTTACTGAGTCAGTACCTACCCGTTCAATATTCAAAAGTGCTGTCGGGTGAATTGAACGCTAAGCCAATGGATGTCATTTTCTCAAAGGTTCAAGAAGTACTCGAGCAATATGCCTATGCATGCGAGCCTCGTAAAGCAAGCTAGTCTCTAATCTGTTGCTCACGCATTATAAAGGCACCTATTTGAAGGTGCCTTTTTGCGCTTATGGTCAGTCACTATAAATCATCATCTGTGAAAATCGCTGCTCATGTAGTTGTCTACAAGGGTGTGGTAGTCGTTAGATAACGATTGGTATTTCTGATGGTTTTCTGAGTTTGGGTGCACAGTTGAGGGTTGGTCAAACTGAACGAAGTCTTTACAGATGTCGGAAAGCGAATAACGCTGCTGTCGCAAATTCTCGCAGGCCCAATAAGCTTGTATTGCGCCGCCTACAGCTGCTGCTTCAGTTGAGTGCGGAACAACGAGCTTTAAGTTGGTAACGTCTGAAATCATTTGTCGCCATACACGGCTATTCGCACCGCCACCGATGATGCAGGCTTGGCTGAATATGACGCCAGATTGCTTAAGAACGCTAATGCCACGAGCCAGGTTATACGTTACGCCTTCAACCGTGGAACGTAACAAGTTTTGTTGAGACAGGTTAGAGGCGGTCATTCCCAATATCGCTCCCTTTGCGCTAGAGACGTTGGGCAGTCGAGCGCCATTATAGAAAGGCAGGGAAAGTAAGCCATCAGATCCAACGTTAGCACTATTCAACATTTGGTCAAAATGCGAAATATCTTTACCCATAAGATCTAATATTTGGTTATTTGCTGTGGTGACATTCATTGTACTGGCTAAGGGTAAATAGCCATTTGAGGATGAACAGAATGCATTAAGGTCAGGGTATTCGGTACTGTCTATTTGCTGATGGGAATGTCCGAATACCGTTCCTGATGTCCCTAAGCTAATGGTTAACATTCCTTCATCGACATTACCTGTGCCAATAGCCGCCATCATATTATCGCCGCCGCCACTAGAGACTATGACGTTTGAAGGCAATCCAAGCACGGCGCACATTTGCGGCCTTACATGGCCAAACACCGCGTCTGATGTTACCACTTCAGGAGCTTGGTAGCTTGAAGGTAAATCCATGAGACCTAGTATGCCTTGATCAATCGATTTTGTGTGAGTGTCAAACCAACCCGTTCCAGAAGCATCTCCAGCTTCAATGGCATAGCGGCCCGTAAGGCAATAATTTAAATAATCATGTGGCAACATTATTTTATGGATTTGCTTGAACGCGCTGGGATTGTTGTCTTTTATCCATAGTAGCTTTGCAATAGTAAAGGCTACGGGAACCTGAATACCTATTTTTTCAGGGAACGCTATGTTGTATTTTCTTTCAAAATCTTTCAATGCTAGCTCAGGTCGTGTATCGCACCAGAGTAGTGAATCGCAAAGAATGCGATCGTTACTGTCGAGTAACACCAAACCGTGTTGTTGGCCAGAGACACCTATCCCTTTTATTGACTTTCGATTCCCTTCAAAATCTATTAGTGCCTTATTTATTGATGATACCATCGCGTCGAACCACCACTGGGGAGACTGTTCACGCTTGCCTTGGTTGTCAATGCTAATCTGATGAGGTGTATATGCGCTGCTCAGTATTTCTCCGTTATTCCAGATAATTGCCTTTGTTCCTTGAGTGCCACAATCGATTCCTAGATACATTTTTGGCTCCTTCTTTTAGTTGATTTCATGCTCATTTTTGTGATCGGTCGTTAGTATTCGTAAATTAAAGTTGGTAATTGAAATTCATTATACATAAACTAGAAAGCATTCGAAAGCACAAGGGCAAGTTTGTTAAATTATAATAAGGGTAAGGGTGTTTGAATGCTAAGTATTGCTGTCAAATCAAACAGAAAATTAGAAGTCACCCACATTGCACAGCCAAAAGCGGATGCGAATTCTGTGATTGTAAAGGTGCACTTCTCTGGGTTATGTGGTTCTGACCTTCCTCGAATTTTCTATGAAGGAGCGCATTTCTATCCCATTGTTTTAGGGCATGAGTTCTCAGGGGAAGTTGTTGAAGTTGGTCAGAGTGTTACAGGGTTTAAAATTGGAGACCGTATTGCATGTGCTCCACTAATACCATGTAAGCAATGTAAGCAATGTAAGGAAGGTAACTATAGCTTGTGTCCAAATTACAGCTTTGTCGGTTCAAGAGTTCAGGGGGGCAATGCTGAATTCGTTAATGTTCCGAGTCAATGTTGTTTCAAGCTTGACGATACAGTCACTTCCCTAGAAGGCGCTTTTTTTGAGCCTTTGACTGTAAGTTTACACCCCATATTAATGGCTGATGGCTGTGATAATAAAAATGTGGTGGTAGTAGGAGTCGGTACTATTGGTTTGTTGGCGGTTCAGGCGGCGAAAGCACTAGGCGCAGCAACTGTAACAGCGATTGATATAGATGATGATAAGTTGGCAAAAGCTAAGTTATTGGGTGCAGACTTTTTGTTTAACTCTAGTGACGGAGATATGCTTGCCAAAATCAAGGAAAACAAGCTCCCCGTCACTCCTCAGCTGATTTTGGAAACAGCGGGTCACCCTCAAACTGTTAAGTTATGCATTAATATCGCCGATCCTAAAGCCACTATTGCGCTAATTGGAACACTACATGAAGACCTTAATATGAGCCATCAAGATTTTGGCCAGATACTTCGTAAGGAACTGAAGTTGTTCGGAAGCTGGATGAATTACTCGGCACCGTATCCAGGTAAAGAGTGGGACTTAGCAAAAAGTTTATTTTCGCAAGGGTTGATTAAGACTGGCGACCTGATTGATGGAGTCTATAGCCCGAATCACTTTGTCGAGCGAGTTACCGGGCTGCAAGGAAAAAGTCCCGCTGGAAAAATTCTACTAGATTGGAGCCAATCATCATGACATTAACACACACAAAATTTTTGCTAGAAGATGCGCAGAAATATCGTTATGCAGTGCCTGCATTTAATATTCACAATCTTGAATCAGTTCATTGTGTTTTGGATACTGCGAAGGAAATGGACTCCCCAGTCATTCTCGCGGGTACCCCGTCGACTTACAGCTATGCAGGTACTTCAGAACTTGTTGCTTTGGTATCTGCAGCGGCGAAAGAGAGGAATATGCAAGTGGCGTTGCATCTTGACCATCATACCGATATTAATGATATTGAAGCGAAAATCCGAGCTGGTATTCGCTCTGCCATGGTAGACGGGTCTCACTTCCCACTTCAAAATAATATTTCTATCACTAAAAGTGTTGTGGATTTGTGTCATCGTTATGGCTGCAGTGTGGAAGCCGAGCTTGGACAGCTAATTGGCCAGGAAGATGACCTGATTATAGAGTCGGTTGATGAACCCTATACTGACCCAATGCAGGCGGTTGAGTTTGTGAGCAAGACTGGAATCGATTCGTTGGCCATTGCCATTGGAACAGCGCATGGCTTATACAAAGAAATTCCCAAGCTTGACTTTGATCGCTTAGAAAAAATTTCGAAAGTCGTTTCTATACCCCTTGTACTTCATGGAGCCTCGGGTGTGCCGGCCGATGATATATCTCGTTGTGTATCAATGGGGATCACCAAGGTTAATGTCGCAACAGAACTCAAAATCGCCTATGCCAACACACTGAAAAGAGTGTTTGCTGATGACCCTACGGTTAATGACCCTAGGGTGTATAACATCGAAGCAAAAAATGCGATGGCGCAAGTGATTCGTCAAAAAATTGATATCTGCCGAAGTGCAGGACGCTTATAAAGGACGGACTTTATGTTAAAGAAAATCAACCCAATTATTGACCCTGAACTCTTGTATATATTGGCAAAAATGGGACATGGAGATGAAGTGGTTCTCTCGGACATACACTTCCCAGCCTATTCAATTAACGACAAGGTATTGCAAGCGCGCAGCTGCGAAGTATCTGACTTAGCGGAGGCAATATCATCGCTAATTGAATTGGATCAGTACGTCCCAGATAAGGCCGTAATGATGTCGACCATAGGGGATGACGTACACCCGGCAGGGATGATAGATGAGTATAGAGCTAGTCTGGCAGAAGACACGGAAATCTGTTTCATTGATAGATTTGCTTTTTATGAGCGAGCCTGCAAAGCCACTTGTGTGGTAGTGACAGGAACAACAAGGAAATACGGGAATTTAATTCTTAAAAAAGGTGTGACTCCTACAAACTAAGGAATTGTTATGAGTAGTCCAATATTAACGATGAGTGGCATATCCAAAGCCTTTACCGGGGTACAAGCCCTTTTGGATGTCAACTTTCAGCTTCGTGCAGGAGAAGTCCATGCTTTGATGGGCGAGAACGGCGCTGGCAAGTCCACGTTGATGAAGGTCCTGATCGGGGTACATAAAGCCGACAGTGGCTTTATTACTTACCAAGGGAACGATGTCGAGTTTAATTCAGTGCTTGAGGCTCAAAAGTCAGGTATCTCAATGATATTTCAAGAGTTGAATCTTATTCCGCATCTATCAGTGGCTGAAAATATTTTCTTTGCAAGAGAGCCACTAAAACACGGATTGATTGATTACAAAATGATGCGTAGGGAGGCGAGTAAATTATTGGATATGTTTGACATTGATGTGCTGCCTACCGATATCGTCAACACCTTATCGGTCGCTAAGCAGCAAATGGTGGAGATCGCGAAGTCGCTGAGTTTTGATGTCGAAATATTGATTATGGATGAGCCAACGTCGGCGCTAACCGACCGAGAAATAGACGCGTTATTTGTTCTAGTTGACAAGTTGAAGTCTCGTGGCGTTGCGATTGTTTATATATCGCACCGCATGGATGAGCTGCGACGAATATGCGATCACATCACCATTTTCCGTGATGGGCAATACGTCTCGAACCACCGTTTTAATGAAATATCTATGGACGACATTATTGCCAAAATGGTGGGAAGAGCGTTAGATAACCATTTTCCAGAGAAAAAAGCAGTTATCAGTGATGAGTTGATTTTTTCAGCAATGAATGTGACGCGTCACGGCGTATTTGAACCGCTAAATTTTGATTTGCGAAAAGGCGAAATTCTCGCAATTACCGGGCTTGTTGGTGCAAAACGCACCGAACTGGCAAGGGCGCTGTTTGGGGCCGACAAGTTGTCCGAAGGCGAAGTATTCATCCACGGAAAACAAAAAACTATTCGTTCCCCAGCAGACGCAATTAAAGCGGGTGTTGCTTATTTATCGGAAGATAGAAAGCTCAATGGTATCGCAGTGAAAATGTCTATTCGAGAAAACACCACGATGGCGTCTCTCGATAAAGTCAGCAGTAATCTCGGAATCATTTCCAATAAGTCAGAGGTAGAAGCTGCCAATCAATATATTTCAAAGATGGATATTAAAACACCGACTGTTGAGCAGCTTGTAGGTAACCTTTCAGGTGGGAACCAACAAAAAGTCGTTATCGGTAAATGGTTGTTTAGAGACGCCAAAGTGATGATTTTTGATGAGCCTACACGTGGCATTGATGTTGGCGCTAAGTATGCCATTTATGAGCTATTGGATGAATTGGCCCATCAAGGTGTGGGAGTCATCATGATTTCCTCGGAGTTGCCAGAGGTTCTGGGAATGTCAGACAGGGTCATAGTAATGAAGGAAGGAGAGATGACAGCTATGTTGAATACTGCTGATACGTCTCAGGAGGAAATTATGCAGTATGCAACCGGCGTGAAAAATATGTTCCCATTACTTGAGGAGGCAATCTAATGAGAGAACAACATAAAGCGTTGTTACAAAAATTGGCATCGGTCGGTGGTTTAATCGCTTTACTTATCGCATTCTCGATCGCTAGCCCGTACTTCATGACCGTGAATAATATGATGACGGTTGGTCTGCAGACATCGACGATCACCATCATAGGTATCGGCGTTATGCTGACAATCCTAACCGGTGGAATTGACTTATCGATAGGCTCAGTCATGGCGCTTTCTGGTGTTACAGCAGGCCTTGCTGTTAACGCTGGCGTCCCAGTTCCATTTGGAATGGTCATTGGTGTACTTACCGGAGCTGGTTGTGGCTTATTCAATGGTTTGTGTGTGTCAAAACTGCGCTTGCCTCCCTTTATAGCGACGTTAGGTATGATGATGATTGCACGTGGCGTTGCACTCTATATTACCAACGCGGCACCGGTATCAGGAATGCCAGAATCATTTTCTTATCTTGGTAATGGCGCATTATTTAGAATGGTAGAAATTGGTGATAATGGCTTCCCTAACGTGATTTTCGCCGGGATTCCATACCCAGTGATTGTCATGTTACTCGTCGTCGCGGCCTTTTCTTTCTTACTAACAAAAATGCGCTTAGGTCGTTACTTGTATGCAATCGGTTCAAATGAAGAAGCTGCGCGCCTATCAGGTATTGATACAGATAAAGTAAAAACAGCCGCGTACATGGCCTCCGGCATGCTTGCAGGTTTAGCTGGCGTCATTATAGCAAGTCGACTTGTGACCGCTCAACCTAATGGTTCTGTGATGGCCGAGTTAGACGCAATCGCATCGGCCGTAGTAGGTGGTACATCGTTAATGGGAGGAGTTGGCACTGTAACTGGTGCGGTAATCGGTTCATTCATTATTGGTGTATTGCGTAACGGTTTAAACATGAACGGCGTGAGCTACTTCGTTCAGCAAATAGTAATCGGTGGTGTGATTATCGCTACCGTTGCGTACGACCAATATCGTATGCACAAATCCACAGTGAAATCCCCTACAAAAAAGTCTAAAAAGGATGTTAAAGATATGAAAATTAATAAAATAGCTACGGTTGCTGCTATCGGGTTCACTCTCTCTTTTACTGGTATGTCTACTGACGTAACTGCTGCAGAGAAAGAAATTGCGGTGGTGGTAAAAACAGAGAACTCAAACTTTTGGCAAAATGTTAAAGGTGGGTCAGTGGACGCGGCGAATGGCCTAGATTCATATAAAATCACCTTCCAAGGACCAGCGGCCGAAACGGCAGTCGATGAGCAAGTTAATATGATTCAAAATGCATTGAACCGTGGTGTTGCTGGACTGGTAGTAGCACCGACAGATCCAAACGCTCTAGTGCCAGCATTGAAAGCTGCATGGGAGCGTGGCGTACCTGTTGCATTGATTGATTCTGGGTTAAACGATGACGACAAATATCACCAAGCGTACCTTTCTACAGACAATCGCGCCGCTGGTAGATTAGCAGCAGAGCAAATGATCAAAGCGCTTAATGGCAAAAAAGGCAAGGTTGCTATGATGAGCTTTACCGCAGGTTCTGGTTCAGCCATGGATCGAGATGGTGGTTTTAAAGAGGTGATTGAGGCTGCAGGGTATGAAGTAGTTGGTCCGTATTATTCAAATGCAGATATGGTGACCGCATTGAACCAAACGGTTGATGTGTTAGCTTCGAATAACGATTTAGTTGGCATATTTGGTTCGAATGAACCGACAGCGGTAGGCATGGCTCGCGCAATTGAACAGGGTGGCTATACGGGAAAAATTGTTGCTGTTGCTTTTGATGGAAACAAAGATATTCAAGAATTCATCCGTGATGGTGTGCTCGATGGAGCCGTGGTTCAATCTTCTTATGGCATGGGGTTTATGGGAGTGGTTACGGTTGCTGAGATCATCGCTGGTAAAAAGACGGCATCGTATATTGATACGGGTGTTGTGTATGTAACTCAAGACAATATCGACGGTGAAAAAGCACAAGCCGTTCTTTACTAATTGGAATTACCCCCTTGTAAGCAAGGGGGAACATGGAGAAATACAATGTCACTATCAACATTAGAGAACACGGTTGATGTACGTAAAGTGCCAACAAAAACGTTGCGTACAGGTGCGAAAATGCCAGCTATCGGACTAGGAACCTTTGGTTCTGATAGGTTTAGTCCAGAGCAAGTGTCTGACGCGGTAATGGGCGCGCTAAAATCAGGGTACAGATTTCTTGACTGCGCTTCAATTTACGGTAATGAAGATAAGATTGGTAAGGTACTTTGTCAGGCGATGAAAGAGTTGGCCCTCCCAAGAGAGGCATTTTTTATCAATTCTAAAGTTTGGAACGACCAACACGATGATGTGGTTAATGCTTGTAAGAAGACTCTTGCAGATTTGAATGTTGACTATCTAGATCTTTACTTGGTGCATTGGCCTTTTCCCAATTTTCACCCAATTGGCTGTGATGTGGATTCGAGAAGCCCAGACGCAACGCCTTATATTCACGAACGATTTATGAATACCTGGCGTCAACTGGAACAGCTTGTTGATATGGGACTTGTGAAAGCGATTGGTACATCGAACATGACGATTCCTAAGATGGAATTACTATTACGTGATGCTCGCATATTGCCATCGGTTAATGAGATGGAATGCCACCCATTGTTCCAACAGCAAGAGATGTACGATTTTCTTACGAAGCATCAGATCGTTCCTGTTGGTTTTTGTCCTATTGGCTCACCGTCGAGGCCGGATCGCGATAAAACAGAAGCTGATCTGGTTGATACTGAGAACCCAGTAATTGTAAAAGCGGCGCATCGTTTGGGTGTTCACCCTGCCATTGTTTGTATCAAATGGGCAGTACAGCGTGGCCACGTGCCAATTCCATTTTCAGTGAGAGAGAACGAGTACGTATCAAACCTAAAGTGCATCACTGAAAACCCTCTTACAGAGCAAGAGATGCTAGATATTTCGAAAATAGACGCAAATAATCGACTTATTAAAGGGCAAGTATTTTTGTGGGAAGGTTCTAATTCATGGGAAGACTTGTGGGACATAGACGGAACAATTACTAAGTAATAAAGTATATTAATTAAAGTTTACCCCCTATTTGGATTGCAGTTTTCTTCAAATCGTGTTGAAGTTGACTGCGGTCACCTAATTTTGAAATGAAGCGAAAGTTTATTGAAGATGATTGCAAGGTTGGTAAATGAATCCATTGAGACGTAAAGAAAAAATTCTCGAGCTTTTAAAATCGAAAGATCAGGTTTCGGTCAAGGAGTTGTCGACGCTTTTTAGCACCTCTGAAGTAACGCTACGAGCGGATCTTAAAACGTTAGAGCTACAAGGTAAGCTAAAACGTTTTTTTGGTGGCGCGCAGTCTATCAACTCTTTACCCCTGACTCAAAGCGATGATGAAGTTCAATTAGACAGTCGTTATGACATGAATAAGGAGTCCAAAGAGAGAATCGCTGAATCGGCGGCGAAACTCGTCAAAAAAGGTGATTCAATTATTATTGATAGCGGGAGCACAACGCACTTGGTCGCAGAAAACCTAGCACAACGTGGCGGCTTCACCGTGATCACTAATAATCTTGCTGCTTCGGCGGTATTAACGGACGCTGACGATACTACGTTGGTTATAGTTGGTGGTACCTATCGAAGCAAAACCAAGTCGCTTCACGGTTATCAAGCAGAGCAATGTTTGTCTGGAGTTCAAGCTGACATTTTGTTCGTTGGAGCCGATGGTATCGACCCCGAAAAAGGTATTACGACATTTAATGAAGGTTATGCGATTACGGATGTAATGGCTAAATGTGTAAAACAAGTTATTGCAGTAGTTGACTCATCAAAGATCGGTCGAATTGGCTTTAACAAAGTACTGGATGCATCGAGGATCACTTGTTTGGTTATTGACTTGGGTATTTCAGATGAAATGAAAAAACGATTTGAAGATGTCGGTATTAAAGTAATTGTTGTATGAGGTGTTGGCTTTTGTGCTGCCTTAAATAATAGCGAATACTTAAGAGTTCACGGTATTAGGGCGTGTTGATCTTTCGTGAAAATTTTTTGAATAGCATAGTGAAGCGTTATAATTACTTCGCCAAAAACAACTAAACGAACGACACTATGCCTAGAGCAATATTAACCGAAAAGCGGTGGAGACTACTACTTCAACTTATGAAGAGTACAGGCCGAATTTACAATAAGCCTGAACATAGAATGACCTTTTAGGGCACTCTCTATCGAATGAGGACAGGGATTCCTAGCGAGATTTTCCCGTTGAATTTGGTTATTGGAATACGGTTTATCGCCGTTTCAATTTGTGGTCTAAAGATGCTGACTTAGGGTGGGTGTTCGTGGATGGTTCGATTGTCCGAGCCCATCACATAGTACTGGTGCAGCGACTTTTGATACAGAGTGTATTGGTAAAAGCCGTGGAGGAAATACAACTGAAATTCACTTGGTTGTTGATAGTGGTGGTTTGCCCGTTTATTTCGAGCTTTCTGAAGGACAGCGACATGATATCACTCACGCTGAAAGTCTTGTCGACCACTTTAAAGAAGTGAGTATTTTTATTGACGATAAAGGTTATGACAGCGCAGCATTACGACAGCACGTAACGGATAAAGGCGGTGAAACAGTGATAGCTAAACGAAATTATGGGTAAGATATTGATAGAGATACGATGGATTGGTGCCTATATAAGTACCGTCATTTAGTAGAAAATGCATTCGTAAGAATCAAGCACTATCCCTCAATATCAAGTCGTTATGATGTGTTTACCGATGCATGCCTAAAGATGACTTCCAAAGATCAACACGCCCTAAAACGATGAATTATCAATTACTGTTGGCTGACGCTATGTATCCTGACTTCCACTTTTTAGCGAGCTTGAACAGCATGGTTTTTTTATATTGTCAGCGGAGCTAAGCCTCTGAACCCTATGATTATTGAGGTGAGAAACGGTCAGGGGCGACTTTTGCCTAAGTTAGAAGGGAAGAAGCTTGAAGACATTACTCGAGGCACCAACCGTTCACAAGTTCTCGATCTAAAAGTCAGTCGCGGTAAGCAAGAATTTAGAGTTGTGCGACGTTGGTTTGCCGAAGAAAAGCGATTTTGCATTTGAATTCGGGACTAACTTACCTTCTGATACCGATACTGCAGATGACATCATGGCGATTTACCGCTGTCGATGGCAGGTGGAGTTGCTTTTCAAGGAGTGAAAATTCCACACTAACTGACAACGATTTGTCACCGCACAAAAAGCCATCGTTAATGTGCTTATCTGGGCCAGTTTACTGGCGTTAATCATCAGGCGTAGTACCGCACTTCAGATAATGCCATCGGCCTCTCTGTTTAAGGCGGCTAAAAATGTGGATGCGTGGCTGTTGCTGATATTTGAATGCATCTGCAATGGCGCATGATCCCAGTAATTTCCTCGTCGAGATAAGCTTTGCTTTATTCGATAACGCCACAGTAATTGTCGATAACTTGGGCTTGTATAATGGCTACTATCGCTGTGGCTCTGCTGAATTTCTTGATTATCAAGAATTGTTCAGTGAGTCCGATATCAACAGAGCCGTGGCTTTTTTTAATTTTTCATTATGTTCTTCAAGGCGAGCTAACTTTTTCTTTAATTCACGTATTTCAATTTGCTCAGGCGTCATTGGTGATGCTTTAGGTGTTTTCCCCTGACGTTCTTCTTTTAGTTGGCGAACCCACTTATCCATCGTGGATTTCCGAACGTTCATAGCTTGAGTAGCCTCTGTCACTGAGTGGTTCTGATCTAGAACTAGTTGTGCCGCTTCCAATTTGAAATCAGCGCGAAATAGTCGTCTTGTACGTTTTGGCATAGTGTCACCTGTTAACTTATGAGGTAATGATATCACCTCTAACTAAGTGACCAAATTAAGCGTACAACTGCATATGGATATTACTATTACGACTAACCCATCCGATGAAGATGTCGCGGATATTAGAAACGGCGTGATTGCCCACAATGTGGCGCATTTAGGGGATGTGTTTTTTACTGAGTTTGCGTGTTTCACGTATTATGAAGATGGCACCAAATCGGGTGGTCTGACGGCTGAGATTTTGGGTCAATGGCTGAGTATTAAATTTCTTTGGGTTGATGATGGCGCTAAAGGGAAGGGAATTGGTAGTCAGTTACTGAATGAAGCGGAACAATTCGCTAAAGAGCACCATTGCCATTCCAGCTTGCTAGATACCTTTAGTTTTCAGGCGAGACCGTTTTATGAGCGCCATGGCTACCAGGTAAAAATGACATTACACGAGCACCCTTTTTTGTCGAATGAACGATATTTCTTAACGAAAGCATTGAAATAAACAAAGCGTTAAAATCACATGCACTGAGTAAATAGCACGCAAGTCAAGGTGGAATAAAAAGCCAGAACATTTGCCTGGCATCTTAAGGAAATTAACGCTGGGGGCTTTAGGCTTTTTTTGCGTTATGCGCGTAGTTTAAACTTGGTGCCGTCGAATTTTAGTAAGGACAGCAGTTCTTTAGCGTTACTGGTGCCAAGCTCATCAAATTTTATTCCATAGCCATTGTAGTGGTTGGATTTTTGGACATTACAAATTGGGCCTGATAATGCTGGGAATGAGCGCCCCTTACCGGTTTCGAATTGCACGACAAGTGTAACAGGCTCTCCAATCGTCAGGTGTTTGCTTAATGCTGGCAGAATAAATCGACAGCCACTTTTCGACATGTCGCGGACTTCACAGCGAACACGCCTTTCTCCCACTTCTAGCATGGCGCCTAAATTCACCTCATAGCGTGCTTCTTTACGTAAATTTGTGATGGTCATTGATTGGGGAATGCTCAGTACCAACATCGAGACGGGCTCATCAATGATGTGTAGCAATTGCGAGCGAAACTGTACTACACCCCCTTCACCGCGTTGTGAAATAGCGCGAACGATCAACCAGAACCCCTCTTGATAGAAGTCTTTGAGGTCAGATTCAGAAATACGCGGCATTTCCAGTAAAATTCGGTGATCAGAATGGGCACCAATGAACTTAGAGGCGCAACGAAAAGACGTGCCAACAGGGGTTGTGACAGTAAGTGTGACGTCACTACCATGTTCTATCATGGCTAAAGCGTCTGTGCTATTTAAGGTGTGCGTGCTGCGCGGAGGCGTACTTGGGCTTGTTTTTTTAGTATTTGTTAGCGTCACTGCTCGTTAATTCCTGACGTTTAGTTTTTGGGCACCGATTATAATAGGACTGCGTGTTAGCGAAGTCTGAATCAAGCTAGGCCTGATTTTAGTTAGGGCGGATGCTGGCGAAATATTAGGGGCACATCTCATCAGATGCAATGAAAAAACCACAACAACAGTCAAAATATTGACTTAGTTGTCAATTTTGTCACTTTATTTAATATTTCATAGCTTTAACCATAAATTTTGTAGTGTGTAATCTCACGCAGTTAGGCGTATGCTCAATTGAGAACCATTGAATTGCAGAGAGATTGATTATGAATTCTATTGCCTTTTTTAGTGCCAAATCTTATGACCAAGCATCGTTCAGTAAAGTTAATCGAGCGTTTGACTTTGATTTGCACTTTCACGACTTTAGGCTGACCCCAAAAACCGCCAAAATGGCACGCGGCAGTGAGGTCGTGTGTGCGTTTGTTAATGACGACTTGTCGCGAGAGGTGTTAGTTGAGCTCAAATCTGAAGGTGTGAAGTTGGTGGCTATGCGATGTGCGGGGTTTGATAAAGTTGACTTATTAGCCGCGAAAGAGCTTGGACTGCAAGTGGTGCGGGTTCCTGCCTATTCACCTGAAGCCGTAGCAGAGCATGCTGTTGGTCTTATGATGACGCTAAACCGACGCTTTCACAAAGCGTATCAACGCACCCGAGATGCAAATTTTTCCCTGGATGGGTTGGTTGGGTTTAATTTGCATGGCAAAACGGCGGGTATTATCGGTACTGGTAAAATTGGCATTGCGACCATGCGCATTTTAAAGGGGTTTGGTATGAAACTGCTGTGCTTTGACCCCTACGAAAACCCGGCAGCTCTTGAGCTTGGCGCAACGTATTGTAGTAAAGATGCCTTATTTAAAGCCTGTGATGTCATCTCTTTACATTGCCCAATGACAGAAGATAATTTTCACCTCTTAAATGAACAGGCCTTCAATTCAATGAAGGCGGGAGTCATGATCATTAATACCAGCAGAGGAGAATTGTTGGATTCTTCAGCGGCTATCGAGGCACTCAAATCTGGAAGAATTGGTTCACTTGGGTTAGATGTGTACGATAATGAAAAAGACCTTTTCTTCCAAGATAAGTCTAACGACGTCATTGTTGATGATGTGTTTAGGCGTTTATCAGCCTGCCACAATGTGTTATTTACAGGGCACCAAGCTTTCCTCACTCATGAAGCACTAGAGAGCATTGCAGAGACCACATTAAATAATGTCGGTTGCTTTATGACCAATGAATTGTCGGGCAATGAATTAGTATCGGCTTAATCTCGCAAATTTATGAGTGTGTGACATCGCATTGAGCTCTTGAGGCAGTGGTCGAGAGCTCTAATTGCCTCGATCACCGCTTTGCGAGTCCCTCCTTTCTGTTATTTCTCTCACCCATCACTTTGCTGGGATTCATTCTTGATGTTTATAAATGTATTGAAAATCTAGCGTGGTGTATATATTATGGCCTGAAATCATTAATGAGGTCTATTATGAACGAGAGCGCTAAAAATGAGTTTGGTAGGTTATTGGTTAATCAAGACGCGCTATTGGAGGTTCTCTCTAAAAGTCATGGGTCGTTGACAGACTATCCGGAACTTCAGGAATACTTAGCGCGTAAGAACCCTAACGTCGCGCAGTACTCTAAAGCATTACGAGAAGGCGAATTTACTAGGCAAGAATACCTCGATGAGATTGGCGAACGACTCAATTGGCTTGCTTACGAGTTACAATCTCATATTGATATGGAATTTTTGGTGAATCGTGTCGCGTCAATTGTTGGGGACGATCTCAATAAGATTAAAACACTAACAATTGAAGATATTGGAGCAGATTGCTTATCAAAATTAGTCAACCTGATTGGTCATGCGGTTTATTCTACGCAGCAAACAAAACCAAGTTATCCGTTTCTTGCCACTAAAGGGCAGGTTGACCATCTGTTCTGGAAACAGTCGCATATTGCTTATGATGCTTGGGTTGACGGTTATCAAAGTCACTACAAGTTAACCAATTACTGCCAGGATCAACTGGATTGTAAAGCACCACAAAGTTCTGTTCGTTTCTTCCGTCAATTTGGTGATCCTCGTGATATTGCTGAGTGGCGAGAATACGCGGGCTTTACGTTTGAAGCGAGTAATTAAACGCGGGATTAATCGGTGTTTTCTACGATGAAAGTGCAATGGAAGTGCACTGAATCCAAAGCTCTAATTCATGCTCCCAAAAAATAAAAAGCCCCAGCAACCCGCCAAGTGTTTTATGATGCGTTCCTATTCATACTGTCACGTCACTCGATGACCCTTATACTTAATGGATTCTTTGAACTTTCCGATAGATGGACCAGTCCAGGGTCATTACACTACAAACAACGGTGCGTATCTTATCCTTGATCGTTCAAGGAGCCGTTTCCGCCAACTAGGTCTCTTTGGATAAATAGGTAGCAAGTTTTATGATTGAAAAATCGCTTTCTAAAGAATTATCAATAAATGAAGGAGAATGGACGGACCTCCCGAATGGAAGCGTGTTGTGGATTCCCAATTTTATTAACCCACTGGAATCGAACAGTGTGTTTGATGCGCTTTATCATGACTTAACGTGGCGAGAAGATAAAATTCTGATGTTTGGTAAGCGGGTAACGATTCCTCGCTTACAAGCATGGTATGGCGACGCGAGCTATCAGTATTCGAATTTAAAACTGGATCCTCTTCCTTGGATTGATGTACTACAAGACTTACGCCATCGTTGCGAAACGGTGGCTGAGTGTCCATTTAACTCCGTCCTCGCGAATCTATATCGGACAGGTCAAGATTCGAATGGATGGCACAGCGATAATGAACCTGAACTCGGAGAGCAACCTGTGATTGCGTCGTTAAGCTTTGGCGCAACTCGTCGATTTTCCTTAAAACATAATGCCACTAAACAAAAAGTTATTATTGACTTGCCTGCTGGTAGTTTACTGGTCATGGCAGGGGAGTTACAACGTCACTGGAAGCATTGTGTTCCAAAGACAGCTCGATATGTTGACCCCAGAATTAACCTTACTTTTCGCCAAATATACAAATAAAAAAGCGTCTGCTATTTAGCTAGACGCTTTGATTACATTTCTTTTTCCCCAATAGCGAGGGATTATATCTTGTCAGAGCTACGGGGAGATACGCGGCGAGCTACTGGCTTTTTGGCCGCAGCTTTTTTGGCCGCAGGTTTTTTTGTCGCCGTTTTGGTTGCCGACTTAGTCGCAGTTTTTTTGGCTGTCACTTTACGAACTGGCTTTTTCACTGGAGCCATTTTCTTTTCAATCTCAGCTTTTGCTTTTACAAAACGCTCTGGAAGGATTTGCGTGGCAAATACATCTTCTACTGTTTCTGCGCGTTTGATTAGCTCAGCTTCACCGTCTTTAACCAGTACCGTTGCAGGGCGTGGTAGCGAGTTGAACTGGCTTGCTTGAGACTCTGCGTAGTGACCCACATCCATAATAGCCAGTACGTCGTTTGGTACCAGCTTAGGCATGCGTGCGCCGCTTTCCCAAATAGATGGGATGCAGATAGGGCCTGCGATTTCAGTGGTTCTATCAACAAGCGGTTGTGTCATCTTGTTCGCTGGAAGTACTGGGTTCTTAGACTCTTGAGATTCCACTAGCGTTGCTAGGTAAGTCGACGCGTCCACCATGGTGTACGTGTAATCCATCTCTTGGTCATCTTTTACCACGTAGACAGACGTTAGCAGTGTACCGATGTTACCTGCAATGTAACGGCCAGGCTCAAGCCACAGTTGTGGCACTTCAAAGCCTTCTTTGTTGAACTCTTCAAGCATACCGGCACAGACGATTTTCGCGTAGTCTTCGATAGTGTTTGAGTTCATCATATGCTCTTTGCTGCGACACTCTGGCTCACGCTCACGTGGCCAACCGCCGCCTAGGTCACATTGGAAAGGTTGCACGCCACACTCACGAGAGATCTCAATGATGTTACGTGCGTATTCGCGGTAAAGCGCATCCCAACCTTCAGGCTGCTTAGAGAAG
>NZ_JAKRRY010000069.1 GCF_026191675.1 Vibrio qingdaonensis | reverse complement strand
TACCAGAACAGTCAAAAGAGGTCAATAAACACAGTGCCATTGAAACACTGAATAACACGCCCCCGCAAAGCACCACGTATTTTAATAACAATGCCCTACCCCATGAGGATGTGCGATATCAAAATCAAAGTGGTGATTTTGACTACAAGATATTTAGAGAACACGTGAATAAGGCGCTCCCGAAATATACAGAAAGTCTTGCCACTCAGCTGTTGGGTGAGCCCAACAAGGGCTTTGTTGCGTAATTCGGACAGAAAACCAAATTGCCCGAAAATTGAGTAATTATTAAACAACACACTGAGTTTCAGGCATACCAAGCCCTGTAAGCTTGTTCAGCGCTTTAATCATGGCGTAAGTCTCACCAACTTGAGCGTTGTAGTTCCTCAGGCTTAATTTCCCACCTAACAACTGTTTCACTCGATACATTGCTGTCTCTGATAGCGAGCGCTTATGATAGCCATAACGCTTTTTCCACTTCTTGTTGGAGCCGTATAGCTTCTGACAACCTACTGCTAAATTGCGAGGATGTCCTTCCTCCCAGAAGGCTGCGCCTTCTCGTGGCGGGATAAGCGGAACCGCTCGCTTTATCCGTATGGCATCATGGCAATTCCTTGTGTCATAAGCGCCATCACCTGATATCTCAATGATTTTACGACGTGTCTGCTTGAGTAAGTTGGGGAGCACTTCGGCATCGGTTACGTTAGATAAGCTCAGCTCTGCTGCGACTATTTCGTGGGTGCTTGTATCTACTGCGATATGCAGCTTACGCCAAACCCTACGCTTCCCGTCGGTACCATGCTTCTTAACCTTCCATTCACCTTCGCCATAAACCTTGAGACCAGTGGCATCAATGGCGAGGTGTTGTATCGCACCTCTGTTTTTGGTTTTAAATGAAACCTCAACTTCCTTGGCTCGACGGCTTATACAGGTGTAGTGCGGACAAACTAGCGGGACGTTAGCAAGCTTAAATACGGAGTCTAGAAAACCTTGCAGCGCTCTCAATGGCATAGAGAAAACGCGCTTCACCATCAGTGCAGTAGTAATGGCTAGGTCGCTGAATCGGCGAGGTCTACCACGCTTGCCTTGTCTACTTTGCTTCCACTCGGCTATCGTTTCCTCATCAATCCAAAAGGTCAAAGAACCACGGTTGATTAAGGCTTTATTGTACTGCTTCCAGTTAGTTGTTTTGTAACGAGGTTTAGGCATGAGGTTACGACGATTGATGGGTGTAGCCGATCAGATCGTAGCTTTTTGATTTAGTTCCATCGATTTAAGCAACAAAGCCCCCAACAAGTCCAAATCCGACCGCGACTATTTAACCTTTGGGATAGGTAAATCCGCCATTAAGGTGACCTTAACTGGTGAGCATCGTGGTTATTTTAAAGACTACACAACAGGGGAAAAAGGTTCATTAATCAACCTCATAATGAGTCATAAAGATATCACTTACAAAGAAGCAATGAAAGAAGCTCATGATATGCTAAATGAACCGAATAAATATCAACTTGAGGAAAATCGACATCACGAAAAACTCATTAACACCACCCCAAGGCATATTTCTCAATTTGAACAAATAGCCAAAGAATATGTACAAACCAGTCAACCACTCACTGGGACACTAGTTGAAACTTATCTCAACAAACAAGGTATTACCCAACCACACAGTGAACACGTTCGGTTTCATCAATCGGTCTATTCATCCGAAGATAAACAGTTCCACCCTGCTATGATAACCAACATTCATAATAAAGAAGGAGAGACCAAAGCCATTGAACTGACCTATTTAGACTTTGAAGGAAATAAAGACAGCACGCTTGAAATCAACCCTCGAACATTAGGCACTAAATCAAAACAAATAACGAACTTTCATCAAGGTGAGAATTTAAATACCACGATCATTAGCACTTCCATTGAGAATTCCTTCGCCATTAAACAAGCTCAACAGGGGCACTATGATATTGTTAACGTCAATCATAAAAATGACATTCAGAATATCTCACCGGACGAACTTCGCCAACACGTTGTTATTGCATTGAGCCAAGGCAATACCGATTTGAACCCCAATAATATTGAAAAAATTATGGAGAACTTTGCAGGAAGAGAGGTTCAATTTGTTGCGCCCGATAATCTATTGGATGATATCAAAGCGTGCATAGATAAATATGAACGCCAAGAGCTTGATGATAAACAGGTATTCAATCAAGACACACCATCTAATGTAGAATTCAATAACAAAGAAGAGGCGATTATTTCACAGCATCACCAAGATCAGGACAGCAAAGCATTGGAGCAGTTCGAACCTAAAGAGCCATCGAAACAACAAGAAATGGACTTGGATAACAAACAACACGATCCAATGGAGAGAGAAATCGAGCGTGAATTAGAACGGTAGCCAAAATAAGAAGGATAGCCTTAACCGGCTATCCTTTTTTTTCGCCTGCAAGATAGGCATCCACTTTTTTATCAATGTCTGCTTTAATTTGTTGTCGCATGGGTTTGGATTCTTTTTGGTCTCGATATAATTTCTCGCCATCAAAGGTTTGCCCGTGAATAACATCATTAATGGCTGAACCACTTCGCACTGTACGGTAAATCTCCTCCATCAACTCTCGGTTCGAAGGTCGACTGTCGTCCTTATCATTAAGTTTGATGCGCAGCGCCAACACTAAAAGATCGCGAACCGCATCCGCATCGTTCATCTTGAATCGGCGTTGGAATTCCGAAAAATCCAGCTCTAATTGCCCCTTCACTCTCGCTTGTAATACTCGACTCATTGACTCAATCTCCTTCTTAACACTGTATTCATTCCGAATACATAACGATTACAACAACAATAGATCATTTTCTTAAACTACGCCAGATCTGTTGATATTAAAGGGCTAAATCCATTTGTAATACATAGTGTATTTAAACCGCATTAAACCTCTTGAAACCGCTGATAGATATAGGCTAAATCTAAATCGAATACAATTAAATACTTTTCAATGACAATTTTATCGGCTAATTAGTTGCGATTTTCAAAATTTTTAAAGCATGGTTTTTTGAGCGTTTGAATCTTGTAAGTAATTGGTTTTGATGGTTTTATATTTTTCACAGACAACCATTTAAATCGTTTACGATTTAGCGAGGTGTATGGGGAATTTTCAGAGAGCAACGACAGTTCAGTGAAACGTCAATCCGTTCGGTGTGTTTTCGGGTGTTTTGGTTAAGTCGGTATCGTAAAGCCAACTCGATGGCGATTGAATCGTTCAGCTCTGGACGCGTTCGCGAAAAAGTAGCGAGGGAAATCAGGAAGGATAAGTTGCACCATCATGGTGCAGATTAGTTTATTTAACGTGTTGCGAAAAATACACGTTTTGCACTTTTTGGATGTATATTTTTCTGGCGTTTTCGGTGCGTTTTGAAAACCCCGCATTATACGCACCAACACTATTCCAGTTATATCCATGACTAGCAAAGTTTGCGCTTAATACCCACGCGCCAAGAGACACATTGAAACAGGGATCGTAAATATTGGATTCATTCACGTTAAATTCTGCCAATCGAGAAAACCAACTTGAATTTATTTGCATGAGTCCAAAATCACGACTTTTCACATTTCCGTATTGATCGCGATTTTCATTATAGGCGTTAGGGTTGAGACTGCTTTCAACTTGCGCGATAGATCGAAGTAAATCCGGTGACACATTATAATAGGCTCCCGCTTCATCAAAACAAAAAGCCATACTAACACTGGGGAGTAAACCGCAAAGTAACGTTAATTTTCTCATAGGCATAAAAAATGGAGTCCTTGTTAGGACTCCATTTTATCACATCAATTCATATCATCAATATTCACTAGGAAGTAAGACGGTGGTTACGCTTCTATTCCACTCGGTGATTATCCAGATTTTTTCACCACAAAATTGATAACTTGACATAATGCGACCGTCTGATTTTGTTGACTCGTCATTTGTAACTTTATCTTCAATTGGCATGTCGCCCCAATCACCGCTTTGATGACGCATCAAATAAATATGCAGATTTGCACCAATATTGGTTTCCAATAAATTAGCAACGCCCTGAGTTATTACTGTTTTACCTAGTTCAAAAGGTACAGCGGTGCACACATAAGTTTGCGACTCGGTGTAATTTGGTGTAGTATCAACTTCGTTCATAATTAAGCAGTCCTAAAGGTTAGTTTATTGTTTGAATATGGGCATGCCTTGATATTTGTTCCAAGCGAATATCAAGGCGCTTTTCTTTGTCGCTCAATCGACGTCTTCGGTTTTACATATATGCAGATACACAGCTACTATTTCCTCTTTTGAAATCTCGTAACCGTCGAGCTTTTCGACACAATCAGTAACATCACCAGTATAAAAACATTCATGGTTAAAAAGCTCTCTGCGAATAATGGCGGCTTTGCCATTTTCCGCGATATCTTGAGCAATCCCCTCTTTTTGTATTTTGTCTAATCCAGCCATTACCTCTTGTGCGGTATCACATGGGCAAATTAAACCAGCAAAAAGATGGCAATATTCTATGCCTTCTTTTTTACTGTCTTCGAATTGCTCTTTAGAAAAAGCAAAAAATGCCCCCGTTTTATCATATAATTTGGTTTGTTTATCCTTGGTGTAATCAGATAGGTATTTCATATTTGCGCTTCCTTATCATGTGGTTAATGAATAAAAGAAAAGCCACCCATTAAAACGGGCAGCGGTCGAAAGAATAAATACGTTTATTGGATGTAGACACATCCAAAATAACAAAGGAGTCATTAAGCGTTCCGTTTTTAACATGAAGCTCAACACGCTTTTTCACTTCTGAAAAATTGGATGGATAGAATTTAAAATCCTTCATCACAAAACCAGATTGGGCGAGCTCTTGAGGGGTGATATTGCTGTCTTTAGCAATGGTAAATCCTGGCTCGGTTTGGATGCTTTCCCATATCTCGATAGCGTGACTTAACTCGGCAACACGCTGATAAAACGCGTCAATATCACTTGCGCTTAGCTCACTTAAATTTTCCTTTAGAAACGCCAGTTCCGCTTTGGCTTGCTCATAGTCACGCTCTGAATGCAGAACCAAGGAGATACCATCATCGGCAAATGTCATACCAGATTCAATGACAGCATTAACAAGTGCCCTTGCTTCTTTTGCATTTCCGCATTTGTGCAAAACAACCGATCCGGCTTGTTCTTCATTTACGCTCTTTTCCCATGCACAAACTCGCCAATTCGTTTTCTTATCATCTTCGTCAAAAGGATGACCGTCACAAGACACAAACACCTCAGTGTGTATAGAGACATCGAATTCTTTCACATTCCATTCAAAATTCGCTAACAAGGCACGAGAGCGAGAGATATCATTTTTAGGAGGGCTGGCGTGCCCCACGGCGAAACGTGGGTCGCTGTTTTGCAATGTAGAGAGAGTTGGGGTTGCGTTTGGCTGTGTCATAGGAGTTTCCTTCTGTTTGAGTATCACTTTCTGGAGCCGCTTGGCTGTCCAGTCCTTCTCCATGGTTCTCAGTGACAAGGGCGCGATAGCGTTCATATACCCTTGCCAATGGGGTTCTGGTGAAGGATGGTGAACAGCCTGCGAGTGCCAGACAGTGATGCGAGTAAAGGAAGCTCGACACAGACAAGCCAACCCCTTACTCGAACTTCATTGGAAAGCAGTGAAATGGCAAAGAGGAGGTCACGACGATGCGCAGTGGAGCGCGTCGCTTAAGACGCATAGCGCAACGAAGGCGTTTAGGATTGCAGCGATATCCTTTTAGATAGGGACTTGTAGAACATCACGCCCAGGGAAGGCACGATAGTGACTTTTCGGGGCATGAGGTTCTGAGTCCATAGCTGAAAGATACAAGCGGAAAGCCCTACCCGAAGGGTAACGCCCGTCTTGCTTATTATTTTCAATTAACGATCAAATCCAGTCGTTATAAAATGTCATCATCAAGTTTTTTACCTGACTAATTTGTGCCCTCACATCAACAAATCGCCACAGAACTCTTTAACCCACTGTTTTAAAAAATAATACAGGTGACTAAAATGAGCCATAAAAGGTAAAAGTTAGAGCACAAATACACCGTGGTGGTGAGTAGAGCAAATAGAAATGCTGGCAGGCATTTCCCCTCGAAGAGGGGAAATTAGAGATTATTTCAGGATTTGGAGAGCAAGACTGGCGATAACGCCAATCAGTGTCGTGATAAGTAGCCAGTTAAGGCGGTCGAACTTCTTGTCGAACTTGGCTTCAAGTTTCTCGAAGCGTTCATCGACTTTCTCGAAGCGTTCGTCAATCTTCTCGAAGCGTTTATCCATGCGAGCTTCCAACGCGTTCACCTCTTCACGGGTGGCATTGTGCTGCGCTTGGTCAAACAAGAGCTTGAGCAAGTCTTTTTGGGTGATGTCGCCAGAGTCATTTGAGTTCATGTTGTTATTCATTGTCGTTCTCCTTAATTGATTGTACCGTAATGTGTTGATTTTTTCATCTCTGTTTACACGGACGCGTCAAGGGGAAAAATCAGGTTCGTGCAACTGGCCTAGCGAGCCTGCGAGTGGGCAGTTGCAGGGTTCTTATTTTTTACCTAGCGTTAAGAGTGTGAACGAGTTGAAAAACAACCAAGGCAATTCAAAGGGGCATGATGATGGTTCACCATGCCCAGCAGACAGCGCCACCGAAGTGACGCTATCAACAGATTTAAAAGCCTTGAGGCATCCACTTAGCAAAATGCGTCTTTTGCACCTCTGTGAGCGATTCGTCACCACCATTGAGCCAAGTGTCTAACTGCGTAACCAAATCACCCTTCTTGAGCGACTGAGCGCTTTGCAGCCACGTGTCTGACATGACAGGACGAGCAATATCAATCAACGCGTCTTTATCGATGCGTTTCAAGAAACTGTCGGTATCTGGTCGCCAGTAGTCTGCACAGTCAATGGTTACTTTACTACGCACCTGCGTGGCGATATCAACAACATGGTAAGGGGCTTTAAACGCCATCGCCGACACAAACACCAGTAACGCTTCTTTGTCGTCAGCAGATAATTGACAAAAGGCTTCATAACGCTGCGCTGGGGTCTCTTCCTCCATCCAAGCAAGGGGTAACCCTTGTTTATGTGCATCAATGGCCTCAAGTGCCTTGTTACGCTCAAATTCACCTTGTTTGGGCTCTAGATGGGTGTCTTTCACGCTTACATCCATTGGTGTATCGCTATAGCGACCAAGAAGCACATTGATACACAGTGAATAGTAGAGCGCATCCAGCACAACCTGTGGGGTATTCAGCAGAGCCACTTTTGACAACACCAGTTGATGGGCCTTGAGATCTTCTTGCAGCGCATTGGAATAGTCTTTTGCTTCAATGGAGACGTCTTCACTCCCTACCCCGTCCCCGTTGCTACCTGCTTCGGTTTTCGCTTTGTTATCCTGTAACGCTTTAAGGGCTTTACGGTCAGCTTTTGCCACTAAGCCTTTGGTGACGTGAATTTGACCATCGTAACCTAATGATAAAATACACCCTGCCAACGCTTTTTCGGCTTTTTTGTAGTGGCCTTTGTTGGCGACCAACTCTTTGTAGCCTTTGGTTTCATCAAACGTGCGCTGTAAGATAACCTCCGTCCACTTCCACCCTTGCGCTGTTAGCTTTTCTGCTTCCACGTCCATTTTTTGAGTGGCAAGCGATTCCATCAAGGCGCGGTCTTCAAAGTACACCTTGTCGGAAAACAAATCCGACGTAACAGCCCCTCCAGCTTGTTCATACGCTTCTTGGCCAACAAACTTAACCAGTAGATGGGTAGACTCAATGGCGGTTTCTTTAAGCATGTTGCGGATTTGATTATCGTTGTACCAACGACTCTCTTTGACTTGCTCCCATACCTCTGCTTGACGCTCAGGACTGGCGATAGTGAACACCATCACTCTATCAAGTCCGACTTCGCCCTCACGATACGCATTGAGCACAGCAGGGATAACCGCCGCCAATTTCATACGCTGATGGATGTAGGTTTGCGTTTTACCAAAGTGCTGCGCTACGGCCTCAACCGTTGCGCCTTTCTCTATCATATCGCTGAATGCTTCAAATTCATCCGCAGGGTGCATGGCTGCACGAGATAGGTTTTCTGTAAGTGACAATTGTTGTGCGTAGTCCTTCGCTTCACTGTCTGTTAGTACCTTAACGGGCACAACATCATCAATACTTAACAGACCGTCTTTGACCAATTCATTGAGCTGCGTCAGACGGCGACCGCCAGCCACGACCCCATAGACTCCATTGTCTTCTGGTAAGCAAACTAGGTTTTGAATCAGGCCGTGAGCAGCAATAGAGGCTTTTAGCTCGGCATCTTGCTCTTTGGTGGTTTTGGTTTTACGAACATTGAGTTCAGATACAACCAGCACACGAATAGGTAATCGCTGTAAAGCGTTATCGCTTTGTGCAGTTGCCTGAGAGTCCAACGTCGATACGTTGGTCGTTGCTTGAACGTTAGAGCACGCTGGGAGTTGAGTGATGGTGTTCATAAGGTGGT
>NZ_JAKRRY010000068.1 GCF_026191675.1 Vibrio qingdaonensis | reverse complement strand
ACTAAAGATGGTGTCACCAGTAACACAGTGAGCGTGGAGGTATATAGATGTACGTCCTTAGGTGCTTCTTCATGTATTGATCTATTCGATACTGGGAATGGGACGTTGTTTACCAATTCACCCTCAAAATTATTTTTATCCTCCATTGGAGGAAGTGCAAATAATGGTTTTACGCAAGAAATTGGAACTTCTGGGCCTGCTGGAGATTTCTTTTGGTTCTCTTGGGATAATGCAAGTAGATTATGTAGTACATATAGTAATGAGGATTTAGCAGGACGCACCAACTGGCGTTTGGCAACAAAAAATGAGTTAGAATTGCTCTTCAATACATACGGCAATATGTTCAACGCGCGCGGCTGGCCAGTCAGGTTAAATTACTGGTCAAGTGAGAGTAGAGGCCCTGGCTTTTTTAATATAGACCTCAGGAATGGCGGCGGAGGGTTGAGTCTGGGAGAAGAAGAGTTGTACGCGTCCTGCGTCTCAGTTCCCTAACGTTTAACGTATGAGTTTTTGATATTCCAACTTATAACCACCTACTTTTGCAGGTGGTTATCTTTTTCATCGATGTGCAGTCAGCTGTATCTAAAAGGATATCGCTGCAATCTTGAACGCCTGCGCTACTGCGCCTCGTCGTTACCTTTTACTGATTTCAATTAAGTTCGAGTAAGGGCTTGCTGTTTTATGTGTTGATTTCCCTTTTGACTCGCATCATTTGATGGTGCTCGCAGGCTGTTAACCTTCCTCAAAAAGAAATAAAACTCCTTATATAACAATAACATACAACTCCAACGCTCTCTAAATCGAATTTCAGCGACCAGTGTTTCGCCGCTGGCCATGAAAGCTCACCAAAAAATGATATCTATTTGGGCGCTCGTCGTTGAATAAGGCAAGCTCCGTGACGTTTTTAGTTGAGCGTCTCACTAACCCGCTCGTGAGTATAACCGTAATCTAAAGCCCAGCGATGGAGATCTTCAATCGACATAGGTTTGGCGTAGTAGTAACCTTGATGTTGAAAGACGCCTCTTAATAAAAGCCCTTTAGCTTCGAGTTTATTTTCAACTCCTTCCGCTACTAGATTGAGTTCTAATTGTTTAGCCATCTCAATATACCCATCGAGAACAGCGGACTTTCCTTCATCAATGGAGCGTGTAAACATTTTGTCTATTTTGATAGTGTCAATATCGAAATAATGCAAATAGGAGTTTCCGCCATAACCGGTACCTGCATCATCAAGGCTTATTTTAAGCCCTAATGTTTTGAGTAAGGCAATACGCTGACTGGCAAACGCTAAATTTTCAATCGGTTGGCGTTCTGTTAATTCAAGCGTCAGTTTTGAGTAGTCGTGCTGAAACCGCTTTAAATAGTGGTAAAAATCGTCATTTTGGAGGTGCAGAGGCGTGATGTTGACACTGCAATAAAACTCGGAGTTTTGACTCATTAAAGGCGATAAGTCGCGGTAAATGGTTGTAATGAGATTTTCTGTTGTTGAAATGATCTCCCCACTTTGCTCTAGATAATGGATGAACTTGCTTGGTTCTATGACACGGCCATCAGAGGGAAGCCATCGGAGTAAAGCTTCGACACCGAGCATTTTACCTGTTTGTGCGTCGACGATGGGTTGATAATAGGGGAAAAACTGGGCGTCTCGAACCGCTTTTTGAAGAGCAATTTCTTTTTTTGCGTGCCAATAGGAAACACATAACCAAAAAATGGTGAGTGAAATCATAAAGAGTAAAGTGGTAACCGGCCACAAGTTTTGCTTAAACTTCGAGAGCACTCGTGAGGTAGAGACGGAGGATTCAAAGGTAAGAGGCAGATAGTTTGAAGCAACTGAGTTCGAGTACAGGCGATCGGCCTTGGGCAAACTGCCTATTTCAAGGATAGTGTAATTTTCTTTTGGTAAAGATAAACGAATAGAGCGTTGATGGTCTAAATCCTTTTCAAGGAAAAGGTATTCCGTGCGTAATGGAAAGAGGAAACCGTATTGTCCATTCGAGCCGTATAGATAGGGGGGATGTTTTGGGGTTGTAGAGAGAGAATAAATCGCTAAACGCCACATTTCTCCTTTTAATTGTGTATTGAGTAAGTTCTTAAAATTACGTTGTTCAAATTGCTCAACACCGAAAGGAGAGCAATAGGTATAGGGCTTCTGCTTATCAAGATTAACGATGGGTATCGACATAAGTAGATGCGACACATAAAGCTTCTCTAACTGTTCGATAGTGTCAGTGGAGCATTCACCGCTAGCGACGCTGGCTTCAGAAAGAGTGGGTTTTTCAAGCCCATATTTAATCGCAACAGAAACGATTTGATCGAGGTAGTCGACGTCATGCTTAATTTCATTATGAACTTGATAAAGACTGGTGGCTAATGAAGCCAATAAGCTAAACAACAGGGCCAATAACATAACACCAGTCTTATAGACCCATTGAGGGTGGGGACTGAATAAGCGGTTTAACCAAGGGTGTCTGGAGCGCATGCTTAACTCTTTATAATTATAAATCCAACGGATTGTGTTGAGTTATCAAATGTTATTATGCGGTTTAATTAATGTTTCTTTCTATAAGAAATCCTTGATCTTAAAAGGCAAATTATAAAAGTGGAAAGCTGATCACTTTTTGTTAGGAAGTTTTAATTTTTAGGCTCTAAATCAAGCCTTAAAGAAAACACTGACCGTAATCTTGGGCCGCATTAAACATATGGCTTAAATGTAAGGCTTTCTTTGTTAAAGGATCATATTTATGGCAAGCAAAACAGCCCCTATCTTCTTTAGGGTGCACTAAAGCAAACCATTGAGGGTTTTGGACATAGGTCTCCATTGTACTGTTTGATAATAACTTCGAACCCCCTATTTCATTTTTCCAAGTGGGAGGCACCTCTCCTTTATTTAAATCACTCTCGTTTGAGACTGTCCAAGATGTACCCACAAGGAAGTAGTTAGACCAAACAGATTTGCGTGATTGGTAATAATCTGACATTGCCTCGTTAAGCGCTTTTATATCTTTAGCTACTTCAGTTTTCGTTAAAACACCAACCCCATAGGGTGTTTCTCTACAGACTTGGGTAGGTTTACCAGGGAAGTAAGTATTCACTTTCTGAAAGGACATTGGGTTGAAAAATGTCCATTTACCTGATTTTTCAAAATTTGATAGGTTAGGAACATCAGCACAATCAGGAGCGTTTTCCTTGTGTTCAAATGTGGTCCAAATGAATTCAGGATGATTCCTTGTTTTTCGTACTATATGAATCCCAACCAAGCCCATTAGAACATTACTCCTTACTACCCCGTTGATCTCAACATCTCTATGAATAGTGAAAAATTTTTCAGGGTTGTCGTTATTAGATATTAATTTCCATGAGGTTTTTACTTCAGTGGAGCCTGGGGATATTTCAAACGGTGTTTTCCCACTATCAATCTCGGCGACACATTGGCTATTGTTTAATCCGTGTTTGACGATGTCATTGTAGAATTTTTTATTGACACTTTGTTGATAGAAGACCGGATTGCTTTCTTGATCGTTCAATGGGAAATTAGAGCCGGCTTGAAGGATCTCACTTTGTACTAATCCTTGATCACCTTTATTGTCCCAACTATCGGGTATCTCTTTAAATATTCTGTCTTTCGGCATCATATTCAAGAATAAATCCGATGTCTTGTCACTGGTATAATAAGCAAAAGATTGCCATGCAAACTGCATAAAACTGCAATTAGTATCGGATTTACTAGTTTCTGTAGGCTCTTGAGGTAAGGAAGGGTAATCAATCCAAGAGGAGTCCCCAGTACAGCCGGAGGCTTCTAATTCTAACGATTTTTTACTACTAACCTTATTTTCGTAAGAGTCATTCGATTGTAATGCTTCCCCTCTAATTTCTGTGGAATAACAATGTATTGGGGAGAGGAAAAACGAAGAAACTATGATTTTCTTTAAATAATTCATGATAAATCTTCTCATTCGCATTTGTTTGAGTGGCCAAACTACAATAGTTACAAATAAAACGAATCTAAATTATTTAATAATTTAGTGTGACTCTGGAGCGGCGTGTCTTCTCTGGAATTTTTTGTCTCAATCCTGTCTACGTTCATGGGTGAGGCAAGCTGATTGTAAGAACTATGCTCTATACAATATGCAACGTTATTAAACGTTTGACACTGCTCTCCCACATCCTAAACCCGACACTGGCAAAATCCAGTGTCGGGTTTAGGACCCCGCTTTTGTATAGGGCATATTAGTGTCAGCTTCTGCTGGCCTTTTTTATGTGCGGCTTCGGCACGCCTGAACATAGTCGTTTTACTTAAAAAACGTACTATCAGCATTATGGTGGGCTGGGCGAGGCAGCTTCGGCTGGCCGTTCCTATGCGCGGTAGTCCTAACCTTGTTCAGTTCACCACCCGAAGTTTAGGACCTTCTTGTGGTGATTTAATTAAGTCGCATAGGAGGCCATCATGCCTAATCTAACTATCGTTAATAAAGACATCCGCACACTTGATAATTTGTACTCGTTAAATGATTTACATAAAGCAAGTGGTGGACACAATCGACATCGTCCAAGTATTTTTATTAAGAATCAGCAAACTCAAGAACTGGTTAATGAAATTGAGCAAAGCAGTAATTCCTGCTTTGCTGTAAACACCAAACGTGGCGGTAGTAATGCGGGGACTTGGGTATGCAAAGAACTTGTTTATTCTTATGCAATGTGGGTTAGCCCTAAGTTCCATCTAAATGTCATTCGTGCGTTCGACAGTATGCCCACAGCTGCAGCTCTTCCAGCTCCAACCGTTCCGCAAGACCTCTCCTTAAACGACTTAATTTTTGAGTTGGCGAAGGCGAAAAACGTAACAACGCAAACTGTACATGCGCACTACAATTCTGTATTCAATACTAATGCTTGGTCACAAGGGCATGGTTTTGAACATGCATTGGCAAAAAGAGTACTTAAACAAGACTTAGAAAATGAATTGCGTAGTCAAATCCCAGAACTGCAGTTACTTAAGCAGCAAGCGAGAGAGTATGGCCTAGCATTGGTGGATGGAAGTGAATACCAAGGCTTTTAAGGCCGAATGCAAATGCAGCACAAGCAACTCGAGAAGTTGGTAGATGATGTAATGGCGTTAAGTCGAAATCATAGTGCGCTGACAAGACATATTTTTTGATAGGTATTACTAATATTTAGTAACTCAATGGGAAATTAGACGAGAAAAACCATATTATTGACCGGCTTTCTATCTGATAGCTCAAAATATGTCGCAATTTTGTCGCCATTGTCAATTTTGGTTTTTTGTAAGGTTTTGTTCTTAAATGATTTAATTTGCAATTGTATATAATAGCAAATTTTCTTTATTATGGGTTGAGCAGGCGAGGTTAATGACCCAATTAAGGCGTTCGAACCATGTGTTTGAACAAGTACGACTGCGAATTCGTTTATTCGGCCTTGAGAAGCGAATACAAAGAATCAGACAACGTTGGCTTTGACGCATTTTAATTTTCCAGAGTTGCGTTATTGGTTTCTCAGAAGGTGAGCGTTATTTAGCCGAGGTCAACTTTATGAATCATCATGTGTTTGCGGTCGTACAGGGTAAAGTTATTCAAACCAGTATTGAAGCAGTCTCCAATTTAGTCTTAAAAGGTAAAGAAGAGTGGCGTGATGCAGTCAGTTGTCCTTCGGAAAGGCGTTCGATAAAAATTGACACCCGTGGCGGCTACGAAAGCTCGAAAGGAATGGCTCTGACCGGCTCTCAAATCTTGTCAGAGAGAGTCAATAGTACTGATTCAGTAACGGCGCTCAACGCTCAAGATAATCTCTCTTGCTTTGTTTTTTCTAGAGGTGAGTATGGGCAAGGTGCACCGAGGGTGATGAGAGGACGGCTCATTCTGAATACGCTGCGTCTTCATCCATTTCGTGTTTGAGTCGGCTACTTGAGGAAGCGCCTTATTTGTCGAGGTGCAATGACAATAAAACCGCGATGCTCATCAGACCTCGAAACTATGCGGTCAGATGGCCGTATATGCAGGTTAATCGTAAAGATATGCAGGCGTGGATGGTGTTTGACATCGATCATGACCATCGCTCTGTCCCCAACCCCTATATTTGGCAAGATGAAGGCTTGCCACCCCCTAATCTAATCGTTCGAAACCGCACCAGTAATAAAGCCCACCTTTTTTACGCTATTGTGCCGGTTTTCACCAGCGATCAAGCACGATCCAAACCCATTCAGTACCTGTTGCCAAAACGCCCTTTCATCCTTGGTGGCAGACGACCGAACTTCACCGCAGTGTCTATGAACTCAATGAGTTAGCGGATTCTCTTGAGCTGGAGACAACGCGGCCATGGCTTCGTCAAGAGACTGATGTCTCTTATTCTCGAAACTGTACTTTGTTTGAACACACTCGCCGATACGCGTATGACATTGTCGACGAAGAAAGAGAAAAGGGCAGTTATACGAGCTTTAAACGCCGTGTCGAGAGTTTCGCTCATTATAAAAATACCTGATCAGCTTACTGCTCGAAGATCAAAAGATTTCCCTTGATTGTGATGATAAAAGGAAAAGGCTGGTAGTACCACTTGGTAAATCGCGTCAAACACATCTTGATATGGGTTGGAAGTGCCCTGCTTTTTAGATTTGGTTGTGTTAGCTAATTGGGTGAACTTGATAGTGATAGTTCTTCAACTCTTCACTTGTTTGGCACAACTCAAATGTGAAATAAGGCTGGGTGACTAAGCACTGAGTGAACCTGTCTAATTCATTCGTATGTATAAACAGCGAAATGGGTGCAATCTGACGGTTTTCATTATCGAAGCAGTTATCGATATGTGCTCTGTCGATATAAACAACGTCCATTTCCTGTTTAGGGGTCTCTTCAATAAGTTTTGTTTCTAATCCGCTCTTCTCAAAGCGTTCTAACAAGGCATAAAGCTTATCAACGTCGTTTTGACTTTCTATCGCTGAATATTGAGATAAAACGCTTTCTAAGTGTTTTTCGATTGAGCCAAACTTATTCTTCATCAAACAAACCGTTTTAAGCTTTTTCTTGATAATGCTATATCGAGCTTGTTTGATTTTTGGCTTCAAGAAGTCAATGATGATCTTGTTTCGTTGCTCTTCTTTAACAAAGTGACTGGCAATGTTTACTTTGAAGTAAAGGTGAAGAAGAGTGTTTTCGAAGGTCGACTTAAGAAGTTGATGGTATGAATGTTCTGACATTGTTCACATGGACTATTTATTGGTGAGGGTATCTTATCATGAAAATAGCAAGGCTCTATGGCAGAAAGCTAAGTGACGTAACTTGCTAGTTGTAATGCTTAAACCGTGTACCCATCGTAGTCACAATATTTTCAATTTTAGAACTCGACTTTGATTCTAGTCTTGAGGTTAGGTTAAACAACAGGTATTGGTTGGTGAGAAGCCTAATAACTTAATTCAACGCGGCTGGTGCCATCTTCTTCAGGTTTTTTACAGCCTTGAGATTATCGATTAGTAACGGATGGATAACTTTTAATGAAAAGTGTATTACCTATGTAATACATGAGGTGTCTACTATGAAAACAAAGATCATCAGTGCAGCGAACCAAAAAGGTGGCGTTGGAAAAACCACGACTCTTGTCAATTTAGGAGCTGAGCTTACACGAAAACGAAAAGTGTTAGTCATTGACCTTGATCCTCAAGGGAACTGCTCCAAAACGTTAACCGGACAACGTGATTTTAAGTTTGAAGAGACGGTTGCTGCTTTGTTTGATAAGCCTAAAGTTGTGTCCATTGTCGATTTAATTCAACCTGCAAAGCTTAATGGGAACTCCATTGAAAACCTCTATGTTGTTCCTGCTGATGTTCAGTTGTCACGTGTCATCGAAACATCACTGACAAAGATTAATCGTGAACGAATTTTAGAGAAGCAATTGGCAAAGTTAGGTGATACCTATGATTTCATTCTTCTTGATACTCCACCAAACTTATCCCTAACGACTCTCAACGCAATCCAGGCCTCAGACCTTATTTTGGTCCCTATTGATTCAGGGGCATTTTCATTGGACGGCATTAGCCCTTTACTCGAAGCTGTATCTGAAATTAAGGAGGATGAAGGTAATTATCTGATCCTGAGGAACGAGGTCGACTCAAGAAACACTATTATCAATGAGTTCATTAATGAGGAATTGGAGGTAGTACAAGATAAATTGTTACCAGTATCTGTCCGTCGTTCTGAGCATGTCGGCCAAGCTAATGCCGTTTCTTCTCCTGTGCGTTTTTATAAATCGGGCTCTCTTGTTAATAATGATTACCGTAAACTCGCTGCATTTCTTTTAAATTTAATGTAATACATAGGTAATACACATGAGCAGGTTAAAGAAACGAGGAGCGATAACAGCTATCTCTAGTGACAAGAACGAGGGTTCAAGTAAGTCGACTGGAATTACGACTGTCAAAAAGAAAGTGACGACATCTTATAAGGTGCCTCCTCTGACTCTTAGAATGTCACTGACTGATAAAGAACGGATAACTGATTGGGTAGCAAATCTGCAAGAGCAGACAGAGAGAAATGTGTCTGCAGCAAAACTGTACCGAGCCTTGGCTTTATATCGAGACAAGATCGATGATGAAGATCTCATTGAGTTGATCAACAAAATGAATTAAACATGTATTACCTATGTACTACATGCCTTATCTAAAGGCTCGTTATAGACTTTAAGCGATGTCATAGGGCCTACCTCGGACTTAACTTCAAACATTGATGAACATGACACTTGAAGAGTCTTGTTACCTGTTCTGAGCCTCATTTCCTTGTAAAGACAAACACTTTAAACGTGTCTTTATCACGATTCTTATGTTGCCTTAAGGGGCACCCTGCGGGCTAGGCCCTGACTGTCCTAAGAGCCTTAGCGCCTTGTCGTTCCCTCCTCGTTGATCTCTCTGTCTTTGAATAAGTTCGAATAAGGGCTTGTTTTCTTATGCGCCGATTTCTTTCACTCGCCTCATTTTCGGGTTCGCGGGCTGTTAAC
>NZ_JAKRRY010000067.1 GCF_026191675.1 Vibrio qingdaonensis | reverse complement strand
CTAGTAGAGGGCTTTTTTATATGATCTTATTGCCAGTATGCTTAATTTAACAAAGGTAAATAGTGATACATCTACCTTACAGGTGACAATTAAATAGTCTGTACTGGGATGTTTTCCATTTGAACCGGTGTGTGGTCCTCGGTGTAATAGGTATAGGTCGCGACAATACCATCGTATTGGCTATTCACGAGTAATCGAAGTTCAACATTTGGTAATAATGCAGGGCCTGGGCCAAAGCGTGGATCCCAAGAACCCGGCATAACAGGATACCCTGTTGCTACAATGAGGTTATTGCATTCAGATTCACCCATCACACACAACGGTGTTGCATCACCGTTTAACTTGGTAAAGTGCGGCTTATCAAGGTGAACAGATGGATGACTCACCTCACCAAAACCGCTTACCGTTCCGGTTTTAGGATGAATAGAGAGAGTCAGATTAAACTCAACACCACCCAAAACCCCCGGTGTGGCAATACGGTACTCACGATGCTCAACTTTGTGACTTGTTGATGATTGACCTAGCTCATTAACTTCGCTTGTTTCTGACATGTTATGTTCCTTTTATTTTCTACGACTTCCTAAGTAAGCACGTAAATTTTAATTCAACGAACGATAGAAACCATTACACGACATTACACGTTTACGGGGTAGTTAATTGAGGTATCTATCATTAGATTACTCGCTTGGTCATTTGTAAGTGAATATTTCATTGACGGTAAGTTAGTTTGACAATCAATTAAATATTCCCTACGATGCACTCGATTTTACAGAACAGTAATTTCACTCTAATTTTTAAATACAGGAATAATAGGAACCTATGGACTCTTCGAGTAGTCGAATAATAAAGTTTGGTGTTTTCGGTGGAACGAATATGCCCATGGTTTCTTGTCTGACAATAGTCTAATGACTATGCCAAGGGAAACCCTTGGCATAGGTGAACGCTCACTCCCCTCCCTGTTAACTCCAAACATTTCAAAGTCATATCAATCACATACACGTTGATTTAAATAGTCAACATGATAACTATTGGTTGTGGCTATTATCAAAAAGATTATTAATTTATCATTATAATGAAGCATCCGATCATATTATGAATGTGATCGCGACTATTGGATTCGCCACAACCCTGCTGTGGATCTAATTATAATAACACTTCATCTTAATATTAAATTCTACTTATTTGGTATAGTCAAACTCATCAATTATTGTCAATGTCGACGCTTGGCTTATACTTATTTATTTGGCTGATATTTATATCATTTTGGTATGATATCACCTGTTTGGTTTCTTTGTTCTTATCCTATTTTAGGAGATACAAAGATGATAAAAACATTGCTTTCGATAGCAGGAATTAAGCAAGCTAAATCAGCGCGACTTGTTCCTGTGGAGCACTTCGTTAACACTGGTATTTTATGTGTTGGCGAAGACCTCTCACTCCAAGATGTGCGAGTAATAGCACGCTCAGCCTCAGACTTTCATGCCGTCGCGGCCATCTCTAAAAGCGGCTACTACCTTGGTCTATTGCCGCTAATTCATTTACTCACCGCTAACCCAAAGCAATTGGTTTCCGAGTTTATTTTTGCACGCAATCATTACATATTTTCGTCTGAAAATACTGACCAAGCATCATGGCAATTAACCCATAGCCGATGGAATATCCTACCTGTACTGAATAGTGAACATCGAGTCATTGGCGTATTCGAACACAATAATGCTCGTGCATTAAACAATCACAACCAACACCTAAACACGCCAATCAAGCACTCACTACGTCTATCAACTTGCGCCTAAGCCCAATAGTTTCAAGGAAAATTCTATGACTTTTTACAACATATCCCAAGAGCTAATGTCGCTTCACATTAGTCAAAATCAATCAGCAGTGCAGCGTTTCCTTGCGTCACACCCATTAGCAGATTGCGCAGAGGCTTTTGTAGCACTTATCGATGACCAACAACTGAATGTACTGGAAGTACGAGATTTATTTCGCTTAATGACCCCTGAATCCCAAATTACATTATTGGAATACCTGCCACTTACTTTACAGACCAACCTTGCGGAATACCTAGACATCACTGAGCTCGTTCAATTAACACAAAACATGGCTCACGATGAACGAGCAGACCTCATCGCAACCTTGTCTATTCCATTACAACAACAAGTTCTCAGTACTATCGAGCACGAGCATCGCGTCGATATCGAGCAACTGACCTCTTACCCGCAAAGCAGTGTTGGCGCCATCATGACATCAGACTTTGCCACCTTAGCGATGAATAGTACCGTTGAAGATGCCATCAAGCAGCTTAAGCATATCGCACGTGACAGCGAAACCATTTATCAAGCGTACGTGGTTGATGTTCAAGAATGCCTACAAGGCACTGTTTCATTACGAGATTTGATTCTCGCCAAACCACTGCAAACCATTTCTGAGATCATGACCCGGGTATGTATTTTTGTGCGTGTCGAAGAAGCTCAACATATCGCATCTCAAGCGATACGAAAATACGACCTACTGGCACTTCCGGTACTAGACATTAACAACCGCTTAATTGGCATTGTCACTTATGACGACGCCATGGACGTTGCCGAAGAACATGTTGACCGTCATATCCACAAAACAGCCGCCGTCAATTACTCAGGAAACTTAAAGGACGCTTCCATTACCCTGATGTACCGAAAAAGAGTGTTTTGGTTGGTACTCTTAGTTTTTGGCAATATTTTTTCAGGAGCAGGTATCGCTCACTTTGAGGACATGATCGAAAGTTATATTGCCTTGGTTTTCTTTTTACCATTACTCATTGATAGCGGCGGTAACGCTGGCTCTCAGTCAGCGACATTAATGGTGCGCGCACTCGCCACTGGTGACATTATCGCTAAAGACTGGGCAAAAATGCTGGGCAAAGAACTGATGATTGCCGCCTTACTAGGGATCACGATGGCCTTAGCGGTTTCTTTTTTAGGGTTTTGGCGCGGTGGGTATGATATCGCGCTCGTCGTTGCGGTAACGATGCAAATCGTCGTACTTGTCGGCTCCGTCGTCGGGATGTCATTACCATTTTTGCTCAACAAAATGAAACTCGATCCCGCTTCCGCCAGTGCGCCTTTGGTCACATCCATTGCTGATGCGTTAGGGGTTCTTATTTACTTTTCCGTCGCATCGTTAATTCTTGATATGCCCGTCAGTATTTAGCCATAATGAAGAGAATATTATGATCATATCTGAATTAACCACTTTTCTTTTGCCGCTTATGGTTGCCTCAGTACTTGGCGCAACTGTTGGTGTCGAACGACAGTGGCATCAACGAATGGCTGGTTTGAGAACCAATGCGCTGGTGTCACTGGGTGCTGCCAGTTTCACTTTGATGTCAACGCTAGAAGTCAATGACGCCAGCCCTACACGTATCGCGGCTCAAGTCGTTTCAGGGATAGGTTTTCTTGGTGCAGGGGTCATCATGAAAGAAGGAGCCAATATCCGCGGGCTCAATACTGCCGCTACGTTATGGTGCTCGGCAGCCATTGGGGTAATGGCTGGTGTGGGGCAAAACACGGGTGCTTTCACAGTTGCACTCATGGTGCTTGCCACCAATACGCTGCTACGCCCACTTGTCTCTGCGATAAACCAACGCCCTAATCTTCATACGCAGCAAGATGAAAGCTGGTGGCGGTATCACGTGGAAGTCATGTGTCATCATCAAGAGGAGCCCTATGTTAGGGCGTTATTATTGCAAGGCGCGTCGGATGGTATTTTACAACTTCAAAAACTCGACAGCGAAAGCATTCAAGGTGAAGAGGTGTCTCAGGTACGTGTGTACTCATCCATTCTTGTTAATAAGAGAACGGATCACAACATCGAAAAGATCGTTGGGCGCTTGAGTTTAGAACCCTCGGTTTCATCGGCTTGTTGGCAGGTATCGGAAGCTTAATTTATTAATATTACACGCTAGGGCATCCCAACTAAAATAGGAGAGTAAACGCAATGATTCGTTCACTCTCCTATTTACCTCAAATTAAGCCCATTATTAGCCAAGTACAACCGGAGCATGGAGCTTACCGATAACAAATATCAACGTAAAAATGATGCAAGTTAGTGACGTTAAGATAGCGCGAGATTGTCGACTTTGGTGAGGTCTGAAGACCAACATTGCACTGCCCACGTAAGCGATAAAAAGTATGAATTTTTCGGTCAACCAAGGATCAAAAAATGGGTATTGTTTAATCGTCAGACACAATAACAAGGCACTGATAAGCATCATAAACGTTAATAGCTGATGCATCGCAAGTGCAAACTTGTTTTCAATGAGGGCCGACGCATTAAAGCCCCACATCGCCCTTAATAAAAAACTAATGAAGCTAAGTAAAACAAGTGCAACATGTGCCTTTAAGATCAGAGAGTACATAACTATCCTTAACACTATTTTTACATTCAAACGTGCGTTTAAGGTATGCAATAGGGGTGAAGAGTTCTTTGATGTAAATCAAATGTTTCTCTTTTGTTTCTCTTCCGGATATTGGTTGCTGTTTTTTTGTTTCACCCACGCACTCAGACAATCGCTATTCGCACTCCGTTCTCTTTTTCTATAACGATACATCGAGCAAATGGCATCACGTTGATACGTTATTTTGCGCAATATTATCCATTCGAATATCAGATATTAAAGTCGCTCACTCTCCCACATCACTCGTATAGGCGAACAGGAAAAGACGATTACTGTAGGATTTGTCACATTTCCACCAATATAAACTATTCAAAAATCGGGCAAGAAAATAGCGTAGGCACATTGCCGAGAAGAGCAAGTATCCCCTTACCATAAGCATTAGTTTTGCCCCCCGGAGAAACGAAATGACAATTAGAACATTGAATCCCTACACCAACCAAATCGAAAAGTCTTTCCCAATTATCGATAACACACAGGTCGAGCAAACACTTGGTCATGCGCATCATGCTCACCTGCAGTGGCAAGGCACATCGTATGCCGAACGAGCGGCGCTACTCATGAAAGTCGCTGATATTCTGGAAACGAAAAGTGACGAATATGCCAAGCTAATGACGACAGAAATGGGCAAGCTTCATCGTGAAGGCGTTGCGCTTGAGCTTCCTCTCTGCGCACAAATCTGTCGCTACTACGCGACGAATGCGGAACGATTTCTTGCGCCTGAGCCTATCGAAGGTGTGAGCGCTGGCTCCGCGTTTATCGAAAGCCGACCTTTAGGGGTGATCTATGGTGTAATGCCTTGGAACTTCCCTTTTTATCAGGTGATTCGTTTTATCGCCCCTAACATAATGGCGGGCAACAGTGTGGTGTTTAAACACGCCTCCAACGTTCCTCAGTGTGCGCAAGCAATCACACAACTCTTCGAACAAGCTGGGCTTCCTAACCACTTAGTCAATCATCTTTTCATCGCGTCTAGCCAATCAGAGCTAATCATTGCAGACAACCGTGTACAAGGTGTTTCACTCACTGGCAGCGAAAAAGCTGGGTCCAATGTCGCGGCCCTAGCAGGTAAGCACTTGAAAAAAGTCGTGATGGAGCTAGGCGGCAATGATCCATTTATTGTCCTAGCTGATGCCGATATAGATAAAGCGGTAGAACTTGCTGCCATTGCCAAAATGTTCAATTCAGGGCAAGTGTGCATTAGCGCCAAACGCTTTATCGTAGACGATAGCGTCTATGATATTTTCATCGACAAGTTCGCTTCCGCACTGGCAAGCTTAAAAGCGGGCGATCCGATGTTGGATGAAACAGGGTATGCGCCATTGGTGAATATTTCTGAACGAGACCAGTTGCTTTTACAAATACAAACCGCCGTGTCGCAAGGCGCCCAACTCATCGTAGGCGGAGAAGCAGAAGCTTTAGAAGGTGCATGGCTAAAACCAACCATTTTGGCTGGTATCACACCAGAAATGGATGTCTTTGACCAAGAGCTCTTTGGTCCGATTGCCGTGGTGTACCGAGTCAACTCAGAGCAAGAAGCCATTGAACTGGCAAATAATAGCTCTTACGGGCTCAGCTCTGCCGTAATATCACAAGACGCTGCACGAGCGCATCACGTCGCTAATCAATTGCATTGCGGCGCATCATTCATTAATACCTTCTCTATGTCAGAGGCTTGTTTGCCATTTGGCGGGATTAAAAATTCTGGCTTCGGTCGAGAGCTAGGGCGTCTTGGCATAGACGAATTCGTCAATAAAAAGCTTGTTCGAACATTATAAGAGATTCATCATCGCCCCTTTCGATTACGGTATATAACGGTGAAGGGGCGATTTTTCTTAAATACTCACTCATTGCGAAAAATAATTCCCTCAACAAGGAAACCATTAGATACTTGCTCATGTATCGTTTATCTCATTGAGTACCAACCCTTGAAGAAAGCACTTTGCCTATCTTTACTGCTGCTAATTACTGGTTGCACGCCTTCTGGTTCATCACAAACTAATCAATCCCAGCCCACGACCAATCCGGTTATGTCTCCCACAGAGAAGCAGGTTATTACTCAGTTGCTCAGCTATGTCGTCAAGCAAGGAAAAGCAAAATGGGGTGAAGATGACTTTGTGCAAGCGGGAAAGCACCGCTACGTAAAGTATCTAGATGGTTACCAAACTCGGGCTCATATTGATTTCGATAAAGGCAAGATATACGTCTCGACCATCGCTCAGAGTGACTCGCACAGCAAACTCAAGAAAGCCATCGTACAAACCTTACTTATGCCTGCAGACCCAAAAGATGCCGAGCTATTTAGCGACAAAGCCGCCGCTTTAAAAGGTAAACCGTTTTTACTTAATCAAGTTCTCGATCAAGATGGCAAAGCGATTGAGTGGCAATGGCGAGCAAACCGCTACGCTGATCATTTAATGACGCATCAGCTTAAACGCAAAAGCATAAAACGTGGCACTGCCTATTATGTTGAAATTACCATGGTTAAGAATCATCTAGAGCAGAGGGAATACCAATACGCCTCACTCATTCAAGCTGCGGCAAAACGTTATGGGTTAACTGAAGATCTGATTTACTCCATCATCAAAACAGAGAGTAGTTTTAACCCTTATGCGGTCAGCCATGCTGGCGCGTATGGGTTGATGCAAGTCATCCCTAAAACCGCTGGTGCTGATGTATTTAATTTGGTGAAAAAGAAACCAGGTATTCCAACCAAAGCGTACCTCTTTGATCCTGCCAACAACATCGATACTGGCGCGGCGTATTTTTACATATTGAAAAACCGTTACCTGCGTGAGGTCAAGCACCCAACGTCTCTGCACTTTAGTATGATTTCGGCCTACAACAGCGGTACCGGAGGTGTGCTCGCAACTTTTCATCGCGATAGAAAACAAGCGATGAACAAACTAAATAACCTCGCGCCAAAACAACTTTATACCGCTTTGACTACGCAACATCCAAAAGATGAAGCGCGGCGATACCTGCAAAAAGTGCTGTATTTTCAAAAAGAATTCAACGAAACCACCCTATAAAACGGTCTCCTCATGACCCAAAACAGGAAAAGATTCGTGTAATGATCTTTTCCTTTCTCTTTCAACCATTATTACAACTGTGTAATAGTCATTTTTAAATTAGCGGGATTATCAATATAAACCGTTCCAATACAATAGCGCCATTCCGTTTGTACTGAAGACTTAACCTTTAGCACAAACCCTATTTTTAGCAACGTCTATCACGATTGCTTGGGCTATTGGAGCACATCATGTCAAAAATCGTAGTCGTCGGCGGCGGTGCAGCCGGCCTTGAATTAGTGACCCGCCTTGGAAGAAGTTTTGGCCGTCGTGGGCAGCATGACATCGTTCTGATCGAACCTGCAAGCCATCACTATTGGAAACCTCGTCTGCACGAAATTGCGGCTGGCACTTTTGATTCCGAGCTCGATGCGGTTAGCTATTTACAACATGGCTATTGTAATCAATATCAAACCATCCAAGCATCAATGAGCCGTCTTGATCGCCAACGAAAAGAAATTGAAGTTCGTGACGCTCAAGGGCAAACCTCAATGGTCAATTACGACTATTTAGTGATTGCGGTCGGTGCCGTCAGTAATGACTTTAAAACCGAAGGCGTGAGTGAGCACTGCTTATTTCTCGACTCTGCGCAGCAAGCACAACAAGCATGGGAACAAATTAATCCTCTGCTGCGTGCACAGGGTGAACACCACATCTCTATTGTGGGTGCTGGCGCAACAGGCGTAGAGCTTGCTGCAGAGCTTGCTAAGGTCAATGAAAAGCTTAATCGCTACCGCCACGACGCCAACTTAAAGGTAACGCTTATTGAAGCCTCTGAGCGAATTCTCCCAGCGGGCCCGGCTTGCATGTCTGAGAAAGTTCATAACGCTCTGGTAAAAAACGGTGTAGAAATCAAAACCAACACCCGAGTAAAACGAGCGGAGAGTGGCAAGTTGATCACAGCGAACGGAGAAGTCATTAATGCAAACTTGCAGTTATGGGCAGCAGGTATTAAGTGCGCACCGTGGCTGGCTCAGCTTGATGGACTAGAAACCAATCGCCTCAATCAGTTAAAAGTGAATGCGACCTTAACGACAACAGTAGACGACAGCATTTTTGTCATTGGCGACAGTGCTGAATGTCCACAACCCGACGGCAGCGTTGTACCGCCAAGAGCACAAGCAGCAAATCAAGCCGCTGGGCACTTAGCGACACAGATAAAACGCAGGCTAAAAGGAAAAGAGATGAAACCGTTTGTATTTAATGACGGTGGAATGGTGATTGCGGTTGGGCACAACTATGCCGTGGGTAGCTTGATGAATAACAAACTCATTTTGCGCGGTCGCTTAGTTCGCAACCTATACGACACCATCTTCCGACTTCATCAACGTATTCTCTTTGGTTGGGGTCGAGTCACCGCTCTGGTTGTGCTAAAGCGATTGAAAGGCACACTCAACCCTTTTTACAAAAATAACATTTCATAATTTATTACTCATGAACTAACGAAGAGAAGACACCCACTTCTCTTCTTTCCTTGCTATGTTGGAACAACCATTATGTGGATGACGCTTCGCCAATCTTTACCTCTGCAGCTACTACTCTCTGCTGCGGCCGCTTGGGCTCTCGCAAGCTTACTGCCCTTGCCTAATGAAATTGCTCAGCAAAGTTGGTATCAACTGATTATGCTCGGTAAAACCACCTACCTTGGATTATTAAA
>NZ_JAKRRY010000066.1 GCF_026191675.1 Vibrio qingdaonensis | reverse complement strand
TGATATCGAATACCTAGAGCAACAGGGTTTTCAAGTTCATGGCTTCGATATTAATCCTGATTCAGTTGCTATTTGTAGAGGCAGATTTGGGTCAACGTCATTAGTAGTTATTGCAGAGTCCTCGTTTGAGTCGTTCGACTATCCAAAATCTGGTGTAGTTATCGCAAATTCTAGCTTGTTCTTCGCTGACCCAAACCAATTTGAATCGACTTGGAGTAACATTAAATCTTCAATTGAAATCGGTGGGGTGTTTGCTGGTGACTTCATGGGTCTCAAAGATAGTTGGGCTTACAACTATCGTAGCCCCACAACACCTTTATCGGAATCAGACGTAAAGGTTTTGTTCTCAGGTTTTGAAGTAATCAGTTTCTTTGAACGTGATGAAACAGCGAAAACTTCATTGGGTAGAATGAAGCATTGGAATACATACTCCGTGATCGCGGTGAAACGTACATAACAAACGCTTCAAGCCGACAACCAACGCGTGGCATTTTTGGTTTCAGTAAGTTTAGTGATTACGGTGTTCTGCTTTGGCTCTGCATTGCGTTGGCTGCAGCTTAAGCGGGCGTTATGCGATTGAACAAATCTCAGCCTGACCTCAAGTTAAGCTGAGAGATTAAGATGCTGCGATTGATACTCATGTCATTGATAAAAGGATAATTTAATATGACCAAAATAGATCATTTAAATATTACAGTTCCAGATATTGACGAAGCATTGGCGTTTCTCTCTATAGTTGCACCGGACTTTAAAGTGCGAAAAGATGTTAAATCTCCGGATAGACATCGTTGGGCTCATGTTGGCAACGAGCAAAGTTATTTTGCGCTTCAAGAACCTCATCTAGACTCAATAACTCCAAGCAGCGCACAAAAAACGTATAAAAATTATGGTGTAAATCATATTGGTTTAGTCGTGAAAAACCTCGAAAGCATAGAGGCTAACCTTATAGAACAGGGCTATTGTCGAGGCATTTTTGCTCCTGAGGAAACATATCGAAAGCGCGCTTACTTTTTCGATAAAGCAGGTTTTGAATGGGAGCTAACCGAATTTTTGTCCGAAATACCCGATGAAATGTACCTATATGAGTGAGTGGTAAAAATCGCATAACAAACGAGTATGGCGTCAATAACTAAATATTGGCGCTGTTTTCATCCCACATGGTTCCATCTCTCAGCATTGAATTTAGAGTTACAACCATCTTCCTAACACAAGCAATGATAGCGACTTTCTTGGGCTTTCCTGCATCCAATAAACGTTTATATGTTGCTTTAAAAACAGGGTTACATTGCATAGCGGACATCATTGCCATGTACAATACAGTGCGTACTTGAGCGCGACCACCTTGAATAACTCTTTTGCCTTTATGGCGGCCACTTTCCTTGGTGATTGGTGCGACACCGACTAGAGCAGCGGCTTGTTTGTTCGTGATATAACCAAGCTCTGGAACGTTACTAATAATAGAGGCTGCTGCGATATTTCCTATTCCTGGAACACTTTGAAGTAGGGTGTTCTTGGCATGATATTCAGGGCAAGTATCGATTAATTTAATGAGTTTCTTTTCTATCTTATCAATCTGGTTCTTCATTGCAGTTAAGATAGGTTTGATGGTGGAATGCATCTCTTTAGGTAGGATTTGGATACGATTTTTTTCCATCGTTTGCATTGAGAGAAGTTGGTTTCTTCTGATGACTAAGTCACTCATAAGCCTGATGTTTTCGGCTTTTAGCTCGGTTAGTTTTGGTTGTATAGCTTCGGCATAATGAGCGATTAGCTCTGAGTCTAGTCTGTCATTTTTAGCTCGCCTGCCAATCGCACCAGCAAAGCGTTTTATGTGTAAAGGATTAGCTATAACGAAAGGAAGATTCGCCTCAGAGCATGCCATGATAAATGGCATTTCAAGGCGACCTGTTGCTTCAACAACGATGCGTTTTGGCTGGTGCTTCGCAATAGTTTTAATTGCCTGTTTTATTCCTTTATCATTGTTTTCGACAGTAAAAAATAGGTCTAATGGGCGGATGTGAATGTCTAATTGTGACTTACCAACATCAACGCCGATATTTATGTTTTGAAGTGCAGTAGGATTCATAATAAGCTAACTCATGCTTGCGTAATACGGGCTCAAGTCCCAGTCGAGTATTCGAGGTTAGTGCTTGGAGCTTTAGACAGCGATCATGTTTGTTATCGGTCTCTCAATGGAGGAGCCAGCGTTTAAACGATCTACTGTATAAAGAGCTTTAGTTGCGGCTAAAGCTAGGGTCTCACGTTACCCGATTTCATGAGTTATTATCCATACAAACGGTTCAAGTGGATTCGTAACGCTTGGCACTTTTGGTGTCAAATTTGGGTTGTGTGATTACGGTGCTTTAATTTGGTTCGGTGGTGCGTTACTCACCACTTAACCGGGCGTTAGCACTCAAAGGAGAAACAGGATGTTTATCGCAGTCTATGAGTTTGAAATTCGTGATGGAATGGAATCAAAGTTTCGCGAGGCATGGCTTGAAGTGACAAAATTGATCTATAAGCGTTGTGGTAGTTTCGGTTCTCGTCTCCATTATTCAGATAAACAAAACGTAATGATTGGTTACGCTCAGTGGCCAAGTCGAGAAGACTGGGAAAAAGATCATAAGTTTACAGACAAACTTTTTGAAATAGCACGCAAGGAAATGCGAGAGTGCTTAGTTCAGTCAAATACTGTGTATAAACTTGAAGTTAGTGATGATTTCCTACAAACCTCGCTGGCAGTAGAGTGCTAACAAACTGCTCAAGTGGACGCCATAAGCTTGGCGGTTTTGGTTTGAAGTTAAGCGCGCTTGGTAAGTTAATCGTCAGCGCCACTTAGCAGGGCGTTAGTTGCACTTAGAAATTTAGTGGTCAAATCATTGTCCCTTTGGCTATGCAGCGACAAGCCCCACTGCTTAACGTTCTTTCCGGTGGCAGCGGCAAAGCGTCATTCGCTTTAGCCCTCGAGGTTTCGCGGAACTGCTTTTTGTGTCCGTCCGTGAGCAACGAAAGTAACATCTTCCTCAACCGGTTTTTCAGTGACTTAGGTGGTTTCTTTTTCGCGCCAACTCGCATTAATCGAAATATGTCAGTTCTGTCAGCTATCAAGCACGGCGTGGTGATAGTAATTTAGCTAACGGCAAGCAGTTAGCACCTTGGTGCAAATAAAAGAATAGGGGCGTAGGCAACTAACAAACTACTCAAGTGGACGCCATAAGCTTGGCGGTTTTGGTTTGAAGTTAAGTGCGCTTGGCAAGTTAATCGTCAGCGCCACTTAGCAGGGCGTTAGTTGCACTTAGAAATTTAGTGGTCAAATCATTGTCCCTTTAGCTATGCAGCGACAAGCCCCACTGCTTAACTTTCTTTCCGGTGGCAGCGCGAAAGCGTCATTCGCTTTAGCCCTCGAGGTTTCGCGGAACTGCTTTTTGTGTCCGTCCGTGAGCAACGAAAGTAACATCTTCCTCAATCCGTTTTTCAGTGACTTCGGTGCGGTCTTTTTCGCGCCAACTCGCATTAATCGAAAGATGTCAGTTCTGTCAGCTATCAAGCACGGCGTGGTGATAGTAATTTAGCTAACGGCAAGCAGTCAGCACCTTGGTGCAAATAAAAGAATAGGGGCGTAGGCAACTAACAAACTACTCAAGTGGACGCCATAAGCTTGGCGGTTTTGGTATGAAGTTTAGTGCGCTTGGTAAGTTAATCGTCAGCGCCACTTAGCAGGGCGTTAGGCTTTCTACAAACATGGAGGTTAAAATGAAGCAAGACTTTTCTAAATTGGCGACAACCGAATATGGGAACATACTTACCAATGACCACTTTATAGATTACAACATTGGCCCTCTTTGGCAGGGTATGCCGCGAATTTTTGGAGAGGCATTCACGGTTCAGTTAGCTTCAGGTGATAATTTAATGCTTCATTCTGCAATATACGAAGCGCCTGAAGGCTCCATAATCGTTGTGGATGGCGTTGATAGTGAGTATGCAGTTGCGGGCGGTAATGTATGCGCAGTTGCTAAGAATCGAGGCATAAAAGGCTTCATCATTGATGGTGTAATCCGGGACTTAGGTGAAATTTCAGATATGAAATTTCCAGTTTTTGCGAAAGGTGTTCACCCGGTACCAGGCAAGAAAAATGTCTATTGTGAGTTGGGTGTTTCAATTACTTGTGGGGGAGTAAAGGTATCTACGGGAGACGTAATTGTCGCTGATTTAGAGGGTATCGTAGTTATACCTAAAGCAAGCGCAGAGGATGTGTTTGTATCGGCCTCAAAGAAAGCACGTGATGAAGCTTCATTAACTCTGCTTGAGTGGGAAGCGAACCACAGAGCTAAAATAGCTCTAGCAATAAGTTCTGCGAAACAAAAAGCCTAACAATAAATTTAAGCAGATTCGCAACGCTTGGCACTTTCGGTTTGAATCAACTTTAGTGTTTACGGCACAATGCTTTAGGTGAGCGGTAGCGTTACTCACCACTTAATTTGGCGTTATGTGTCCGAGATGGAAAGGAGCTTTTATGAAAATTGATTTACCTTATTTATCGAGCATCTTGAATGTATTTTTAGATGCAGAAACTGCGCATATTACGGTTTCAGATTTTGAAACTAATGGTATACGTATTCAAAGTGAGCACCTTCCTAGTCTCCTAGATGAAAAATTTCTATTTCACCTTCAATTAGCACTAGAGAATAGTTTGATTAGTAATCAAAAGTTAAGATCTTCAGACCTTGGTTCGATAGGTATTAAAATGGGAGCAAACGGTCATGTTGTGCTAACTGGGACTCCAATTAGACTAACACAACAAGGGCATGACTTTGCTACTGCTTTGGCTAATAAAGAAGTGCTGACGCGAATAAAAGACGAACTGAAAGATGCTCCATTCAAGGTGATTTTCGATGGCAGTCAAAAGTTACTAGAGCATCTAATGAAGAAAAAACTCGATGCTTTGTTAGGTTAAACACATAACAATAAATTTAAGCAGATTCGCAACGCTTGGCACTTTTGGTTTGAATCAGCTTTAGTGTTTACGGCACAATGCTTTAGGTGGGTGGTAGCGTTGCTCACTACTTAATTTGGCGTTATGTGGCAGGAGGCTACGTGCAGTTCACATATAGGGAAACAACACCAAGCGATAAGGATTTTTCAAATCTAGTCGCAGAGTTGAGTTCAGAGCTTAGAGCTCTTACATCAGACTCTGGCGAGAATTCATTCCATGCGGATTCTTTTAGTTTGGATACTGACATTTGTTTAGTCATCTATCAAAGTGAAAAAGCTGTCGCATGCGGTTCATTTCGTAAGCATGACAGTGATACCTGTGAGTTGAAGCGAATGTACTCAAAGTACCGAGGAGCGGGTAGTTATCTAATCACCCAGCTTGAGAGTTGTGCGGTGATCAAAGGTTACAAGCGCTCAGTACTTTCAACACGCAAGGTCAATGACAATGCAGTGTGTTTCTACGAGCGACATGGTTACTCAAAAGTTAGCGCTTATGGAAAATACGTCCATGCAAGCAAGTCTGTTTGTTTGGGCAAGTCGTTAGCCACATAACAAACTACTCAAGTGGACGCCATAAGCTTGGCGGTTTTGGTTTGAAGTTAAGTGCGCTTGGTAAGTTAATTGTTAGCGCCACTTAGCAGGGCGTTATGTTTTTAAGCGAAAAAGGAAAGCCCATTGAAAATCGCAGTTATTTATTACTCGCATACTGATGTAACAGGAACACTGGCAAAATCGGTCATTAAAGGGATTAATGATAACTTCCCGATGATAGGTGTAATTGACCATAAAATTTGTGGTGAAGAAATAGTTGCAGGACGGTTTGTAAACAAGGAGCTATTTGAAAACCTTTTGGGTTGTGATGCTATCATCATGGGTTCCCCGACATATATGGGGGGAGTTTCATCTCAATTTAAGGCATTTGCAGATGCAAGTAGTGAGTATTGGGGCGATCAGTTGTGGGCAAACAAAGTAGCAGCAGGTTTTACAAGTGGTAATGCCTTAAATGGAGATCAGAGTAGTAGCTTGGGCTATATGGTTACTCTAGCCAATCAGCATGGTATGTACTGGGTTGGTTTAGATTTGGCTCATGGTTATAAAGATCACGGTTTAAATCGTCTTGGTTGCCAGTTAGGTGTGGTTTCAGCATCGTTCGACGGTAATGTTAATAGAACTGATGAGCTTTCAGCGCACTATTTGGGTAAAAGAGTTGCGGATATGGTCACTAGACTTGCACCCAAAACATAACAAACGCTTCAAGCGGACGTTATGTTTTTTAGTTAATATGCATACTAAATAGGTCGATATGTCTATTGATTTAGGCGTGCCAAATTAAAGGTGAGTAGATATGATTATTGGACTGATTAATTCTTAGAGGTTTTTATGTCTGTATTAACATACTGTAAGATTGAGGAAATGACGGTTAGCCCTAAAATGCTTGGATATTTAAATAGAATAGAAAGTAAGGTTGATTTTGGAAATCTATTGGCTGGTTCAGTTGCAGCAACGCAATTTATAGAGCTATTTTCAGGGCGCGTATCAACTGGCAAGAGGCTAAAAGCAATTTACGAACATGATTGGGACTCTTTTGGACAGGCTATGATGTCAACGCATAGGTTAACTAGGAATGAGGTCAATAAAGTGGCTGATGAGGCTAGAGTATACTCATCATACATGGAAAGTAAGTTTTGGAGCTGTGTATATGAAGCAACACGTTAGTATTTTACTGCTTGCGATTTTTAGTGCTAGTACAAGTGCCTCAATAGATAGTGCTTTTAAAAGACTTAACACTAAAATGAGTATGTGTATGGCATTAGTTGGTGAGTCTCAGGTGGAAACTAATGATAAGTGGTTGATATCATTGGATGAAGATTCGATAAAACTTGCGCTTCTTTTGTTAAAAGACTTGGCGATGCATAAATGTACAGAAGTTGAAGAAAAGGAGTACTTATACCAACTTTACTTGGAGTATGTAACGACCAATGATATTGAGCCACTTAATAGGTGGTTGAATTTTAAGGAGAGTGGTCTTATTAACGCTCACCGAGAAATTACGACCAAGTCATTTTTGGAACAGGTATCTAGGTTGTCTAAGACCCCTGAGTTTTCGCAGCCATTTGATGTTTTAGAAGTCCTGCAATTGTTGCAAAAAAAAACATAACAAACTGCTCAAGCCGACCTCAAACGCGTGGCATTTTTGCTTCGCAAAATTGTATGCCACGGTTTTCGGCAACTTAGCAGGGCGTTATATGTTTTTCGAGTTTGGAGTTTTATGAAAGTTAATTATGAGTATTTAAAGCAATTACTTGAAGCTTTTGAAAAAGTTGAAAAACCATATCCATTGATTTCTGAGATTGCGAAACTATCAAGTGAAGTCGACAATCGATTTGTATTTCATATGGGAATTCTTCATGACCAAGGCTTTCTTCAATATTTAACTCGTCATGGTCAATCTCCATTTGAACCTGATCTCGACGAAATAGATGATTTTTCATGGGCAGATTTCAATGTTAGACTAACTGCTCAAGGTTATGATTTTTTGTCAGCTCTTCATCAGAAGAATATTTGGAATGCCATAAAGGGAGATTTGAAAGAAAACTCAATTGAAACCGTTTGGAAAGTTGCTCAAGGTGTAGCTACCAAAATAGCCTCTACCCAACTGCAAAAGTACTTTGATGAAAGTGTACTGAAATAAACATATAACAATTACTCAAGTGGACGCGTAACGTGCGGCGGTTTTGGTTTTAGGTGATGTGCGCTTTGTAAAGTTAATCGTAAGCGCCACTTAGTAAGGCGTTAGCCAACCACGGAAAGGTTTGACAAAGGAGTAGTATGAAAGAAGACTTACGAATTTACGCAAAAGGCTTGGCATTTTCTGGGGGAACATACAGCCTTCGATCTCTGGATGTGTTGATTTCAAATCATCGGAAAATTCTTGATGAGCTTATTGCTGTTAGTCTAGGGAAAAATCGTGTCGATCGGCATATACGAGAACAAATAGACTATCAAGTACAAATTAAAGAGGGCTCTGTTGAGTTACTAGTTGATTTTATATTTAACAATAAAGAGCTTTTTGCTCCACTCGCTGCAGATGGGGGCTATCAACTATCGAATACCATAGTTTCATTGTACAAAAATGCGATTGAACTAAGGGAAGCAGTAGCAAAAATTGCAGACAAGGGATTGCAAGTAAAAATCGACATATCTAATAGTTTCAATTTTGCTAGCAATAACAGTAGTAGTAAAGTCAATTACAATCTCACAAATGGATCAATTTTAATTGCAGACCCCAAGATTCTTTTAGCCGCTCAAACAACAAAAAGCGCAGTCGATAATGTCGTTAAGTCCATTGATGGGTCCAATGTTGAGTATGTTGACTTTGGTGCAGGTGTCAATAATCAGCGATTGAGTGAATCCAATAAAAACTTACTTGGTCGTCGAAAAGAAGAAATACCGGCAACGTTAAATATCATCGGTCGTCTCGACATGATATCTGTTAGTAGCCACAGAGGAGCTATCGTGTCTGATGGACAGCGGTTCAATGTATCATGGGATGAACCACTCCGAGATAAGCTGCTAAAAGTTGTAGATGTTGAAGCTGTAAGCTTCAAAGCGCGTCCAGTAATTGATCATAAATCCTTAGGTGATAAAGAGATAGGTTTTCATTTGGTAGACTGTATTCAAATGCAAGGTAGGCTTGATGTTTAGTTTGGCTGGCTAACAAACGCTTCAAGTCGATTCGTAACGCTCGGCACTTTTGGTGTTAATTTTGGCTGATGTGATTACGGTGTTTAATCAAAGTTCAGTGGAGCGTAACTCACAACTTAAGCGGGCGTTAGGTGCTCAGAGGAAAAATGAATTCAAAGGAAGTTGTCCTAGCTTTTTGGGATGCAATGAAAACTAATGATTTTGCCAAAGCAAGTGAATGGCTAAGCCCCAATTTTGAAGGTTTCTGGCCTCAATCAGGTGAACTCATCATTGGCAGATGTAACTTTACTTCTATCAACTCTTTTTACCCTGCAAACGGTATTTGGGAGTTTGAAGTACACTCGGTAGTTTGCGATGGTGCAACAGTTGTGACTGATGTTTCAATTACAGATGGCGTCCAAAAAGCGCGTGCTATCACTTTCCATACCGTTGAAGACGGACTAATCAGTAAGCAAAAAGAGTTTTGGCCAGAACCAATGGAAGCGCAAGAATGGCGAAGTCAGTGGGTAAAGGTTGTGGAAGAGTAGGCAACGCAC
>NZ_JAKRRY010000065.1 GCF_026191675.1 Vibrio qingdaonensis | reverse complement strand
AAGCCATTGGCTTTTAAGGCTTGTTGACGTTTGAGGTTGGCTTTGACCAAATCTAGGCGTGCATTGAGCTCTCTATCTCGAGCTTTAAGTTGATTAGCTTCTGTTTTGAGTAATTCGATATCCAGTGTTAGGAGCGATTGTCCCTTTTCGACGCGATCGCCAACATCAACGTAAATTTCAGATACTTTACCCGCAAGCTCAAACCCTAAATTTGCCTTTTGGGCAGCTTTAATTATTCCAACATACTCGCGTTTGACGTTGTAGTGCTCTGCTTGCTCTAGTTGTAAAGATTCGACCGTTAACTTAGGCTTTATTTCCGCTTGTGAAACGGGCTCAGAATCGCGACATCCGACCAAGGTAGAGGCGAATAAAACAACCCAAACCAAAACAGGGCGGTGTAATCTTGATGATTCCATTCATAATTCCTAACAATAGCGATGCTCTGTACACATTATGCAACAGGTGGGATGGTGTCTAGTTAATGCAGGCTGGTTTTGTGACTGGATGTCGCATATTCAGCTTTTTCTTCGCTGATTTAACTTTTTCTTACCTGATTCAGTTCGTTGGGAGAAGAGCGCGCCGCGATGACATAGCGAACGGTGCTAATAATAATGACCGTTCGTTATGTCCTTAAGCACGGTTTAGGCGAGAGGCTATGAAGATGAAACCGCTGTACGAATTTTAGAGACTATTTCAATCACCGCCACCACGAGTACACCTGCGACCACTCCGACGGCACCATTTAGCAACACAGGAATTGCCGCTTTAGCAAGTGATATATTGGGTAACTCCATGATAATCGGTTCTATTAGGTGGTGTACGGCTGGAACGTTATGCACAACAATCCCGCCTCCCACTAAGAACATGGCGGCAGTGCCAACAATGGTTAGGACTCTCATGAACTTAGGGGCAAAAGCAATTAAGCCTCTACCGAACCAAGACATAAAGCCTTTTCCTTTTCCCTTTTTATCTAAGTAGAAGCCTAAGTCGTCGAGTTTCACAATGCCTGCGACGAGCCCATAAACGCCAATGGTCATTAATACCGCAATCAATGACACCACTAAAATTTGTATTGTCGTGGACTGACCTTGCACCGTTCCTAATGCGATGACAATGATCTCTGCTGATAGGATAAAGTCGGTACGAACTGCCCCTGCTATTTTCTTTTGTTCATATTCTTCAATCGATTCCGTGTCGAGACTAGGGATCTCTTCTGCGTTTTCGTGCTTACCATGAAAGAGCTTTTCGATGATTTTTTCTGCTCCTTCATAGCAAAGAAATAGACCACCTAAAAGCAGAAGGGGATTGATCAACCAAGGCGCGATAAAGCTAATGATGAGCGCAGCAGGAACCAATATGCATTTGTTTTTAAACGAGCCCTTGGCGACGGCCCAGACTACTGGAATTTCCCGTTCCGCCGCGACACCAGAAACCTGATGTGCATTGAGTGCTAAATCATCACCCAGTACGCCAGCGGTCTTTTTGGCGGCGACCTTTGATAATAATGCGACGTCATCAAGTACCGCAGTAATATCGTCAAGAAGAGTGAGAAGACTTAAACCTGCCATAAGCGGCCCTTATATTTATATTGTGTAAATGAATGTAACACCTATTGACGCGTTCTCAAGTATTGGAAGGGATAGTTCTAAATTTAGAACAAATATTGACCATGTTTATCTCATTTAGTGAGGGTTTGTTGGTAAACCCTGACAATGAGCGGCAAAAGGTAAATATGATCAACGACAATAAAAATGCAATTAATCATAAGAATGATATTGATTCCTATTTATATTGAGGTGATAATGAGCTTGTTTAATATAACCACAAGATATATAGGGTATTAGGGAATGAATCAGGTTTTCGGTTTTATCAAGCGTGCAAGCATCACTGTTGCTGCGTGTTCGATGTTTGTTGGTCACGCTTTTGCAGTCACGATTGATCACTACAAAGGGAGTGTAGAATTCAAAGAAACACCAAAACGTGTGGTAGTACTGGGCAATGGTAGCTTGGATGTATTAGACCGCATAGGTGTGCAACCAGTAGGTGCACCGCACGGCCTATTACCGTCTTACCTTACCCAGTATAAGACATCTACAAGTAATACTGGCTCAGTGAGCGAACCTGATTTTGAAACTATTTATACCTTGAAGCCAGACGTTATTATTGCTGAAAACCGTATGTTGAGAATCTACGATGAGTTAAACGAGATCGCACCGACGGTCATGTTCTATGTGGATAATGGGCAGTACTGGCAAGATACGCAGGCAAACTGGCGTATGCTCGGTCAATTATTTGATAAAGAGCAAGAAGTGGAAGCGCTGATCGAAGAGACACAATCGCAGCTTACGACTGCCGCAGATCAAGTCGAGGAAGAGCAACTGAACGCATTGATGCTCATGAATAACGGCAATAACGTCGCCATGTTTAATAAAGGCAGCCGATTTTCGATCATTTTTGACGACTTTAACTTTGCTGAGTCAAACAGCCAAAATGTTGCGCCTGTTGAAGGTTCCCATGGCAACTTAATTTCATTTGAATATATTTCTGACGCGAAGCCAGACGTTATTTTTATTCTAGACCGAGAGCAAGCGATTGGTCGAAGTGTTGGTAAAGCGAAGGAAATGTTCAATAATCCACTCGTTAACTCAACGCCAGCGGCCAAAGCTAAAAAAGTGGTGTTCATTGACCCTAATGCTTGGTATCTCTCTGGTGGTGGTGTGACAGCAACGCAGACGATGATCTCTGATATCACTAGCGCCCTTTAACTTTCAAGCCTTCGACCACTAGGGCGAGTCTATAGACTTGCCCTACCTACGGTAAAATGGCGTTCAAGCCATATTATTTTTGGGGTCTAATCCAATTTTCTGAGTCTAATGTTGTTTCATGGCTATTCATAAGTATCTCTTCGCTCTTGTATTATTAGGCGCTTTAGCAGTGTCGTCACTGCTAATTGGCGCCGCGAATATCTCGCTCGCAGATGTCTTTCGTGGCGACGAACACGCCTATTCCATCTACGTGGTGAGCCGAATTCCGCGTTTAATCGCCATTATGTTAGCAGGTGCAGGGTTAAGTGTTGCCGGTCTTATTATGCAGCAGATTGTGCAAAACAGATTCGCGTCACCATCCACTACGGGTACGATTGATTGTGCGCTATTAGGCTACGTTGTTGGTCTAATCTTCCTTGGTGGAGCCTCTCAATGGGCTCATTTAGGCGTGATCTTTACCTTCTCAGTCGCAGGTACCTTGCTTTTCGTACGATTTTTGCAAAGGCTGCAGTTTAAGAATGCGGTTCTTGTTCCACTGATTGGTATTATGTACGGCAATGTGGTTTCCGCGCTGACGACTTTTATTGCCTATAAATATGACTTGGTCCAAACCATGTCATCTTGGACAGTCGCCAACTTCGCCAGTGTTTTGCAAGGCAGCTACGAAATATTGTACTTAGCCATCCCAGCGTGCTTACTTGCTTATTATTACGCCAGCCAATTTAGTGCAGCAAGTGTGGGTGAAAGTTTTGCAAAAAATATCGGCTTGGATTATCAGAAAATTGTCTTTCTTGGCGTGATTCTTGTGGCTGTGAGCGCTTCTACTGTGGTGATGATCGTCGGAGTTATTCCATTTTTAGGGCTGATTGTACCAAACATCGTGTCACTATTTATGGGTGACAACATGAAGAAGATCTTACCTTGGACCGCATATTGGGGGGTCATACTGGTATTGTCATCTGACATTTTAGGGCGTGTGATTATATTCCCGTATGAAATGCCTATCTCAATGATCATCAGTATTTTTGGTGGTGCCGTGTTTATCTATTTGGTGTTGAGAGACAAAGCCCATGCGTGATTCTTATAAAGTGGCTTTATTGGTGGCGGGTTGTTTAGCCATCATTACATGGTTTATTGGCCAAGGTTTGACGGCTGATAATTATCAGTTCTTCTTATCCCGTCGCGCGCCGAAAATTTTGGCCATTGTTTTGGCTGCCGTCGCGATTTCAGCGTCTTCGTTGGTATTTCAGACTATTACTAATAACCGTATATTGACGCCGTCGATTTTAGGCTTTGATAGCCTTTATCTTATGATTCAAGTGCTTATGGTTGTTATCTTAGGGAGCAGCAGCTTTTGGGTTATCCATACAATGAGTAATTTCTTATTGTCGACGATCATTATGGTTTTCTTTAGTTTGTTGCTGTTTCACTTCTACTTTAAACGTCAAGATAACAATGTCTTCACTTTATTATTGATTGGTATTGTATGCGGAAGTTTATTTAGCAGTGTGACGGGTTTTTTAACGATGCTCGTCGATCCCAATGAATTTGCCACAATTCAAAGCTCGATGTTTGCCAGCTTTAATAATATCAATGCAACATTAGTGTATTGGAGCTTGATTCCATTAGCTTTGTGCTTGGTTCTATTGTGGTACTACGCGCCGAAGCTCGATGTATTGTGGTTAGGTGTCGACAATGCAACCAGTTTGGGCGTGAATACTAAACAGCTTACGCAACGAATCATGATGCTTATCACGGTGATGATAGCGATTTCAACCGCTCTTGTTGGGCCTGTACTGTTTTTTGGACTGATTACCGTGAGCTTAACGCGAGAAATGTTCAATCAATATCAGCATCGTTTTCTGATAATGGCGAGCAGTTTACTGGCGATATTATTGTTGGTGACAGGGCAGTGGTTTGTCGAAAAAGTGTTGGTATTTCAAACCACAATCAGTGTGATCATCAATTTGGTTGGTGGTTCTTACTTCTTGTTTTTGTTGCTAAGAAATAGAATTAATTAAGGGTACGAGAGTGATTAAGTTAACTGGACTGAGTAAAAAGTACGGTAAGACGTTTGTGGTTCAAGACGCAGACGCTCTGTTTCCCAAAGGTGAAGTTACGTCCATTATTGGCCCTAATGGTGCAGGAAAAAGTACCTTGTTATCGATGGCAAGTCGCTTAACACAAAGTGATGCTGGCGAGGTTTTAATTGGCGATAAATTATTGGCAGAATGGGAAACCAAAGAGCTGGCTAAGCACTTAGCGGTGTTACGACAGTCAAACAATATCAATATGCGCTTTACTATCCGAGAGCTGGTTTCATTTGGTCGTTTTCCGCACTCGCAAGGAAGACTTACTCAGGCTGATAATGACATTATTGATCAGGCTTTGGGGCACCTAGGTATTGAAGATATTCAACATCGATATCTCGATCAGCTTAGTGGCGGTCAGCGCCAAATGTCGTTCATTGCGATGGTCGTTGCACAAGATACCGATTATGTTTTTCTTGATGAGCCGCTTAATAATCTCGATATTAAACACTCGGTTGAAATCATGCACACCTTGCGTCGACTTGCCCATGAGTTTGATAAAGCGGTGGTGATTGTGATCCATGACATTAACTTTGCATCTTGTTACTCAGACAACATTGTAGCGATGAAAAAGGGGCAAGTGATTAAATCGGGTACTGTCCATGAAGTGGTTGAGCAAAGCGTCATGGAGTCGTTATATGAAATTCCATTTGATATTAGAGAGGTTGATGGTCGCCGAGTGTGCCTGTACTTTAATAGTTAGTCGTCGATAGTTAGAAAGTAATCGTTCACGATGGCACTGCTAACGAAGTTTAGTTAACTAACGGTTAGTCAAATAGTTAAGCAATAACGACATTTAAACCTATCCAGATCCTGGAGAACCAATTATATCAGTCAATGATAATGTTCTCTCAATACGCAATGCGGCACATAACATTCGGTCCATATATTTATTACCTTGGGTGATTGGATTTTGGCTGTTATCTATATAATTTATATACGATTTTGGTCCTAATGGTGGTGAAGTAGCTTTTGCAAATGCTGTAGTCGAACAAAAACGGGATTTTGAACGAACGGGCGAAAGCTTCGATAAAGAAGAATACCTTTATTACGAAGCTTTAGTTGGAGATGACGGCGAAGGCTCCAAGCTTGAATATATAATTGCCGCCAGTAACTTTAGTACAGATAGGCATCGAACATCGGTCTATGGAACAATGGCCTTTATTTCAGTGCTAACCCTGATATCTTTAGTTTTAACTTTTGGCTTGCTCCGTTTCCCTCGTCTGGCGGAGATCCATTTCGATCGACAACGAGGAATAGTTTACACATGGCGATTTGGAAAAATAGCCGCGTGCAAGTTTGAAAATCTTGGATTTCGCGAAGACAAAATTGGCCTCACTCTCTTTCTTTACGGTGAGAGTAAAAAGCATGAAAGTGGTTATTGGCCAGCATTATTTGGGCTTCAACCTACAGGTAAAGCACATATGAATAGTGAGGACGACAATACTTTTTTAATGGCACAGTTGTTCGCTTTTATAGATGAAGGAAAACAGGCCGTCATTACTGGAGAAAGCTTTCAACGGCCCCAATCAAAAACTTATCTGTATGTAGACAAAAAGCCAAAGAACTTCGATTCCAGACTGGAAGATATTTTGAAAAGAGATGATGCTTTACCAGACATATACACGAAGCATTTGTTCTAGCTATCATCTCGATACCAACTCAGAACACTGCGATTGCTACTTAATCACTTTATTGAGGCCAAAACTGAGCAGTTTTTTGGCCTTAGTTCGTATGTATAAAGACCTTGCTCAAATATGATGAAGTGTTGAGAACGCGTGAGGACATACACCATTAAAGCGGTGCTAAATCGGTAGATTTAGCGGGTGGTTCAACCTCGGTCAGTGCAGGTGGAGGTAATAGCATCGTGCCAATAGCAACACTTTAGGGCTAACGTTTGTTTTAGTGGGCTTGGCGCAGAAGTGTTTCTATATTTTCCGGGTGGGTCGGTTTACTAAACAGGTAGCCCTGCGCAACGTCACATGACATAGGTTTGAGTAGTTGAGCTTGTTCTTGATTCTCCACTCCTTCTGCAACCACGTAGTACCCGAGGTTGTGAGCCATACCTATCATTGACTCCACGAGGTACTGTGATTTTCTATCGACTAATATATCGTCGATAAAGTACTTATCAATTTTTAGTACATCCACATCTAAGTGTTTTAATGAGGCGAAGGACGAATAGCCGGTTCCAAAATCATCAATGGCGAGTTTAATACCCAGTGCTTTTAGGCGTTTAAACACGAGTTGATGAGTTGGTTTAGTTTGAATCACCGTTTCAGTGACTTCTAATTCAAGATCGTTCGGGTCCATTTTTGTTTCGTAGAGAACTCGTTCGATTAATGGAATGAAGTCTGGATCTAAAAAGTGCGCCGCTGAAATATTTACCGCTAGGCGTATTCGAGAGTACCCTGCATTCTTCCACATGACGGCTTGTTTACACGCTGTCGCTAGAACGTACTCAGTGAGCGGCTTAATCATTCCAGTTCGTTCGGCGATTTTAATAAATTCGTCGGGGGAGACTTGGCCAAGCTCTGGGTGATACCAGCGACAAAGTGCTTCGACGGTAATCACGCGCTGAGTATTCAACTCTACTTGCGGTTGATAAACAATGGTGATGTCTTTGTTGTCTATTGCACAACGTAATAACTGCTCGACGTTGAATTGGTATTCAGCTGCTATGGTGAACGCTTTGTCATAGGTAACATATTGATTTTTACCTGCATCTTTAGCTCGATACAACGCGGTATCAGCGGACTTCAATACCGTTGTGACATCTCGGCCGTGCTCCGGATAATGAGCGATGCCAATACTGCACGATTGCACAAATTCTCGACCTGAAATTTCAGTGGTTTGGGAGATCTCATTTAGGCAACGTAGCGCAATTTGTTCGCTGTTTTGTGTCGTCGCTGACTCTTTAACAATAATGCAAAACTCATCTCCTCCTAGACGGGAGATTAAATATGAATCATTGATGATCGGCGTTAATCGTTTGGCAATGTCTTGAAGGTAACGATCACCGACATCATGTCCAAAGCTATCATTAATATTCTTGAAGTTATCTAGGTCAATAAATATGACGCCAAAGCGTTGCTTGTTTTGCTGAGCTTCTTTTACTAGTGTTTCAAGCTTAAGGTAGAAATAGGCTCGGCTTGAAAACCCAGTCAACTCGTCGGTATACGCTAATTCTTTGATACGTTTTTGGTTTTTATCCCGCTCCATCACAATGCTGGCGAGCATCGCAGCGGATTCAAGGCTTTTTGATTCGTCTTTGTTTGGTGTTGCGGGGTAGTCGTAATACATGCCAAATGCCCCAAGTACTTCACCACTGGAGCTTTTAATAGGCTCAGACCAACAACTGCGCATTCCATGGGGGAGGGCAAATTGTTTGATATTTTTCCATCTTGGGTCAGTCTCGATGTTTTCTACGATGACACGTTTACCGGTATAAGTTGAGGTGCCACAAGAGCCGATATCCGGACCTATCTTTAATCCGTTGACGGCTCGGCAGTATTCTTCGGGCATACTCGGTGCACCACCATGAATTAAGGTATCACCGTGGAGCTCTAACATTGAGCAACGTAGCCCAGGATGACGAGACTCATATAATAAACCAATTTTGTTATAGATATCGGCGGCAGGGATACCTTTACCGATCATTTCTAGGATTTGGGTATGTTGTTTATTAAAGTCGCGGCGGTTGTTATGGTTCACTCGTCGATAATTTGCGCGAACACTTCTTGCGAGGTGAGCAGACTGGTTCCAAGTCATTTTGAGCAGCTGTGGAGCGATTATTTTTGATAAATTCATATAAAGTCCACATCGGGCTCTAGGGTATCAGTGCTGCGAATGAGACCCTGATAATGATGGTTGTTAATTATACATATTTGCAGTGCGTGAGAAAGGAGAATCTAGCCAGCAGATTTCGTGGTCGGAGTAGAGGATCATGAATTGTGGGTTGAGCGCGTTTAATAAAGATAATGAACGCGCCCTATGGATATTATGAACAGTTAATATAGTGGGTGTTTATCGCTATCTCGCCTTTAAAAGTGTCATCAATTTACCTTGTTTCCACATTGCTACTCCTGATATTGCCACGACAGGAACAATAATAAATAACACGAGAGTCATAAAGGTTGGGCTAGAGTTCAGTGGCGAGTACAGCGCCGTTCCAATAAGTAACGCACCGATAATATGCACCCATCGTAATATTAGTCTTGTTGTTCGAGCATTCATCATGTCTTCTCCTTTTCGTTGTATGTAGCCACAATACAATGTGGCTTGTTATTCATTTAAAGATTGCGACGAACGGTTTGGTTTAATCGTGAACGGTGAAATAAAGGGATAAAGAGATAAAGAGGAAAGATACAGAGGATGATGAGAATGGCTATCACGAGAAGCAATATAAATGTTTCTCTTTTATGTGTTGTTTTTGATGCAGCTTGATGTTGGATAGGTAGTGGATTGGAAGGCTCCAGCCGCATGAATGCGTATCTGCGACGAGTGTTGTTAGAATATGGATGATAACCGACGAAGCCAAGAGACGTTAGCTCGTCGTATCGCTTACTATCGCGAGAGAACACGCAATAGTAAGCGTGCTAGGGCGCTTAGATTTCTCGATAGCGCAACGTTGAATGTGAGCGCGCTATAGGACTCTACTCCGCAATATTTGGGCATATAAAGCTGAGTAGAGTCCGCAGTAATTAAGTCGGATTAAACCATTACTGTATCACTAGCATTATTTGGACCATTATCTCGTTTCGCGATATGCAGGCCCCACATAGCGAGTAATGCCATGACCAGCATGATGATACCGAGGGGTAATTGGCTGGTTGCAGGTATAATTGACGCCCCTAATGTAGTAAGACCTGCTCCTAGATTTTGCATGCCCCCTAGTACCGCACCACCTGTTCCAGCGTGATTTGGGAATGGCGTGAGTGCTCCTGTTGTTGCAGCTGGAAAGAGAACACCCGCCCCGAGAAAGTAAAGAGTCGAGCCAATAGTGAGTGTCCAAGCATCCGTCGAACCTTGCATACCCGGAATTAACACCACGATCGAGCCAATCATAATAGCAATCAATCCGAACTTAAACGCAGAACGGTTGCCGTAGCGTTTTGCGATGACCGATGAGAATCCCGCACCTAGCAAATAGCCAGGAATAGGTAACACAAACAAAATGCTTACGGTTAAGGCAGACAGCTTGAGCACGCCCGCAAATAACACTCCCGCAGCTGCTTCAAATACGGCGACACCAGCAAAGGTTGCTACTAAGCAGATCACATAGCCTTGGAATCGTTTATCAGACAGAACAACGCGATAGTTTTCCATTGCTGAGCTTTTTGTTCTTCGTTCGGCTGGCAATGTTTCCGTAAGTTTTGATGACATAATGATCACCACAGCAACGGCAAATAGGGTTAAAAACAGATAGCTTGATCGCCAGCCCATTGTTTCAGTCAACACGCCACCTAGTACCGGCGCTAATAGAGGTGAAAATATCACGCACATGCTAATAATGCTGTTTGCTCTGTGCAATTCTTCACCAGAAAAGCAGTCACGAGAAAGCGTTCTAGACATTGCGCCGCCACTGCCAATTCCGGCACCTTGAATAAAGCTACCGAGCAAAAATAATTCAAATGAGTGTGCGAATAGGCTGGTGAGAGCACCAATTAAATAGATCGCGAGTCCTGCAATAATAATAGGCTTGCGGCCGAGTTTGTCGGACAAAGGGCCATAAATAAACTGAGACAGTCCATAAGGAATAAGGTAGCACGCCATCACCGCTTGAAGCATCGCTGGATTGACACGAAACTCTTGCGCCATTTGTCCAATCGACGGCACATACATGGTTTGAGTCATCTGCCCTACAGCGGTAAGGAGGGCGATAAGAAAGGTCAGTTTAGCTAATGGATATTTGGGTGCCATTTCTTTTGGTTCTCGTTGTCATAGCGTGAAGTTAATTTGGTGATAGAAAGCCATGAGGGCTTTGAGGCGCAGATAGTAGAGTTTCGACGTTGTTCTAGCAATAAAAAAGTGTGATATTAATCACGATAAATATTTTACTTATGCATTAGTAAAAGTAATGGAAGTGAGTCAATGGAAATCGCAGTTTAATGCCACGTAGTTGGGTTGTTGGTCATGAGAGAAAGTAACAGAAAGGAATAGAAGTGGCTTCGTGGGCGGTAAGGTAACCGACTCATCAGAGAATCAGGGGGTCATGCCTTTTGTTTCACATTTGACCCCGGTAGGTTCTACATTATTGAGCGTTAGATTTAGGGGCAGACTAAGACGAACAACTATAATGCGTTACGCCACCCACATCGAACAGACTCAATGGTCTTAGCCGATAATATTTGTCTTCAATCTCTTGTGACTGATCGCCATAAGGATT
>NZ_JAKRRY010000064.1 GCF_026191675.1 Vibrio qingdaonensis | reverse complement strand
CGTAACGGATATATTTTTCAGTGAGAGCTGAGAAATCAGGAACTGAGCGTTATGATGAACTTTCCCACAATCGATGTCTAACCTAGGGTAGTTCACTCTTTTTCGGCCAGTTTACTTGCTATTATAGGGAAGGCTGACGTTACAATGTGCAGTAGATGTTCAACAGGCTGTGACAAGACATCAGTAACCGGTAGACCAAATTCGGTAGTGTAAGTGTCTATCGCACAACGTGTTTCATCCAACGACATATCTTCATGATTCAGTGTTAGTCCAATAACATTGGTATTAGAAAACGTTTCGATAAGATTGATTTCTGAGGCAATCGAAGGCATTGGGCAATCAGAAAAATCACTACGATATAAACGTTTAGGGGCATGTTGCAGTATCACACCCGTTGGACAACTGCCACGTAAGATAAAAGCGCTGGTTGAAAACGCAGGGTGACTCAAGGCTCCTTGCCCTTCAATAATAATCAGATCCGGATTTTCTTTTTCATAGGCCTGTACAATGACAGATTCCAACTCACCGGCACAAAATTGTGAAGGGACAGCATCGAGTGCAACGCAGTATTGTGCGCCTTGCATAATGCCTGTTTGACCAGTGGCAATCAGAACGGCGTTAAGGCCTTTTTTAGTCAGTTCATTCGCCAATATTGTTGCTGTTGTTCGTTTTCCTAGCGCGCAATCCGTCCCCATTACAGCAATTCTCGGACATTTAACGTTGTGTATTTTCCCGCTAAACGTTTTCAGATCGCCTTTACTTTTGGGTTTGCGAGTATCGAATATTCGAACGTTATTCTTTAAGCTAGCTTCTAAAAATAGAGGATCATCAGTTAGGAATTCATGTAAGCCATTTACGATGTTCATTCCTAGTGACATGGCATTTAAAATGATGCTTTTATCTAAGTCAGATAAAAAACCACTTGATGGCGCAATGCCAAAAATGAAGTAATCGGGAATGCTTTCCGCGTGAATGATAGCTTCTTCAGCATTGGCAAGGATCGGTACTCCATTGGCTTTGTTATCAAGAACTTCACCAGCATCTAAGCCAGCAGACTCACTATCAATAACCGATAGAATACGATAGCTTAACGAATGCCTCACTAACCCATTAGCGGTTTTACCATCAATTTTACCAAAATGACCTTCGCAATATATAATCGCTGAAGGGATGACAGGTTTTACTTTCTGGGCAAGTGGTAACCAAGGTGCGAAATGGGGCACGTCGTTGTTAGTTTCTACATTTTCAATTCTAGTAAGTTTGAAGATGTTTCTTAACTTTTGGGTTGAAATAGACATAATTAAAGCCTGCGGTGAGGCTTAGGAGGGCAACTAAGGAGTGCCGAGATGCGAGTTCGGAAAAGAAAAGAAGTCCCTACTAAGCGGTAGGGATAGAGACCAAGGTAACACACTCACCAGACTTTTGTTGATTATTATTCATACGCTTTCTAAGTCTATCACTTTCAGGCTTCACCCATACTAACGTGACTGATTAGAGATCTAAGACTCATTGTTCAACGTCGCCGTATCAACCTCTCAGCTTTAAAGTTTCAAGATATTTTTTCTAATATCAGTTAAGTGAATTAGAGTTTTGAGTATAACGTTTTTTTGTCTAACTCTGAGTCAGTATGTCGTCGCGACTCATGGCGAGTGCCAATGATGTATTTTGTAACTGGAAGCAGTTAGCTTTGTCGACAAAAGCTGATAACAAAGAGAGCCAAAGCTGACTAAATTGATTAACCAATAACTTTCAATTTTTTTGGTTATAGTATGTGTAATATAAATCCCAATAATACTTGAGTTATTTTAAATGAAACAAGAAGTACATAGGTTTGAGCTATCAATAAATAGCACTATCTCTGAAGTCTATGGTCACTTTACTAAGGCAAATAGTGACCAAAGCCTCGATAGAATGTTTGAAGGTCTTCAAAAAAAACTCAGGAAAATTACCTGCTCAGTGAGAGAGAGGGAGTGTACTCTCATTAATGTGTACATTGCATACGGCAGAAGACAAGAGGACTTTGATGGTAAAGGGAAGACTTGTAAATCTTTTCCTACAAGGAGAATCGAAAGTATAATGAACACCCACTCTAACCTTTCGCCAGAAGACCTGCTAGGTGAGGCTTTACGATCTTTAGCTCATTGATCTGGAACTTTAACGCTTTCTAAATTAGCGCATGATAGCGGCGTTGTTGATCAAATCAGCTTGAAGGTCAACGACGCCATATGTGACTCACCGTTAGCTTCGAACAGGCATGCCTAGTCCTATGACTTTGTTTATAGCTTTGACATTCGCCATGATTTCACCCACTTGAGCGTTGTAACACCTCAAGCTCAATTTACCGCTGGTTAGTCCTTTATATCGAGACATTGCGGTCTCAGATATTGAGCGATAGTGATAACCAGACTCGGATTTCCACTCCGCTATTGTTCCGTTTTTCAAAGCCTCTACAGCTTCATTTCTGGGATGCCCATCTTCCCAAAACGCTGCATTCTTTCGAGGTGGTATCAACGGAGTACAACCTTTATTTTTCAGAGTATTGTGGCAACTTTTTGTGTCATATGCTCCATCGGCAGATACAGCATCGATCTTTCTACGTAAAGGGTTGAGTAACGTTGGCAGCACTTCGCTATCACCAACATTTACCAGGCTGACCTCGGCACTAATGGCTTCATGGGTATCTACATCAACGGCTAAGTGCAGCTTGCGCCATGTTCTACGTTTTTCGGCACCGTGCTTCTTCACCTTCCACTCCCCCTCGCCAAAGACTTTGAGACCAGTCGAGTCAATGGCTATATGACGAATAGCCCCTTTAGATTTATTACGGTATATCACCTGGACTGTCTTCGAGCGTTTACTGATACAGGTGTAGTCTGGGGACGTCAGTGGAACATCCAATAACTCAAAGATAGAGTCGATAAAACCTTGAAGAGCACGCAATGGTAATGAGAATACTCCTTTAATCATCAAGGCAGTTTCAATCGCTGTATCAGAGTACTGAAAGCCTCTACCACGCTTACCATGATGGGTTTTGCATCGCCATGCATCTACGGCTGTATCATCTATCCAGAACGTAACCGAGCCCCGTTTGCACAAAGCCTTATTGTACTCCGCCCAGTTAGTTATCTTCTTTTTCGCCTTACCCATGTTGTCACCGCTCTAACCATCATAAAGGATCAGATCGCAGGACTCGAAAAAGGTTCAATTGATTTAGGCAACAACGCCGCGTATAAGTAAAGGCAAACAACGAAGCCATGGATCTGAATAATGCGTTGGCATACACCTAATCAACTTGAAGATGCAAGCTTGAGCACCTGAAAATTATTATTAATTCGAGATGTTAATCCGAGTTGGATGCTATTGAAGCTCTGTTATAAATCCTTGACCGTTGATCTCCAAGATATCTATACCTTCGAACTTCAAGAAGACCCAACGTGCCGTCGGTTTCGACGTTGGCTTGTTCTTTACCATGCTCGGGAAGAACTCCTCGGTTTGTGTTAATTGCTCTCTGATTTTGTGCTCTAAGCTGGGGTAGCCAAGCAGGCTCAACGTCATTATCATTAGCAATGCTTCAATACGCTGTGGCTTTTTCTAGCTAGGTAAACGGTCCTGCCTCTATGAATTATTGATACCCTGTTGGTTTTTCATTTTTCTTTGGGCGGCCAGGACTAGAGAAAGTAGGGACTTTTATGGTCGCGGTCTGTTCAAATCCCAGTAAGTGGCATTGTTTCTTGAACTCTTTGAGCGCCAACTTTACATTAGCATCGCAAGCGAATAGCTTTTTGCTTATTTTATATAACATATTGATTTATTTTGCTAAATTTCTCTTTAAGTTATTTTAAATGTGATCTCTTCTTGCTTCGGATCTTGCTCATTGTGACTAGCAACCAGCGCTGAATAACCTTGCCGTAGTCAGAGTCTATCCAGCACCCTGAGTAGACATTTCCTATAGCGCTTAATTGCTTTGCGAGTTTGATGATCATCGGGACGCGGGTAATGAACTTTTGCTTTTGTTCATCTAACGAGGAGATGCTTTCTTCTGTGTACAAGGCGGCATCAGCGATAAAGTAACGGCTATTTTGCACGTCTTTTAGACAATGAATGTGCTTGCTAGTGACCTCAGCGAATGCCTTGGCATCATTGGTGTTACCACTGAGCGCTTGCATATAAACAGGAAGACCGGCTTGGTTTTTACAAATGAGCTCAAGCCGATGGCCTCGGCTATAACCTTTCACGAGCCTAATAGCCTTGGTATCTTCCTCTTGAGCATACTCGCCATCAACGTGAAAGCTAGTGATATCAAGATGAACAGAATCAGTAGTCAAACCTAGCTTATCAACAACGCGTTCAGCAATAGCCTGAGAGAGCGCTGAGACATTGGCTTCGTATAGGGCATTAGTACATCATCGGTAAGATGATGTGCTTTAACATCCTTGGCGAGTAATCTAGACACGGGCGTGGTCAGCGTTGAAAAGTCGGAGAACATGTGAAGTGTTCTGCTGTGATCTCCGAGTCCATCATTCGTGGCAGGCCGATTTCATGGAAAAATGCTGCAATGAGACCAAGATGAGCCAAGCGTTTCATAACAGGCTGAGTAGGCATATTTTGAGACTGTCAAATAACAGTAATAGATCAAAACTACCGAGCGCGGTCAAGATGGTGTCGTTTTTTTACTGATAAATGAACGCTGGAGAACACTATTTAAATTATTAAATTGGGGGCGGAATGACGGATACAATATCGCCTCTCTAAAGTCATATTTTACTGTTATTTCGTTTTACGAATGGCCCTGAATTCCTAAAAGGTGTTGTGACTTTTTAGTAGTGTGATCCATTTTTCACCCCAACCCCTTTTAATATGGGCGACTTTACCTAATAATATAAAGCCTTAGAGAAAGCACAAATTATGCAAGCGGTTAACGAAGTGGCCCTGTTTCCCCTCAATCCAATCCCACACACCACACCACGCATAGTGCAATGCTGGATATCTTAGAAAAAATTGGTGTTCGGGTGCATTTTGAGCACTTAGCGAATAATCTATTGGATGATGAAGCAATATTGAGAAATCAACCAGAAGGCGCTGCGACGAAAATCCTTGCAAAAGAAATGACTAGGTTGCAGTTGTGGAGGTGAAATCTAGTCAAGTAAATTTAGAAGAAGATAGCGTTAGCTTAGGTGTAAAATACTACTTTAACTAAATGAAAGACCCACCCATTAACGGTGGGTCCAACTCGCCTAGACATAATGTCTCCACGAAAGATAGTCAACAAATTCCGGACATTGACTTAAGCCGATTTTCGATATTTACTGACGATAGCTCTCATTTGCTTGATGAGGCTGGCCGGTGCCGATTATATATTTCAGCTATGATCTAAGAGTGGGGTTACTCTATTGAGTAATTCTGTGCCGCACCAAGATGTGTCCTTCTAAAGCCCCCATCCTGCTCGACACAAATCAAGCATGGTAAAGTCACCTAACGCTTAGAGAACAAGGTTTACAAAGCCTATTGACCAGTCCCATGCAAATCAGGTTTTTCGAAAATAAGCATTAACATGATGAATATCAATCTGTAAAAAATAACCGATCAGAAATTTCATTAGGGAGAATATGGACAGAGCCATACTTCGCTCTTTCTCCAGAGCGAGGGGGAGACGTAAAGAATTCACTCCCTCCTCCATATTCAACTGCACTTATTAAAGGGGCACCTGTATCTATAAGAGCTATTCTTTTTTCCTCCTTATTAACTAAAACCCGAAAGTCATTATAGAGAAACTCAAATTTTGGGTTATTTTGTAAAAATTCAATAGCAGGAATATCAGGACCTAATTTTACCAATACACGATAATTCCCAAAATCCTCCTGATTCCCTAAAAATATACCAGCAAACGCGTGGGTGGCTTTTGTATAGTAGTTACCTTGAGTATCTTTCAGAAGAAAGTTGAATCCTCCTCCAATCACTTCGCTAAAAATTATATCTTCGGTGCTTTTAAGAGGACGAGGTCGGGTGTAATAATCAAGGCTATCTACATAAGATGGAAACACAGGAGAGACCCCATCTGGATAGTCGCTGACTATCCAATTATAACGTCTATCGGTATATTGATAGAGTTTTCCGTCAACCCCAAGATATTGAATAATAGTCAGAGCGTTGGTCGCGCTCTCTGTGCTCATAGAAAAGAAATCTTTTGCCTTTGGAGTTAACTCTAAAAGGAAAGGATCATTGCCGAAATGAGAGGTTAGGTGATCTGCTCCTCCTAGGACGTAATAATTTCCAGAGCTTCCCAATGCTAGGATTCTCGTGCCAAAAGTTGGTGTGAATAAGTTGATGATATAATCATTGGCTGGGACTTTTAACTTTATAAATTGTCCATTAACAGCCGCTGACGAGGTCGCATTAACATGATTTTCTTGAATATCCGTGGCATGGTGTGAGCCTGTAATCCTAAACACTTCCCCATCATTAGTTAAAGCGTACCCAAAAGTAAATGCGTATCCACCACCTTGATGAAGAGTTGTCATCTTAATATTTTCTGCAATTTTAACAGGTAAAGCCACTTTGCTTTTCCAATCCATGGGATCAGACCTTTTACCACCTAGACCAAACGAAGAGGACCCTATGCCCCAAAGCTCATTTGTTTTGGTCAACAGACCAACAGGACCAGAGTGAATGGTTGAGGCGAACTGGCGGATATTCTTTGGCCAACAACCTAGATCCGGATTTGAAATAATTTCATTTCTAGGCGGTGGCGTATGGAATCGCTCTTCCAATATTTCATCATTGAAATTGCAGTTTCTATTTATTACTAGGATCCCTTTTGTTGCAGTTGTTGGATAAACTGTATCTGTAGGCGCATCATAAAGCAAAACATTATCTACGCCTAAATAATGTTCTTTCTCGCCGCCAAAAACAATCATCCCCCCATCTTTAGTTGCCGCTGTAATAGTAGTATGTCTTTTTATAGGAATATTGACCAATCCAGACGTCCTCCACACCGGATAATAAAGCCCCTGAGCCGTAGCAAATATAACCCCCGGATCCGATCCTGCCGTTTGTCTAAAACCTAAATTTAACCCTGCTATTTCATCATAACTAGGGAAGGATTCTAGGTAAGGGTTATCATCTATCCTTTTTTTTGTTACCAAATTACCATTGCTGTCTTTCCAAAGCTCCCCTGTCGTTGTATTGAAGAATACTTCATTGTCTTCTGGTAAACCTAAATGATTAATTTGTGTAACGGAATATCCACCATTTTCACCAATAATAGCGTGGCCGTCTTTATTTCTTAGGAGAGTTAAAGGCTTAGAACTCCCAATATTGGTAAAGGGTTGTAACGAGCTAGGGTTAACGAGTTGGTTCGCTTGATTCAAGAAAAATTGGGGTCGTTCAGTCTCTCCAGTTGAGAGAACAGAAACGGGTTTATCCTTTACCTTCCCATCAGCATCTAGCACTAAAGCAACAGCGTTCCCATTAATATCAGATAGATGTGGTACCTTCTGGTAACCCCCCCCGAACTCATTGATTAACTTCTCATCGTTTTCAAGTGTAATATACTCCTTTGTGGGCTCCTCAGCTTTTGCTGGCTCGTCAATTTTAGCGAGCTCTTCAGTTATTGCCTTGTCTCCACAAGCGCTCAGCATTAGGCTCAAGACGATTACGGTTAGTAATTGCGGATACCTATGTATATTCATTTTTTCAACCTGTGATTTATTAAAATAATGATAATTATTCACGGCTGATTGAGATATAAATAGTAATTTATTTTAAATTATTAACCATATCGACGCAAAAACTCACCGGTAAATGATGTATCTAGTTCCTTATCTTGCAGGATAGATAATTAAACTCATCACATTAAAGTACTTACCATGAAATAAGTGCCCAAACGAATGGAGTCGATTTAGCTAAAAAATTCCTTCTTGCTTGTACTATACAAATAAGAAGGTGCGTTTATGCAGGGGAAGTCTTCTGAGCAACAACAGATTCAATCAATGAGGTGATTACGTGAGTCGAGCATAAACAAAAAAACAACAGCTAAAAATCAACGGATAGCTTTGCTCTCAAAATTTAACGTGAAAATGCTTCCGCTATTGTGCTCAAGATAAGAGGCCATAAGGTATTGGTAAAAGCCTCTATGGCTAATAGGTCACCGGAGGCTAGTCATTCATGCCGTTTTCAAATTCGCGACAGGCTGAATTAAGCGCTTGCTGTTTTTGTTTTTTAAACACTTTACAAAATAATCTTCGTATAAAGCTTCGACGTGGTCTCTCTTGTAGAAAAATGGTGACCAAGTAATTCGGATATGTTGAGCATAAACTATTATATGCATTATGGCACTGGGCAATAAGACGTTACCCTATAAAACCTAATTCTTAAGTAGTCTTTAAATATTTCATCAATATAAAAGCCTGTAAATATCTGAAGTGCAATACCATTATTTGACACTTAATACTAAGGGTATTTTGATAAGATAAGGTCTAAAAAGCCAGAGCACGACAACTCTTCGAATGCCTCCCCAATCTTTCCCCGTTGACGATTTTGTTCCTAAGTAAAGCGATAAGTAGATGCATTCTCACTCAAAAATATTAATAACTATTTGCTATATATAATTAAGTTTTCTTTGATAATTAGAATTAAAAAATTTCATTATTCCCTTGAAATCAATTTTATTCATCCTTATTTTATTGACTGGAAGGGCATTACTTAGCCCTATTCCTCATTATTATGTCTTTTATTTTTAACAATTATAGGAGGCTAAACCTCATGAATATTCGTCCTTTAAATGACCGTCTTATCGTTGAAAGGCTTGAAGCAGAAAGCCTCTCTGAAGGCGGAATTTTACTTGCGTCTCAAGCAGTCCAAAAATCCAACCGAGGAAAAGTTGTTGCAGTTGGTTTAGGTCAACGATTGGATAATGGTGAGCGTGCGGCTTTGGATGTCAAAGTCGACGATATTGTCATTTTTAATGAAGGTTATGGTGTAAAAACAGAAAAAATTGATGGGTCAGAGTATCTTATCCTTTCTGAATTAGATGTATTAGCAGTCGTTGAGTAATTGATTTTTAAGTTATTTTTGAGGAGATAAATCATGACCGCAAAAGAAGTTATATTTGCTGATGAATCGCGTCAAAAGATGCTCAATGGGGTAAACCTATTGGCTGACGCAGTTAAAGTTACTCTTGGCCCTAAAGGACGAAATGTTGTTCTCGATAAGTCATTTGGAGCCCCCGTCATCACGAAAGATGGTGTATCTGTGGCAAAAGAAATTGAACTTGAGGATAAGTTTGAGAACATGGGGGCTCAAATGCTGAAGCAAGTTGCCTCGAAAGCTAATGAGGAAGCGGGAGATGGAACTACAACCGCGACAGTACTGGCGCAATCTTTAATCAATGAGGGATTAAAGGCCGTAGCATCGGGGATGAATCCAATGGACTTGAAGCGAGGGATTGATAAAGCGACCGAAGCTGCTGTGAATAAGCTCCGTGAGGTATCTCAACCATGCAGTGACAAAGAATCAATTACTCAAGTCGGAAGTATTTCAGCAAACAGCGACAGGTTGATTGGGAACATTATTGCAGAAGCTATGGAGAAAGTAGGTCGCAACGGAGTCATTACCGTTGAAGAAGGTCAGGGTTTAGATAATGAGTTAGCGGTTGTGGACGGTATGCAGTTTGAGCGTGGGTATCTTTCTCCGTACTTCATGAACAATCACGAGAGCGGAGCAGTAGAACTAGATAATCCTTATATTCTAATGGTTGATAAAAAGGTAAGCAACATTCGTGAGTTACTTCCTATTCTTGAAGAAGTCGCCAAGCAAACTCGATCTTTATTGATTCTGGCTGAAGATATTGAGGGTGAAGCTTTGGCAACACTGGTAGTGAACAATATGCGTGGTATTGTGCGCACTGCCGCTGTAAAAGCTCCTGGATTCGGTGACAACCGCAAAGCAATGATGGAAGATATAGCAGTACTGACAAGTGGCACTCTGATTTGTGAAGACTTAGGTCATGAGCTTGAAAAGATCACGCTAGAGCAATTAGGGAGCGCGAAGAAAGTAACGATAACAAAAGATACAACCACGATTGTTGGTGGGGTGGCGAACGAACAAATTATCAAAGACCGTGTTAAATCGATAGAAAATCAAATCGAACTTGCCACTTCTAAGTATGATAAAGAAAAGCTTCAACAGCGAATAGCTAAACTCGCAGGTGGTGTGGCTGTGATTAAAATTGGCGCAGCGACTGAAGTGGAGATGAAGGAGAAGAAAGATCGTGTCGATGATGCATTGCATGCTACTCGAGCTGCGGTTGAAGAAGGTATCGTTGCCGGAGGTGGTGTAGCGCTCGCTAAGATAGGGAAAGGGCTGGTTGACCTTACTGGTGACAATGATGACCAAAATGTTGGTATTCGTGTTGCGCTTAGAGCGATGGAAGAGCCACTTCGACAAATTGTCACCAACGCGGGTGACGAAGCTTCTGTCGTCGCGAACAATGTTAGGAGCAGTGGTGTGAATGACGGTTTCAATGCAGCTACAGGAGAGTACGGTGATATGTTTGATATGGGTATTATTGATCCAACAAAAGTTACGCGCTCTGCGCTTCAGTATGCTGCGTCTGTTGCTGGGCTAATGATAACCACTGAGGCTATGATTTCCGAGCAAATGACAGATAAGCAGTCAATGGAGCATATTTAGTAAAAAATCTAAGCGGGCAAGGAAGTCCGCTTAATTATCAGGTGTAGATAATATAAACTCAAAGATTTTTTATTATTAAATAATATTTAACGCATATTATTATAAGAAAATTTTATAAATTCAAACTTGAACACGGATTTTAAATAATATAAATTCAATGTAAAATTTGTATATATAGAAAATTTTATATCTATTGTTTTTATTTTTATTGCTTCTCATGGAGGATATACTATGAACTCAATCGACCTAACTCCACTATATCGAAATAGTGTAGGATTTGACCGCCTGGCATCACTTCTAGATCATGCGTTAACTAGTGAAACATCTGTTGGCGGTTACCCCCCATACAACATAGAAGTTCTTAGCGAGAATCGTTACGCCATTACATTGGCTATAGCGGGCTTTGTGCAAGAGGAACTTGATATTCAAGTCGAGAAAGGTGTACTGACTGTGCGCGGTAATAAGAACTCTGAACCGGAAAGAAAATATCTCTATCAGAGTATCGCCAACCGTACATTTGAGCGTAAATTTAACTTAGCAGATTATGTTGAAGTTACCGACGCTGACCTCTCTCATGGTTTATTAACTATTACTCTGGTTAAAGAAATACCTGAAGAAATGAAGCCTAAATCTATTGCCATTAATCAAGGTGGTAATGTTCTAGAGCATGAATCCGAAGGTTATAATGATGGTAAAGTCAATAAAAAATAAATAATTAGAGGGTGTATAGTACACCTTCTAATTATTAACTATGAAGGTCAATAATATTATGAGGATTTTTTATGAATATCGAAAAATTAACCCCCTGGAATTGGTTTAAACATGAAGATGATTCTAAAAATCAAATTCCGGTATCTAAAAATGAAGCGTTTTCTGAAGTTATTTCCGGCGAGAATACTATAGCTTCCTCACAGAAAAGTGCTTTAGGTTCGCTGATCCAGCTACAAAATCAAATGGACAGATTGTTTGAAGAAGCATGGCAGCGGTTTGGGATACAAGGTTTTTCACATGGGGCTCCCATAGGCTCATTACTTGAAAATAATCTATTCGGTCCCCAAGCGCTCTATTCAAATCGAGCAAAATTAGATATTTCCAGCAGTGAGAATGGATATGAAATTTCAGTCGAACTTCCCGGGCTTTCAGACGATGAAATTCAGGTTGAGTTGAGTGCGAATACACTGATTGTGAAAGGGCAAATGCAGGAGGAAAAAGAGTCTAAAGATAAGCAGTACTACCGCATGGAACGCAGCATGGGGACATTTCAAAGAACGTTATCTCTGCCTGAGGATATTGATAAAGACAATATCTCTGCAAGCATGAAAAACGGGCTTTTAGTCATTCAGATTCCAAGAAAAGCCACGAAAAACGACAACGTTAAACGTATATCTATTTCGTCCTGACTAGAGCTGGAGGCAGTTAAATCTGCCTCCTTCGTTAGTGTTTGATTTGGGACTGTTGTAAAAACAACGATACGTTTTAGGATGGCTGTTTTCTCATCTTCAGTTTAGCCGTAAATGGTATCAATATTGAATATCGCCTTTATGAAGGCAGAGCTAGCCCACACTTGTTCCCTTTCCGTTACGGCGTAATTAAACCCCTTATTAAGCTTCATTTTCGCTTCGAATGAATGGATAGCGGTGAAGTTTCTTACGTATCGCTGGACTATATCGATACCGACAACTTTAATAGACATACTTGTTACTCCTGTTCTCACTGGTTGTACTATTAGTTTGGTACAACGACGCTAGAAGGGAGGTGCGTCCATCACATCAAAGCCTCTTTTTTTTAAACACAGGCTCAATAGAAAGCAAGAGATCTCAAATATTTGTTTAATTGATTGATACTGTTGATTTTTCTTGTTCTTTTTTCCAAC
>NZ_JAKRRY010000063.1 GCF_026191675.1 Vibrio qingdaonensis | reverse complement strand
TGTAACGGATATATTTTTTAGTGAGAGCTGAGTAATCAGGAACTGAGCGTTATGGTGAATCTTCCCACAATCAATGTCTAATCTAGGGTAGTTCACCCTTTTGCGGCCAGTTTTCTTGCTATCATAGGGAAGGCTGACGTTACGATGTGCAGTAGATGTTCGACAGGCTGTGATAATGCATCAGTAACCGGTATACCAAATTCGGTAGTGTAGCTGTCTATCACACAGCGTGTTTCATCTAAAGACATATCTTCATGATTCAGTGTTAGTCCAATAACATCGGTATTAGAAAACGTTTCGATAAGATTGATTTCTGAGGCAATCGAAGGCATTGGGCAATCAGGAAAATCACTACGATATAAACGTTTAGGAGCATGTTGCAATATCACACCCGCTGGACAACTGCCACGTAAGATAAATGCGCTGGTTGAAAACGCAGGGTGACTCAAGGCTCCTTGCCCTTCAATAATAATCAGGTCCGGATTTTCTTTTTCATAGGCCTGTACAATGACAGATTCCAACTCACCGGCACAAAATTGTGAAGGGACAGCATCGAGTGCAACGCAGTATTGTGCGCCTTGCATAATACCTGTTTGACCAGTGGCAATCAGAACGACGTTAAGGCCTTTTCTAGTCAGTTCATTCGCCAATATTGTTGCTGTTGTTCGTTTTCCTAGCGCGCAATCCGTCCCCATTACAGCAATTCTCGGACATTTAACGTTGTGTATTTTGCCGCTAAACGTTTTCAGATCGCCTTTACTTTTGGGTTTGCGAGTATCGAATATTCGAACGTTATTCTTTAAGCTAGCTTCTAAAAACAGAGGATCATCAGTTAGGAATTCATGTAAACCATTCACGATGTTCATTCCTAGTGACATGGCATTTAAAATAATGCTTTTATCTAAGTCAGATAAAAAACCACTTGATGGCGCAATGCCAAAAATGAAGTAATCGGGAATGCTTTCCGCGTGAACGATAGCTTCTTCAGCATTGGCAAGGATCGGTATTCCATTGGTTTTGTTATCAAGAACTTCACCAGCATCTAAGCCAGCAGACTCACTATCAATAACCGATAGAATACGATAGCTTAACGAATGCCTCACTAACCCATTAGCGGTTTTACCATCAACTTTACCAAAATTACCTTCGCAATATATAATCGCAGAAGGGATGACAGGATTTACTTTCTGAGCAAGTGGTAACCAAGGTGCGGAATGGGGTACGTCGTTGTTGATTTCTACATTTTTAATTCTAGTGAGTTTGAAGATATTTCTTAACTTTTGGGTTAAAATGGACATAATTAAAGCCTGCTGTGAGGCTTAGGAGGGCAACTAAGGAGTGCCGAGATGCGAGTTCGGAAAAGAAAAGAAGTCCCCACTAAGCGGTAGGGATAACAACCAAGTTAACACACTCACCAGACTTTTGTTGGTTATTATTAATACGCTTTCTAAGTCTATCACTTTCAGGCTTCACTCATACTAACGTGACTGATTAGAGATCTAAGATTCATTATTCAACGTCGCCGTATCAACCTCTCAGCTTTAAGGTTTCAAGATACTTTTTCTAATATCAGTTAAGTGAGTTAGAGTTTTTGATCTAACGCGTTTTTGTCCAAAACCATCACAGGCTGAATTTTTACTCGTGGCACGTTCTACCTCAGAAATGCCCCGTTATTGGTTTCGGCAACATGTTAGCGTTTTTAAACAACATGAATTTCCCCAAATACAATTCATGTGATGTCTAAAAACTATAAGGTGTCAATTATGGGTAGCATTATGTGTAAGTGCAAAGTTGTAACGTCCAGTCAGACTGACACTTCACTAAGCGCCATTTTACTTAGATAAACCTATAGCTTGATATAGGTGCTTAATTTATGACGGCCGCCTTAGAGGTTCATGAGGCTTTCAATGGACTCCTCAATCGAATCAAAATGATAGGATTGAATCTCACAACCATCACTAGCTTCGATTCTAACTTTAGAAATACCATTGTTAATTTCAGCCTCAAGAAGGCTGAGAGAATGCTCGACTGACTGACAAATAAAGATATTTTGATTGGTGAAAGTTATGCGGCATGATTGTAAAACCATAGTGTTTCCTTTTCTAGCCTAGGCGACAGAATCTTTGTGTTCTGGTTGCCAATTGATGACGTTATTAGAAGAATCCCTTCTATTTTTAACAGTAGACTAGATTGTAAAAAAATATAGTTTATTTTCTAGTGGACATCGAAAGTGTGACTTTGAAAAGATAAGGCTCTGTTATCACGGGATTTAACACTTTGTTAAGCGAAGCATTATTCTATACCTTGCCGTTAAGCTAGGAGATGCTCTAAGGTTCAAGGAATACTCATTAGGTTTTTCTAGGATTCTGAAAAGTCAGTGCCCAAAGATTGATAGAACAATGACTCCTACTTCTTAGTTTTTAACACTTGTAGTGATAGTGAGGTACGGAACCGTGATGGCAGAAAGAACGCGTTGAGTGAAGCCCGTAACTTAATAGTACTATGCGCCGTTTGTCACTGAGATAAGTAACATCTTCAACTTATATTTGCACTAGCCTTATTGTTGCTTCAGCAGCTTAAGGTTTGGCCTTACATGAGAAGTAGTTCAGCTTTTTACTTGAATGTTTGCAACGAGTTGCGACACTTGAAAGGTTATTTGGTCTACGACCTCTTTTACAAACATGGTTCTGTCATTCCCTGATAATTCTAGGGCGGATCCAAGGTTGGGGACATTCCAGCGAAGCTTGTTTGGTATGTGTGAATAAACCACGTTTACGCATTCAACAAACAAATTACACTGCTCAATACTTATTTGGTCACACAGCGTAATCACGTAATCGAAGTTTTCTTTTGTCTTTTTGTATTCAAAAACAGTTTTGCTTTCGGTCTGTATAGGTACACAAAGTAAGTTAGACAATTCGTCTAAGATAGCTTGGGGTGTTCCTCCAGTCTCAAACCCTGAGCAAGTTGCTTGTACCATCCCATTAAATTGCTGCTCTACAATTGCTTTAGCGATAGCCGCTCTTACGCCTTTTTTAACGCAAACAAACAGAATGTTGATAGGAGTTGCACTCATACTAAAAATAATCCTTACAAATTAATATCGTATATTAAACATAGATATTTTGAGGAGCTTTTCAACATGGTGATGACTTTAGACACAAAAGAAGCTAAGAGCTTAGCTCATAACTCTACTGTGACTATATACTTAGTTAAAAACGATTGGCGAGTTCTAGCATGCGCCAAATAGAAAGATCTATAAAATAGTTGAAGAGCCTCTGTTAAAAGACAGGAGCCAAAGCGACATTACCATTTTGATAGCTCAAGATTGGCTTACTCAAGATCCTTGCATTGGTCAGTTACTTTTAATGAAATACCTATCCAAGGTAAATAAGCATGAATAAAATTAGCTTCTTAAAAATAAACAGTACCATCATCGATGACATTATTGAGCTCTCAGTGGAAGAGTCTCAAAAACAACTGATTGCTAACAACACAGAATGGCTTGTAGAAGCCAGCTTTAACGACGATAGCATCAACTATGGTATTTACTTAAACGATAAACCTGCGGGCCTAATCTCTCTGATTGACCCTAGAATACTGGACTCACACGATGAACACTTTCAAAAGGAGCATTTATATGTATGGCGCATCATGATTGACCATCGTTTCCAAGGAAAGGGATTGGGGAGTCAAGCGATTAACTTCAGTAAGAAATACGCTTCCATTATTGGTTTAAAAGGCGTCTCCCTGACCACGATGGATAAAGAAAAAGGCAATGCGCTCTCCATTTATCAAAGGATCGGTTTTATACCAACGGGCAGAAGACTTGATGATGAAATTGAATTAATTTTTGGCTTACGGAATGAGTGAATAAACAAGTCAGATGGTGTGCCTGGGACGGCTATTTAGCCGCCTCATTTTAGACCTAAACTGTGAAGATATTGAAGAGTCCATTCAAAAATGACTGATCCCTCCGGCACTCTCACCTCCAGCCGGTCACGGCATAACCAAAAATCAAATTGACACTTGTTCAGTATCCGTAACCTTTAAAGACCTTGAATCGCTTCGATGAGTTTCTTGTTTGGAGTATGGTCTGACTCTACCCCATTGTCCATATACCTCACTTGCCTATGTATGACATCTTGACGTCAATTAATACCAAGTTCCTCTCATACAGGGGCACTTTCGCCCCCAAAATACAGGCTAAAAATGACGAAATTACGGTTAACGGCAGTTATCGCTAGCACGCCTCTAGACATTTCTGAGATAGGACTTTGACCTAGCTCACCCACTTGATATTAGAAAAAAGTATCTTGAAACCTTAAATGTTATCTGTGATGTTTCCATTCTGAACGTAATACTCCAAACTTGATTGAATCGTAATATTTACCTTGGTAGTATCGAACTTTACGTAACCAAGCTTCTTGTTGAAAACCTAACTTTAATGCCAAAGACATCATTCTAGGGTTTCCCGACCACGTTGTCATACCAACTCGCTCAATGTCATTAATGCTGAACAAGTGTGTAACCCAAAGGGGAACTGCTTTTGCTGCTATCCCCTGCCCCCAATAGTTTGAATCATAGATAACCACGCCAGCTTCAAGCCAACGGGTATCTTCACATTCCCAGTAACTATTGACCACACCAACAGGGGCATTATTAGCTATAACCAATTGTAAATCAGAACCTTTAAGTAACCGTTTGAAAGTAGATTGTTCAAATTCACTTAATGTTGGATGCTCATAAGGAAAGTACGGCCCATTAAACTGAGTCCACTCATTATGAGATGTGACAAGAACAAAAATTGACTCTAACTCACTTGGTTGTGCTGCCCTGATCTCTACTGTCATACCTTGCTTCATGCTTTCCCTGTACCCAATAGTAGCTAACGAAAATTATAAGTCTGAATGACCTATCTCTTCACTTAACTGTGCAACAGTTCCTCATTACGTTCAACGTCCAATTAGTAACTTGCTAAAATAATATGATTGCAACCTAGCAGCTTAAACAAACCCAATAGACAAAATAATATGTATTAGATTTGTAACTGGTAAATTATTGAAGATGAAATTAGGTAAAAGCAAGTCAGCACGTAATGGAGAACTTTTTAGTTAGAAAGTGCTATGGGTTACAGTTCAACCTGAAACGGGCCCTATATTTTTGAATTATAGCAATTGCTAAGCTAATTCCAGTTTTAAGCTTAATTTTGGAATGAGTCGCAGTGAGGTTAAGGCAACGCATTCGTGTAGCGTGATACCAAAAGACTAAAAAATCTCTGGCAATTCTTATCGCACTGAAAACTTAGCCTCTAAATGGGCCTACTGTGCTTTTGAGGTGAAAATGGAGCGAAACGAATACTATTGCTGTGATCAGTGGTGACATAGTAAAATCGACTAAGCTATCGACGGAAGATTATGGCGATTTAGTGAAAAGGATTAAGGCTATCCAAGATCTAAGCTCAATATTCAAAGGACCATAACGGGTATTCAAGCTCTATTCTGCGTGGGGATGAGTTTCAGTCCATTGTACTGAATCCTGAGAAAAGCTTGATATATGCTCTTAAAATAAAGGGAACAATCAAGGCACTTGGTAAGCAGCTTGATAATCGTATCTAGTCCCATATTACTGCTCTAAAGATCGCAAAGCCTCACCTAGTAGGTCTGCCGGCGAAAGGTTAGAGTGGGTGTTCATTATACTTTCGATTCTCCTTGTAGAAAAAGAACTACAAGTCTTCCCTTTACCATCAAAGTCCTCTTGTCTTCTGCCGTATGCAATGTAAACATTAATGAAAGTACATTCCCTCTCTCTCACTGAGCAGTTAATTTTTCTGAGTTTTTTTTGAAGACCTTCAAACATTCTATCGAGACTTTGGTCACTATTTGCCTTAGTAAAGTGGCCATAGACTTCAGAGATAGTGCTATTTATTGATAGCTCAAACCTATGTACTTCTTGTTTCATTTAAAATAACTCAAGTATTATTAGAATTTTGTTACACATACTATAACCAAAAAAATTGAAAGTTATTCGTTAATCAATTTAGTCGGCTTTAGCTCTCTTTGTTATCAGCTCTTGCCGACAAAGCCAACTTGCTTCCAGTTGTAAAATACATCATTGTAACTAGCCTTGAGTCGCGACGACATGCTGACTCAGAGTTGGACAAGCCGAGTTAGGGCCTGCCTCTAACTCGTTTCATTCGGATAAGGAAAAGTATCTAAAACCTTAAACGCTGGTATACACAGATTACTTACTTGTAGCTAAACGGGCAGCAAGCCCCAAAAACACCACACCCAATGCACCATCAATATGACGGTTTAAACTAAAGTTACGACCTAGCAAAGAACCCAACTTACTAAAAGACAATGAGAAAATAGTATTGATACATAAAACAATACTATTAAGAATGGTTCCAAGTATGAGTATCTGGCTGGTTAAAGCACCATCAGAATGAGTAAACTGAGGCAAGAACATACTAAAGAAGAGTAACGCTTTGGGGTTCATAATATTGTTAAGTAAACCACGGTAGACTAGCTCTTTATTACCCAAAGACTGAATCGTCTGACTTGCAGATACGTCTCCTTTATTCTTTAGCCATCCACGTAATAAATTTATTCCAAGCCAAGATAGATAAATTGCCCCAACAATTTTGATTGCCAATACCAAAGGTGGCATCGCTTGCATCAGTTTTCCTAAGCCAAATGCTACTAACAGTGTTTGAATTAACCCTGCGATGAAAATACCAAGGGACACCATTACTCCAGATTTAAATCCACGAATCGAAGAATATGATGATATGAGTACTAAGTCTGGACCTGGAGAGATTGCTAAGAATATTGTGGTAACAAAGAATAGCGGTAATATCGTGGTATCAATCATTTTTACTGGCTCCTTGCAGTTCGTCAGATCCTACCAACTAATCATTTGAGATAAAAGCTGAATAATTGCCACAGGTTTAGCATGAACTCAAAGCTGATCGGTTTCGAGTGTTAAGAAAAGATTGTTTATCATTAGCATGATTTATGCAAAGTTATTGATATAACCTGCAATGAGTTTTACTCTATGCTGATATGGGGCAGATCCGAGCTCGACACGGTAGTTAGCTCCCTGTGATCACCAAGCGATTCTGTCGTATCGTAACTACCAAGCGACTTTGCTCAATTAGTAAATAACTAAAAGTATGGAAAATCGCTTAACTTAGTGTCTAATCTTGGCGGTGCAGATTAAGCTGATCGACTCTAACCAAACTGCACACTCCATTAAGCCATTAAGCCATTAAGCCATTAAGCGACATTTTGCTTTTCAAAGTTATAGAGATACCCAAGAACAGGGACTTACCTTCCTTGAGTCTAACCATTACTCTAGCTAGACATTGACCTTCGTAGCTTGTCACTTTGGGCAAAAAGTGAAAATAGAATAAAGCAGATGAGGGCAAGTCCTGAAGATATCCCCAACATCAATAAGCTTTCTTCATATATCAGAGGTAAAGCTATTGATAAAAAAGCGAGTATGACAACAAATAATTCACACCCCGCCCCAAAAATAGGGCGCTGATGACGAAATACTGCCCATTGATAAACCATTGTTGATAACCTCCATCCAGCTGAACTTAGTTATTCTCTTGCACAGGTGATTAATTGTCTTATTATTTATATATAATTATTGAATTAATGGCCACTCCTAGGCATAAAGAGATTGTCACTTCAATTAATACCTACACACAACCTAAGCAACAACTCTTTTTCAATGGTGAAATACACTACATTCTATTTATGTCATTTCTATAGTCCCATGTTAGTTCTCGAAATAATAACCTCTAAAATTAGGCCCCTATAAATAGTCATGCCTAGATTAAATTTAATAGAAACCAGTTTAAGCCCTCTCTCGCAACGGCTCGCTTAATCATAATTGCATCGTGATAGACACTCGGGTCGTAAGTACAATGACCAGATACCTTAAGGATACTTAGGCGTGTTTGTTTCAGTAAGTTCGGGAGGACTTCTCCATTTGTAACCGTCGATAAACTTAGCTCGGCTGCAATAATTTCATGAGTGCTTGTGTCGACGGCAATATGCAGCTTTCCCCAGACTCTACGCTTGCCATCCGTCCCGTGTTTTTTGACTTTCCATTCACCTTCGCCATAAACCTTAAGGCCAGTAGCATCAATCGCTAGGTGCTGTATTGCTCCTCTCGTTTTAGTCTTAAATGAGACCTCAACTTGCTTTGCTCTACGACTGATGCAGGTGTAATTTGGACAACTTAATGGAACATGAGCAAGTCTAAATATCGAGTCGATAAATCCTTACAGCGCTCTCAGTGGCATAGAAAACACGCGTTTCACCATGAATCACTAATCGACGTGGCCTACCACGCTTATTCTGTTTGCTTTGCGCCCAGCTACTTATCGCTTCTTCATCAATCCAAAAGGTCAGAGAGCCACGGTTAATGAGTGATTGGTTGTATTGCTTCCTGTTGATTGTTTTGTAACGAGCTTTAGGCTATGAGGCTATGAGGCTATGAGGCTATGAGGCTATGAGGGATAATGAATGTAGCTGATCAGATCGTATAGATTTAGTTCAACCGAATTACACAACAAAGCCACTTCTAAGTAATTTTTACTCCACTCATTAGTACATGATAAAACTAATACCCAATTTAAAGTAGTCGCATTTTTTAAAACCTCAACCAAGTCTTTAGGTAACGCGCACTAGTCCAAGACATTTAAGCAAATGGCTAAATAAAAATTGTCATCAACTACACCGTTAGAAAAAGGAGCTTCTATTAACGTAAAATACTAGCCAATTCTGCTCTAATGAAAGTTGAGATTTCGGCCAACTTTCTCGGCAGTGGATTTTGATAAGGGTAAGCGATATACATCGATCTTTCCGTATCGAAAATTTCCACAGTATGGATATGGCTATTTATGTGGCTATCTTTCATGAGATAATTTGGAATGACGCCAACACCGACTCCTCTAGCAACAAAGTTAATTAAAATGGATGTATTATCAACTTCAATGACATCATTATAATTCTTCTTTATCAACTCTTTGCTCGAATGGTTTTTATAGATGAGTAAAGTGTTATTTTTAGTGTCGTCGATTTTTGATATTAAAATATCGTTATAATTTGCTACTTTATGTGCAATCAATGCGTCATCAACAACGTTATTAAGCCTAATTGCCATGTCTACATTGCTTTCTAATAAGTTTTCAATGTTATTACTTGATGATATTTCAAAGTTCACAGCAGGATATCGTTCTTGAAGGCCTTTAAGAATATCACCAAAAATAGAAGATGCTATTGAATTAGGCATTGTTATTTTAAATTTCCCATTAATGCAGTCACTCAGTGATTTTGCTCTGTAAGTCAACTCTTGCAAATTATCCAAAGCTTCGATGGCAAGCTCTTTGATGCTTTCACCATGATCAGTCAGAACGAGTTTTCTTGTTGTTCGGTGAACCAGCGTAACCCCAAGCTGTTTTTCTAAGGTTGCCAGTTGACGGCTTACTTGAGCCTTCGATTTTCCAAGCTCCTTTGAAGCCTCTGTCAAGGAAAGGTGCTTACAAACTGCCGCAAAGCAGATTAGCTCATTGTTCATCAATTCCATGATTGTTACCTATTTGCAACTCTGAGTCACGTTGTCTTTTAAATGCCCACTTAGTATAACTAGCTTTCGTTGGAGGATGAAAGTGATATTTTAATTATTAATCAGACTCATTTGAGATTCTGAATTTTAAGAGTTTAGTTAATGAAAACCTCATTATTGTTAACCGTTATTTTTCTAATAATAGAAATAACTATTGTACTGTTTTTTTAATCTTTATCTATAAGCTAATAAAATTAGAGAATTAAACTATGAAAGTAGAAAGTCAAAATAAAAAGAAATATATATTTTCTCACAAATTTTTTTATAACCCGATAAATTATGCTCTCCAGTATTACACAAAAGTGTTTGTTACATTATTTGGTGATGAGATGAGAGCTCGCCACAGAAAAAGTAACATCAACTTACCAAGTACATATGAGCTTAGTGAGCACATGAAACGAGATCTTGGTTTAGATTGATTGGCAGTTTCCACTCGAACAATCCGAAACGTATTTGCAATAAAAAGAATAGTATCCACGAGATTTCTATTTATACCATTCAAACAAGAACTACTAAGGAAATCACAAAGTGGAATTCATTAATACCGCTTGCGCTAAACAACCAAATGGTCATTACAGTCAAGCTACCTTGATAAGTAATACATTGTACATATCTGAACAACTTCCTGATACTGCGGCAAGTGTTGAAAAAAAAGACATGGCGAAAGAGGTTGAAAGGCAGACTCGTTCTGTTTTAAACAACACTCTAGCGCTCACTCAAGCGGCAGGCGGCACACTACAGAGTATAGCGTTGGTCAGGTTTTATTCTACAGATGTGAAGTACTGGCCAATACTAGATCAAACTTTTGCTGATTTTATGGGTGAGCATAAACCTGCTAGAGCAGTAATATGTGTCGCTTCAATTAAACAAGATTTTTGGGTGATGGCGGAAGCTATCGCAGAAATCACTATGCCAACAGCAGAGGAATCGTGCGATGGTTACCATTTATGTGGTTGATGCATTTACCAGCGAACCTAACACTGGAAATCGGGCGGGAGTTGTTTTAGATGCAAACCAGCTTACCACTCAGGAGATGCAATATATTGCTGCATTTACGGGTTATTCAGAAACGGCCTTTGTTTTGTCACCTAAAGATCAAAGCCATGACGTATATGTTCGATACTTTACCCCCACCAATGAGGTTCCAATATGTGGACACGCGACCATAGCTACTCATTTTTTGCGAGCCAGTACAGGGCATCTATCAGACTATCCGTTAATAGCGAAGACAGGGGCAGGCAATCTACCTGTATCAATTTCGGGTAGCCCAAAAGATATCTTGGTGAAAATGACTCAGGGGCGCGTGGAGTTTCTACCGCCATTTAGCCAAAATCAACGGAATGGGCTGGCAAATGCCCTAGGTATTAGTGTGAGTGATTTTGCTGAACTGCCAATACAAATTGTCTCGACAGGTCATTCCAAGGTTATGGTTCCTATGCTTAGCAGGAAGAAGCTTGATGGATTAACCCCGGATAACGAGAAGTTAAAAGCGCTCAGTGATGAGATAGGCTGCAATGGATTCTTTCCCTTTTTTTTAGAGGGGAGCAAGCAAAAACCTATAACTTATGGACGAATGTTTGCCCCTGCAATTGGGATTAACGAAGACCCTGTAACGGGTAATGCCAATGGCCCCGCAGGAGCTTATCTTGTTCAGCACAGTTTGATTGAGTGTAACTCGAAAGCATGTTATTGGGGATATCAGGGACTGGCAATAGGAAAACCCGGCCGAGTACTAGTGTCAGTGGAGAAAACCGATACACAATTACTCGTCAGCATTGCAGGGCAAGCCGTACTAGTTGGTAAGAGAGTCGCAGAGTTGTCACTGAAACCTGTAAAACTGCTCCGCACCTAGCAGTTTTGGACTCTGAGTTAAGTTACTCACCATCCCTATAGTTATTCGAGAACTGTTAATTTAGCAAAGTGGTTAGCACATTTTTGTCCAAAAGTGTGTTTAAAATAGTCAGATATATTTTGGTCAGACAATCAAGCCTGCTCCGAGAAGCGGGCGCCAAACATTTAAAAACGCATCACGTTTCAAGGAGACAAAGGTGACCAACTATTGTATGCGGTTCCCCCCCCCTTGTACGTCCCTATAGCTGTACTCAATGCGCTCACTTTAACCTCCCAGAGCCCGAGAAACTGCACAATCCGTATAAAAAGCCAACTAACATTCAGCAAGCGCCAATGTCATTAAATCATTAAATTGACGTGACACTCGCAAAAGCCGCTCCGATGACTGATACATCAATTATTAACGGTCGATGGGCTCGACTCTAACGCGTTGCCGTAATGCCTGCCAAATTTCAGGTAATCGGTGCCCGAGTTTTTGCAGTACCATCACCCAATGCGAATGATGATGCTCATCTTTCGCCATATCATGGCCAAAATGCGTGACTTTACAGCGCCGAGCTTGTTCAACGTGGTCAAAGTCCACCGTCAGTTCAAGTAACGCCTGCTCTACCTGACGATAGTTATAGGGCTTTGTTGACAGTGTTCGCACTATCACGCTCAACCCCAAATGCATGGCCATCATTTTGCCAAGTTCACGTTGAATATCAACACTGTCATCGATGCGGCACTGATCATAGAAAGGGATTAGGTGTAGATAAAGGTGAGCGGGGGTGACATTCACAATCAATCGCTGGCGAACCATCAACGACGAGGCATTAGGGTAGCGCTCTAGAATACATTCAATACGGCGCCTTAGTTGGGCCTCATTATCTTGGCTCATCACGACTCGATATTCAGGAGGTTACAATAAAGCTATCTTGCCACACCCCGTCCCATGTTTGATCTTGTATATTATGATATTGGTCGCATATCGATATATCATAATCCATCACATCGCAACAAAGTACACTGTAAAAATAAGCGGCTTATGGCCGCTTCATTTAAATCCAACCTCGTTCAGAAAATGAAACTACACTCTCGAATGAAACCACGAAGTGGTCCAATACTCGGATATCAACCAATGCCAACGCGTCCGTTAGTTGGCGGGTAATGCGGCGATCT
>NZ_JAKRRY010000062.1 GCF_026191675.1 Vibrio qingdaonensis | reverse complement strand
GCGGAAATGGATGCACTAGATAGCGAAGTTAGCGTATTAAACTCAAGCCTACTTGGGCTGAAAGCCTCACGAAATGCAAACCAATTACGCCAGCAAAAATCAACAATCCGTGCCCCCTTTTCAGGCATCATCAGCCACCGTTTTGTCACCGTTGGTGATGTAGTCAATGTTGGAAAACCAACATTAACCGTCTTATCAAATCAGGCCAAAGAAGCCGCGATCGGCATTCCAGCTAAGCAGCTAAACAAAGTATCTGCGCTGGCTTCCCCACAAATTAGAGTCGGGAAAAGCACCTATTCTGCAACACTTATCAATCCAGGCGCCATTGTTGATATCCATTCTCGAAGTGTTGGGTTGCGCTATGTATTACCCAACAACCTTGGTTTACTAGAAGGACAACTTGCTTACCTCGATTTTGATGAAAAGTACCACAAAACTGGGTTTTGGGTGCCGATTTCAGCCCTAACCGATGGCATGCGTGGTGTATGGAATGTCTACATTATCAACAGTAACGACACAATAGAAAGCCGCACGATACAGGTGCTATTTGCCGATCAAAATAAGGCCTACGTTCAAGGTGCGATTCACGCAGGCGAACGAATTGTCGCCAGTGGTTTACACAGAATCGTACCTGGTCAGCAGGTCAGCCCTTCACAATAGTAGGTAGGTATCATGAATTTCGTTAAGGCTATCGCTAATACTCGACTATTGATATTAATTACAACGTTGTTATTGGTCAGTGGATACGCAGCCTACTCTACCTTGCCTCGAGCAGAAGACCCCATTATCAGTAATCGCTTTGCAACCGTTACCACCGTCTTGCCGGGAGCCAGTGCTGAGCGCATCGAAGCTCTGGTCACTGAAGTCGTTGAGAACAAGTTACGAGAACTCAATCAAATTAAGGTACTCACCTCAACATCCCGTCCAGGTGTATCAATTGTTACCGTTGAACTCAATGATGATATCACTGAGCCTGAACCGGTTTGGTCACAAACCAGAGACAAGCTTGCCGATCTCCCCTCGTTGCTACCCGATGGTACCAGTGCGCCTAAATTCGATAGTGACCACACCTATGCCTTTACCAGCATCATTGCATTAACTTGGAATGATGCCAGCGACGTAGACTTATTAATATTAGGTCGCTATGCAAAAGAGCTGGCTTCGCGCTTACGTAATCTCTCTGGTACCGAGTTCGTTGACGAATATGCACAACCCAAAGAGGAAATCCTCGTCAGCCTCGATACCTCCTCTGCTGCCGCGCTGGGACGATCTAGTAGCAATGTTCTTGAATCTTTGCATGGTGCCGACGCTAAAAACCCTGCAGGCGAACTGCTCAGCCTAAATCATCGCTTTGGGCTAGAAATTGCGTCCGAGCTAGACTCGCTCAACCGTGTAAGGCAAGTTCCCATTAATGTCGACGGTAAAGGGCACATGGTTCGTCTTGAGGACATTGCGACCGTTAGCCGGATGCCAAGCTTACCTGCAACCGAACTGGCCTACATCGACGGAAAAGTGGCTGTCATCGTGGCTGCTCGAATGCAGCAGGATCTGAGAGTTGACCGCTGGTCGGCAAGTATGGAAACGCTGGTCGAACAATTTCAACGTGATATTCCTAGCAACATTCATGTTGAGGTTATTTTTGACCAACAAGGGTATACCGATGCCAGAATGGGCGATCTTCGAAACAGTCTACTTCTTGGCTTTGCTCTAATTTTAATCGTTCTACTACTCACGCTAGGGGTAAGAGCCGCTATTTTAGTTGCCATTGCCTTGCCATTAACGTCAATGCTAACGCTAACGTTAATGAAAATAACTGGCTTACCGATTAATCAAATGTCAGTGACTGGACTGATTGTCGCGTTAGGCATCATGGTCGATAACGCCGTGGTGATGGTCGACACTATTCAGCATAATCGAGTGTTAGGCCAATCTAAATCCAACGCCACACGCGCTGCGCTCAAGCACCTATGGCTTCCTTTACTTGGCTCTACGCTGACCACGGTTCTTGCGTTTATGCCTATAATTTTAATGCCGGGTGCAACCGGTGAGTTCGTCAGTGGCATCGGCATTACCGTATGTTTCTCTCTCATTGGTTCATACCTTATTTCTCATACCCTAATTGCCGGCTTCGCTACCCGCTTTTTACCCGCACATTATCAAGGTCGTCATTGGTACCATAGCGGGCTTTCGATTCCAGCCATGTCAAAATGGTTCGAGGCTAGTGTTCGATCCGCCATTCGACGTCCGATGGTCGCCATCGCTTTGGTGTTGGGCGTCGCAATCACCGGTTTTTGGAGTACGACGCAATTAACTGAACAGTTTTTTCCTCCCTCCGACCGAGATATGTTCGAAGTTCAAATTTTTCTTCCTCCACAAGCAAGCATTGTTCAAACGAGCAATACGGCAATGCGTGTTGATGACATCATCCGTACCTACCCTAGTGTGGAACACACTAACTGGATGATTGGCGCCAATTTCCCATCGTTTTACTACAATTTGCAGGCCAACCAACAAAATGCGCCATACTTCGCGCAAGCCATGATCAAAACTAAAGACTTCGCTGATGCAAACCGTATTATTCCCTTGATCCAAAATGCCTTAAATCATCAAGTTCCTCAGGCACAGATTTTAGTTCGAAAACTTGAACAAGGTCCTCCATTTAAGGCACCAATTGAACTCAGAGTATTTGGAAACAACTTGGATACACTGAAATCTATTGGCCAAGACATTCGCCTTATCATGTCAAATACCCAGCATGTTACTCACACCAGAGAAACGCTACAGCCAGGGTTACCGAAAGTGAAGCTCATGGTTAACGAAGAGGCCTCACAACTCAATGGTATTACATTAAATAAATTCGCTCGTTTACTTCAAACAACACTCATTGGCCGTAACAGTGGCACCGTTTTAGAAGGTGGGGAATCCATTCCTATTCGAGTTCGCGTTTCCGACGATGAACGGGAAAACATTACCCATTTAGGTAATCTACGATTACCTATTGCCTCGGAGAACTATTCAACGGGTATAAGTGTCTCTACCCTTGCAGAAATGGAACTGACCACCAGCAGAGGGGCGATAACTCGCCGTGGTGGACAACGGGTCAACACTATTGAAGGCTATATAGAGTCAGGTGTATTACCTCAAGCGGTACTTATTGAGTTTAAACAAGCGCTGCAAAACTACACGCTACCTCCCGGCTACCATATTGAATTTGGGGGGGAATCTGCTGGCAGAAATGAATCCATTAATAACTTAATATCAAACGTATTTGTCGTGGTGACTTTAATGGTATTGGTTGTGGTCATGTCGTTTAATTCATTTCGGATCAGCAGTATCATTTTCACGGTCGCAGGTCTGTCCGCGGGTTTAGGCATCTTATCCGTGTACTTATTCAATTACCCATTTGGTTTTACCGTGATCATTGGCCTACTCGGTGTCATCGGTCTTGCGATCAATGCTGCCATTGTCATATTGGCTGAATTAAAAGCGCGCCCCGAGACCAGTACTGGCGATGACGAAGCTATCGTCGACGCCGTCATGTCATGCACTCGCCATATTACCTCAACAACCATTACCACCGTTGGCGGTTTCATCCCATTAATCATTGCAGGTGGAGGGTTCTGGCCGCCATTTGCGATTGCGATTGCTGGCGGTACCGTACTAACGACGATTATTTCATTCTATTATGTCCCAGCAGCCTACCGGTTGCTGTGTGGTAAGCACCCTAAACACCTCAGCTCTACACAAGTGACTGGAGGCTGATTATGCACTTCACATAATCGCTAAATGAGCGCCATGACCCTGACTTGCTTTTATCACAAAGTGAGGACGGGTCATTCAATTTGCATCGCGCTATTGACTTAAATCGCAACAAGTCACGCATCATATGTTTCTTCTTTACCCACTCAACAACACACGATATATAAAACGACCTCATAATTTCTTTTCTTATCACCACACGTCACACTCGCCGATATTTTCTTTGTCAACAAAGCGCCACACACCCAATATAATTCAATTACTTACATGAATTATCGCTAGGGTCATTGACGCTCATTTTCCTTAGCAATTTTCAAAATATTTCGATAACGATTTTTTGTCGTCATGGTCATTTTTATTCGTTTTACTCTTTGATACTCAAGCCTCATAGTCGCGGTGATTTCTTAATCACTCCCCCTTTTCTTTTTACCAACCAATGAGGATCCTGCCTTGGAAAACACTCACGATTTCGCAGTTAAAGCTGGCTTTAAAGTACCGGTAATTGCGCTATCACTTTATGCCGTAGCATCAGGTTATCTTATGAGCCTGATCCCACTTATGCTTAACGAATATGGTATTGATGCCAGTCAAGCAAGTTGGTTGGCGAGTGTATTTTATGCCGGATTACTTGTAGGCGCGGTGGCTATTGAGCCCGCTGTGAAATACGTCGGGCATCGTATCGCTTTCGTAGCGTGCCTTGCCGTTTTCGTACTCACTATTATTGCGCTACCTTTGCTGCCTGTTGCCAGCGTTTGGTTGGTCGCTCGTTTTATCGCTGGTATTGCGGTGGCTGGGGTGTTTGTTATTGTTGAGTCTTGGTTGTTAACCGGTGACGAAACAAGCCGAGCGAAACGTCTTGGCTTGTACATGGGTTCACTGTATGGCGGCTCAGCACTGGGGCAGCTTGGTATTGGTCTGATTGGCGTTCAAGGCATTATGCCTTTCATCGTTATTTTGACCATGCTTAGTGCAGCCATTATGGTGTTGCTCTTCATCCCAACACAGCAGCCACAAAGTGCACATTCAACGCCATTAACATGGAAGCAAATGAGCAAATTAAGCCACGCAGCCATCATTGGATGTATTGTGTCAGGTTTAACACTCGGTTCGATTTACGGTCTTATGCCGGTAGAGTTATCGCACCGCAATGTGTCTCAAGGGCACCTTAGTGCTCTAATGGCGTTAGTGATCTTGGGCGGCATGGCAGTACAACCTATTGTGCCAAAGCTCATTCATAAAGTGGGCCGTACGCCACTGATGGGTATGTTTTGCTTGGTCGGTGTATTTGCGATCGGGTTAGTGATTTTAAGCAGCGACCTTAGCGTATTAGCGGTCAGCTTATTCCTCATCGGTTTTTCATGCTTCGCACTCTACCCGATTGCGATCAATCTAGGTTGTGACAAACTGGATGAAAACAATATTGTCTCTGCAACACAAGTGATGCTCTTTTGCTACAGCATTGGCTCAGTTGCAGGGCCCGTTATTGCCGATTGGTTTATGAATGGTACACAAGGCCTTATGGCATACTTGCTTGCGACTATGATGGCAACAGCCATTTACATGATCATTGCAAGCATTACGACCAAGAAGCACATGGTGGCTGGAGAGTAATCTCTTCGCCTGACCATTTCTCCGGCAATTCGTCTCTCTAGTTTCTCCCGCTACTATCACCGACAAGCCATCGAGTCTAACTCGATGGCTTAACTTTTAAGCTTGTTTTGTTGTAATCAAGCCTGTCATCGGTGTAATCGCCTCACTATCTGGGAACACATTCAGCAACGTACCGCTTTCCGCTAGATAATGATCAGCAAGCACGCCCTTTATGACAGCTCTCACATCCGTCGTAGGAGCTAAATCTCTGCCTTCGAACAATTTATCATCAGCTAAACCCGGCCAATCAGAAACTACTTGCCCTTTTTTAATCGCGCCACCAGCTAATAACATGACATTTGCCGTGCCATGATCTGTGCCTTTGGTGCCATTTTCTCGTGCGGTTCGACCAAACTCACTCGCACACATTACTACCGTTGATGACCACTTTTCACCTAAAGCGGATTTCAGTGCCAGCAACCCTTCATCCAATTTTTTCAGCTGGTTTGCTAGTCGTCCCTGAGTGGTTCCCTGCGCTGAGTGTGTATCCCAACCGCCAAGCTCTAGCACCGCAATATTGGGCCCTTGTGGTGAGTTAATAAACTTACCCGCCTGCGTCATCAAGTTAGCAAATTGCTTGCTTTGACTTCCTGTCCCTAGCATCTTCTCTAACTTCATCGCTTCTGAGAAATTGGAGCCAAGCTCGGGGTCGGATTGGAACAGATCAGATAAGATCAGCGCTTGCTCTTCTTTCGCCTTAAGTTTGTGAGGATACCAACTACTTACTTTCATCTCTCCCTGAGCAATTAACGGTAAACCAGAATCGATGGCTATCGCTAAGTTACGCTTCTCACTCATCAAAAATCGATTGAGCCACCCTTCCCGTTCAGATGGATGTAATGTGCCATTTTCTAACACCTTCTGACCATCAAAATGCGATCGACTGCGATACCCAGTGGCACAAGCATGAACAAACATCGCCTCATCGTTTTGATACCACTCAAAGACATTTTTGAGCGCCGGGTTCAACCCATAACCACCATCTAACCCTTGCAGTTCATTGGCGTTAAAAGCTAGGTTCGGTCTAAGCACCGAGTACGCTGTATCAAATGTCGGTACCACCACATTCAGTCCATCCATCGCGCCTCTTAGTGTCACCCATACGAAAACATTCGGGCTTGCAGTTGCGGCAAAGGCGAGATTAGGTAGGCAAGTCACTAGCGACGTTGCACCAATGCCTTTCAAAAAATTTCTACGTGATGTCATTGTTCACCTACCTATACTGAAACTGAGGACTCATCCACAGCACCACCAACTTGGACACGGCATCTTGCGCTTTCTCAATCGCCACAAGGGTGTGCTCATCAACATTCTTGCCATACAGCCTTTGAAGGATATTATCGATATAGTCTTGCGGACGCTGTTTATTGCGCTTTAATTGTCGAACCGCAAGTTGTGCGACTTGATTCGCTACCTGCCATCGTTGAGTCAACCCCGAAGCACTATTATAGTCAGCATCTTGATCCGACCACCCGGCAGGCGAACCCGCCATGAAAGGCTCTTGCCCAAGCTGCCGTAGCATGTAATGCATTTGCTTTTGATTAGGCTCAAAATCTGCGCTACGTAATACGGCGAAATACCACTCTTGCGGCGTTCTAAATCTTAAGTACTGCGGCTCATTTGCTAATGGGCTAGCTATTAGCATCTCGTAAACTGGCATCAACTGACCTTTTTTTTCCAGCCATACGCTCGCCAACGCCTCAACTAATTCTTCATGACCAGCACCGTAAAAGTGCTGGACTAACTTTCCACACACATGCCGCGCGGTCTCTGGACGCAATGCTAAGTCCGCTAAACACGCGATGCCCTGCGCTTCGCCCTCTTGCGAGTAAACCGTATTTAATACTTGTATTGCCCCCGGTTCATGCAAGGCTGGTCTAAAAATATAGCCCGCCTCTTTTGATCCCATGGTGACTGTCCAGCCCGTAATGCCCTGCGCAAGTTCTATGACATCCGTTTGTGTATAACCACCACTCACACCCAATGTGTGTAATTCAAGTATCTCCCGAGCAAGGTTTTCATTCAGTCCTTTATTGCGTTTCTTGCCCGCTTTTGAATTCGGCCCAATAGACTGATGGTTATCCAGAAACATCAGCATAGTCGGGTGCTGACAGACGGCAATCAACATAGAACTAAAGTCCGACTTCCAAGCCGTACGAATGACATCATTTTCGACGCCAGACGCAATAGGCCGCACACGTCGCGTGTCAGCAGAAATCGCAAAGTGGTTGCTCCAAAATTGAATGAGCCGTTCTTGGAGTCCATAAGGTGAATAAAGTGATTGAAGATTACGCGCATGAACAAGGGTTCGGTAACTCTCTTGAAAGAAAGCGTTATTGGTTTTAGAGAACGTCTGTTTTTCTTCCGGAGTCTTGGCATCCTTACGTCGACGGTTCAGTTCACCCATATGCGCCAGCATTTCAGAGGTCGAGGGCAGCTCGGCGATCAATTCATTGGTATAGTTATCTACCTGAATCTGCTTTTCCGGCGAAAGAGGAGTGCTAGCATCTCCAACCCGTATACCTAACCCAAATCGTTGTGGAGCGGTCACCGCCCGAATTTGCATACTGTCCATGCTACCTCTTACCTCACTGTCACCTTTCCCGCTTTTATTTTAGACTGAAAGCATAAATAGCAACACTGATAAACGTGGTCAAAACACACAATACATACAAATAATCCATAAGATGCTTACGCAATATTTTTGTTATATATATCTGTTTTTATGCTCTTTTAGGTCATCGTTGCGTTTTCTTTTTCTCTTGTTATCAAATTTGATAACTAGCCCAAAGAAACAACACTTCACGCAGAATAAAAGATGCACAAATGTTACTCAGTTGTTATATTTTGTATATTAGCAAAGGAGAGAAAACGAAATGGACGAATTACAATTTTACGTCACTCATGACTATTGCCCAACCTGCAATGCCGTCACGACACAGGATGTGTTTGAATTGAATGAGCAACATACTCATGATGGTCAACAAGTAGGTGTGAAAACCGAGCACACGTGTGAACGTTGTCAGTCTTCCTATTAGTCACTTCGATTATTAGTTACGATTCGGTTTATAGCGAAGATTCGGTTTGATAGCAGCAATCGGCTTAGTTAACCCTATTGCACAGCTAGTCATGATGAATAAAAGATAAAAAACGGCGCTCATTATAGAGCGCCGTTTCTATTTAGTCTTTATTTTGTGTTCTTGTCGGTTTTTGCGAAAGCAAATGACCTATGAACGTTTAGGTTGCATATAGGTTTTGCCGGCCGCTTTGTACGTGTCGCTTTGCTTTAAGTCAAAAAGAGCATCAAAGAACCAAGCGACAAATTTGATGACGTCATCCCCTTCGTTCATGATGTGCTCGACATACTCTTCATCTGCACCAGCATCATTGGTTCGAACAGACACATGATAGATACGTTGTTCACCATCAACATCCGCCAAAGCAAACTGACCCGTTAGGCTTTCTGCCGCTTCTGCAACGTCTGCATCATCACATGCTTTTAGTGCGTTTAACGCATCAGGTAGTACTTTAAATAAGCACAGTTCTTTTACCAACTTTTCGAATTCATCTTGTTGCATTAGTGTCACCCTATTGTCGTTACGATTATAAGCTCGCAACTTTCATTTCTTGTTTCTTAAGCATCGCATCCAGCTCATCTCGACGGGCGATAAATTGCTTAAGTTCGCTCTTTGGCACAGAGTCTGCCATAGGAATGTTTGCACGCATAGCGTTAACCGGTCTACCACGTACGATTAGCTCATAATGCAAATGGGGACCGGTTACACGCCCAGTAGCACCAGATAAGCCAATGCGTTGCCCGCGGGTAATTTTCTGTCCCTTTTTCACCAGTATTTTACTTAAGTGTAGATAACGCGTTTTATATGGACCACCGTGGTCAACAACAACATACTTACCCGCATAAGGGTGATTCCTCACCATGGCCACAACACCATCCCCTGTGGTTAACACCGGCGTACCAGTGCGCACACCAAAATCGGTACCATTATGTGGCGAAACTCGTCCTGTCACCGGGTGGCGACGGTTAGGATTGAAACCCGATGTAATTCGGGTGTTTTTTACTGGGTAGCGCATAAACGCACGTTGCAGGCTTTCACCTGCGGCATCGTAGTACTGACCATTCGAATGCAAATAAGCCGAGTACATAGCGCCACGGTTAAAAATTTTAATCGCTTGAATTTCCGAGTTTCCCGTTGGTACACCCTCTACCGTTTGACTACTTTTGACGACTTCAAATTGATCGCCAGCACGTAAGTCTCGAGCAAAATTAATCTTATCTTTTAATAAGGTAACCACTTGACTAATTTCATTTGGACCGAGGCCAAGCTTATTGGCAGAAGCTGAAAAGCTGCCATTAATCTCACCGACTAGCGCCGCACTGCTCCAAACCCCTGGTATTGAAATATCTTCGAATTCAAAGCTACCGTCATCCAGTCGATGATACACGGCTTTTTCTGCGACATTACGACCTAATTCTAACTTAGTCAGAGCTTGAGTTTCCTCATCCTGCCAAAAGCGAATTTTATCGCCAGGACGCAGCGTATCTAGTACCAAGAAGTTCAGGTCTGTTTCCATTACAGACATCATATCTCTGTAAGGGAAACCAAGCTGATCAAAAATTTGGCTTAAACTGTCACCAGATTGAACCGTATAAGCGTATTTAGGAGGCTGAACCTCTACGGTTTTATTGGCTGACAATGCCTCGACGATAGGAGAGTCATTAAGATCTAAGTCAACCGTTCCTTTTAACGTAGAGTCAGGCAGACTGTGTAAAAAAGCAAAGGCGGCCAAAAACGGCACGGTGAAAGCAATGCTTCTTTTCAATTTTGAGTTACGAGCCTGAGTGCTTGCCGCACTTGGTTCGCCCGGTATTTGATTTGATTGCACAATGGTTCCAATGCAGCTCATAAGAAGGCTAATAGAGTAAACTTTTCTGATGTCAATTGCATCAGTCGTTAGGGAAAGAAAACGTAAAACATGTGATTAGAATGTAAAAAAGCGAAGCTATGAGCTTCGCTTTTCATAAAAAGGGTACCATTTCGATTAGACCGTTCTAACTTAGACCGTTCTAACTTAGGCAGTTCTAACAATACAGTTATCAGCGCCGAAACCATTCGGCACATAGTGGTCCGCTTCGGCATCGTTCACCCACTCGGTATCATTAACCAGATAACGGAATTGATACTCCGCACCTTTTGGCAGTCGAGTACGGTATTTAAACGACTTAGATTTGGCGACTTTCTTCATTTGAATTGGCTGCCAATCATGAAACTCTGCCATCAACACCACACTATCAACATTCGCTGCATCGAGTTCGAACGTTACCTCTACTTCATCTTTCGTTTTAAAAAAACGCTTATTGATCATCGCAAGCTCCATTTGTACAAAAAATAACAACATCTAGGTGCATACTATTCAATTAAACTCACATTCACAACACTGAGAGCACGACAAAATCATCAAACAGCCCAATAACACACGAAACCTATTGGCAGTTTAGTTGATTGATTTTTGCAGTTTCACACGTTAACGTGACCTCTTTCTGCGGGCTCTCACTCATCGCCTGCCCTGCAGCATGCTGTTTAAAACGCACTTCAATAGGATGTTTCCATTCCACCTTAGACACCTGCACCCTGTCACCAAGCAACACCGAGTCTACAAGAATGATCCTTTGTCTTGCTGTATCCCAATCAAACAATCCTAGGTAATAAAACACACCTGACCCTTGATTACTAACCGCAAAAGGAACAATGACTTTGGACAACACACCTTGTTCCATTTGCTCTTGTTTAAATTGATACAACAAGTAAACATGACCGCGCTCCATACCGTTATCGTATCGTCCCGATGCGACTTGCTTAACCTGGTCAATATCAGTAAGTAAAGAAAACGCGCTGGTCTCTGGCACCTGAAGCGTCCAAGGGTTTGGCGTAGATAATCCTAGAATTTGATTGACCACCTCATCACTTTGCATTTGCTGTGAGGGAAATTTGGCTAAGATCTCTTCATCCGTTAACGAGAATCGATAAACCCCTGCAATGACAACAATAAGCAACAAGACAATAGGCACCAATAAAATGAGTGGGATAGGCAACTTTTTTCTTTTCATACTGGTTTAGCTCTGATTCCATATTTTGAAACAATTCCATTTCGATACCCTATGTCTTCGGTACCACCTTTGCTTTAGATTCTATCGTGTCGCGAGTGAACTCGCACGTTCAAAGTCTAGCTTACCCACTATACTGTAACCATCGCTAACGCCACGGATGAATAAAGCAGGGCAAACTTTGCGGAGATTATGAATATTTAGTCTTCATTGATGAATAGTATTGCTTCGACGAGCAAAAAAAAGTAATCTTTGCCCCACTTGAGCAAATATGGATGTTTAGTGAATAATCAAGCGATGGAACCGCTGATATTAACTAGTTGTAACACGAGATAAAAATGCAAAATAGCGCTCAACCTGTCCCTGAGACAGGCAAAAAAGGCAATTTCTGGATGTTTTTCATCCCGTCATTAGTGGGTTTATTCCTGTTTATGGCACCTATTAGCTACGATGGTGGTTTGACGATTCCTGTCGCCGTTTTAGCCAAATCTCTACAAGCGGCAGTGGGCGACATTATCGTCCCTCTTGTCACCGCAATTATTGCTTTAATGGCAGCAGCGTCTATTTTAACTCGCATTTTTAAGCCTGCTTTTATCAACAATAACGATTTCCTAAATGGCCTATTCAACCCAAGTCCAATGTGGTTAGCGGTAAGACTTATTGGTGGCATTGCTGCCATGATGACTTACTTTCAATTTGGTCCTGAAGCCATTTGGGAAGAGAACACTGGTGGGTTGGTCTTAGAGGGCTTATTACCAACACTGTTTTCGGTATTCATCTTCGCTGGATTATTGCTTCCATTGCTGCTCAACTTCGGTCTATTAGAGCTGTTTGGCGCGCTATTAAGTAAAATTATGCGCCCGATATTCAACCTACCTGGCCGTGGCGCGATTGACTGTATGGCGTCTTGGCTTGGAGATGGCAGCGTCGGTATTCTATTAACCAGTAAGCAATACGAAGCCAAATTTTACACCATGCGCGAAGCGGCGGTGATTGGTACGACCTTCTCAGCGGTGTCGATTACGTTTAGCCTTGTGGTTATTGCTCAGATTGAATTGGAACACCTATTCTTACCATTTTATGGCGCTATTTGCTTAGCGGGTATCGTTGCTGCCATCATTATTCCTCGCCTTCCACCACTTAGAAATAAGAAAGACGTATTTATTGACGGCACTAAACCTGCCGCCGATGCCGAGGTCACCCCTACTGGTATGTCTACCTTCTCTTGGGGTTTAGATATGGCGCTTAAACGCGCAGGCACGGTGACTTCTGCTAAGTCAGTATTTGGTGAAGGTATCAAGAATGCCGTCGACATGGTCTTTGGTGTCCTTCCTGTAGTCATGGGTTTGGGTACCGTTGCTCTGGTCATTGCGGAATACACGACCGTGTTTGAAGTATTAGGCACTCCGTTCATCCCATACCTAGAGTTATTGGGTGTTCCAGAAGCTGTGGCAGCGTCGAAGACGATTGTTGTTGGTTTTGCTGACATGTTCATCCCGTCGATTCTTGCCGCTTCCATTGATAACGAAATGACGCGCTTCGTCATTGCAGCAATGTCGGTTACTCAGCTTATTTACATGTCTGAAGTCGGTGCTCTGCTGTTAGGCAGCCGTATCCCAGTTAATATTATCGAACTGTTCGCTATTTTCATCTTGCGTACACTGATTACGCTACCTGTGATTGCGGGTGTTGCTCACCTGATTTTCTAATCACGAATACGAAAATCAAAGGCTCGCTTCGGCGA
>NZ_JAKRRY010000061.1 GCF_026191675.1 Vibrio qingdaonensis | reverse complement strand
CGGTCGTATTACCCTCGTTAGTAGCAGTAAATACGCCAGGCTCATCAAAGCGTCCTACATCAGGGTCGCTTGTACGCCAATCACTCATGGTTAAATCCGTCAATGTGCGAGATGAACCATCAGAGTAGTGACCAACCGCTTCAAAGGGCTGCTTGTTACCTACCGCAAGCGTCAATTCACTAACACCTCGTGTTGTTATCGGTGAAGCGGTGATATCTATACGTTCTAATTTTACGGTTGATTCAGAGAAAGCACCTTCTGAATTACAACCGGTTAATAGCATTAATAGTGGAAAAATCACTATTGCAAATAGAGATTTAAAATATTTATTCATAGTAATACAACCTATTCTTGAAACTGGAAGCTAGGGATGGTGATTTCAACTCGGCGATTTTTAGCTCGTCCTTCTGCAGTATTGTTATCTGCAACAGGTTGAGATTCACCCTCACCTTTCCACTCAAGTTGCGTCGGTGTGGCACCCAATTCAATCAGTTTATTGACAACCGCTTGAGCACGACGCTCAGAAAGGTTTTTATTGTAGAGTGCTGAGCCTGTTGAACTAGTGTGTCCAACAACTTTGGCCTGAGCTTGTGGAATACTGAATAAACTAATAAGTAATATTATTTTTTTCATAATTTTCATATAGATAGATATTTCATATAGATAGATAGTATCATTTTGTTGGGGCTTAAATCAACTAGTCTGACTTGTTTGCACTTTATTTTCTACAAAGAAAGAACTCTCATCTTATCCAAAAAATGAAAACCAAAATAGCCGGTCTCAGAGAGATAAATATCGATAGAAGGTAACGCAAAAAATCGAAATAGACTCACAAAATAGAGTCCACAGATAATAACTGGTTTTGATGCATTTGCTTTGCTATCAGAACACTAGAATTATTCAAGTTCACTTTCCGATCTCGTGCAACATTAAGCCATGCGCTTGTCTGCCTTGCATTAATCGGCGCTTAAAGTCATGAGGTTGCAATTTTCATTATTATCAACAAGTTAGGCCCTTGTGGTGTATCATCGTTACCAGTTAACCATATACACTATGGGGCTTATGGCCCCCCTATACCCCTATCACAGTATAAGCGAACGTCCTACTTGCGAGCTACGCTAAATAGCTATTCCAAATAGTAGATCACAGGAAGGGAACTCAGTCCTGTTTGAGCGATCAGATCTATCGCCAAACAAACCCACCACTCGCTAAGGACTGAGAATGGCTATCTTAGCACCACTATGCCGCGCTGAGCGCAAGCGCATGCAAAAATTGATTCAAAAAACCAACGATAAGCACTTTGCCAGGCGTCTGATGGCGATGTTGATGTTGCATCAAGGGCTGCCGGTTACCCAAGTTCAGCACATCACCGGCGCAGCCCGCTCCAGCATAGGCCGATGGTTGGGCTGGTACACCCAATGTGGCATCGATGGACTGAAATCAGAGAAATCGGGGCGGACTGGATGCCCAAAGGGCAGCAAAAACGTGTTGTCACCCCGGGTAACAACCGCAAGCACTACTTGGCAGGAGCGCTACATACCAAAACAGGAAAAGTGCTTTATGTGAGCAGCGCCAGCAAGGCATCGGAGCTGTTTATTACAGTGCTGGAAAAGCTCAAACGACATTACCGCAAAGCCAAAACTATCACGCTAATTCTGGATAATTACATCATTCACAAGAGCCGTAAAACCCTGGCTTGGCTCAAGAGCAACCCCAAGTTCAGGTTGTTGTTTCAACCGGTATACTCACCTTGGGTCAACAAGATAGAGCGCTTATGGTTGGCACTACATGAAACGGTAACCTGTAATCACAGTTGCCGAAACATGCGGGAACTTCTTGGCAAGGTATGGCATTTTAGGGAAACCGTTTCGCCTTTTCCTGGCAACGGACACGGTATCGCGAAAATGTAGCAGTATTCGGATCAGCTATTTAGGTGTTTGATTTTATATGAGGGCGTTAAACCGCTTCACAAATCCTTTGAGCGTGAGTTGCATCATTTTTTTGTTCGGCCTGATAATCGATAAGGAGAGACAAACGTTGGAGCAATAGGTCGAACTTCATATCCTACTTTTTCAAGGTCCGAACCCAAAAATAAGCGCTGCTACAACTTCCAATTAAACACGGTGGTTTGTATGCTAAGGTTTCCAATAGTTTAGCGCGACTTATTTTGGGTTTACAAAGGACAATATTACCTTTGTGAGCAGCTTCATGGAGTGCAACCCCATTTTTATCAGGCCGATACCTAATACAGTTACAGCCATGTTGGTCTCTCCGTATGAAATGGTTAAATTACTGCCACAGAACGCTCACTTGCCAACTTTTGAGCTACTCGAATCACCGTTCTAGTAGACACATTTGTCAACTTTGCGGTATCACTGATACTTAACCCGTTGATAACTCGTAGCTGATAGATCTTTTCGTGTAGATCAGAGTCAGCTTGCCGTCCTCTGTATTTACCTTCCTCTTTGGCTTTCTTTATTCCTTCAGCCTGACGACGACGGCGATCTTGGTAATCTTTTCTTGCGATAGCAGCTAGCATATCCATCATCATGCTATTTATTGCTTTGATCATCGATCCGGTAAATTCATCGGTGATTTGGGGAGAGAATGCAACATGACTGGTTGGTAAATCCAGACTAATCACCTTGAGTTCTTTTTCGTGCAGCATTTCTTTCAATGTGAACCAGCTTTCTTCATCAAGACGAGAAAGACGATCAATTTGCTCTATGATGATTGCATCACCAATTGCCGCATCATCAAGCAATCGAAGAAGCTCTGGTCTTTGTAAAGAAGCTCCCGATTCATTCTCAATATACCAACCCGCTATTCGAAAGCCCTTTTGCTGTACAAACTCCTGCAAAGCTTTCTGAGCACGCTTTGCATTCTGATCAGCAGTTGATGCTCTTAAGTATCCAAAGATGTACATAAGTTCCTCAAGGTGACATTTAGGTTATGATCTAAACGTGTATGACAAATAGGTTATGACAAATATGCTTTTCGTGTCAATTTTTACTTATGACTTATAAGTACACTTAAGTTTCACATAAAACATCAATTGTCCAATCCGACCTCTAGTATGATGTCCTCCTACTTGGGCTGATATGAAAAAGGGAACGATGCAAACTGTTAAGCCAAGCCGAATTCAAATTCTGACAGATCAAGAGGTTCATGACCTGTATTCACGCCCCGTCTTTAACCAAAGTGAGCGGGAAGAGTATTTTTCGGTAGATCCTCGTATAGAGAAGGTGCTATCAAACTTGGGGAAGGTTGAAACTCGAATCTACTTACTGCCTCTTATTGGGTACTTCCGAGCTAAGCCAGTCGTACCGAAGTTCAGATTGCGAGATGTTAAGCAAGACGTCGATTACCTTTACGCGACTTACTTTCCAAGCAGAAAACCCAAATACCCGCTCATTGCCAAAAGTACTCGAGCAACATTGATATTGAAGATGTACGAAATCCTTGGATTTACTCGATTCTCTAAGGTAGATGAAAAATCGCTGCTAGAACGTCTACAAGATGTGGCAACGATTTGCACCTATCCCAAGTATATTTTTGATGAATGCTTAGCCTTCTTTGGCCAAAAACGCATTGGCTTAGCCGCTTATTCAACATTACAAACCATGATCACGTCCGTCCTAGCCAGTGAGAGGCAGAGGACAGAGTCAATTCTCTCAAGCTCCATGTCAGACACCACTCATATGCAACTTAAAAAAATACTGCATACCAAAGGGCGCTTGAATCAACTTTCTGCGCAGAAAGGCTCAGCGAAAGACTTCACCCCATCGGAACTCATGTGTGAAATTGAAACGCACAATACAATAAGAAGTGTGTATCAGGAGATAAAAGGACTCATCAATGAACTAGGGTTATCGCAAGGAAACTTAACGTACTACGCGTCTATTATTCGACACCAATCTATCTATAAGATCCGCCGTTCTCCTGAATGGCAAGGGATGCTATACATCGTGTGCTACTTATTTTTTCGTTATCAAGAAACGAATGATAAGTTAGTCACTGCTTTTCAATATGTGACCAGAAAACAAAGGGAATCCGCCTCTGCCGCCGCTAAACAACGGATTGCAGATGAGCTTGAAGTGGTCAGAGACAAGTTGACCCACGCCGGTCACCTCCTTGGACTATTTGTCGATGACTCCGTCAGTGACCAGACTCAATTTGGTGATATTCGGCAAAATGCCTTTGAAAAGATCTCAAACTCGATTAGGCCCCTTTTTCTAGCGATAGATATTGAATGTGAACCCGGTCAGACATTACTTTCTACGCAATTACAAATAGCAAAATCAGAGCTTCAAAAAGAAAAGCACCTTTGTACTGCCGACCAAAGGTTACTCTTAAGCAGGACAAAGACTATATCGTTGATAAGGAAGGCGTTAACTATCGACGTTTTGAATATTACTTGTACCAGAAAGTCTCTCGAATGCTTGATAGCAACCATATATTTGTTAATGAAAGTGCGAAAAACAAACGTCTCGAAGATGATCTTATCCCTATAACTGAATGGAAAAAGAATGAAAATCTTGTTGCCAATACAGGGTTAGATAAGTTGGGGTTTTACGCCGGAACCGCCGAAATTTCCGTTACCCTAGTTTGAGACCCGCAACCAACTCATCTAAGTCAATAATTTCATTACTGTTTTGAAAGGTATAATGGCCGTTCAGTAGAATGTGTTGCCAAGCCATAGGTGATATCCGAGTTAGAGCATCAATGCCTTTAGTATTGTCTTCCGCTTCCAGTCGTTCTAGTAATCGTGACAGGATTGCTGAGTTGTAGTAGATGATTGCGTTGGAAATTAACCGACCACATTGGTTGCTGATTTCCGTTTCTATGTCATTTTTTCCTGTTAATTCCTTTTCCCACCAACTTTGGCTATTGCAGCTCGTAACTGGTGATAGGATTCAACCCTGTTCTGGGAACGTCGTATATTACGCTCTAACTGCGGATCTCGCAGATACTTCAACGTGTAAATGCTACGTACCAGTCGGTCATATTCGAACAGAGCTTGTCTTGTCGGGTTGGTTGTTGAATATGTGCACAATTTACGGACTAGCGTCCCTTGCGTCATTTCTTTCAATCCTAGAGTGGCCACAATGCGATCAAGATCGTTTTTTTCACGACTGATAAGGTCAAGATCAATTCGTCCTACGGGTTGAATTCGGCAATTTTTATAGGCTGATAGATTTCTGGTGCAATACAACTCCTGTAGTTGCTTGTTCAGATCTGTAAAATGAGGCTCAAAGCGCAAACCAAACCAAACCAATGCAAGATCGCAAAGTTGGCTTTGTTGAGGCTATGCATATCACCGGTGATAGCTGTGGGTTTTACCTCTGAGGAGTTTCGGTACCAGATGTCAAATACATGGTGAGCTTCATAGTCGTTTGTCCCAATTAGGTAGCCGTTAATCGGAATGTGGTTGCACAGCATTGTGTAGGCCACCATGCCTTTACCTCGACCAAAGTATTTACGTGAATATCGTGCCTTTACAGTTGGTCGCTCAACCCCGAACTTTTGTCCGTCAACAGCACCATAAAGCGTTTCAGGATCAAAGGAATAGTATGGGAAAATCGGTAGTGTCTCTATTGCATTAGTAATACAGTCATTAGCTGTGACAAGTGACGCAAAGCGTAGATATTGTTCGTATGTGCTTTCTAATACATGAAATGGAATATCGCTGGTTCGAGCCATCACATGATTACCATGATTCATCGCTTGAGCAACGATGACCGCCATTAAGCTGTCAGTATCAGCATTCTTTTTAGCATAACGGGGCTGCAATGGTTTCATGGTGTGAAGAAAATTACACTGCCCGTTAACAAACTGGAAAACGTCAGCCACATCACAAAATGGTAGCTGTTCATAAAATCGCGTCTCCTGAGCCTTATTACGGTTGATAACGGGTTTATGCCAGGTCAGCTTTTGCGTTTCTTTATCGTATATCACATGCTTCAACTTCCCCTGTTTCAGCTCGCGGTTAAATGCTTTCCATTGCCGATGCAGTTCAGACTCCAGCTTCCTTAGTTGGGTTTTGATTGGCTTGTGCAAAAATGGGATATTCATTTCAGCTAACACAGTCGCCTTTTTTCCTTCTGGTACCAGTTCATCAGAAAGATGACGATGACGGAGGCTGTTGTTAAGGTGGAATTCACCTGCTTGAAAGCGTTTTCTAATCTGTCGGTAGAGCCAGAACTCATAGCGCCCAGCATTCAGTCCAATGACCTCACCACTCTCGTCAAACTCTAGTAAATACGGGCGTAATCGTTTAGGTAATGTTCCCTTTGGGCATTCTGTTAGTGGTCGCTGCGAAAGTGTCTGCTTTTTACTGAATACCACCTTAAGCCAGTTCATGGCTTCAACCCACGGACTATCGCTGACTACGCTGTTGAGGTCGAACGACAAAAATAATGGTCGAAGGTGACGCCGGATTAATGCGGTCATACCATCGACAGCTTGCCACTGTAATGCCAGTTTGCTAACGGGTTTTACGCTCATACGCTGAGCGGTGGTTTGCAGTGTCTCCCGCGGCATAATCTTCCAAGCTCTACGGCGAACTTCGCCAAAAGTGGTAAGGTCTGAGACACTATCATCAACATAAAGAGACAGTAGTCGTCCAATCTTAGGCGTTTCACGCCGGTGTTTTTCTTGAACGTCAACCAGAAGCTGCTTAGCTACACGGCGACTCTCATCCTCGAGCTTTTTCAAATGGAAAAACATGGCTTCCACCAAGTTATCACTGAACTGACGATAACGAACGTATGCATAGCACAGCAGATAAAGACGCGTCTGCTCGGGTTTAAGTTGACGTAGATCGTAAACGGTATAGAAATTTGCCAGACTCGCGTAATACAGCAGGTTTTGCTGAGAAATATTTAGGGCAGGTAAAATATGACAGGCTTTATGGTGCAGTGGCTCTAAAAGGGTTCGTTTTTCCCTTTCTTGGGTCATCTGCCGCCATCCGAAGTCACGCGCATCCTGTCTGAGAATGGCAAGGCGGGAAAGGGTTTCATCGCGTTCAATCAGTTTGTTCAAATGTTCAATGGTTGCGTCATCAAGTTGTTCCATTAAAACACGTCCCAACCTCTGCCTTTCATCAGAAAGCACCTTGCTGACCAGCTCTTGGAGTGTGGTATAGCCGGGGCGGATAATTTTGTGCTCATTGAGCCAGATAATCAGCTCAGTGGCAACAAATCCAGGTGTGATGTCGCGGTGAACAATATGGACAGCTTGTTGTTCAACTAATGAAGACAATGCTGATGACCACGGACGATAATCATACAATTTGCAGATTTTTTCCCGCTGAGTATAGCGTTCATATTTAGAGGGCGATTGGGCTGGAAGTGACTCTCCAGGAAAATAACGACTCAGGATAAAGTTGCAATCATCCAGCACATCATTCCAATTGAAAGGGAAAAACAGACTTTTGGCTTTAAAATAAGCAATCTGCAGAATGCAACAAAGTTGTGCATGAATCCCTTTTCGATCGTTGACTAACGCCAACTCCGATTCATTCAGCACCAAGAACTCTAAGCGCTGTGCATCATCGAAATCAGGGAGACCATAGAGAGCTTCTTGTTCAGCATTATTTAATACTGCCAGTCGTTCGCTTTTACCTGCGACTTTACCACTACTCGCCATCTTGTCTCCGAAATTACTGTCCGTAAGAGGATCGTTAAGCGGACAGTCATAACCACTTTAATAATCCACCTATTGATTAGGCTGACGTTGTCTCATATAACTGGTACGATATCAATCTCTTTTGTCCCTCCTTAAACGTACATTAATATGACTGGAATCAAGATTGGCTATGCTCGTTGCTCCACAGACCAACAAGACCTAACTGCCCAGATAGATGCGCTAATAAATCTAGGCGTTTCCACTGACAGGATCTATACAGACAAAGGACTGACTGGTTCAAACCGACAGAGACCAGGCCTAGAACAGGCGCTTGCAGCGGTTCGAGAGGGAGATACGCTAGTTGTTCCAAAACTAGATCGTTTAGCCCGTTCAGTACCTGATGCAAGAGGTATTGCTGATATCCTACAAGCTCGAGGAGCGAAACTCGCTCTAGGAGACAATATCTATGATCCAGCAGATCCGATGGGGAAAATGTTCTTCAATATTCTCGCTACTTTCGCGGAATTTGAAGGCGACCTTATTCGATTACGAACCAAAGAAGGGATGGCAATAGCACGAGCAAAAGGGAAACTCAAAGGTAAGCAGCCAAAGCTGTCAGATAAGCAACAAAAAGAGCTATACCGGATGCATTGTACTGATCAGTACTCTATCAGTGATCTAGCGGAACTGTTTTCAATCTCGCGTCCAACCGTCTATCGAACATTGGCTCGTAGGCGGAAGGTTGATAACATAACTTGATATTAGACAGGTAGAATAAAACTATGACAGAGATAACAGTACCGACTTTCAGCTCAAACAGCGGTTCAGATATACAGGCAAACTATGTATCTGAACTTTGGAAAAAAATAGAAAAAAATGAGCTTCGTAATGAAAAAGCTGAGCGAAAGGTCGACTTGCTTTTTTCAGAGTACAACAACGTATTAGCTCCCTATGACAAGAAACTTGGTAATGCGCGGTGTGCTTGGGTTAAACACCTTCTTTCTTTTCTGACAGCAAAAGAGTTGAAGAAAGATACCCAAAATCGCTTAATGCAGGTCATTGAACATGAGTTGAGTGATTTTTACCAATTACCTTTCTTTTATGACATGGACGAAGTTCACTCGTTGAGTACAGAGTATGACGCTTACCATGACAAGGTGTTTAGAAAAGAAAAGCAAAAGGCACTTGATGCTGCATGCAGCGAATTTGAAAATGCTATGAAGGATATGTTCGGGGAAGATATAGACCTTCCGCATACGAAAATACGCGAAACACTGGCATCTGGTAATCGATTTGACCTTGAGTCTTTGATGGATTCGATCAGCGCGTCTTTCTTTGAACATCACGCTGAAGCAACCTCTGAGTGGGAGCAAAGTGAAGATGAATGGCATGATTTTGAATTTGACTATTTTGACAGTGAAGAAGATGATGCTCTAAACATTAAGGAGATGTTTAGAGGTACTCAACTCAACAAGATGTACAAGCGCATTGCTAGTGTGATTCACCCTGATAAGGAAACAGACCCGTTGAAAAAAGAAGAAAAGCATCGTTTGATGCAGACTCTTGCAGCAGCCAAACGAGATAACGATGTCATGACCTTGGTTAGGATGTTTACGAAGTATGTCCCCGATGCGGAATGTTTTCTTGATGAAACTACTCTGTTAAGAATGGAGCATCTTCTTGAAATGAGAATAAGAGAGCTGAATCGTCTCCACCGTGATATTTTCAATAATCAGGGTTTTAAGTCTATAGTTTGGAAGGAATTTTCAGCAACGAGCAAAAAAAAGACGCAGGCAAAAATGCAAGAGCATATTACCATGGTTGAAAATTCGATAACGACACTCCAAAAACGAATAAGGAAGCTTGATAGTCTCAAACAGCTAAATAAATACTTGAAATCCCTCTCCCTTCGATCTTCATATCTATGAAATGACTCCCTGAGCATGCTAAATAATCGGGAGGGAATAAAGGTTTTGAAATACCACTGAACTTGGAGAGCGACAGATGAATATGTCCCCAGAGAAATTATATGACTTTGCAGTCAGTTTGTTAGCCAAAAGAGATTATTCATCAGGAGAGATGCGTCGCACTCTTTCTCGTCAAGGAAGCTGTGACATAGTTGATTTAGTCATGGAGCGTTTGCTATCACACCACTATCTCGATGACGTTCGATTGACAGAAAAGGAAATCGCAAAGCAATTAAACAAATGCCATGGGACCTCTCGTATTAAACAAGAATTAAGGCAAAAAGGGTTCGATCCCTTAGTAATAGAACAAGAGCTTGAAGATACCGATGTCGATTGGTTTGAGCTTTGCCTTAAAGCAAAAGAAAAAAAATTTGGTAATAGCTTTCCCCAAGATCAGACGGAGAAAACAAAGATGATTCGTTACCTTCAATATCGAGGTCACTCATTATCAATGATATTAGAGTGTATAAGCAAATAATAGTATTAATCAATCCTTACTAATCAATTAGTTACATTTAATTTATCTCAATGTCGGAAATTTCGGCGGTTCCGGCGTAGAACCCCAGGTTGTCGATTGAGTTGATACTCGATGACGACGTCATCCGACAAAATCCATTCTCTGATGGACGCTTCATAATCTTGCACGGCTTCATCCATATCCGGAATGTCTAAATAAGTGTGAAAGTCAGTACAGTAAGTTAATGCAATTTGCAGTTGATGGTGAGGGGTAAATTCAGCTATTCGATGATTGATGGTCTGACAAGCTTTTTGAATGACCTCATTATTAGGATGAGAGCTGCACATGACTCGAACCAGCTCCTTACTATTTACCCCAAAATCCACGCAAGCCGAGCTATCAATAATCTCATTGATATCAAGGAGTATGCTGTGATTGAGGAAAAGTGACATAGCTATATTTACTGTATTTAGAACTTTCGACTGATTGTATCACATTCTTATCTATTGTTGGGTCAATGGGCTTTATTGCTAGACCTTACGGGAGATAGCCTTAGGGCTAAGTCTGGACTTTCTGCTGAAATGGGCACAAAAGCCATACATCAATTCATTTTTGTTAGTTTGGGAAATTCACGCAATAGTGTAATACAAATAGTATTACACTATTGCGTGAAAGCTTGTTTTGTGTCATCATCAATGTAATACAAATAGTATTACATTGGAGTGTTTATGACTGCTAAAATTATTGCTCTACTAAACCAAAAGGGCGGAGTTGGAAAAACGACTACAGCCATTAACTTATCTGACACTTTAGCTAAACAAGGCTTTAGAGTTTTAGGGATTGATCTAGATCCTCAAGGAAACTTCTCAAAAGTTGTTTCTGGTGGTGAAGTTCGATTTGAAAAAAATGTACTGCAATTATTTCAAAAAGATAATAATGTCGATATCTCACAATTGATTACCCTTTCTCCTCATTCTGACGATTTCTTTTACATTCCAACTGATATTCGTTTGAGTCGAGTTATAGAATCTGGCTTAACACTTAGTTTTAGGGAACTCCGACTAAGTAAGCATTTGAATAGCGTTAAAGCAGATTTTGATTTCATTATTCTTGACTGTCCTCCAAATCTGTCTTTAACGACAACGAATGCTATTGTCGCTGCAGATTTGTTTTTGATGCCAGTAAATAGCGGAGTTTTCGCACTGGATGGATTAGAGGATTTGCTAGATGCTCTTCAAGAAGTTAGTCAAGGACAAGAGCTACATTACTATGTTTTTAGAAATGAAGTTGCAGCAGTTAATAAAAAAATCAATAACGCTATTGATGAAGATTTATTAGAAATCGCTTCCCAGAGAGTTTTAAGAACTACAATTCGTCGAAGTGAAGATATTGGACAAGCCTCTTTTATGTACCTTCCTCTTAGTCAGTATAAGAACGGTTCGGTTGCTATTAATGATTATAGAGCTTTAGTTAAAGAAATTACGAGTTTACTGTAATACTAATAGTAATACATTGGTCTTTTTGAGGTTTTGTAGATGGTTATTTTGCGTTTTGTTTAAATGGAGGTGTAATACTAATAGTATTACTTTGTGATATGAATTTAAAGAATAGACAGAAGCGAGCTAATAGAACAAAGGTTGATGAACCAATAACAACTATTACTCAGCAAAGTAAAGTCAAAGCCAAACAGAGTGCTCCAACTTGTTATCGTTTTAATGATTATGATAAAGCTGAGATAGCTTTAGCAGTTACTAATATTGATAATATAACTATGACTAAAGTTACTCCAGCAAAGCTGCTTAAAGCGTTAGTTAGGTTAAACAACGAAGGTAATGTGGATCAAACTAAGCTGGCTAAGATGATAGATTCTCTGTAATACAAATAGTATTACAAAAATGCCTCTCAATACAGTTTTAGACGACGAGTATGAGAGGCATACACCTAAACCCTAAGGAGATTTAAGATGCATGTAAATTGTAGCACCTCTCACACCCTAAACGAAAGCGCTACTGACGAAGAACTGAATGCTTTGCTCGAACTGGCTGAGACTTCGCTTCTCATACCTAGTCAGCGTGAGGTCATCAAAACGTTCGTGAGTCGCAAGTCGATCGAAAACTTTCTGATGAACCAACAGCAGGAAGGAGAGCTACCAGCGTAAAGTAATACTTATAGGCGGTGCGTTAATAACATCGCCTATTTGGTTTCCCATTGAAGTGATGAATCCAATAAAGGTTGACTCAACCACCACCACATCACTATAATTAAAAATATTATACAGAATATCATTCTGTGGTGATGATTATGGGTAATATGTTAAATTAGATGTTGCTTAATTTAGATCTTGAGCATCTATTTGATGTCAGACAGCTGAACCTGAGTTTAGTTTAGTAGTGGTAACGGCACGAAATGATCGTTATTGCTTGCTCATCGACTGCATAAACAAGCCTATTAGTATCATCGATACGCCGAGACCAAAAACCAGACAGGTTCTCTTTTAACGGCTCTGGTTTACCAATCCCTTCAAACGGAGAGCGCTTAACATCATTGATGAGTTTGTTGATACGTTTGAGTGTTTTCTTGTCTTGTGTTTGCCAATACAAGTAGTCATCCCAAGCGTCATTAGTCCACGATAGTAAACGTTGACTGCTGCTACTCATCAATTAACTCTCGCGCTGTTGTTTTTCCTGCACGGTACTGTGCTATCGAACGATTTAGGTGTTCAGCGTTTTGAGGAGAGCGTAGTAAGTGAACGGTCTCCATAAGGCTATTGTAGTAGTCTAACGACATAACTACAGCATCTTCAGAATCGCGGCGTGTAATGACGGTTGTATCAGCATCATTAACGACACCGTCTAAAACAGCTTTGAGGCCATTTCTAGCTTCAGTAAAAGATACTATTCTCATAAGATTCTCTACATGTACTTTTAATTGCACAAGTATAATGTTAATAAACATACTTGTACAGTAAGTTGAACATAAGATGACTCATATTATCTATAATGACCTTGATCTATCACTCTTTATAGGGCTGATTAAATGCATTGCACCAGCGTAGATAAGGGTCTGAAAATTTCACTTTTTTCGGACTAAATGCATGTTGATCGAATGGCCAATAGTTTTTTGCATGATTTTTCAGCCATTCTATTGTATCGACATACTCCTCATGGCTTTGGTCGGACAATATCTCTAACACTCTCTGATAACCATATAAGCCTCCACAATCTTCCGGAGGGCAGGCCATGTTTCCGTCTAAGCATTGAGGATAAATAGAGTCTAAGGGTGCTAAAAACATACCAACCAAAGTGATTTGGTGATCCCAATTATCACCAAAGTCATAAACATAACCAATCGTATTACCGAGTAATGTGAAATATTTTTTGGCTGAAAGTTCCCAGCTTGCGATTATACTTTCATCATGTTCTGACTCTGGAAGACCAATCCTCTTACCTTTTGTTGGGCCGGCTTTTTTGGGAAAAAATTCATGCAAATGGTAATCAAGCCAGCCCATTGCATCTTGAATAGCAACATGCAATTCCCAGAAGTTGTAATGATCGGGTACATCAATTTCTCGCCAAATTTCCGGCTCGCTTCCCGATAAAGAAACTCTGAATCGAAGAATCTTTTGATGCATAATTATAGTCCTACAATGTTCTATACGAATTTTGACAATATCTCTGGCATTAGAATGCCACCTTTCCTACTGTTGAACAAATACTTATCTCGTTGTGTCAATTGATTTTTTTTACTGTTGCTATGGTCGAACGGCTGCAACCAAGCAAACACTGGATTTGTGACCATGTCTTTCCTTCATCTAATAACATAGCGATATTTTCCCTTAATTGACGATTAGGTTTGCGTCCTTGGTATTTACCAAGCGCTTTCGCTTTTTCGATACCTTGCGCCTGGCGTTTGCGACGTGTTTCGTAATCGTCTCTGGCCATGGCCGCAGCGAGATCAATCATAAACTCTGTCAGCACTTTGGAAATCATAGATACATTACTGTCGCTATGGTGACTAAGAACAGAATGGGTCATCGGTTGATCGAGAACGACGATGTGAATACCAGCTGTCACCAATTTTTGTTTCAATTCTTTCCATTGCTCGTAGGGGAGGCGAGAAAGCCGGTCTACTTTTTCGATGAGTAACACATCTCCTCGATGAGAGTCTTCAATTAAACGACCTAATTCAGCTCTCTCTAATTTAGCGCCTGATAAATGCTCAGTATAAAAACTGGCGATACGGATATCATGTTGTTTAGCAAAATTATACAGGTCACTTTTTGCTCGTTCGGCATCCTGCTCTGTCGTTGAGGCTCGTAGATAGGCTCTTATAAACATGGTTGCTTATTAATGGTTCGTTTTGGGTATGGTTTTTCATTGTGGTTCGCATAGGGTTGAAAATCAATAGTTATCGAACCAAATTCCGGCACTTTTTTGGTGGTTTGCATGAGGTGTACCCTTAGGATATCAATAGGTAAACATTACATTTTACGTGTTGCTTTATTATTTCGTAGTGATTATAGTTTACGTAACTATTTAATTTTACGTAAAGTGGTGATTTCATGGAGTTTCGTTTTCCCGTTGCTGCGGCAGAGGCAAATGCAGCAGCGCAACAGTATTTAACTAAAAATTTAAGTGACCGAGATAAAGGACAGGCTGAGCTAAGTCGGTTGCTAGAAAGCCTTGGTAACTCAATTGATCATTATCCTGATTGGCATCCAATACTAATGATTCCTCAAGTTGCAAAACTGACCTCTGATAGCTCAATAAACCAACTGTACAGAGGTGCTGACCACACTATTTCGTTTGTGCGAGGTTTTGTAACCTGCCCTTACTCAGAAGAAACTGCCAACAAACTCGTGAGTGAGGCTAATCAATTGGTAGGTCTACATGCATATCGCACGGAGGTTGCTCTATATAGCGACCATGCCTACCCAGTGGTTGTTGAGGCCATTAATGTTGAATTAGAGGGTGATGGCACTATACGTAGCCGAGATGCGCTTGCGTGGTGTGTCCAAGAGTTAGTTAAGAACGCGAGAGATGCCCAAGTAGCTGAAACGTGGTGGAACCTAAGACGTTGTTTATTAGGTAGCCCACATGGTTCGCGCTCATCATTACTAGTAAATCAGTTTACAGGGGGGCATATGCGTAAAATACTCGAAGCTCTTAATACAAGTGGTATATATGGCCCAATCAAGGAATGGAGCCTAGAGATGTTCTCTAAGAAAAAAAGAGAAAAAATATCCGAAACCTTGCTAAAAGCAGCGCTCGCTAATTATAAGAAACAAGATGGCGAGTTCGAGTTTGAGCTACGCGGTGAGACCTGTAAATCACAAGTACGCGATACTTGGGGAGATGGTACAGAGCTATCTATTAGAGTGGATATCGGAGACTATGATCTTTCAGTGACGGGTTACTACTATCCAGAAAAAGACAATCTGGAGGCCTTTGACCCCAAAGGTAAGAAGGCGATTGCTGAGAAGTTTTTGTAGATTAATACGTGACTATTTTAATATCTGTTTTAATAAATCTGGATATTGGGTCTGGTAACCGCGTACATTGAATTGATTTGTCCCGCAGCCTGCTTCAGCTCTTTTCTTGCTGTAGTTCTCTTTCCGCTTCTGTCTTGATGCTTGACGCCCACACTGAGGACAACCTATTTCTCGGGTGAGAAAGTTACCAGGTGAAACATAAAAATCACCGTGTATAGGGCAGGTGATGGTGACGTGGGATCGATTGTTCTCATACTGAACTTTTGAATAATCATAGAGTTCACCAAACTTTTCTTTGGCGTTAGTTAAAAACTGTGTTGCTCTTTCTTCTTTACTCGCCATGG
>NZ_JAKRRY010000060.1 GCF_026191675.1 Vibrio qingdaonensis | reverse complement strand
TGCCTTTGGGTGGCGTTTTTTGTTTCTGGGGGCGGGTTTCTAGTTGCTAGGTATTTCTATCGTTTACTCACGGTTTATTTTCTTTAGCGAGGCCGCCTTTTGTGAGGGGGGGTGTTTTTCCAAAACGTAGGATGGATATTTTTTGAATATTGGCTTGAATCTTCCTTCTATCGCCCTTATATCTTTTAGTGAAGAGGATGCCAAATTATTGGGCCTTTGATACCGCTGGCGTAACATCGCTCATGAGAGGATGACATACGCCGCCCACAACTTGATATAGCCAATTATCATGCATGCCGATGTACACCATTTCGGACATGATATTTGGATAACTTAGTCACTCTATTGATGCTGGCTAAGGCTATTGCTTAATGAAAGGATAGTATGATGAGAACTGTAGATTTTGCCCCCCTATACCGTAACGCTATTGGTTTTGACCGTCTGTTTAACTTGATGGAAGCCAACACATCTAAGAACTCTTCTGGTGGTTACCCACCGTATAACATTGAACAGCAAGACGAAAATAAATACCGCATTACGATGGCAGTGGCGGGTTTTGCTGACGAACAGTTAGATATTACTCAAAAAGAGAATATGTTGATTGTGCGTGGAGAGCGCCAAGCAGAAGAAAGTAAAAATTATATCTACCAAGGCATTGCTGAGCGAGACTTTGAGCGTAAATTCCAATTGGCGGATTACGTGAAAGTGATAGGCGCAACCATGGAAAATGGCTTGCTGCATGTGGATTTGGAAAGAGAGATCCCGGAAGCGATGCAACCACGTAAGATTGCGATTAATGGTAAAAGTTTGCCAGACAATAGTTAGTTTCTTTGGGTATAAAAAAGAGCGCTTATTAGCGCTCTTTTCGATCCAGCTTAGACATCAGTTATTTTGGTAAGCTTTACTAATTTCTTCGGCAATAATGTTGATGCCTTTTTGCATCGCTTCATCTGGTTGAACGTAGTTCATACGTAAGCATTGATGGGCGTGATCCCAATTGTCTTCTTGTCCAATAAAGAAATACTCACCCGGGACAATAAGCACCCCTCGAGCTTTTAACCGTTGGTATAATTCCATTGTTGTAATTGGCAATTCATCAAACCATAGCCATAAAAAGATAGCCCCTTCTGGCTTATGGACTCGAAAACGAGGATCCGGAATGGCTTGTTGGAGTAGTTCTACTGCACGTTGCGACTTCTGTTGGTAATAGGGCTTGATGACGTTTTCGCTTAATGGCAATAAATCGCCATTTTCAATCATATGGTGAGCTAAAGCCGGTCCCATACCACTTGGCGCAAGACTAATAATGCCATTCATATTGGTCAATGCTTGGGTGATTTCTTCACTCGCAATCACGATGCCACAGCGAAGCCCTGGTAGCCCTAGTTTTGATAAGCTCATGCACAAGATGGTGTTGTCATTCCAAAATGGGGTGACATCCTCAAAGATGATATTGGGGAAAGGTGTACCGTAAGCGTTATCAATAATCAGCGGAATGCCGTTGTCTCTCGCCAGTTTATCTAGCTTGCGAATCTCATCGTCAGTAAGAACGTTGCCGGTTGGATTCGTTGGTCTTGAGGCACAGATCGCTGCGACAGAGTCATCGACTTCTAAGCGCTCAAAGTCGACGTGGTACTTAAACTGACGATTGTCGAGCATCTCTATTTCAGGGCGATAAGAAACAAAAATGTCGTCTTCAAGACCTGCATCACCGTAGCCTATGTATTCTGGCGCGAGTGGTAATAGTATTTTCTTTTTACTGCCATCCTGATATTGCCCTGCAAAAAGGTTGAATAGATAAAAGAAGCCGCTTTGACTGCCATTGGTCAGGCTAATATTTTTTTCAGAAATGTCCCAGCCATAAGTGTCTCTTAATAGATTGGCCAGCGACTTAACGAAAGCATCTTTACCTTGTGGACCATCATAGTTTGACATCGCTGCAACAAGTTCGCCGCTGGCAAGCATTGAGGCACTGGCTTGATGAAAATACTCGAGCATGGCGGGAATAGCAGCAGGGTTGCCTCCACCGAGCATGATGGCGCCAGGCGTGCGCAGTCCATCATTTAGATCATCCATTAACTGGGTGATCCCTGAGTAACGATTAAATTTTTCACCAAACTTAGAAAATTGCATTGTTGTCCCTAGTTCATTACGTTCACTTGTATGAGTTACCTTTATCGACCTTGCTGGTGGCAAGGGAGTCTTTTGAACATACCGTAATGATAATGTGAGGCAAAGCACTATTTATTGAAATGGGAGAATTAGATCTAATCGAGGTGATGAATTTGGGGGATGATAAAAAACCCGGTCATGAGACCGGGTTTTGCTTGAAACAAAGAGGATTACTTCTGAAGAAGCGAAATATCTGCGATTTTCAAGAATAGATTACGTAAGTTGTTCAGTAGAGTGAGGCGGTTCTTTTTCAGTGCCTCGTCTTCTGCCATGACCATTACGTTATCAAAGAAGGCATCAACAGGCTCACGTAGGTTCGCAAGCTTGCTCAACGCTTCTTGATAGTTACCCGTAGCAAAAGCTGGCTCAAGCGCTTCCGTCATCACTTCAACTTCTTCCGCGAGTGCTTTTTCTGCATCTTCTTGAAGCAATGTTAAATCAATATCTTGAGCTAACTCGCCATCAAATTTAGCAAGAATGTTACCAACACGCTTGTTCGCCGCCGCTAGAGTTTCAGCTGCTTCTAATTCACGGAAGTGAGAAACCGCTTTAACACGTTGGTCAAAGTCCGCAGGCTTAGTTGGGCGACGTGCGAGTACCGCTTGGATGATATCAACGCTGAAACCAGCATCTTGGTACCATGCGCGGAAACGACCTAGCATGAAGTCGATAACATCAGCTTCTACGTTGTCGTTAGTCAGCTTGTCACCTAGCAGTTCTTTCGCTTTACCGATCAGATCAGTCAGGTCTAGGTTGTAGCCGTTTTCAACGATGATACGCAGCACACCGAGTGATGCACGACGTAGCGCGAATGGGTCAGAACCTTTTGGAGCTTGGCCAATACCGAAGATACCGACGATAGTGTCTAGCTTGTCTGCCATTGCTACTGCAGAAGAGATACCAGTGCTTGGTAGATCGTCACCAGCGAAACGAGGCATGTACTGCTCGTAAAGGGCTAGTGCTACTTGCTCGTCTTCACCATCGTGAGTCGCGTAATGCATGCCCATCACACCTTGAGTATCGGTGAATTCGAATACCATAGAGGTCATTAGATCACACTTAGCCAGTAGGCCTGCGCGCTTAGACTTCTCAACATCAGCATCGATTTGCTCAGCGATGTAGCCAGCAAGCTCTGTGATGCGGTCGGTTTTGTCTTTGATCGTACCAAGCTGCTTCTGGAAGATAGCTTGGTCTAGTTCAGCAAGACGATCGATCAGCGGACGCTTACGGTCGGTGTTGAAGAAGAACTCTGCATCAGCAAGACGTGGACGTACCACCTTCTCGTTACCTTCGATAACGTGACGAGGCTCTTTAGACTCGATGTTCGAAACGAAGATGAAGTTTGGCAGAAGATTCTTATCAGCGTCATACACTGGGAAGTACTTCTGGTCGCCTTTCATGGTGTAAACCAACGCTTCAGAAGGGACTTTTAGGAACTCTTGCTCAAACTTAGCTGTAAGCACCACTGGCCATTCAACCAAAGAGGTCACTTCTTCAACAAGGTCATCTTCTAGGTCAGCAATACCGCCAACCGCGTCGGCTGCTTTTTTAGCATCCGCAAGAATGATCGCTTTACGCGCATCGTAATCTGCCATGACTTTACCGCGTTCTTCTAAGATCGCAGGGTATTGGTCAGCAGAGTCGATGGTGAACTCTTGTTCGCCCATGAAACGGTGGCCACGGATAGTACGCGCAGAAGCGACACCTAGGATCTCGCCTTCAACAAGCTCATCACCAAGTAGTACTGTCAGTGTTTTCACTGGACGGATAAATTGAATGTCTGAGTTACCCCAGCGCATGGCTTTAGGAATTGGCAAGCCCGCTAGTGCTTTCGCTGCAATGTCCATTACCAATTCTTGCACCGGTTTGCCTGCGACTTCTTGTTTGAAAAGAAGCCACTCGCCTTTGTCTGTTTTCAGGCGGTCAGCTTGCTCAACAGTAATACCGTTACCACGAGCCCAACCTTGTGCAGCTTTAGTCGCGTTGCCTTCAGCATCGAATGCCACAGAAATTGCAGGACCGCGCTTCTCAACCACTTTGTCTGCTTGGCCTTCAGCCAGTGCAGTCACTTTAAGTGCTAGACGACGAGGTGCCGCGTACCACTTGATGCCTTCGTGAGAAAGCTCAGCCGTTTTAAGACCCGCTTCAAAGTTAGCAGCAAAGGCTTCCGCTAGGGAACGAAGTGCTGTGGGTGGAAGCTCTTCCGTACCCAGTTCAATTAGAAAATTTTTCGCCATGATTACTTCTCCTCGCTCTTCTTACACATTGGGAAGCCAAGTGCTTCACGTGACGCGTAGTACGCCTCTGCAACGGATTTAGTCAGGTTGCGGATACGAAGGATGTAACGTTGACGCTCTGTTACAGAGATAGCTTTGCGCGCATCAAGAATGTTGAAGGCGTGCCCCGCTTTTAGAATACGTTCGTAAGCAGGAAGTGGCAGTGGCTTCTCAAGCTCAAGGAGTTCTTTACACTCTTTTTCGCACTGGTCGAAGAAAGTGAAGAGGAAATCTACATCAGCGTGCTCGAAGTTGTAGGTGGATTGCTCAACTTCGTTCTGGTGGAAGATGTCACCGTAAGTTACGTTAGAGCCGTCAGGTGCAACGTTCCATACGAGGTCGTAAACAGAATCGACTTCTTGGATATACATAGCTAGACGCTCGATACCGTAAGTAATCTCACCTGTGACTGGCTTACACTCAAGGCCGCCAACTTGTTGGAAGTAAGTGAATTGAGTCACTTCCATGCCGTTCAGCCATACTTCCCAACCAAGACCCCATGCGCCTAGCGTTGGGTTTTCCCAGTTGTCTTCTACGAAACGAATATCGTGAACCAGCGGATCGACACCAAGTACTTCAAGTGAACCTAAATACAGCTCCTGGATGTTATCTGGAGAAGGCTTTAGCGCTACTTGGAATTGATAGTAGTGCTGCAGACGGTTCGGGTTTTCACCGTAGCGACCATCGGTCGGACGACGTGAAGGTTGAACGTATGCTGTGGACATTGGCTCTGGGCCAAGTGCACGTAGACATGTCATTGGGTGAGAGGTGCCAGCACCTACCTCCATATCTAGCGGTTGAACAATCGTACAACCATTTTGAGCCCAATAATCCTGCAGCGCGAGGATCATTCCCTGGAAGGTTTTGATATCGTATTTTTGCATAGTTTGTTCGCGCAATTCTCTAAATGAAAGTTTTGTCTGAAAACGGATAAAAATAACGATCAAGTATACCGAGTTATTCTCAACGGGAGTAGGGGAAAAGATGGTTAATTAATCATCAGGCATGCAAAAAACCAGACTTTTTTGTATTTACTTAATGATCGCCGCAGTCCATGGGTAGATATTATTGAATTTTATAGATTGAATGTTTAAAATGCGGCCCATCTTTGGGGAGTAGCTTATCAAAGTCTGACACACAGCTTTGATTCATACGTCAACATAATTGGTGCACATTCACCATGGTGTATGAGACGAATAGCGAATTCGTTTAGCAAGACCTTAGATAAGCATCGTGAACCGGGGTGGGGCGCGAGGTTTATCTATGGTTAATAATTATAATCCCTACCCCTTAGAGCATGTCGTGAGTGTCTTAGCATTATCTATTACTACAGTAGCTTTAGCCGAAATCGGTGACAAGACCCAGCTATTATCGTTACTACTGGCTAGCCGGTATCGAAAACCCATACCTATTATTGCCGCTATTTTTTTTGCAACCATTGCGAACCATGCTTTAGCGGCGTGGTTAGGCGTTGTGGTGGCGGACTATTTGTCGCCGGAAATACTAAAGTGGGTATTGGTTGTGAGTTTCCTTGCGATGGCAGGTTGGGTTCTCATTCCAGACAAATTAGATGAAGATGAAGAGGTGTCTAGCCGGGGGCCTTTTGTCGCGAGCTTTATTGCGTTTTTTATTGCAGAGATTGGTGATAAAACGCAAATAGCGACGTCAATTTTAGGGGCGCAGTATGCGGATGCGTTAGTGTGGGTCATTCTTGGTACTACTATTGGTATGTTATTGGCGAATGTACCAGTGGTGCTTCTGGGTCAGTTTTCTGCAGATAGATTACCTTTAAATTGGATACGCAGAGTCACCGCTCTACTATTTGTTGGACTCGCTTGTGGGGCGGCATTATTTTAATGAATTATATCAATAGTGTGGTGTGAACTCGTTTGGTTTGTTGAGTATTTTCTTCTGCTGAAAACCGTGATGACTGACATATTAGTGTCATGCTTGTCATGGTAATTTAACAGTGTGGATCCTAAGCGAGAGGGCGACATATGCTGACACGTTACACAGGAATGACCGCTAAAAGTCAAAGCGCTTTATTTACCGTAGGTTTGGTGCTGACATTGTTAGGCATGGTATTGACTGATATGTGGCTACCTATGGTGGTGGGTGCGATTATCATGACGGCATTAGCCGTTGAATCTTGGATTCGGGTGCAGCACTTGATACCGATGCACAGTGACATTCGAGCCATGCAAAAGCAGATCAAAGCGCTTCAGTCTGAAATAAGAACGCTGGAATATGATGAATAATTAAAGGCTGCCTTGGGCAGCCTTTTTACATTTTATGTCCTAACTTAACGCTACTTCGTGCCTTTTTTGATTAGGTAGAGGTAGGGCAGAGATTCGGTTTGTTCACCAATTAACTGATGATCCATAAAACGACAGAAACTCGGAATGTCGCGAGTCGTTGATGGGTCATCGGCACTGACAAGCAATACATCACCATCATCCATTTTTCGAATTGTCTTCCTGACCATCATAACCGGCTCCGGACAGCGCAAGCCTTCGGCTGCGAGTGTGTGCGTGGCGAGTAGGGTATTGATTGTCATTAGGGGGCTCTTTCTTGTCTAAAATCAGCTTGAATTCTACTTACGACGAAAAAATATGCAATAACTCTTGGCAAATGGCTTTTTTTGCTTTAACTTAATTTAACAAGTTGGTAACAAAGCGCTAAGGAGTAGCCATGTTAACCATTTTAGATAGACTAACGATTTATGCTTTACTGTGTTTTATTTCTTTTTGTGCCTTGGTACTAAAGACGTCAGGAGAGCCCACTCTGATGCCGCTTATTGGATTAAGCGCTTCTATTCTAGCGATGTGGATTGAGATGAGACAATGGCAAGACGTGGCAGAAGAGAATAACAGTTAACATTGTTGCTACATTGTTGCTCGATGTTTATTAATGACAAATGAATTCCGACACTATCCCCAATTTCTTGGGCTTCCCCGCTGAAAGGCGGGATTTTTTTGCCTAAATTTTGATAAACCCACTATGAGCAGGTGTAGACTATAGGGAGACCTAGTTAGGAGCTCATCAATGGAACTCGAAGATATTTATCGTCGCGATTTGAATTTGTTAGTCGCATTAAAAGTGCTGGTGGAAGAGGGGAGCGTCAGCCAGGCGGCGATTCGATTAAATTTAAGTCAGTCGGCAACCAGCCGAGTACTAGGACGTTTGCGTGAGTTACTTGATGACCCTTTATTTACTCGTCAGGGACAGCGGATTATCCCCACAAGTAAGGCGTTGGAGATCTGCAAACAGATTGAGCAGCCACTCGAGTCGTTTCGACAATTGCTGACACCGAGTGAGTTTGACCCGTATTATTGCAATGAGCGATTTTTGATCGCGACAACGGATTATGCGATGCAGACTATCCTGCCGTATGCGTTGCCAAAAATTTACGAGCTTGCTCCTAATATTTCGTTAGAATTTGCACCACTGCAGCATGAGAATTTATTTAAGCAGTTGAGCACGGATAAAGTGGATATGGCAATTTGTCGTCCCGCAGGGCTAGTTTCCCCCTTGCACCAAGATGTGTTAGGACCTGTTGGCGTATCATGTTTAGTATCTAAACAGCATCCTCTTGCTGATCGACCACTATCTTTGGAAGACTATGTGCATGCTCCTCATGCCATGATTGCGATTAGTGATGGTGTCAAAGCGCTGTTGGATGCTGCGTTGATCAATCAGAACCCTCGAAAAATGGTGCTACGTGCATACCATTTAGAGGCCGCTCTAGCGATCGTCGATCGCATGCCGCTTGTTATTACCGTTCCTGCCGATTTAGCTTATTTGGTAGCAGAGCGTTATGATCTCGTGATAAAACCGCTTCCGTTTGCGTTTACGCCTTTTGATTATTCATTAATTTGGCATTCACGGTGTCATACATCGGAATCTCAGCAATGGTTGAGAACCATTGTGAAGGAAGAGTGCGGCAAATTAATTACCAAACGTATTGATGATGTGGGTTTGGCTTAAGTGATAGGCATTGGGTCGTCAATGAGCGCGAGGTTTTGACGGCGTTTTATGTGTGTCTAGTAACGAAAAGCTCGCTATATGATAGCGAGCTTTATATTTTCTCGTCGAGAGGAGCTGTTTAAAGCTTAATGATTACGCGGCCAGTAATGGCACCATTGGTAATATCTTCAGCCGCTTGAATGGCGTGCTCTAAATCGACGGTTTTGCTTGCTTGTGCATAGTAAGTTTCAGGGAGTAGTTCAGACAGTTGCTCCCAAGCTTTAATGCGTTTTTCTCGTGGGCACATAACAGAATCAATACCCTGTAAGCGAACATTACGTAGAATAAACGGCATTACGGTTGTTGGCAGGTCAAAACCGCCAGCTAAACCACATGCTGCAACCACACCGTTATAATTCATTTGAGCAAGTACTTTAGCAAGCATGCTGCTACCAACAGTATCTACGGCTGCAGCCCAAACTTGGCGCTCTAGAGGCTTTGCTGGCTCTTCTAGTTCGCTACGCTCAACAATGCGTGAAGCACCAAGCGAGGTGAGTAACGTGCCGTTTTGGCTTGCGCGACCAGTGACGGCTGCGACTTTGTAACCCAGTTGACTTAATAGTGTAATGGCTACGCTACCAACGCCGCCACTTGAACCCGTCACTAAGACTTCACCATCTTCTGGTTTTACGCCAGCATCTACAATGGCTTGAACACAAAGCATCGCTGTGAAACCTGCCGTACCGATCGCCATGACTTTATGGGCATCTAAACCTTGAGGCATTGGAACCAGCCAGTCACCATTCAGGCTTGCTTTTTCTGCCATGCCACCCCAGTGACCTTCACCAACGCCCCATCCAGTAAGAACAACTTCGTCGCCTTCTTTGTAACGAGGATCATCGGATTGTGAGACAACACCAGATAAATCAATACCAGGAACCATAGGGAAGTTACGAACAATGCGCCCTTTACCGGTAATTGCCAATCCATCTTTGTAGTTTAGTGATGAATATTTTACATCTATCTTTACGTTGCCTTCAGGAAGTTGAGATTCATCAATCTGCGACACAGAAGCGATGGTTTTTTTGTCTTCTTGATTTAGTACAAGTGCTTTGAACATAGTGTGCTCCAAATGGATTGGTCTTTTAAACTGTCATTGAGTCTAGGTGAGAATGATAAAAAAAAACAATGAAACTTGAACATTCAGTCTATGCGTTTTGTGCATGTTGAAATATAAAAAGGCCCCATAAAGGGGCCTTTTTCGAGTGGTAATGTTTACGGTCGTTCAAAGATAGTGGCAATACCTTGGCCTAAACCAATACACATAGTGGCTAGGCCATATTTTGCGTCTTTGTCTTCCATAATATTGATCAGTGTTGTGGAGATGCGAGATCCTGAACACCCTAGTGGGTGCCCGAGTGCAATCGCACCACCATTCAGGTTCACTTTGTCGTCAACGACATCGAGTAGACCGAGATCTTTCGCACAAGGTAGGGATTGCGCGGCGAAAGCTTCATTAAGTTCAACTATATCGATGTCTTCCATATGCAGACCAGCACGTTTTAGCGCCTTCTGCGTTGCTGGAACAGGACCGTATCCCATAATAGAAGGATCGCAACCAGCAATAGCCATTGAGCGTATTTTCGCGCGGATTTTAACGCCAAGCTCTTTGGCTTTCTCTTCACTCATAATTAGCATAATGGAAGCGCCGTCAGAGAGAGCTGAAGACGTGCCTGCTGTCACAGTTCCATTCGCAGGGTCGAAGACCGGGCGCAGCTTAGATAGACCTTCTACGTTGGTTTCTGGCCTAATCACTTCATCAAAATCTAGGGTAAACAAAGATCCATCTTCGGCGTGTGCTTCTATCGGTAGAATTTCATTTTTAAAGCGTCCTTCTACGGTAGCCGCTTGTGCACGCTGGTGGCTTCGAGCGGCAAATTCATCTTGCTGTTCACGGCTGATACCATGAAGCTTGCCTAACATTTCAGCGGTAAGTCCCATCATGCCAGCTGCCTTCGCAACGTTCTTAGAGAGCTGTGGGTGAAAATCAACCCCGTGATTCATAGGCACGTGACCCATATGCTCCACACCACCGATCAGACAGATGTCAGCATCTCCAACCATAATAGAGCGCGTAGCATCATGCAGAGCTTGCATAGATGAACCACACAATCGGTTTACCGTAACGGCACCGATCTCAATTGGTAGACCAGCAAGCAATGCAGCGTTACGAGCCACGTTGAAGCCTTGTTCAAGGGTCTGTTGTACACATCCCCAGTAAATATCTTCTATTTCATGCGGATTGACGGCAGGGTTGCGAGCAAGAATTCCTTTCATCAAATGAGCTGACAGATCTTCAGCTCTCGTGTGTCTAAATGCACCACCCTTGGAGCGCCCCATGGGTGTACGAAGACAATCAACAACGACAACATTTTTCATTTTGATAATTCCTCTTCCAGTTGGTGGCTACAGTGAGTTTGCTTGTTGCTGACTATAAAATGACTCACCAGAGGCCGCCATATCAATCAGGGTACTTGGTACTTGGTACATCGCACCGAGCGACTCATATTGTTTTGCCATCTCAACATAGTTAGCAATGCCAATAGTATCTAAGTAACGGAATACGCCACCTCGGAAAGGAGGGAATCCTAAACCGTACACTAGCGCCATATCGGCTTCTTGAGGAGAAGCAATAATGTTTTGCTCTAGACATAGCACCACTTCATTGATCATTGGAATCATCATGCGTTGAATGATGGTGTCATCATCAAAGGATTGGCTTGGTTGAGATACCGCTTCAAGAAGGCTAGCGACATCAGGGCTTGGTGTTTTTTTCGGACGACCACGTTTGTCTGTAGTGTAGGTGTAAAAGCCAGACCCATTTTTCTGCCCAAAGCGCTGTTGTTCAAAGAGCACGTCTATCGAATCTCGACTCTCTTTTGCCATGCGTTCAGGGAAGCCTTCGGCCATTACCGCTTGTGCATGGTGAGCGGTATCGATGCCAACGACATCAAGTAAATAGGCAGGTCCCATTGGCCAGCCAAATTTACGCTCCATCACCTTATCTATCTGGATAAAATCAGCGCCGTCTTGGACGAGTTGACTAAAGCCGCCAAAGTAAGGGAACAGTACTCGGTTGACGAAGAACCCAGGACAGTCGTTGACGACAATCGGAGATTTACCCATTTTCGCGGCATAAGCGACAACACGGTTGATGGTTTCCTCTGAGGTCTGTTCACCACGAATAATTTCGACTAAAGGCATTCGATGCACGGGGTTAAAGAAGTGCATGCCACAGAAGTTTTCTGGACGTGATAAGGACTTAGCTAACACATCAATCGGGATGGTAGAGGTGTTTGAAGCTATGACGGTGTTGTCAGAAACCAATTTTTCAACTTCCGTTAATACCGCGGCTTTAATATTTGGGTTTTCAACTACCGCTTCAACGATAACATCGGATTGCTCAATACCGGCATAGTGTAGGCTTGGTGTAATAGAAGAAAGAATGCCGGCCATTTTAAACCCATCAAGACGTCCACGCTTTAGACGCTTATTGAGTAATTTAGAAGCCTCTTCCATACCAAGGTTTAGGGAAGCTTGGGCGATGTCTTTCATTATCACAGGCACGCCTTTTAAGGCGGATTGGTATGCAATGCCACCCCCCATAATGCCAGCGCCCAGCACGGCGGCCCGCTGCGTTTCTTTACCTGACTTCGCGGCTTTTTTAGCAAGCCCTTTGATGTATTGATCGTTGAGGAAAATACCGACAAGGGCATTTGATACATCGGAACCGGCAAGCTTAACAAAGTAGTCGGCTTCAATTTTCAGTGCTTCATCTCGATGACAACGTGCCGCTTTTTCGATGGTTTTTACTGCTGTGATCGGTGCAGGGTAATGTGGGCCCGCCTTTTGTGCCACAAGCCCTTTCGCCATAGTAAAGCTCATCATAGATTCGAGCTTACTTAACGTCAGAGGTGAGAGTTTTTGTTGGCGGCGAGTTTTCCAATCAATTTTTTCATTGATGGCAAGTTCAATGGTGTTAATTGCTGAGTCATGTAATGAATCGGTCTCGACAATGGCATCTAGCAAGCCAAGCTTTAATGCTTCAGGTGCTCGACATGCTTTGCCTTGGGTAATGATTTCCATGGCACTGTCGGCACCAATAACTCTTGGCAGTCGAACCGTGCCGCCAAAGCCCGGCATGATACCAAGCTTGGTTTCGGGTAAGCCAATGCTGGTGGTCTTGTCACCAATGCGGAAATCGGCAGCAAGTACACATTCACAGCCGCCACCTAGTGCATGTCCTTTTAACGCGGCAAGAGTAGGTACGGGTAAATCTTCAAGCTTGTTAAAGATGTTGTTCGCAAACTGTAGCCACTCTGTAAGCTCTGCTTTTGGTTTCGCGAACAGGCCTAAAAATTCGGTGATATCAGCGCCAACGATGAAGGCGTTCTTGTCAGTGGTTAGGATTAAGCCTTTTAAACCGTCCCATTGCGCCACCGAATCGAGGGCTTTATCAAGCGATTCTAGCGTAGCGAGATCCAGTTTATTGACTGAATTTGATGCACTGAAGCACAGCTCAGCAATGCCGTTGCGTACTTCCTTTACCTGTAGGGTGTCAGATTGGTAAATCATTGTCGTTCTCCGTGACAGACAATCCATGATTGAGTGAAGCGGTAATTATTATGGATCTGGTTAGACCAGTTGCTTCAGTGTGAACGCGTATCGAATAAATTTCAATACATTTTTTAAACAACTGTTTAACATTATGAGCAATGTCCGTTCTTGGAGTCAATCGAATCCTTGCGTGATAGAATACCCCTTTTAGGCGACACGGCTTTAAAAACCAATGAACTCAAGCGCATACCCAGTTCCAGAGCAGTCGGTTATTTTTGAAGAAGAGATTAAGAAAAGTGTCTTTATTACTCAAATTAGCCATACCCCAAGTATTGACGAAGCAAAAGCGTTTGTTCAACAGGTGAAGATTCAGCACAGTGGTGCTCGCCACAATTGCTGGGGCTTTGTCGCAGGTAGGCCTGAAAATTCGATGATGTGGGGCTTTAGTGATGACGGCGAACCATCTGGCACGGCGGGGAAGCCGATTTTGGCTCAGCTCAGCGGTTCTGGTATTGGTGAACTAACGGCAGTCGTGACTCGTTATTCTGGTGGCATAAAACTGGGTACTGGTGGCCTAGTGAGAGCTTATGGCGGCGGCGTTCAGCAAGCACTGAAGTTAATTCAAACAATAGAAAAAAAAATAACCACTCGTTTACGAGTAGAGTTAGACTATGGATTCATAGCGATTGCTCAGTCTGAATTAAGTAAGTTTGGTGCATTAGAGATTGCTTCAGAGTACAGTGAAAAAGTCGTATTGATTGTTGAAGTTGAAGTGAATCAAGTTGATGCACTCACGCTTAGCATTATTAATAAGAGTGGAGCCAAGGCGATGGTCTCCTTATTTGAAAACAACTAGGAAGTAATAGAAGCTTTGCTTCATTCAATACACTATGCAATTTCGATCCATTATCCGCATTGTTGGGCTGCTACTAGCACTTTTTAGTGTCTCTATGTTAGCGCCTGCACTCGTCGCATTAATTTACCGTGATGGTGCGGGCGTTCCTTTTGTTACCACATTTTTTGTCCTCCTTATATGTGGGGCGTTTTTTTGGTTACCCAATAGAAGACATAAACATGAGTTAAAAGCGCGAGATGGCTTTCTTATTGTTGTGTTGTTTTGGACGGTAATTGGTAGCGCAGGCGCGTTACCCTTCCTGATTTCAGACTATCCCAATGTGTCGATAACCGATGCTTTCTTTGAATCATTCTCTGCATTAACGACAACAGGGGCGACCGTAATTGTTGGTCTCGATGAATTACCCAAGGCAATTTTGTTTTATCGTCAATTGCTGCAGTGGTTTGGTGGGATGGGAATCATCGTTCTTGCCGTCGCTATTTTGCCAGTATTGGGTATCGGGGGCATGCAGTTATATCGCGCTGAAATTCCAGGTCCAGTGAAAGATAGTAAGATGACCCCACGTATTGCTGAAACTGCAAAGGCGCTATGGTATATCTACTTAAGTTTGACCATTGCTTGTGCTGCAGCGTTTTGGGTGGCAGGGATGACACCATTTGATGCTATTGCTCATAGTTTCTCAACCATCGCTATTGGTGGCTTTTCGACACATGATGCCAGTATGGGTTATTTTGATAGTCATGCTATTAATATGATCACCGTTGTGTTTCTATTAATTTCTGCTTGTAACTACTCCCTGCACTTTGCCGCTTTTTCATCTGGTGGTGTTCATCCCAAGTACTACTGGAAGGACCCTGAATTCCGCGCTTTCTTATTCATTCAGTTAGTATTGTTCTTGGTGTGCTTTTTGATTCTCCTTGAACACCATTCGTATCAATCCTTCTATGACGCGTTTGATCAGGCTTTGTTCCAATCTGTTTCTATATCGACGACAGCAGGGTTTACCACCACCGGTTTTTCAGAGTGGCCGCTCTTTTTACCAGTGTTACTGCTGTTCTCTTCTTTTATAGGTGGTTGTGCAGGTTCAACGGGAGGAGGTATGAAAGTTATTCGTATCTTGTTGCTAACATTGCAGGGCGCTCGTGAAATGAAACGCTTAGTACACCCGAGAGCGGTATACACCATTAAGGTTGGTGGAACCGCACTGTCGCAACGGGTTGTTGATGCGGTATGGGGCTTCTTTTCTGCTTACGCGCTGGTCTTTGTTGTTTGTATGCTTGCGTTGATTGCGACAGGTATGGATGAATTAAGTGCTTTCTCTGCCGTTGCGGCGACGCTGAACAATTTAGGCCCAGGTCTGGGTGAGGTTGCGGTTCATTTTGGCGAAGTTAATGACAGTGCCAAATGGATATTGATTGTCTCCATGCTCTTTGGTCGATTAGAAATATTCACACTACTTATTTTATTAACGCCTGCATTTTGGCGTAGCTAAGGAAGTCTTATGGCGAAGGTGCTTTATCTGTACTCGACAAGAGAAGGACAAACTCAAAAAATCATTGAACGTATTGCGACGCAATGCAGTGACAGTGAGGCTGAATTTATCGATCTAAATACCGTGGGTGATATAGATCTGTCTAATTACGAGCGAGTACTGATTGGCGCCTCTATTCGTTACGGCCATTTAAACAAAAAGCTCTATCATTTTATTGAGCGCCATTGCAAGCAATTAGGCCAGAGTCAGGTTGCATTTTTTTGTGTCAATCTCACGGCTAGAAAAGAAGACCAAGGAAAGGATACGCCGGAAGGGAGTGCATACATCAAAACCTTCTTGAAAAAATCACCTTGGCAGCCTTCATTAATTGGTGTGTTTGCAGGTGCCCTCTATTACCCTCGATATAATGTCTTCGATCGGTTCATGATTAAGTTCATTATGAAGATGACTGGGGGAGAAACCGATACAACGAAAGAGGTTGAGTATACCAACTGGGATAAAGTGGCATTGTTTGCTGACAAATTCCATCAACTTTAGCCATTCAAAGTATACTTTTAAATCACTTTGTATTGTTTCTGACCGAACGAAAATAAAATAGAAAAAATACGAAAAAAAGGGTTGCCAATGAGACGCCGATCTCTATAATGCACCCTCGCTGACACGGGAACGGTTCAACAAAAACCAAGAACGAGTCAGAAGGCTATC
>NZ_JAKRRY010000006.1 GCF_026191675.1 Vibrio qingdaonensis | reverse complement strand
CTTAACACGACGTAGGTTGTTACGCAGTGTGTCTTCGCTTAGCACGAAAAGCGGGCTACCGTATTGCTCGATAAGATCAGAGGCTTTGCAACCGCCGATGTATAGGTCGTCGCCTTGAGTGGTGAGCTCGTCAGTAGGAGTAAGAATATTATCAAGACGTTCAGCGTAGTTCATATTTGCTTTGTGTTCTTTAAGAAGCTGCTGTTGTTCTTCTAGGACAATGCTTAAGTGGTTTACCGATTCTGCTAAACGATCTTGATGCTTCATATGCTGCCTCTGTCGAATTGGAGTTCAAATTCATTATTGATTTAACTGCTGACAATTCTAGCGATTATCTGTTTTAGCAACATGTCACTCAGCGTCAAAATAACTTACTCACTCCGAGTTTTCTTGTTACTAAAATGTTGGGCCTGCCATCATTTGGGCTTATGAGTTGTATTTTATGCGCATTGTATTTGAGTATTTTACTTACATTGTAACGGTATCTTGTATACGTTATACCTTTGTAACTCAGTGCTCTCTGAGTTATGGTGATTTTTGTCGCTAACATCTTATATTCTTATGTATGTCAAATTTCCAACCCGATTTAGATCACAAATACGTTACATTTCGTTCAATAATATTGACGCTGGGTGACGTTACTCTCGCAGTCTATTCGATTAAATTGCAACCACTCTCTTGAAGTGCTCAACGGATTCCTAACTTCAATTGAAGGCAATTGGCCAGTTTAAGGCTAAACGAATTAACTACAGTGCCTAGCCACTGAATCTTTATGAGGTAATGACTATGTCTTTTGATATCAATAACGCTAAAGGTGTATTCGCGACAGTGGATGCTGCGATTGAAGCAACTCACAAAGCTCAAGTAGAATTTTACGCAACGTCGACAAAAGAAAGCCGCGAAGCCATCCTGACTGCCATTCGTGGAGCAGTATTGGCGCGTGCAGAAGACTTTGCAAAAATGGTTCGTGAAGAAACAAAGCTAGGCCGTGTAGAAGAAAAAGTGGCGAAGCATCAATTGGCGGCGCTAAAAACACCGGGTACAGAAGTACTAGAAACGAAAGTATGGTCAGGTGATCACGGTATCTCTCTAGAAGAGCGTGCACCATACGGGGTGATTGGCGCAGTGACGCCAGTGACTAACCCAACAGAAACGATCATTAACAACGCTATCTCTATGCTTGCGTCTGGTAATGCGGTCACGTTCAACGTTCACCCATCTTCAAAAGTGGTTTCAGCGGTGATGATCGACATGCTAAACAAGACGATCGTTGAAGCGGGCGGCCCTGCTAACCTCATTACGATGGTAAAAGAGCCTACGCTAGAAACATTGAATGAGATTGCTAAATCGCCACTTATCAACATGCTCGTTGGCACGGGTGGCCCTGGTCTAGTAAAAGCGATTCTACAATCTGGTAAGAAAGGTATCGGTGCTGGCGCGGGTAACCCACCCGTCATCGTAGACGCTTCTGCTAACTTAGACCTAGCAGCGGCTGGTGTATACGGCGGCGCTTCATTTGACAACAATCTACTATGTATTGGTGAGAAAGAAGTTTTCGTTGAAGATTCAGTGGCTGATGAGTTCCTAGCGAAACTCGAAGCAACAGGCGCTTATGTACTTTCTGCAGAAGAAGCCGAGAAGTTAACTTCTGAAATTCTAACGATGGATGAAATCGATGGTGCTAAGCCTTGTACCGCTCAAGAAATTGCACGCGTATGGCACCCAGTTAAAGAGCACGTTGGCCAAGATGCTAGTGATATTTTGAAATCTATCGGTATAGAGTCTGAAACTCGCCTTGCAGTTATGGTGGTAGAGAACGATCACCCACTGGTGCACGTTGAGCAAATGATGCCAGTACTTCCAGTGGTTCGTTGTGCCAATATCGACGAAGCTATCGAGCGCGCAGTCGCGGCAGAGCGTGGCAACAAGCACTCTTCTTGTATCTACTCAGGTAACATTGAGAATGTGACTAAATTTGGTCGCGCAATCAACACAACTATCTTCGCTCACAACGGCCCAACATTATCTGGTGTTGGTTACAACGCAGAAGGTACGTCAACGTTCACAATCGCAGGCCCTACTGGCGAAGGTATCACCAACGCGCTGTCTTACACACGTGCCCGTCGTTTTGCTATCGCTCAAGGCGGTCTACGTATCGTTTAATCGATAACAATGTAGAATTTCATCGACTCTTCCCAAGCGATGACATACCAAAGCCGAGCGAAAGCTCGGCTTTTTTTACGTTATGGGACGGTAGGAGTTAAGGAAGGCGGCATTCCGCTATGAGCAAGCAAAGGCTATGAATCTTCTGAAATAGGTTAGCACGCCAGTGCTAACCAGTATTTTTTGGACGCGAGAATGACTATTCACCCAATGACGTCGATGCACGGCGTCGGTCTGACGCGCCGTAAATTTTACCGTCTTTTAGCTCAATGGCATTCAGCCCACTCACAACAGGAATAACGTGAACCTTGTATCCCATCTCAGTAAATTCAGGCACAAGTGATTCAGCAAAAGTGCGTTTTTCAACCAATAGCCCAGTTGGGTTGTAAGGTTTGGTTCGGTCAATCTTGGTGCCGTATTGAATATTGGGTAAGTCGATAGCGGCTTGAGCTGACAGATCCCAATCTAACACCCCCACAATGGTTTTCAGTACGTAGCCAGGGATCTGTGAACTACCTGGGCTACCAACAACCAATCTTAGTTTGCCGTCTGGATCCATCACCATAAGAGGGGTGATGGCTGATCGTGGGCGTTTACCTGCTTCAATGGCATTTTGAACTGGCTTACCATTAAGCGTTGGGATAGAAGAAAAATTGGCCATTTGCGCATTGAGTAATACACCATCAACCATCACACCCGAACCCATCCCGGTGCCAACAGTACTGGTCATGGCTATGGCATTGCCTTCACTATCGACAATCGATATATGCCCGGTATCTTGGCTTTCAAATCCTTCATGATTAGCAGGAACCGTATCGCTCACCTTTCCAGGTGTGATGTCTTTGGATTTCCCTGCGCCTTCTTCTGGGATCATTTCATAGCGGTCATCGATGTAACCCTCGGCTAGCAGCTCTTTTACTGGTGTATCGACATAGCTAGGATCCCCGGCGTAGGCGATGCGATCTTCTTTTGCAAGTCGCATGGCTTCAACCATCAGTCGCCATGGTTCGGCATTGGTATAGGGCATATTGGCAATGTCGGACTTTTCCAACATATCCAGAGATTGAGAAACCAATACTCCCCCTGAGGCAGGGTAACCAAAGGAGACGATGTCGTGCCCACGGTAACTGGATTTCACAATATCGCGCTGCTTCACTTTGTAGTCGGTGAAGTCTTTTAGGGTGAGCTTGCTCTCGTTGTCTTTGAGGCGAGCGTTGACGGTGTCGACGATATGCTGTCCAAGTGCACCTTGGTACATGTAACTGTCACCTTCAGCGGCAATCTTTTTCAGTGTTGCCGCCATTTTTGGGTTGGTCATTTTCGTGCCGGTTGGGCGTATTTCTTTATCGTCCCAATACAGCGTCTTGATTTCTGGGTCATGAATGAGTCGCGTTTTCTCTCGGACCACAATGTCATAGGTATAGCTGTTCATCGCGTAGCCATTTTCAGCGTAGTTGATGGCGGGTTGTACCAATTGTTGCCAATCGAGTTTGCCATGTTCCTTGTGCGTGCGGTAAAGCAGTTTGAGCGTTCCAGGAATCGCGACAGAACGTGGCCCAAGAATATCATTACGGCTGATGGCTTGACCATTGCTGTCTAAAAACATATCCGGCGTTGCACTGGCGGGCGCCGCATCACGGCCGTCGTAAGCGGTGAAGCTTTTGTTTTTATTGTCATAGTAAAGAGCAAACGTGCCGCCACCAATGCCGGTCATATCCGGTTCGACCACACCCATGACAAGCTGCATGGCGACCATTGCATCAATCGCATTGCCCCCTTGTTTCAAAATAGAATAGCCAGTACTCGTGACATAAGGGTTGGTGGCGCTCACCATAAATTTGTCACCTTCACTATTCGGCAAGGTGGGAAAGGGAGCAGGTTTTGCTATCACGGCACTAGAAACGATAGACAAAAGAAGAAGGCTTCGTACAGACATGTAGACCTCAAATAAACGCGTGTGGATAGTTATTAGGCTAGTGGATATGAGTAACATATCCAGTCACGATGAAGTTAAAGTAATGTCAGAGAATGTGCCGAACTTTGTGAAAATACAGTGAATGACAATGCTAAATAACCGTGGTTTATAGGTAAGTGTTAAAAAAGAAATAGAGCGTAATAGATACCGAGCTAAATATAACAAAGCGTCGTACGATAATTTGAGGTACTCGTTGCGAGAAATGCGCAGCAAAATACCCACCGGTCAGTGTACCGAGCATCACAGCAATACCAGAATACCAATCAAGTAAGTCAGAAAAGATGAAAATGATAATGGCCATTGCCGATGCACAAGTCGAGATAAGCAGCTTAAGGCCGTTCATTAAGTTGATATCTCGGTACCCAGCAATGGCTAAATAACTGAGCCCAATGACACCTAATCCCGCGTTAAAAAAACCGCCAAATACGCCGACACAGAATAGAAACAGCGATAAAAAAAGCGCAATGAAACCAGTATGGTTGCTACCTTTGGATATTCGCTGCAGTGCTTGGTTAGCTTTCTCGCCAAAAATAAAAAGTAATGTCGCAGCAAGCAATAACCAAGGTACCGCGTATAAGAATTGTTGCTCACTGGTGTAAATCAAAAGTAAGCTACCACTGAATCCCCCCATTATACTGAGTAGGATGATCTTAAGTAGGTTAGCCCGATCTTTCAGTATTTCACGGCGAAAAGCGAAGGTCCCACTTAAGTAGCCCGCACACGATGCAAAGGTATTGGTGGCATTGGCAATAATCGGCGGAACGCCGACAAAAATTAACGCCGGGAAGGTAATAAAACTGCCACCACCCGCAATTGAATTAAGTACCCCGCCAAAAATACCTGCGATAAAGAGTAACAGAAGCTGCAGTATATCCAGTGACATAATCAGGGCACCTAAATGAGTGAGAAGAAACAACTTATTAACAATAAAGGAAATTATAGGGCTGAGCAATGGGGCTTTATCTTGATTGAGAGGTAGCAGCCGGAGCCTTTGAACCCTATCTTGTTGGTGTGGTGGCTCTCTGGTGAGTTAAATCGAGGTTGTTAACAAAAGAGAAAAGGAGCCGAAGCTCCTTTAAGTGTGGGATTCATTTACAACGATGGGCAAAACAGACCCTGTAAATAATTATGCGTTTCGGTGACAGACTAAGCGATTAAATCGCTTTGACTAACGCCGCTAGCTCATCCCATTTTCCTTCGTTAATTAGATGAGTGGGTACCATCCATGTTCCACCACACGCCAGGACGGAGGGAAGAGCTAGGTAGTCTTCCACATTACTTGGGCTAACGCCCCCCGTTGGCATAAATTCAACCGGGTAAACCGCAGACAGCGCTTTTAGCATTGGCACACCACCTGACGGTTCTGCTGGAAAGAACTTAACGGTTTTTAGCCCCAGCTCCATGGCTTGTTCAACCAAGCTGGGATTATTGACGCCAGGAACAATGGCAATACCAACTTGTTGGCAATATTTTACCGTTGTTGGGTTCAACCCCGGGCTAACGATAAAATCTGCACCCGCTTCTTTGGCAATATCAACCTGTTGTGCATTCAACACCGTGCCTGCACCAATAAGGAGCTCAGGATAGGCTTCACGCATTAAGCGGATTGACTCGGCAGCCGCTTCCGTTCGAAATGTCACTTCCGCGCAAGGTAGGCCATTTTCGACCAATACTTTGGCGAGCGGAACCGCGTGCTGCGCATCCTCGATGGCGATAACAGGAACGATTCGAATGTCTTTTAGCTGTTGTTCTAGCGTTTTCATAGTAAACCTTAAAGGATAAAGCTGAGTGTCGCGACGATAGCAAACGCAATCGTACCAAGTAATGTTTCCATCACTGTCCATGTCTTAAGTGTCGTTTTCTCATCCATTTCAAGTAGGCGAGATACTAACCAGAAGCCAGAGTCATTGAAGTGAGAAAGTACGGTTGCACCGCCTGCAATAGCGATCACGATGAAACATAGATCTAATTCACTTAGGCCAGTGGTTGCAGCAACCATTGGTGCAACAAGGGCAGCCGTTGTTGTTAACGCGACCGTTGCAGAGCCTTGGGCAACACGAAGACAGGTAGAGATAACAAAAGCCGCAACAATAACAGGCATACCAGTGTCAGCCATCACGTCTGCTAAAGCATCGCCGATACCGCTGGCACGTAATACACCACCAAACATACCGCCAGCACCTGTTACCAGGATAACAGCACAGATAGGGGCTAAAGAGTCACCACATAGGTTTTCCAGTTTCTTCATGCCGTAGTCTTTGGCAAAAACAGCCAAACAAACCAGCAATGTAATTAACAATGCAACGGGTGTTTTACCCAGCATTCTTAAGAATTCAACGAGTGGTGATGTACCGTCAATCACGCCAGCAACCGCAAGCGTGTTTAGACCCGTATCCATAAAGATAAGGAATACAGGGAGTACAAGAATCATGAGTACTGTTGCGAAGTTTGGAAGTTTAGACTCGTCGATGATCGCGTCAGAGTTAAAGAAGGCTTTAGACAGTGGGATATCGAATTTTTTACCCGCGTATAAGCCAAATAAGTACGCACCAAAGTACCAAGTAGGAATCGCAACTAAGATACCAACAAATAATAATAGACCGATGTTAGCGCCAAGAAGATCGGCCGCAGCAACTGGCCCTGGGTGTGGCGGGACAAAGGCATGCATTACGGCAAACGCGCCAGCAGAAGGTAGGGCGTATTTGATTGGTGAACCACCAAAGCGTTTCGCAACACTAAAGATGATTGGCATCATCACGACCAGACCCGCATCAAAGAAGATAGGGAAACCAAATAGCAAAGAAGCGACACCTAAAGCAAAGGGGGCTTTCTCTTCTCCAAATCGACCAATAAGCGTATCGGCGAGGACTTTTGCGCCCCCCGTCACTTCTAAAATCTTACCAATCATGGCGCCTAAGCCAACTAATAAAGCAACGGAAGCTAGTGTGCCACCAAAGCCACCCATCATGGTTGGTACGACTTGGTCAGAAGAAACACCGGTCGCGATCGCAGTGCCTAAACTCACTAATGTTAGGGACGCAAATGCATGAATTTTGAGTTTAATAATAAGCAGTAACAATGCCGCGACTGCAAGCACCGCCACGGTCAATAGGTAGGTAGGATCTGTACCTTGGGCTAGTTGTTCCATGTGTTCACCTTTAGGAATATTAATTGTGTTATAGTTCACATTTATTTAAGTTACGGGTAACATGTTACCGATAACACGAATAAGATAAACCCATATTTACGAGTTAATTCAAAAATTGGGATCCAGCGCAAACTTGGATAGGAGAAGAGATTATGGCGGGTAGTAGTGTAATAGTGATGGGCGTATGTGCATCAGGGAAAAGCACCATTGGAGCAATGCTAGCGCAGAAGCTAGGTCGAAAATTTATTGATGGTGATGATTTACACCCACGAGCAAACATTCAAAAAATGGCATCGGGTGAACCACTCAATGATGATGACCGTGCCCCGTGGTTAGAGCGCATTCGTGATGCGGCTTATAGCCTAGAGAGTAAAAATGAGCATGGCATTATTGTTTGCTCCGCATTGAAACAACACTACCGCGATCAAATTCGGGAAGGGAATGAACATGTTACCTTCTTATTCCTTGATGGCAGCTATGACCTTATTCTTGAACGTATGCGTAATCGCTCTGGTCACTTTATGAAAGAAAACATGGTGAGAAGCCAGTTTGATGCTTTAGAGCGCCCTGATGCGGAGCCTCAGACCGTTATTGTGGATATTGATTGCACGATGGAAGAGGTTGTTGAACGAGCGGCGGTTGCTTTGGAGGTTGCGCGTGACTAATCAAGTAGTAAGAGAAGTAACGGCTCGCATTATTGAGCGTAGTAAAGTACTCCGTGGGCAATATCTTGAAGCGATGAAGCGTCAGGAGTCGCTAGGCAAAGGCCGAACTCAGTTGTCGTGCGGTAACTTGGCTCATGCGGTTGCCGCCTCTTGTCAGAGTGAAAAGGACCAAATACTTAATTTTACTCGCTCTAACGTCGGCTTAGTGTCGTCGTACAATGATATGTTGAGCGCCCATCAGCCTTACTTAGGCTACCCACAAGAAATTAAAGTGGCGTTGGCTGAATACGGGCATACGGCGCAAGTTGCGGGTGTTGTACCAGCAATGTGTGATGGCGTAACTCAAGGTCAACCGGGCATGGACATGTCACTTTTCTCGCGTGATGTGATTGCACAAGCCACGGCGATTTCGCTGAGTCACAATGTATTTGATTCAACATTACTGTTAAGTATCTGTGACAAAATTGCCCCAGGGCAATTGATGGGGGCATTGACTTACGGTCACTTACCCACGGCTTTTGTGCCTGCAGGACCAATGAAAACGGGCATAAGTAACGAAGAAAAAGTCGATGTTCGCCAGAAATATGTTTCGGGTGAAGTGGGTGACGATGCGTTATTAAAGATGGAATGCAGCGCCTATCATTCACCGGGAACCTGCACCTTTTATGGTACTGCCAATACCAATCAGCTTGTTTTTGAATCCATGGGATTGATGTTACCAGGCTCTGCGTTTGTTCAACCTGATACCGCGCTGCGACATGCACTGACGAAGTCTGCGGCAGTATCAATCGCCTCAATGGCGAAGGCAACACCAAATTATCGACCGTTATACAAAGTGGTGGATGAAAAGAATATCGTTAATGGTGTTATCGCACTGCTTGCGTCTGGCGGTTCAACGAATCACACCATTCATATGGTCGCGGTGGCAAAAGCGGCAGGTATTATTCTAACGTGGCAGGATATGAGTGATCTGTCGGATGTCGTGCCATTGCTAGTGAAGGTGTATCCCAATGGTCCTGCTGATGTGAATGCCTTCCATGACGCGGGTGGGGTGCCTGCGTTACTGAAACGTCTAGATTCGGAATCCTTACTGCACCGAGATGTTCAACCTGTGTTTGGGTCATTTGCAGACCAAATGTCACTACCGAGTTTACAAGGTGAAGAGTTGGTTTGGACACCCGTTGAGGAATCGACGGATGGCGGCGTGATTTCACGATTTGATGAACAGTTTAGTCAAAGTGGTGGGACGAAGGTACTCAATGGGAACTTGGGTACGTCTGTCATTAAGGTCTCTGCGGTATCGGAAGATTATCGGGTGATTGAAGCGCCTGCTAAAGTGTTTCGATCTCAGCATGATGTTGAAAAAGCGTACCATGATGGCGAGCTTAACCAAGATTGCATGATTGTGGTGACGCATAATGGCCCAGCCGCCAACGGTATGCCTGAACTGCATAAGTTGATGCCGATTCTAGGTAATATTCAAAAAGCAGGACACCAAGTGGCACTGGTGACTGATGGCCGTCTCTCGGGCGCCTCAGGTAAGATTCCATCGGCCATTCATATGTCACCAGAAGCGGTGCGTGGTGGCGTAATCGGACTAGTACAAGAAGGTGACATTATTCGCTTAGATTGTCACACAGGAACCTTAGAAAACCTGACCGACATGACAGGACGAACGCCGGCAGTGATCGATACAGAATCCCAACAACAAGAGTGGGGACGCAACCTATTCTCAGTGATGCGCAATACCGTATCGAGTGCGCAAGAAGGCGCGAGCTTTATCGTATAGAAAGCGTTTGATTAACCGTCTATATATTCAACTATCACAGAGTCAAATGAGCCCGCTGTTTGTCTGACCCATTTGAAGAGCCTGCTTAAGTTTATCTTGGCAGGCTCTTTTGTTTATATTGGGGGGCATGCGTGATGATCTTGCGTAACCATCCTGCGCAATAGCCTTTACGTGATCGTTTTCAGTCGCTTTGATTTGTACATCGTAGGAAAGTTGCTATTCAGGCTTGCTCAATGCGTCATTTCTTGGGATCATCACAGCAGATGAACACATTTTTATAGGCCTGTTATTTTATGTCCAAACTAAGTCTCCAAGAGCAGATGCTAAAAGCTGGTTTAGTCAACGAAAAGAAACTGAAAAAAGCCAAGAAAGGCTCGAAAAAATCTCGAGTACAAGCTCGTGAAGCCAAAGCTGCGGTAGAAGAAAATAAAGCGGCGCAACTCGAGCGTGATAAACAGTTAAACAAAGAGCGTGACGCACTGGTTCTGAGTAAAGAGATGCGTGCTCAAGTTAAGCAATTGTTGAATATGAATAAAATCGACAATAAGAACGGCGATATTAAGTACAACTTTACCGATGAAAATTTGGTTAAGTCGTTGTATGTCGAGCAAGAAACGCGTAATCAATTAGCAAAAGGGATCTTGTCGATTGCCCGCTATGAAGAGACGTATGTCGTGATACCAACGATTGTTGCGAAGAAAATTGCGGAGCGCGATACTGAAACCGTCATCGAGAATGATGTGAAAGAAGAAGTCGCGGCAGAAGATGATCCATATGCAGACTTTGTCGTTCCAGACGATTTGATGTGGTAAAGGATCTTTTCAAGATAAACAAAAAGACCGCTGATATTCAGCGGTCTTTTTTATGTTTACTCTAAAGTACGGCTGTCTTTAGAATTTGTACGAAGCACCTAGGTAAAGGCCACCAACAGCAAACGTTGCTTTTTCTGTTGTCATATGTGATGGATCTTCATAGCTGAATGCATCCATGTCATAAGCAAGACGCATAGCCAATCCATCAATCATTTTGGGAGCGTACTCGACTCCAACGCCGTAACGAATGCCTAGAGTAGATTGTTCATCTGACAAGGGACCTAATCTGGTTTTCGTGTTTACATGGGATAAACCTACAGTAGCAAATGGGCGAATACCATTGTCAAACGTGTAACCAAGATTTGCAGCGACAGATAGCGCAGTAGGCGTAGCGGAAAAAGCAGGTACAGCAGGGTGTGTGAATTTACCGTAGTTAGTGTAACCTGCTTCAACAGCAACGATGCGGTTGAACTGGTAGCCACCGTAAACTTTTAGTGCGCGCTCGCCGTCAAATGTTGGGAAGCTAGAGTCATCTAGGTTGTTCAACTTGCTTTCAGTTAGACCGAAACCACCACCGATGTAGAAACCTGGATCTGTTGCAGCTGCGTAAGCGCTTGAGGCAAAAACGGTACATAGTGCTAGAGCGATTGCTTTTTTCATTCTGAAACCTATATTTTTATAAGTGGTATTTATAAGTGGTATTTATAAGTGGTATTTATAAGGGACTTAATAATTCGACGTGCAATGTAATAGTTTGCGACTAAAACATCCATGAGAGAAATGTCTGACAATGTAGGAAATGTCGCGAATTGTCAGAGATATGTCATGGCGTACATTCGACCTCTCTGATGAGAGATAAAGCGATCTGTCACTGATCGCGTTTTGGGGGAAGGGGAGCTAAAGAGTCATGGTTAAATGAAAGAACAAGGTGTGAGAGAAGAGAGCAAGTACTAACCGTTACAGACTCTCACCTTCTGTTATTCGATAGCCCAAATCAAAGCTACGCTGCGTTGGTGCATTGCCTTTCAAAGTTGCAATCAATAACTCAGCACTTTTTTCGCCAATGTCATAACGAGGCGTATCGACGCTTACGAGTTTAGGATGAATAGTTTGGCCAATATCCAAGGCGTTATAACCCACGACGGCAAGTTGCTGCGGTACCGCAATACCGCGTTGCTGAGCGGTTAAAATGGTACCAATAGCAATATCATCATTGGTACAAAATACGCCATCTATATCAGGGTGCTGTCTCAACGCCATATCTAGGAGCTCGGAAGCCAGAGAAAAACTAGAGTGCGATTCAGTGAGGATATGCTTAATTTCCAGACCCGCTTCATTCATGGCTTTGTCGTAGCCTTGCATACGCAGTTGAGTACGGGTATCCAAACGAGCACCAAAATAGGCAATCGACGTCCGCCCTTTTTGTATCATCTGTCGAACCGCTTGATAGGAGGCTTCCACGTGGTCTAACCCTACCGCCATATCAATAGGTGTTGCGGGTAGCTCCATGGTTTCAACAACCGGTATATCCGCGGTTTTAATCATTTGCAATGTGCGCTGAGTATGATGACTCTCGGTAAGGATTAAAGCATCAACTTGATAAGACAGTAGTGAAGCGATTTTATGTTCTTCCTCTATTTCATCATAGCCAAAATGGGCTATAAGGGTTTCATAACCATTGGCCTTGGTGACCGCTTCAATACCTTGCACAAAAGAGGCAAAGATTTGGTTTGATAAAGAGGGAAGAAGAATACCAATGGCTTTGCTGGAAGACTTAGAGAGCATAGCTGGCGCGCGGTTTTCAATGTAACCCACCTGTTCTATGACAGCCGCAATTTTATCACGCGTTTTTTGAGCGACAGAATCTGGATTGCGCATAAAGCGAGAGACGGTCATTTTTGTTACGCCCACTTGATCGGCAATATCTTGTAGAGTAGGGCGCCCTTTTCGTTCAGTTGTCATTATCTTTTACTAACCAATGTAATGTTACATGTAACATTATCACCGAATCCCTTAGTATGCCAATGACTTATGAATGCATGCTATTAGCTGAGTAAACTGTTCTATTATTAATTGATTATTTATAAACCAACAGTGATGAGGAAATTTTTATTTTTCACGCATACGTTTGCGTCAAATTTGAGGTTTGAAAGCGAATTTCTAATCCTGTAGGTTTATGGTCTATAGCTAAGCAAGTTTTGAGAATGGAGATTCAAGCGTAGCTCGGTTTATGAACCCCCTTCGTTAGCAGAAGTCCACACCTTAAAGACTTCAATAATAAAAATAGAGTGAGAGCGATAATGAACTACCATGCATTACCCAAAATTGATCTACATTGTCATTTAGATGGCAGCGTGCGACCTGAAACCATCATTGAATTGGCTGCGCAACAAGGCGTAGCGCTTGCGAGCACAGATGTAGACGTTGTTCGTGAAATGATGGTGGCGCCTGAAAGCTGTACCGACTTGCTTGAATATTTGAAACGTTTTGATCTTCCCCTTTCTGTGATGCAGCAACAAGATGCGCTAGAGCGAATCGCTTTTGAAGTGTATGAAGATGCGGCGTTAGAAAACGTCAAGTATATGGAAGTGCGCTTTGGTCCACTGTTGCACCGTGAGCAAGGTTTGTCTATCGACGGCATTATTGGCAGTGTTGTCGCCGGTATGAAACGTGCTGAGAAGGAACATGGCATTAAAGGCAATATTATTTTGTCGCTGTTGCGTCATATGCCGACCGATGAAATTAAAGACGTCATTGATGTTGGTGCTCAATATGTAGGCAAGGGTGTTGCTGCGTTTGACTTAGCGGGTGGTGAGGAGCTGGGTTTTTGCGAGAAGTTTATTCCTTTTGCTCAATACGCAAAGGAAAAAGGCTTGAATGTCACGATTCATGCCGGTGAGCAGGGTGAAGGTCAGAACGTGTTTGATGCGATCACCATGCTAGGTGCTGAGCGTGTTGGACACGGTATTCACATTGCCACACATCAACAAGCGTTTGACTTGGTACACGAGAAACAAGTTGCTCTTGAAACCTGCCCAAGCAGTAATGTACAAACGAAAGCGGTAGAGAGCTTAGACGTTCACCCGATTGAGTCTTTCCGTAAGCAAGGCATTCCAGTGACGATCAATACCGATAATCGCACAGTATCGAATACCACCATGACAAAAGAAGTACAAAAGGTCATTGAGCAGTTCAACCTATCGGCTGATGACTATGCTCACATCTATCGTAATAGTGTTGAAGGCGCATTTACCGACGCTGAGACTAAGCAATGGCTAATGTCGCAAATCTAAACGCGTTCCGGGTTTGGTGGCTTTAGGTTAGATCACTGGTTGAACTAAGCTATTAGCGAGAAAAAGCCCTGAAAGTGTCTGCTTTCAGGGCTTTAATATGGGTATAGGTTAATGATTTACCACACTGGTAGGCATGTTATTAACTTTGACGGTTGAACTTAAAGGTTTGTACTTTTAGCTCTTCGCCTTTGACGACCACGAACGTATCGATAATCCAGATATTCTTACCAACGAACCCTAATTCCATGTGGACATCGCTTGCATTAACACCTTCATAAATAACGGCATCTAAATTTTCTGGGTAGAAACTATAGCGGTTTTTTGAAGCTTGAAACTCACCAGCAAACTCAACGGATGTATTTGATTTCTCGTTGTTGATTTGCATCTTATAGCCAGTTTCGGGAGTAAAACTAAAGTTAGCGTTAATCGCTAATTCATCAGTGCCTGAGAGTACGATTTCTGCTTCAGATGTCTTCTTCAATGAACCGCTCGCCGATGTTGTTGTTGAACCCGGCTCAACAACATGAGTTTGAACCGTTACCCGCCATTTTCCAGTGAAGTTATCGAGTTCTTTCCAAACTTTTGGCGTAGATTCGCTGTTTTGATTGCCAATTGCAGCAAGAGCGGCATCTCTTTTTTCTGCGCGAATATTTTCTCTATTATTGGCGAGATCTTCCGAGGCACCAGACACGCCACCAGCCACACCACCAACTAGAGCAGCTTTTGCTGCGACGTCAGCATCCCCTGTGATAGCGCCAATCGCAAGTCCAAGTAACGCTCCGCCAATAGCGCCTTGTTTTGTCATTTCATTGGGATCGGTTTCACCGGGTGTCGCGCAACCAGTTAACACGATAGTTGCTAGTGATAACGCGGCAAATTTAGATTTAAGGTTCATGGAACAAACACTCGTATCAGGAATTAAGGGAATGGAATTCTATTTAAATAACGAATGGGTTGCAAGTGATTGCGGTGGTAATTTGTACTAATGTTTGGGTTATCTATATGGTTTTTAAATGCATTGGGGCAGGAATCCCCTTGTGCGATAGGGGGATCGGCCAGCAACGAGGGGGGTAGCTGCTGGCCGTGATGTAATCGCTTAAAAGTCGAGTTCGTACCCTAGGCTAAAGGTTTGTCCTCGGCCAGAGAAGTAGTAACTTGAGTGATTGCGGATCTGGCTGAAGTAGTTGATGTACTGCTCGTTGAGTAAGTTTTCAACGGCAAAGCTTACGCGACCATAGCCGTTCATGTCATAAAACATTGATATGTCCATCAGTCCATAGCCTTCGAAGTGTTGCGCCGCGCCAGCACCGTTGGCTTCTTTTGAGCGAGAAAACATATGGTTGTACTGGACACGCCCATTCAAGCGGTCTGAAAAGCTATGGTTAACCGCAACAAGCAGGCGGTCAGGGGATAAGTTTTTAAGATCCATATCGCTATCAACGCTACCATTTCCTGTGCTATCTACTTGTCCTTGTACGTGAGAGTACAACGATTGGATAGATGTGGTCGGTAATACATTGTAGGTCGCCGTGAGTTCATAACCTTTGATATCGGTACGTTGGCGTGTGACATCATAGGTACCACCACTGTTTAATGACAAGTTCGCACCATCTTTGGCGATAGACATATAAGTACTGCCGCTCACATGCAGTTTGTCATCGCTGTAGCTCAAGCCTATTTCATAGTTGTCAGTTACAACGGGTTTCACCGCTGGCATAGTATTGAAGTCGATCGGTGCTCCGCCAACAGGTGCAGTTGATGGGCCGCCTATCCAGTTACCGCGTAACACTCGGCCGATATCAGGTAACCCGAAGCCTTGGCTAAAGCCAACAAACGAGCTGACTGATGGGGTTAAGTCGTAAACCGCGCCAGCATTAAACACCGCTTGGCTAAAGTTTTGCTCACCACCGATGATATCAACTTGGCGATGACCCGCATTGCCGTATCCCCACAGGGTTTGCCCGTCCGCGACTTTAACTTTGGTGTTTTCTAGACGAACGCCACCGGACAAACGTAGGGAGTCTGAGACAAGAAAATCACCTTGAACAAAAGGCGCGAGGCTTTGATACATCATATCCGGTGTGACATCTTTACCTGATTGCATGAGTTTTTGTTTCGTGGCGTCTTCCATGCCATCTAAGCCAACTACCCAGCTGTCGTCCCAGCCTAGGATGTCGGTTCTTACATAGCTGAGCTTAAACCCTTTCTTAGACGAGACGATCGCGCCTTGATCCATTTTTTTGTCAGCAGTAGGCCACCATGATGCTTGGCCATAAACCGCTTCGAACTCTTGGTAAAACGCTTGGAATTTCAATTCACCACCGGCGAAGTTGTAGTGATCATAACCGAAGTTATAGAGCTCAGCATAGTTAGAGGTTGGAACGCCATCTGGTGTGCCACGGACAACCGTACCCGGCGTGCCGTTTACATGGTCACCTTTCACTGGGATGTAATTTTGGTTACTTTTCAGCTGAAAACGGCTAGCACTAAAGCTGACTCGTTGATCGCCACCATCAAAGTTATAGCCACCCTTAGCTAAAAAGTTCGTCGCATTTGAGTCTTGAGTTTCACCTTGAATGGCATTCATGCCGATAGGGTTGCCGTTACCGTCATAGTAAAGCCCTTGTTGCTCCCAAGAGCCGCCAATGAATAGATCGTAGTCTTCATCGTACTGTTTCAGGTTATAGTAGACCTTACCGCCCGTGCCATCGTCTTTTAGGTTAGACGTGACTCGCGTACCAATCGTTTGTTTCCAGTGATCGCCCGGTTTCGCACTTTTAGTGACGTAGTTGATGATACCGCCTGTTGCACCATTGCCCTGGACGGCGCTCGCGCCCTGCACAACTTCGACACGTTCAACCATCGAAGGGTCAACCGTGTAACCGTAGCGGTTACCGTTACGTAGTGGGTTATTTTGTGGTACGCCATCAACCATTATTAGTGCGGTTCGACCACGTAAATTCTCACCTTGATTTGAAAGCTTCTGGCGGCTAGGCGTCATGCCCGGAACAAGATTTGCAATGACACTGGTTAAGTCATCACTTACCGCTGTCTGTTGCTTCAGCTCTTCACTAGAGATGACGTGAATAGACCCTGGGATTTTATCGGTATCCTGGCTGTAACGCGTCGCTGTGACCACCATGGTTTCCGCTGCTTTCGATTCACTCTCAACTTGGCTCGGCGCTGCCTGCGCCGTGTCTTCCGCTGTTTTGTGAGACGCGTGATTTTGAGCTTGATCTGGATTCAGAGGTGCATTTTCAGCGTACGCACTGTTTATTGATAAAGCTAAAAGAGACAAGGTAAATAGACTTGTCTTAACGGAGTGAGACGATTTCAAAATAGTGTCCTTATACTGCTTGGATAAATTGTTGGTTTTTATTATTAGAGTGATTCGTATTACTCTATCGAATTAAAGTCGCGTGCAGTCGAGCACCACCGGGAGGACAATCAATGATTCCTAGATAATGGTTTGACTTGCCTTCACAAGGGGAGCGGCCCCGCTCGGTTACCGTGCAATGCACATCGGTGACTGGGAAATAGGATCGGAGATGATCATTGCGTCGAGGTTAAACACTTGCTGCAATAATGACTCAGTGAAAACCTGCTCTGGTGAGCCTTGAGCAATGAGTTTGCCTTTTTCAAGGACCACCAAATGATCACAATAGCGACAGGCCTGATTGAGATCATGGAGTACAACGATGACCGTTTTCCCTCGACGATTCATCTCATGCATTAGGTTCATCAGATCAATTTGGTGAGAAAGGTCGAGATAGGTGGTCGGTTCATCGAGCATGACAATGTCGGTATCTTGCGCCATGATCATCGCGATCCACGCACGCTGCTGTTGCCCACCTGACAGGCTGTCTACCGGGGTGTCGGCAAGATCAGTTACGCCCGTTGATGCCATAGATTGCTCAACAATACGTTGGTCATCTGCTGTCAATTTACCCCAATGAGAAGTGTAGGGTGCGCGGCCATAGCCCACCAATTTTCGTACACTGATCCCTTCTGGGGTAGTGTGGATTTGCGGCAGCAACGAAAGACGTTGCGCTAACTGCTTAGTGGGAATTTGCTCAAGCGCGACGTTATCAAGAAGTACGTTTCCTGATTTGGCTTTGTTAATGCGCGCTAAGGTTTTTAGTAGCGTAGATTTCCCACATCCGTTAGGACCAATTAGGGCGGTAATTTTGCCTTTTGGAATAGACAGGTTGAGATCGTCGATAATCACGTTGTTGCCATAGGCAACTTGCAAATGTTGAACAGACAGCATTACCAACCCTTATAGCGTTGTAGTAAAAAGATAAAGTACGGCGCACCAATTATGGACGTCAACACGCCAGCAGGCAGCTCAATGGGTGGTTGGATACCACGAGCAATGGTATCGGCGGTGAGTACAAGGAGTGCACCGATTAAACTGGATCCAACGAGCAGAGCCTTGTGGTGGTGTCCAAAAATAAGTCTGGCTAGATGGGGAGCGAGTAAACCGACAAAGCTGATGGTACCAGCGATAGCGACACTGATACTTGCGAGTACGATGGCACAAAGCAGTGCGATACCTTGAACCTTATTGAGGTCAACGCCCAATGAAATGGCGGTATCGTCACCCAAGCCTACAACATCTAGTCGCCATGCCAGCCATAATGTCACGGGCAGAAGTAGCGCTAGCGTCATCCAAATATACGGAACTTGTTCCCAGTCTCTTCCCCATAGACTCCCCGTCAACCACACCATCGCGGTGTTGATTTCGATAGGGTGTACCACGAGTAAGTAATCAATACCACTGGCAAGAAATGCACTGATAGCAATGCCGACAAGCGCCATTCTCGCTGGGGTGAGGTGAGCGTAGTGAGTGATGACTAGTAGTGATATACCCGTTGCTATTCCCCCAATCACTGCCGCAATAGGAAGTACATATAATGGCGCATTGGGGTAGATCGTTAATACGAGAGTGGCAACAAATCCTGCACCTGCACTAATACCAATAAGGTCAGGAGAGGCGAGAGGATTACGGATGACCCCCTGAACCAACGCGCCAGATAGTCCAAGACCTGCGCCAACACCAATAGCAAGAAATAAGCGAGGTAGTCGGTAGTGATTGATAACAAAATCGTAATCACCGCCATGCATCACGGTCTGGATCACGTCTGGTAGGGATAAATCCGCGACGCCAACCATCAAACTTATGATGCTAGCCAGTAAAATAACTACCGCGAGCGTCAGCCATGGTAAGTATTTTGTGTGGTGAAGAGTGACACTCATGAGTTCAAGCGACCTCGAATAGACAGTAAAATGAAAAATGGCGTGCCGATAAGCGCAGTGACAATTCCTACGGGCGTTTCAGTAGGAAAAGCAATCGCTCTAGAGAGCATATCTGCTAGTGTCATCAGTAGTGCACCAAGGCATGCGCTGGCAGGAATGATTAGCCGATAATTTTGTCCAACAAGTTTTTTAGCAATGTGGGGAACAAGTAATCCAACAAAGCCAATAGGGCCTGCTGTTGCGACGCTGACACTGGTCAAAATGACGATCGCGAGACAAGCAAGTAAACGTACAAGGCTGGTATTAACACCAAGATTGGTGGCAACATCATGCCCGAGAGAAAGTAGATTGAGTTGGTGCGCTAACAGCCATGAGAGGGTAAGCGCCGCTACGCTTATGGGCATCATTTGTGTGAATAGGGCCCAGTCTAGGTTACTGATTGAACCTATCAACCAAGATTGAATACTATAGGCCATATCATCGGCCAATATGATAGAAGCGCGCGTTAAGCCAAGTAGTAAAGCATTGACGGCAATACCCGCAAGAACCAGTTTTAAAGGGTGAGGTCGATGGTCAAAGAAGCCACCTAAGTAGATGACGATAAGGCCACTTAGCATACTGCCTATCGCGCCCATGAGCATGGTGGGTATTGGCAGGGTAATAAGGCCAACACTGCCAATGACGATACACAGCGACGCACCAGCATTGATTGCAAGTACGGATGGCGAGGCTAACGGGTTACGGGTAAGGCCCTGCATGAGTGCTCCTGCTACCGCCAAGTTAGCGCCAATGACCGCACCACTCAACGCTCTTGGCATTCTTAGTGTCGCGATGATTTGCTGTTCCATACTCGTTTCATCGAAGTGGAGCCAAAAATTCCAAAGTGTTGCCATCGATAGGTCGAAACTAGACCAAGCGATCAGCGACAGATTGAATGTGATAACTAAGGCGGCGCTCAATGCAAACCAAAGCGCAAGCCCTTGGGGTTTTAATGTCGTCAACATTACTTTTTGGTTAACAGTGTTTGCAGATTTTTGGCGATGCCTTCGGCCGCGAGCATGCCTCGATTTAGTGACCATAATTGCGGAGAGACCCGCACGGCTTGCTGTTTTTGTGACACCTTAAGTAGTTTGCTTAATGGTTGTTGTTGCCAGTCATCATACACAGTATGCGGCTTATATGGACCGAGCAGTAACCAGTCTGGATTTACTTTTAATAGCTGCTCGAAGCTGACTTCAATGTAGGCTTTATCATGGTTTGGCAACGTTGGTCCTTGCAGACCAAGCGCTGTAATGACACCACCAGCATAGGAATTAGGGCCATGCAGCCACATCCCTTTGTCGGTGACAACAGCAAATTGGATGGTTTCCGCGCTTGCTAATGTCTGTTTGTACGATGCCATGTTGGTTTTGTGCTGCGAAATTCGCTGTTCCATTTGACTCTGTTTATTGATCGCAATGCCAATTTTTAACGCTGAAGCTAGGTTTTCTTGATAGGTTTCACCGCGGCTTTTAAGCAATAGCGTTGGGGCGATGGTGCTAAGATCCTTGTAAACCGTGGCATGTCGTTCTGCATCAGCAATGATCAGGTCCGGTTTGAGTTCAGAAATGGCTTCTAAGCTAGGTTGCGGTCGCATTCCCACAGACGTCCATGGTGAAATAAGGGCGCGGACTTCAGGAAGAATACGCTCAATGTTTTTATCATCAGCAACGCCAATAGGCGAGACACCGACAGAAGCCAGAGCGTCGATAAACGAGTATTCAAGTACGACGATTCTCTGAGGCGTACCGAAAACAGTGAGTTCACCATGTTCATCTTTAATAGTTCGAGCTTGTTCCGCCGCTGATAGTAATGGTGTGGCAAATATAAAAACAACGACAAGTAATCGACGGAGCATCGTTAGGGGGCCAAGTCTTGAAGCAAGATGAGGTTTGCAAAGAGTGGATTCAAAGGCTTTAGATTTTAACTGTTTTATTGCTAACAACTTGACACCGTCGAGGTTTTGAAAAGAAAAACGGATACTAAAGTAATTACGAATTATTATCAATACTATTAATAATTACTAAAGTGAATATAACAGGCGCACAGATTAACCTTATTTATATAAAGGTTAATTGGCTTGTTAACAAACCCTATTAACGTAGTGCGATAAACAAAAATAAGCGGATAATGGTAGCGGGTTCAGGTATTAGATTTGGTGTTCTGATAACGGTGAACTACACCTATTAGGTACAAAAAATCAAAGGAGCGCGATATGAGAGCTGGAATCAGTGGTTTATTGGCCTTAATGTTGGCCTTTCCCGCGACAGCAGGGTGGATACTAGATAATGAGGCATCGTCATTAAAGTTTGTTTCAACGAAAAAAAATGCTGCGAGTGAAGTTCATCATTTTGAGGCGATGTCTGGCACCATATCGGATGATGGGAAAGCGACGGTGATATTGGATTTAAGCAGTGTGGAAACCAATATCGCAATTCGAAACGAACGAATGAAAAGTATGCTATTTGATGTGGCATCATTTAAAACGGCGACGATTACCACGGTCATCGATATGAGCGAATTAGATGGCGCGGATATTGGTGGTATTTATTCAGCGACATTCGATGTTACCGTTGATTTGCATGGTAAACAAAAGACCTACCCAGCTAATTTGACCGTGATGAAAATGTCTGATGATAAAATTGTCGTGGTGGCTAATGATCCACTCATTGTCAAAGCGGCTGATTTTGGTTTAGAGAAAGGGATTGAAAAACTGCGAGAAGTGGCTGCTTTGCCTTCGATAGCGACGTCAGTTCCCGTGACGTTTGTTTTGGTTTTCGATCAAAAATAGCCTCTGTTTGCTCCCTAATTGTATTTTAGGGAGCGTATAAAACATCACTTTGATAGCTTTTTCCTATCGAAGTAATTTACAAGTCCCATTATATTTCAGGCTTATGTTTCATTATTCTGTCACCAGTATTGATGATGAGAGAGAAATGATGAATAACAGTGCATTGATTGTAGAGGGTGGGGCAATGCGAGGTGTTTTTGCAAGTGGTGTGCTCGATACCTTTATGAATCATGATTTTATGCCTTATGATTTTGCAATTGGTGTTTCTGCAGGGGCATCGAATTTAGTTGGTTATTTATCAAACTCTCCTCAACGTAGCTTTGAGGTCATCACTAAAATGGCGACGAACAAGCGGTTTTTTAATCCAGCGCGCTTTGCCAAAGGCGGAGATTTGGTTGATGTAAAGTGGTTATGGGATGAGTCTAATCAACGCTACCCACTAAACTGCGAGGCGCTTTTCTCCAGTATCCCCATGTTTGCAGCTGTAACGAATATTGATAGCGGGCTTGCGGATTATTACCGAGTGGAAGCCCATTCATTATCCAACATTATTGAAGCTACAACCGCGCTTCCGATTGCCTATCGTCGTCCACCTTGTTTTTCTGGTGGTTGTTATACTGATGGCGGTGTCGCGGATTCTATTCCCGTAAGAGAAGCCTACCGCCGCGGTGCACGTGATATTACCGTGATCTTATCGCATCCACTGAGTTATGAAATGAAAGCCAGTCGTTCGGCGTGGTTGGTTCAGGCCTTATTAGCGAAGTATCCAAGTATTGCTCAAGCGATGAAGGTACGAGCTGAAAACTACAACCAATCGTTAGAATTTATTCGGCATCCCCCGAAAGATGCGACGATCAGAGTGATCACACCTCCAGAAGACTTTGCGGTGAAGCGATTAACGATGAACCAGAAGACTTTGCACCAAGGGTATAAAATGGGGTTAGCGGCGGGAGAGGAACACTTGTCTATTCGTCGCGGTGAATACGGGTTACACCAAGAAAATTGTCATTTCTGTGTTTAGATTATTGATGAGAGCGAAGCGCGATGGAGAAAAGGCTGTCGTGAGAAGGTGATAATAACAACGCTACATAGTCAGCTAACTACTATGTAGCGCTCGATAATTTTTAATTAAAATTTAAAGTAAGCCAGTTTTTGTGATAACTCGTCGGATGCTTGCGCCATCGTTTGAGATTGCTGGGCTAAATGTTGACTCGTTTGTTTTATCTCACTAATAGAAGTGTGCACGACAGTGACATTCTCATTCACGTCATTCGCGACGATCCCTTGCTGCTCTGCTGCCGCCGCAATTTGAGTCACCATGTCATAAGTTTGGTTTAGGCTGCTAACGGCACCATCAAGTTGCTCTTGTGTTTTTGTGGCGAGTTGAACACTGTGGGTGATCTTTTCTTGATTGGTCGCCATGACCGATAAGACACTGGTTGTACGTTTGTTTAGATCGTCGATAGTGCTTTGTACTTGCGTGGTGGATTCTTGCGTTCGGCTAGCAAGATTTCTAACCTCATCGGCAACGACGGCAAAGCCGCGACCTTGCTCACCAGCCCGAGCGGCTTCAATCGCTGCATTTAACGCCAGTAAGTTGGTTTGTTCAGAGACTTCGGTAATTACACCAACAACGTTGCTAATGTCAGCGACGCCTTGCTTCAAAGATGTCATGAGTTCATAAGTATCGGTAATGTCGTCTGAGATGGTGGCAATGTTGTCCAGCGTGTATCCCATGCTTCGGCTACCATCACCCGCTAGCACTTTGCTTTGCTCTGTGGTGGTAGAGGTGCGCTCTGCATTTTCGGCGATATCTTGAATGGTGGATGACATCTCACTCATCGCCGTCGCCAACTGCTCAAGCTGCTCAGTTTGCGAATGGATACACGTTGCCGTTTCCTCGCTGGTGGCTGCAATAGAGGCTGACAATTGACCTGAATGACTGGCAGATTCTTTCGCCACCGATATAGTGTCACGTAACGTGTGCATCATTCGATTGAGCTCGAGGCTTAATAGGCCAATTTCATCTTTGCGTTGCGTCGTTAAGTTTCGGCTAAGATCGCCATCGGCAACATGGTGAACACTTGTGACGAGATCTTCGATGGGGACAACGATGTTTCGCGCAATGGCACCACATAATAGAATCAGGAACATTGCCGCGATGCCATCAATAATCAGTTCTTTGATCATCGCTGATTTGAAGCTGTCATCGATATCAGACAGAGGAACACCAGAACCAATGATCCAGTTCCATTGAGGGATATGTGTCACATAGGTGATTTTCTCAGATTCTTCGCCGGAGGCTTCCTTCCAGTAATATTGCACGAAGCCTTGTCCTTGAGTGGTCGCTAAGTCAATAAGTTGCTGCATGAAAGGCTTACCACGTGCATCGGTGATCGTTGTGGTACTCATTCCCTCATAGTGAGGTTGGGTTGGGTGCATGACGATCTTTTGATCGGAGCTTGCTATCCAGAAATACTTATCGTGGTCAAAACTCAGTTGACGAACTGCCGCCATGGCTCGAGCTTTTGCTTCCTTGTCACCAATATCAGCGCTGAGCGCAATGTAGTGATCGGTAAGGGTTTTCGCGATATCCACACTTGCCTGAATGCTGCTCTTGCGCTGTTCGTAGCTATTGGATTTTTGTATGTTGAGATTAAACACACCAATAGATAAAAGGATAATCACGGCAATGATAACAATGCATTGCAGTTTGGTTCGAATAGACAGGTTGCTGAGATTCACTTAGAGGTCCTCGGGATGGGCTTTGTCATTTGATGACTTTTATGTGCAGTACTAAGGCGTTATCGGCATGTTAACGCAGATGTTGACGCTCGTGATGGGGGGAAGTATTGGCAGTGTGAATGCTTGATTAAGGCTACTATTGGTTGTTCGAAGATAACGGAAGGTGTTATTTGTCTGATGTATGGTTGGTGTGTCTTGTATATCTATAAGGCTTTAGGAAGAATGGGTTTTCTTTAGTCATTGATATGACCAGTTAAGAAAACCCGCTGTTTTTATGATAGTGGTAAATTTTCTTGGTCTTGAGTTCGGCTTATCTCAGCGTCATTACCGCTTTCTTCAATGCAGCATTCGTCTTGCAAGAAGCCGATAACACCTTGTAAATGCTCATATTGTGCAACGCAATAAAGGGTGCGCCCTTCGCGTCGTTGAGTCAGTAAATTCGCTGACGTTAAACTTGAAATATGATGGGATAACGTAGAGCCTGGGATATCAAGACGCTCTTGGATTTCGCCTACTGGAATGCCTTGATGACCCGCGCGAACGACTTGGCGATAGATCGCTAAACGCGTAACGTGACCCAGTTCTTTTAGCGCTTTCGCGGCGGTAGTGATCTGCATAAAGGTTCTCCCGAATAGTGTATTTCGATAATAATGGAAATTACGACTACGCTCTAGTAATTTCTACACGTTTACTCAGTCTTTTGCCTTTTTAACCATTTATCAAACAAAGGGTAAGTCATCGGGATAACGGCGTACAACAGTAAACCAAACAACATAGAGCCAAATAAGTCGATAGGGCGGTGCATACCAAGCCAGAGTCGACTCATAGCCACGCTCGATGCCCAAATTATGGTCAGAGCGGCCAGTAAATAGCGGCCATTACTTAGCAGTAGACCCCCAAAAAATAGTACGCAGATACTTGCAAAAATGGTGTGTCCAGAAGGGAATGAATAGTCCGTTTCCCCCATCCAGTGCATGGTTCTCCAATGACTAACTTGCTCGGACACTTGCTCTATCGCCTGATCTTTTTCGGCTACTTTTAGGGTGTAAAAGTCTCTGGGATTTTCAATGACATGCTGCTCAGCAAGTAGGTGAGTATAGGGTCGCGGGCTTTCTGTTACGTTTTTTAACAGCGACTTAGCACCAAAACTTAGCACGAGTAATAGACCTAATTGAATAAGGAGGTGCAGTTTGATAGGGGATTTCTTAATGACCCATGCTGTGGTAAGGCAAAACACACACAAGGTGATTAAAAAGCCTTGGTGCCCTGCGGAATAGGTGAGAGTTTGCATCGCCTCGCCTGTCATTGCTTCGACGTGACCTCGTAAAGACAAGGGGTAAAAGAGTAGGGTAAGGGCGAAGGTGACGGTAGCGAAGGCTGCAAGGCAAAGCATGCCGGAAGTTTTGGTGTCTTTGATTGAAATAAGTGCCATATTATCCGTCTACTGAATTGAAGAGCGAGCATCATAATGGATAGTTGGGCGATTTCTAACAGAGTAATGTCATAATGTGACATTGAGAGGCATGGTTGAGCTTTATTGTCGCCAATGCTCAGCACACCTGTTTCAAGGTATGCTGCTCATAAACGACATGAGTCGAAACGTCCAACGTACCGCTGCCGACATCAGGCTATAGATCGCGCATCAATGTTTCAAATTCATCATTAGCACGCAAAATTAATGCATTTAGCTCGCGGGCATCCTGGCAATGTAAAGGAAGATTCCAGAGCTGCTTATTGTGTTGATCGACGCCCTGAATATGGGTCACGGCGCCAGCATGCTTGAACGTCACTTGTTCAAACTCTGAATCATGATGTTCTTTTGATTCAATGATATCAATATCGAGATGCCCTATCGGGTTGATATCAATATTGACGTGGTAGCCGTTTGATTCAGGGAGTAAAAAATTACGATGTGTCTTGATCATGTTCCTCTCCTTGGTTGCGTGTATCTAAGGGATGCTTACTATTGCTAGCTATCGGCGGTAAGCGTCCCGTGTGGTGTTTTATTTGCTAACGCGCTTAGTTAAAGTTTAGGAGAAAAACAAAGGATAAAAATGAAAGTGTTATGAACATTGATTTATATCAATTGGGTCGTCAATTACGTTGTTATACCGCTGAGAGATACTGCGCCTTCCAACGGCATTTTCTTGAATATGTTCAACGGTAGAGAGGTTATTTGGTGGTGAAGTGCTCACTTAATGCAGAGCGACGGTTCTGACCTGGGCTATAACCATCCATTGGTACGGTATGTTCGAACCCTTGTAATATGAATCGTTGTGGCGGTAGAGCGGGAGTAATACGGCGTAATTGAGGTGAACGCGGTGTGCCGACTTTCTCGTAGACCCAAGTCCCACTGCCGGTTTTTAGTTTCACAATACGACCATCAAACTCATATTGAGTGGCGATAAGGCGATGATTTCGTTGTACGCCGTGAGAGGCAAATGTGAGGATTTCGGTACTTTGTTTTGGTGCGCCGATTTCAATCCAATTGCCATAGACTTGTGTTGGGGAGATGTGTTTCTGATGGCTGTTATAAAAGGCAAACCCTAGTACAGATGCAAGCGTAATAGAGACCAACAAAATGATGATGAGTATTACACTATCATTTGTCTTTGTGTGCTTTCCTCTACGTGATGCCATTCACCGCTCCCTTATATAGCCTGTAAATACAATATCGACCAGCTTAGCTATAACTTGAGCTTACGTTGACCTACCCATCAATTGTAGGCTTAGATTGTAACAGTTTATCCTTTTGTGACAGATATTTATGCGCATCGCATTCAGTAAATGTTCAGTCACTATTGACACGATAGGGTTCAAACAGAGAATGGACGTCGACCGTTGCATTGAGTCGTGCCGCGAGCAGGTAGAGCCCACCTATTTTTCGGTGTAAGAATAACGCATCTGCTGGCGGAGTGTGCCAATAGCCTTTTTCCATGCTCAAAATTGTGCCAGCTTGGCTAAGACGCTGCGGCAAATTGCTGCTACCAAAGTGATAGGGCCCTTGTTGCTTCAACGGATCACAAGCCAGTCTGACAAGATCAAAAATAGCGGTTTTTTGATCCGCAAGAATCTCTTGGTTAAAGAAGCCGATTTGAGCCAAAGCGTGGTCAAGGGCGTCATCGTTCTCATCTAGAATGGCGGAGAAAGCGCGTCGATACCCATTGCTGATATTCTCGTCATAACGGCGGGTCGCACCAAAATCCAGTAATACGACTTTTTGTTGGGCGGAGTCGTAAAGAAAATTAGCAAAATTGGGGTCAGTTTGAACCAATTTAAAATCGAAAATTTCTTTAAACAACAAGTCTAGCAACAGCTGAACGACTCGGTCTCGCGTTTGTTGGTTGGCACTGGTTAAAGACTCAATAGGATCGCCATGGACGAAGGTCATTGCCAGTACGTTGTCAGTGGTGAGATCAGCGATGACAGAAGGTAAAATGAAGTTGTTATTTCCATCAAGGTGCTGATGATATTGATTCAGTAATGCAGCTTCAAGTCGGTAATCCGCCTCAGCGTGTAATTGCAATTTAGCCTCTTCTAACAGGCCTCGGTAATCCACCCCTTTAGGAATTAACCCTACGACATTGAGTAAGGTACCGACATTATCGACATCACTGTCGATACTTTTTTTAATACCGGGGTATTGCACCTTGATGGCGAGTTTTGTTCCGTCCTCAATATGGGCTTGGTGCACTTGTCCAATGGAGGCGCTAGCAATGGGTTTGAAGTTAAAGGCAATAAAGTGCTGCTTCCAATTGACGCCGAGCTCTTGAGTTAACACTGTTGCGAGTTGCTTTGAAGGCATCGGTGCCGCGTCAGAACGAAGCCGCGCCAATATTTCCGCAAGTTCTGGGCTGATTAAATCCCCCGCATCCATGGACATCAGCTGTCCGACTTTCATGGCAGCGCCTCGTAAATGAGCGAGCTGATCCGCTACGCGCTTTACATTGCTGGGGGTTAACAACAGATCTTTGGCGCTTGGTCTTTTGCCTTGAGAAAGCTGTTTAGCACCTTCAGTCACCATGGCGCCAGTCACGCGAGTGGCCAAAGAAGCAAGCTTACCAAACCGTGAGACACGATTAGTAGGCACTTTACTCTCGTACTTAGACATAAGAATTCTCCGTTGCATGAATCGTTATTTGAGCAGATGAATGCTCATGACTACCTTGTTATACCAATTAAGCTGCGTTATTGATCAATAACTTGTTTTACGTTAAATAGTGCGGTAAAACCATGTTTTATATTAGATACTTAAACAAGGAAGTCCCATGATAAAAGAAAATACCTATTTTGACGGTGGCGTTAAATCGCTTGGTTTTACTCAAGCGGACGGTGATAGCAGTGTTGGCGTAATGGCTGCGGGTAGTTACACCTTTGGCACGGCAGCAGCGGAAAAAATGACCGTGGTGAAAGGTGCGTTAACGATTAAACGCAGCGCTGACGCTGACTGGGTAACGTTTAGCGCTGGCGAGAGCTTTGATGTGGAAGGTGACTCGAGTTTTGATGTGAAAGTTGACACATCAACCGCTTACTTATGTGAGTACTTGTAACCTTGGCTTTTTACTCACCTCGGTACTTTACTAATGTGAGTCTTTACTGATGTCAGTGCCTAACTGATTAAACGGTCTGAGTGAGTTCAATACGGATTAGCCGTGATCGTTTGACCAATAAAATGACGCATCGACAACGTGTCGATGCGTGACACATTGGCAGTGAACATCGTGTCTACGTATTTTCCGTGATGCTTGGTTAGGGCTCCTCTACCATCCTCACCCGTTAACGCTGTAAAGCGGCTTACCTCAATGCAAAGCAGTTCTCAATAATCCTAGAGCGGTATTAGTACGTTTCAAACAGCCCGGCATTATAATCATCAATAGCTTGTTGAATCTCTTCCTTAGTGTTCATGACAAATGGGCCATAGTGAACCACAGGTTCGTTAATCGGCTCACCAACAAAAATGAGTATCCCTGAGTCAGAATGAGCGGTGAGTGACAGTAATTTCCCCTTTGATAACAGTGCCAGCTCGCCTTGACTCACTGTTTTTCCTTCTACGCTTGCTTGTCCTGAATAAACGTAAACCATCGCATTGTGATTAGGCTCAAGCTGCAATTGAATACCTTGCCCTTTGTCGGCTTGCCAGTCCGTGACTGAGAGGGGGACTCCCGTAGTTTGTAACGGGCCCTTGGTCTTGGCGCCGTCAATACCGATGTCACCAGCGATAACCCGAACGGTTCCACTCTTATCAGTGGTTGATTGGGTAATCGTTTCAGGCTGAAAGTCATGATATTGAGCCGGTATCATTTTGTTTTTCGCTGGTTGGTTTATCCATATCTGGAAACCGTGTAGCGCGCCTTCTTCCATAATGGGCATTTCGCTATGAATGACCCCTTGCCCTGCCGCCATCCATTGTGCGCCACCCGATCGTAATTCACCCACGTTGCCCATATGGTCACGATGTTGGAAGTGCCCTTGGCGCATGTAGGTTAAGGTTTCTATCCCTCGATGAGGATGCGGAGGAAAGCCACCCACGTAGTCTTTTTTGTCGTCTGAACGGAGCTCATCAATCATCAAGAAAGGCGAAAATGCCTGATTATCAAACCCGTGAACACGACGAATTTTCACGCCATCACCATCAGAAGTGGCGTGGGAAGGAATAATATGTTGAACATTTCGATAGGCGGTCATAATGAATCTCCTTGGTTGAGAGTCACTATAGAACTCAAGTTGAGTCTGTTGCAGGGGAAAGAAGTGATGAAGTCGTTCAAAAAAATTGAATGACGTCTTGGTGGTTTCTACGCAGAACAAGTGCGTCAACTCGTTAGAAATCAGCAGTAGTCATCGCCCATTTGTTCCGTATAATGGCAATCGTTTGCTTCGTATAACCCCAATAATCTGGTTTGGGGGTCTCTACCAGTACCCTGAAAGTGCTGATTACGAAGAGTTAGGATCACAATTGTGTTCTTACTCTTTGTATTGGTGCTGATTCAGTGAGGACTCAATCGTTCTAGATCTGAGTCTGATTGATAAAAGTCGCGCTGACTTTCGAAAAAATCAGCGATCCCTTCCATACTAAGAGTAAGTGCACCCACAACACGAACTATAAAGGTGGAATATGAACGCATTTATTCAAGGTCTTCCAAAGGTAGAGTTGCATTTACATATCGAAGGTTCACTCGAACCTGAATTACTCTTTACCCTTGCTCAACGTAATAACATTAATTTGCCATACTCTTCACCAGAAGCGCTGCGCAAAGCCTATGAATTTGATGATCTTCAGTCATTTTTAGATATTTATTACCAAGGGGCCAATGCGCTGATTACTGAGCAAGATTTTTACGACTTAACTTGGGCTTATTTGCAGCGCTGTCATTCAGATAAGGTTATGCATACCGAGATATTTTTTGATCCTCAGACACATACCGAGCGCGGGATTGCGTTTGATACCGTGATCAACGGCATTTATCGCGCCTTGCAAGATGGTCAGCATAAACTCGCTATTTCCTCCCATATCATTATGTGCTTTCTTCGCCATTTATCAGAAGAGTCGGCGATAGACACCTTAAAACGTGCACTTGATCATAAGGATAAGATCATTGGTGTTGGCTTAGATTCATCAGAGCAAGGGCATCCACCGAAAAAATTTCAAAACGTGTTTACACAAGCGAGAGATGAAGGGTTCTTGACGGTGGCGCATGCAGGGGAAGAAGGTCCGGCGCAAAATATCGTGGATGCAATCGATATTCTAGGCGTGAGTCGTGTCGATCACGGGGTACGCTGTGTTGACAGCCCAGAGCTGTTAGATTCACTTGTTGAGAGTCAAATGCCACTTACCGTTTGTCCATTATCAAATATTAAATTACGCGTGTTTGATGATATGTCTCAGCACAACATTGTGGAATTACTTCGTAGAGGGGTTGCGGTGACGATTAACTCCGACGATCCAGCGTATTTTGGCGGTTATATGACGGACAACTTCCAAGCGGTGAGTGCGGCTCACGCGATGACGTATAACGAATTAGCTCAGTTTACACTTAATGCCATTGATGCCAGCTTTATTGACCCGTCACTGAAACATGAATATCGTCGTCGTGTTGAAGAATACCTTGGCAAGAGTATTTAATGGACCGTGTATAAGAAACATCTTAATGAAGTCGTCATCCCGAAGGTGGCAGCCTAAAAAGGAATGGCGACTTTTCGTTACTTACATCTATGCCTAGACATAAGAACGATAGTATTAAAGGGAAAGTGGCAATGATTCAATGTGTTGTCGTTTGTTTGTGAGTCTTTTGTCATTGAATGTGATTGATTTCAAATTTGATATATTGAATTAATCGCTGTCCTAGCAGCCAGCAAGCGAGTGACGAGCTATGCTTATAATCATGGTTTGGTTGATGGATTGCGCTGGCTCTTGTGAGGTGACTGTAGTCTTGATACAAGGTGTCTTATGAAGCAACGCTTACGGTATTGGAGACAAATGGAGACGAGATGTTAGGGAGAGGGCACGGAGAAACGTAAATGATAAAATATGGATTGGTGTTGTGTTTGTGCCTGCCATTGTCGTCGTTGGCAATGAATCGTTCATGGGAAGAAGTTACTCTACCCAGTGACGGGGAATCAAACTCGATTGGCAGTTATGCCAATGGCTGCTTGGCTGGAGGCGCAGAACTTGCGCCAGCAGGTACGGGTTATCAAGTGATTCGGACACAACGAAATCGCTATTACGGTCACGCCGATATGATTGATTATCTGACGTCACTTGCGATTCGTGTCGACGCATTGGGGATAGGTCGTATTCTAGTGGGTGATATCGCCATGCCACGTGGTGGACGTTTTGCTTCTGGGCATGCTAGCCACCAAACGGGATTAGATGCCGATATTTGGCTGCGACTTCCAGCAACCCCCTTGAGTGTTGAGCAACTTTCCACGCCTAAGCCTTATTCGGTTGTTGATCTCAATAGCTACCGTTTAGAAAAAGAAAAATGGACCGAGAGTCATGCGCTGTTAATTCAAACCGCAGCGGTTGATGAGCGGGTGGCTCGAATTTTTGTTCATCCACTTATTAAGCAGCAATTGTGCGACACTGCTTGGAAGGATAATTCATGGCTTAGGAAGGTTCGGCCGTGGTGGGGGCACTATTCACACTTTCATGTTCGCTTGCATTGCCCTGAGGGCGATAGCCAATGTGTGGCGCAATCGCCACCACCGAAAGGTGATGGTTGTGGTGCAGAATTGGCATCTTGGAAACCCAATCCGTATATTGCGCCTAAACCCGCGAAAGCCGTGGTAAAGCTCGCCGATAAACCGAAGAAAAAACCAGCCAAACCTAAATATCAAGAATGCGTGGCGCTACTTAATCAGTAACAAGCGCCATGCTCGTTGTCAGTCTTTGGCAGGTTCACAAAGTCAACTCTGCGACGCTGACTTATCATGCATTCAGTCTGCACCCGTTTATAGCGAATCAGGTTACTGAACACGATATTCAATGATGACTTGATTACCATCGATCCGCACGTTGGTGATTTCTCCATCAATCGTTAACTTCGTATTAAACAGGCGTTCGTCGATCGCAGCAACCCGAACCGAGCCTTTTAGTGATGGTAGGTGATGGTTAGGATTGATATGCAGTAACTTACAAAACCGATCAATAAAGGGCGCATCTAATGGATGTTGACCGTTTAGGCGATTGGAAAGCTCAACCTGACTAATGCTCAAGCGCTTAGCGACTTCCATTTGGGTAATGTGCATTTTTGCTTTTTGTGACATCCAGACGCTGTAGAGTGCTTCTGTATCTTGTAGTGTGTAATTCATGATGTGTTTAACCCTGCAATGATTAAGAGGACTGGTGCCCCTTTATTTATGCGCAGTATTCAACCGTAAATAGTGATTATTGATGTCAGTGCTGAGAAAGCTAGGTAAGGGTTAGGTCGGAATAATGACAAATTCTGGCAAAATTGATTCAAGTTGAGATACTCTTCTAATATCGTCAACTCTGATATGCGCATAATATTATAGGTAATTGGTTTTATATTGCCCTGTTGTTGCCTTGTGCTATTCATACCTCATATCTAGCTTCCTCCTGCAAATATTAGTGAGCTCACTCGCACTTTTGAGTTGCAATAAAGATTCATTACGTAATTATTCTAATATGCATCTTATTAATAACTGCGCTGAATGATTGACAATTATTCCGAATCACAGAAAAGGTTGGCACATGGAAGTGTTTTCTTTAGATATGAGAACGCTAAATTTTATAATGATTCTCTTTAGCTGTATCTATTGTATTGGTTTGTTGCTTTACCAACGTCCTAACGAGCTTCATCCCAACCATTTACACCCTAGAAATTCGGGTCCTAGCGCTTTGAGTCGTACTCATTTGCGGGATAACACCCAGCGCTCGACTAACTCGGTGAAGGGGCTTAAGGTCTTTGCTTTGGCGCTTTTAGCGATGGGAGCTGGACCGTTATTAATCAGTTTCAGAGGTTTTGTATCGGAATGGTTTAGTATCGTGGTTGCCAATATGCTGATTGCCTTCGCGTTTCAGATGCTTCTCCATGGTTTGTGTTCATTTCGGGAGTCTACGTTTCGATATTCTTATGCTTGTATGACGTTGATCCCGATTGTTTTTGGTCTATTTGTTTATTTCACCTATATCGAACCATCAATCAGTGCACGTATTGTCGTGATTGCAAGCTATCTGGTTATCGTTTCATTTGCATCCGTTAAGGCGCTACAAAGCGGGACTCGGTATGATCTCCCTTTAGCGGTGAAGATGATGTCGGGTACGTATTTCCTGTATGGCTTATTTATGCTATTTCGTGGTTATCACACGATAGCCAGTGCAAGTGTGACTGAATTTATGAGTGCAGGTTTGGTCCATCAGTTGACGTTTTTGTTTAGTATTTTTCTTATTGTTTCTATTAGCTTTTGTATGCTTTGGATGATTAATGCAAGGCAACTACACGCGATCAATGAACTCTCTTTTTATGACTCTCTCACCAAAATAAGAAACAGGCGCGCACTAGATCTATTTGTACATGATTTAAAGGATCGAAAAGATAAGACGCCGCGACCAATGAGTCTAATTATGCTCGACATCGATCACTTTAAATGTATCAATGATGAATATGGACACGTTGTGGGTGATAGAGTAATTCAAACGGTGTCCGGCGTTTTACGTAATACATTACCATCTCATGGTTCGATGTTTCGTTATGGTGGAGACGAAGTGATCATTGTGCTTGACGATCACGATATAAAAGTGACCGCGAATCTTGCAGAGCGGTTACGACAAAAAATTGAACATGCCCCCTATGTCGATAATCTTGCCGTCCAACCTACCTGTAGTTTTGGGGTCGCGCAAATTCATGGCGATGAAAGTTGGGACAGTGCGGTTAGTCGTGCTGACAAAGCGCTGTACCAAGCGAAAAAAAATGGAAGAAATACGGTTTATATTTCTCCCATGGCGCAGCTAAAACAAGTTTATGCCTGATTTTTCTCATTCTAGCGACTATCAGATAATTGAGGCATGGTGTATTTAGGATGAAGTCACCCATGCCTTTGTTCTGGATTATCCTTATGCACAAATACAGAATAGTTAAATACAGAAATAGTTAAATACAGAAATAGTTAATTACATGACTGAACGTACTCACTTAGCTCGCGGCTGCGCAGCCTCATCGACAAGATATAAAATAGACTGATACGGTATTCCACTATGATGTGCGAGACCAATTTCACAGGTAATACTATTGCTAAATCCTCGTTGGCAATCGGAAGGTACTTGTTCTTTTAGTGGTGCCGTCGCCGCTTGGTTAAGCTCTGGGGTGGTGAAGCCTTTGTCTCCTGCCCAGCCACAGCACTGAATGTGCTCAGGAATAATCACATTGGTCGCACATTGCTGTGCGAGCTTAAGCATACTTGACTCCAATCCCATTCGTCGTGAGCTGCAGGTGACATGTAGCATGACAGATTCGTTGAGTGGCGTTAATGATAGGTGAGGCAGCAGGTAGCGACTGACAAAACCGACGGGTTCGGTAATGTTTAACGGTTTAGTAAAGTGTTCAATACTGCGTTTAGCACACGGACTCGTATCCATCACTATCGGGTATTCCCCTTCTTTACTGGCTGTCCATAGTGTTTCTTCAAGCTGCAATGACTTTTTGTCGGCAAGTTCAGTCATTCCTTTGCTGTCATAAGGCATCCCACAACATTGTTCTGTGAGCTCGCGTGGGGTGATTACTTCAAATCCTGCCTTTTCAATCAGTGACAGTGTCACCTCTGTTAGAGGACGTTGATCGTTGGCATTTGGCTGGGCGGCCATATTCCGACTGGCACAGGAAGGCAGATAAACCACTTTACCTGTCGATGAAGAGCGTGGCTTTTCGACTCCGGTAAAGTGGTTGGTTTTTGGTGTTTGTGCTAGCCATAGCGGTGTGCGCTGTTTAGTGACTGACCGCATCTGCCCGGCAAGTTTCTCGACCCGTTCAGCGCCGAGTAGATTGCTGGCGATTTCGCCCGTTTTTAGACCAAAGCGGGCAATGGAGGCGGTAGTGGCGAAGTGTTCAGCGGTCCATCGTGCGATAGGCTGGAATTTTTGATATCGCGATGCTCTGAGTTGTTTGACGAGATCACCCGTGTTGATCCCTACTGGGCAGCGATCAGCGCATAAGCCGGTTGCTGCGCAGGTGTCTAAACCTTGATATTGAAATACGTCTTCGAGCTGCATTTGGCTTTCAGACGTCTCGGTATCTGCTGGACGGCTGCGACGTTGGCGCTGGATCTCCCGGTATAGCACGATGCGCTGACGAGGCGACAGCGTAAGTGTACGTGAGGGACAAACGGGCTCGCAAAAACCGCACTCAATACAGCGATCGATAAGATCATCCGCGGCGGGCATGGGTTTTAGGTTTTCGATATGAGAATGTGGATTGTCATTAATGATCACGCCAGGGTTAAGTAAACCCTGAGGATCAAACAAGGCTTTGATCTGTTGCATTAATTCGTAGCCATCTCGACCCCATTCAAGTTCAACATACGGTGCCATGTTGCGACCGGTGCCGTGTTCTGCTTTGAGTGATCCTTGGTATTTTACCGCCACAAGTTCTGCGACATCATCCATAAACCGACCGTAGCGCTGAATCTCTTTCTCGCTATCAAAACCTTGTGTGAAAACGAAGTGCAAGTTGCCTTCCAGTGCATGCCCAAAAATAATGGCTTCGTTGTAATGGTAACGGTCAAAGAGCTGCTGAAGATCTCGAACGCCTGCGGCTAGGTTTTCGACAGGAAAGGCGACATCCTCAATGATCACCGTTGTTCCCACTTCTCGCACTGCGCCGACCGCAGGGAACATGCCCTTACGAATACCCCAGAGCGTAGCGACAGTGCTAGGGTCGGAGGTGAAGGGAACCGATTCAATAATAGTAAAGTCGCTGAGTGCTTCCATAACCATAGCGTTAGAGTGTTGAAGGTCAGCGTCATGTGACGCGTGGACTTCAATCAATAACGCCGCAGCTTCAAGATCGAGATGTTGGATAAAAGCAGGCATGCCAGGTTGATCGGCAACGGATCGAAGTGAGCGACCATCCATCATTTCTACGGCTGCGACAGGGGTATCAGCGATGATAGTGACGGCTTGACTGGCTTCTTCAATGCTGGCAAAGGTTAGTAGGGTAGAGGCTTTAAATGGGTGCTCTATCACGGTGTTGTATGTAATGTCGGCAATAAACCCTAACGTACCCTCTGAACCTATCATAAGGTGCTCTAGAATTTCGATGGGATCTTGAAAGTCAACCAAGGCGTTGAGTGCATACCCGGTGGTATTTTTTAGGCGATATTTATGGCTGATTTTTTCTGATAATGTGACGTTTTCTTGGGTTTGCTTAGCTAGGGTTTGTAGACCTGTGACAATATCGGAACGCGTTTCTTTGAATCGAGCAACACTGTGACTATCGCTCGTGTCTAGAATGGAGCCGTCAGTAAACACGATTTTCATGCTATCAACGGTTTTATAAGAATTTTGAGCGGTACCACAACACATTCCACTAGCATTATTTGCCGCAATGCCACCAATTTTACAGGTGTTGATCGACGCTGGGTCGGGGCCTATTTTTCGTTGATAGGGCAATAGATACCGGTTTGCATCCGCCCCGATAACCCCTGGCTGAAGGCGGATCTTGTCGCCTTCATTTAAAATTTCATGTCCACGCCAATCATCGGTCAATGTGATCAAAACAGAGTCAGAAACAGCCTGTCCAGACAGGCTTGTTCCCGCCGCTCTGAATGTGAAGTGAATCCCAAGGTTCCCACACTGTTGAATCGCGAAGATGACTTCGTTGAGACTGTTTAGTCGCAGAACAATCTGTGGAATCAGGCGATAAAAACTGGCATCGGTGCCATAAGCCAGTCGCTCCGGTTCGCCAGTGATGATTCGCTGTGTTGGTATTTTTTCGGCGAGGATAGTTTGCAGCGCTTGGTAGCGATCTATCGTCGAGTCATACTTGGGGGTGCTCATTACTATCATCCTTTAATGTTATTCATCTTCCAAGAAAATGACGACCAGCTGACTAGGGCCGTGCGCGCCATACGCTAGGGTTTGTTGGATATCTGCCGTCTTGGATGGCCCAGACACTAACAATGCGTTGGTTGGCATATAATGATTCCATTGATTGTTCGCCATAGCTTGTTGAAAGTGGCCAAACAACATCGATTTTTTGACGAATGCAATGTGACAAGGAGGAACCAGAGAGAGGGTTCTCGGTTCATGCTCATTGGGCCACAATATGATGGCACCAGTATCGGCAATTCCGCCTGCGGTGTGTGTGATGCCAGCATCAACTTGGTCAAAAAGTTCGGCTTTCCAATGCTCTATGCTCTGGCTAAATTCGGTCACTTGCACAAGAGCCGTTGCTTCATGGCAGGCATCGATGAATTCACCAGCGGTGCCAATGGCAATGTGATGAAGCTGATATTCCGATATAACGGCCTGAAGGGTGGGGACGAGCGCCGCGCGAGTGGTCACTTTAACATCGGTATGATTGGCGGTCATCATGGCTATAAAGCGTTCTGCTTTGTCATCCATACTGATCGCTGAATCACTCCCCCATGGACGATAAACGGGTTCATCGCCTTGATAAGCGGTACGTGGTGCGCGCTTGAGGCGATTAAGGATGTTTTCTTTACTACTGCGTGTATCCATTGTTATCGCCTCATTTCGGATTATTCGTTTGACGCTTACGGTCGGTCATTCTCTGACGACCTTTGATACGCTGGTGCAGCGTTTTGTCGGCAGGCTTAGGGCGTGTGCGACATTGCGTCCATGCACCAAGGTTACTGGGAATAAGGTGCTGCAGCTTACTGGTAAGAAAAGTGGCCGAGTGATAAAGGGCTGGCGATGATGCGGCTAACGCATAACCGGACATGAGCGCAGACTCTATCGTGCTATGCGCGGTGTTTTGCCCTTTTAATGGGGCACGCTCCTTGCGTGCTGGGTGCTTGGCTTCCTGTCTTAGCCGTAACAGCATATCAGGAATAGGGATTTTAACCGGACAGACTTCACCACACGCGCCACATAAGCTTGATGCCGTCACAAGGTCTTTGGTTTTATCCAAGCCCAATAAATGCGGTGAAATGATCTTCCCTATTGGGCCGGGATACACCGTCCCATAAGCGTGCCCCCCTATTTTGGTGTAGACGGGACAGTGGTTCATGCATGCACCACAACGTATGCACTGTAAAGTTTTACGCAATTCTTCATCTTGATAGGCTTGGCTACGACCGTTGTCTAGTAAGATGAGGTGAACCTCTTCAGGTCCATCTTTTTCGGCATATTTTCGTGGTGAACTGATCATATTGAAGTAGGTGGTAATAGCTTGCCCGGTTGCACTGCGGGTCAATGCACTATACAGAGGTGGTACATCTGCCAGAAACTCGACAACTTTCTCAATGCCCGTAATGGCAATATGCACTTTAGGCACGGTGGTGGACATTCTGCCATTTCCTTCATTTTCAACTAAGCAGAGTGTGCCGGTTTCGGCTACCGCAAAGTTCACTCCTGATAGGCCAATATCCGCCTCAAAAAACTTACGTCTTAGGCGAGTACGACCCGTTTGAATAAGGCTATCAACATCGTCAGTCGGGGTGAAGTTCTCCAAATGGGTACTAAAGGTGTCGCTGACTTCTTGCTTGTTTTTGTGGATGGCAGGCATGATGATGTGTGAGGGCTTGTCACCATCAAGTTGTACAATGTATTCGCCCATATCACTTTCTAGGCAGTGGATCCCAAGCTTTTCCAACGTATGATTCATTTCTATTTCTTCGCTGACCATCGACTTACCTTTGATGATCAGTTTGGCATCGTGCTGAGCAGAAATATCAGCAATCAAAGCATTGGCTTGTTGTGGTGTTTCCGCCCAGTGCACTTGTATTCCGTTTCGATAACAGTTGAATTCTAGTTGCTCTAAAAGTTCGGGTAGTTTGCTTAAGCAGCGCTGGCGAATGGATTCTGCAATATTGCGGATATTCTCTTCTTCTGCTGGATCATCAAACGCCGTCTTTCTTTTGTCGCGTAAGTAATCCATCGCGCCACGAAAATTGTCGCGAAGCTGAGCATCATCGAGCGCTTCTTTGGTTTGCTGATGAAAGTTGTTAGGTTGTTGGCTCATGAATTTACCTCCTGCGTACGCTCAAGTAAGAAAGACGCAAGGTGGCGACCAATGATCGGTTTCTGTTGGTATTCGAACGCACCGTTGATATTAAGTAAACAGCCCCAATCAGCACTGACGAGAATATCAGATTGTGTATTGCTGATATGGCGAGTCTTATCTTCTACCATCGCTTGAGAGATGTCTGGATGACGGACCGAAAAGCTTCCCCCAAATCCGCAACACTCGCTTTCGTAATCTTGTACCCGTAGTTCGACATTGGAGAGCTGCGAGAGAAGCTCTGTTGAGGTGGTATGGACATTCATTTCTCGTCGTGCCGCGCATGAGGTATGCATCACTACTGAGGTCGGTTGCCCTTGATCGGTTAGCTTAACCCGGCAGACATTGACTAGGAACTCAGTCAGTTCAAACACTCGGTCACAGAAGGCCTGTACCTTGGCTTCTTGACGGTCACCTTTGAACAGCTTTGGGTAGTGGTGGTGCATCATGCCACCGCAAGACCCTGATAACACGATAATGGGAAAAGGGTCCGGAAATAAGTCAATCTGGCTTTGAGCGACGTGCTTTGCCTCTTTGGTATAGCCGGAGGTATAAGCGGGTTGACCACAACAGGTTTGCTTTTCGACAAAAATGACGTTAATGCCTTGTTGCTCGAGCAAAGTGATGGCGTCGAGTCCAGCATCGGGATCAAACACATCCACTAAACAGGTAGCGTAGAGATAGACTGTTGATGGTTTTGGTGGGTAGATGCGCATGATAGGACTCCAACGTTTAACTCATGTTATGCCGTGTTGTAATCGGGCTGTTAATAAAGTGTGAAGTTAACGCTTCCAATTTTCTTTATACAGAGAAATAATGAAAATGATTATTTCCAAAAATGACCTAATATGATGCGTGCAGATGATTTGATCTTGTTCTATCAGGTAGTTGAACTGGGGGCTTTTAGTCGAGCAGCTGAGCAAAATAACCTGACAAATTCGGTAGTTAGTAAAAGGATTGCGCGGCTAGAAGATGAACTCGGCGTGCAATTATTATATCGAACAACGCGTAAATTAACGTTAACTGAAGCGGGTAAAGCCTTGCTCCACAGTGCTAAAAATGTGACCCAAGCGACTATGGAAGCTGCAGCGTCTGTCTCAGGCTTTGGTGAGAATATTAGTGGTCATATCAAAATGTCGGTACCGACGATTTCCGGTGATTTGATTTTAGCCGATGCCGTGGCGGAATTTTGTAATATGTATCCGGGTCTCAGCGTCGATATGTCGCTAGACAATCGGTTTGTCGATTTGGTGGATGGCGGCTATGACTTAGTGATTCGTACTGGCTACTTAGAAGATTCAAGTTTGATTGCCCGGCACATTTTGGACTCCCAATGGGTGGTATGCGCCTCACCCTCTTACATTGCCAAAAATGGTAAGCCGTTAAAACCGCATGATTTAGCGCAGCATAATTGCTTGCAATACGCCTACCAAACAACAGGGGCGTCGGATTGGGAGTTTAAAGCTGGAGCGAATGGTAACGAGATCATTAAGGTTTCAGGTTCGTTTTCAACCAATAATGCTGGAGCATTGAGAAAGGCAGCACTGGGAGGGCATGGTATTGCGTATGTACCGCGTTGCCTTGTGTATCACGATGTAAGAAACGGACAGCTGGTGGATATATTTCCGGAACAAGTTGGGAAAAAGTTGGGTATCTATGCGGTGTACCCTTTTACTCGGCAGCCGCCAAATAAAGTCCGTCTATTAATTGAACATATACGGACAAGATATTTAACCATATCCCATTATTTTTAACCATATCCCCAATTTTTAAACGCAGTGAAACGCAAAGGAGCCAGGAGGAACCAGCTTGAAAATAGCGCTACTTAGCGAGCAACCGCACCACCAAGGGTGAGGTTTGTTGGCCATTTTGTAATGTGATTACCGCCAAGAAAGATATTTCCGTCAACGGTGAGTCTAGCCGGAAGGACGGTAATATTTGAGCCACCGATATACAAACTACCTTTGACGATAAGATTATCTGGTAGCTCTGATAGTGGGGTTCGAATCAAGCCTAAATCACCATTGACGATCATGCCATCAGGAAGCTTAGCTACAGGCGTATCGGTTAAGTTGATATACCCTCCGGGCGTGACGCCTTCAGGCCATGCCTTTAATTGGCTGCCAAGAAGATTCGCATAACCTGTGATTTTCGTTCCTCTTGGGATATATGCCACTAAACTATTGGAAGCGTCTAGGCTACCTTGGACATCTAAATTATTGGGTAACGCTTCTATAGCGGTTTTTGCGATGTTGAGGTTACCTTTGACTACTAGCCCATCAGGTAATGCAGTGTAGGGTTTGTTGCGAAGGTGGAGGTTGCCATAATTATCAAGATGGTTGAGAATTTTATGGTGATCCAGTGATGTCGCGTTAAGCTGGCTAGTAGAAACAAGCCACATAGTAATAAGTAAGCAAACGCGCATCATAGAAAACAGAGCCGAAAATTAATGACAATACAGGTAGTGTGCAATGGATAGTCAACGAAAACAATGGAAAACGTGGCGTAAAATTTCAAAATTAACGGCAATCGCGATCGTTACAGTCGGTGTGCCGCTGTCATTAGTGAATGCAAAAGTGATTACGACACCGGGCGTGGATGTAGGGGCTGCGGTGCTGCTCTCAGATTCGAAGTTAGGTAAACGAGTGTGCTATTACAATGATAAGGCGTTTTCATTGGGATCTGTGATCACCGTTGAGGGTGTCATCTTACAGTGTGTGGCTGAGCAAGACTTCGAGATGAATGGTGAACTGAAGTGGAAGCGTCTAAAAAGCGAGCAATAGTGCTCGCTTTGGTCTCATGGTATGAATGAACTCATTCATACTCTTGCTTAGTCGTGCTTAGCCAATTTCTAAATAGTAGCCAAACGATGAAGGCTAGCGTGAGATTGAACGTGTTTTAAGTTCAAAAATAAGCTTTTCTGCACTGACTTCGAATTTGAAACGAGCGTGAAGTTCGGTTGAGTCTTCTTCGAGGGCAGAGATGTCGTATTGAACTTCTTTAGAGACTGACTGCGCAAGATCGATATACTTTTGAATCTCTTGCTCTAACAGGGCTTTAGATTCAGCAAAGAGCTGAACTTCAGCCACATCGTCACCTTCTTTGATGATGAAGCCCATTTCTCCGGAGACGCCACATGCGTCACATACCGCTTCTTCTTTGTACGTGTTTGACATAACAATACCTCTTACTAATTATGAGACCATTCTATAACTGTGGTTTTCAGGTAGCCAGAAAAAAATTGGTGGCGTTAATGTTACCGCAGCGGGCTACCCCGCTGTTACTGTGATTCAATCACGTAATAGTCGCCCGTTATAGGTTGTTAATACATCAACGGGTTAATGGACTAGTGGCATATGCATTCTTGCGCTCAATGGTATTGTGTTTGCCATGTGATTTAATTATGCAAGTGATTTATTTGTAATGTGATTGATGTCTCAAAAACGAGACCAGTGTCCTAGCGATAGAGTACACAATTGTATTTACTGAACGGAGAAGTGGTAGACTTTATAAGTTATAAATCTATTAATGATTTTTTATAATATTTCAATTGTATGCATATCTAATATCCGCGAATGGGTGTAACCCTTGATGCCGTAAACAAGGGTTAATAAATATTCATGTTATTTTATTAGATTAATTTACAGAGAATTGCTTTAATTATGGTATAGCATACAGTCAATGCACCACAGCGATAAGAGAAGAGCGTCAAATGCCAAAGCGTAGTAAAGAAGATACTGAAATCACTATTCAGAAGATTATGGAGGCGGTTGTCGACCAAATTATCCGTTTGGGTTACGACAAGATGTCTTACACGACTTTGAGTCAGCAGACAGGTGTATCAAGAACAGGGATTAGTCACCATTTTCCAAAGAAAACGGACTTTACAGCAGCGCTCGATGGACGCATTTTCAAGATGTTCGTTGAGCACCTTGAGTTTGAAGGTGGGCTAGATAGCTTTGTAAATAGTTGGTTGGCGGCACTGAAAAATGATGAATTTTTGGCAATTTTGAAATTGCTCTTTCATCATATTGTGACTTCAGAAAATGCGCATGAGTTTGCCTCTAAAGGTATCGACCGTTTATACAAATTGGTGGAAACTCAATACGGCGCAGGAAGTGAAAAAGAATTGGAGTGGCTGTTGGGCCGTTCATTGATTCAATTAAGTAAGTAGTGTATCGCTCATACTTATCTTGGTACGATCGTTAGCTTGCAGCCCCGCAAGTTGTGGATTGTACATTCACTAAAAATACCGTGACTAATTAATAGTCGCGGTATTTTTTTGCCCAAAAATCATCTTATTTTAAATAAATAGCGTTCATTCAGTATATTTTCTCTATTTAACTACCGTGATATTACTAACGGAAAGCCCTTTTTAGGGTGTTCAGTAATAATGACGTCATAGCCATAAACGTCTGAGATCATTTCACTGGTAATGGCATCCCATGGTGAGCCATCAGCAACGATTTTTTGTTGGTTCAATACAATGATCCGATCTGAGTATTGAGAGGCTAGGTTTAAATCGTGGAGGACGACAATGACGGCTGCGTTATTCTTGGTTGCCATCTCTCGTGCCAGAGCAAGGGTATTGTGTTGGTGAGCAAGATCGAGTGCTGACGTCGGTTCGTCAAGCATGAGGATGGTTTGCCCTTTCGCATGGTGAAGCTGACTCAGGACTCTTGCAAAGTGGATACGTTGTTTTTCCCCCCCAGATAAACTTGGATAGGGACGTGAGGCAAGCGGCAACATATCGACAGTGTTGAGGTAGTGTTTTGCTAACGCTTTGATCTCTCGATTAGACAACTTAAGTGGTATGGCTCCTAACTCAACGACCTCCGAAGCGAGAAATGGAAAGCTTAACGTACTGTGTTGTGGTACTAGACCGAGATGCATAGCGAGCTTAGCAGGCGTCCAGACGTCGCGTGATTGACCGAAATAGCGAAGGTTAGCCTGTGTTTTTAGTTCCCCACTTAGCACTTTTAATAGTGTGCTTTTCCCCGCGCCATTTGGGCCGAGTAGCGCGGTGACTTCACCGGGGTTCAGGTTTATTGAGACGTTATCTAAAATAGTCGTGTCGGCAAACTTAACTGAAATATGGCGAGCAGAAATGGCGTATTTAGATTCGTTTGTCACAGATTTTCCTATCGTGGTCTCTTGATATGTCATTACAGAATCTTCCCTTTTTGCTGAAAAAGAAGATAGAGGAAAAACGGGGCACCGACGATCGCAGTAACAATCCCGACAGGCAATTCTGCTGGCGCAACTACGACTCTGGCAATCATGTCAGCTGCCGTCATTAACAATGCACCAAGTAGTGCGGATACTGGCAACAGAGTTCGGTGATCAGGGCCTATGAGCATCCGTCCTAAATGAGGGATGACTAAACCGATAAAACCGATAGGGCCAGAAACACTGACGGTGACTCCGACACCGACGGCGGTGAGCAGTATCAATTGACGTTTGAGACGCTGTACGGCAATACCGAGGTGCATTGCTTCAGACTCCCCAAGAAGCAGTGCATTAAGTGCCATCGCCTTCTTGGAAAAAAGTATGATTAGAACCAGAAGCGTCAATGTGGCAAGTGATATTTTTTCCCATGTTGCACCAGCAAGAGAACCCATTGACCATAGAGAAAGATCGCGAAGCATTTGGTCATCGGCGACAAAATTGAGAAAACCGATCCCTGCCCCAGCTAGAGCACTTATTGCCACCCCGGCTAACAGCATAATAGTCACTGATGTGCCAAATTTCCCAGAGCCTAATTTGTAGACTAAAACGGTGGTCAATGCACCGCCAAGGAAAGCGAAAACGGGGACGACGGCGAGGTTCATCAATTCAGGGAATTGTGTGCCGAGTGTAGAAAAACAGACGATGGCAATCGCGCCACCCAACGAGGCACCAGCCGATACACCGATGATACCGGGCTCCGCAAGGGGATTGCGAAATAACCCCTGCATGACAGTGCCACAAATAGCTAAAATTGCGCCAACGACGAGACACAATAGTGTGCGAGGCAGACGGATATCATTGACGACTAAAGGGATGTGAGGCGCGAGTTCATTAGAGCGGGTTGTCAATGCGATCAAGCTATCGGAGAAGGAAATCGACATTGGTCCTACCGTTACGGAGTAAACAGTGGTGACGACAAGTAGGCTAATAAAGCCGACGAAAATAATCGGAAGAGAGTAATGTCTAAGCATAAGTTTACAAGAGTCGCTAAAAGTTAAGGTGCATCCAATTTAATGCAGAGCAGTTAAAAGAAAGGAATGAGAATGAATCGGCGACAGCCAATGACGCGTAATATTTGATGCGCCTCATTGGCTGATATGCGGTTATTTTGGATAAATCTTCTCGTTCAATCTTTGTGCTTCTGAGAGACTTTTTAAACCTAGCCCGCCGACCAGCGCGTGACCATCAATAGTGACAAACTGTTGATTTTGTCCAGCAGGCGTAGCCGCGAGCATCGGCAGAGCTTTTAGTAAGGCATCGGGGCCGCCTAATTGACGATAGCTGCGGTCACTGACCAAAATGATGTCTGGCTGCATTTCAATGATGGCTTCATTTGATAATGGCTTATAAGCATTGAGTTGTTTAGCAGCAGGATTAATGCCCCCAGCAAGCGAGATAATGGCATCGGGCGTGGTACCACTGCCAGCCACATTCGCAGGTCTACCCTCATGGATAAGTAAGAACAGAATCTTTTTCTTTTCGTCTGATGTTGACGGTTGGTTAGCGGTGAGGGCATGGAGTTGGGCATCAATTTTATTATTCAATGCGGCAACGTTATCTTGGGTATGAGTTAACGACGCTATTTGGTCGATTCTTTTTTTAAGCCCAGTGATGCTAGCAGATGTATCAACAACCTCAACGTTAACACCCGCTTGTTTTATCTGATCCAGGGCCGGTTTCGGACCCATTTCATCAGTGCCAATGATGAGATCAGGGTGCATCGCGAGTAAACCTTCTGCCGACAGTGCACGATGATAGCCCACTTTAGGTAATACAAGAGATGGGGGTAATACACTTGTTACATCAACTGCGACCAATTGGTGTTGAGCGTTAAGGGCAAGTAGCAACTCGGTAACCGATGCCCCTGCACTGATGATGTTCTGTGTCTCTTCAGGTAATACCGTCGCTTCTACTTGAGTGGACTGAGCAAAGACACTAAAAGCCATCATGGATGTGATGGTACTGACGATTAGCGTTTTACGTAATGGTTGAAACATAATATGTACATTCCTAGTTATTTGGTTGAGTCTTCCGTTAGGAGCTGCGTTGCCGGAATACCGTTATCTTGCATAAAGGCGAGCAGCTTGACTAAATGTTGAACATCAGCCGTTTTGTCGGCTGCAATGATGATCGGTTGGGCAGAGGATTTAGACTCTTCCAGTAACGCAATTTTAAAGTTGTCCCAGTCGATATATTGTTTGGTATTTAAAGCCCAATATGGGGAATCGGCTAGGATATTGACGGTAAGGGATTGGTTAGCTACTTCTGATACGGCATTGGAATCCGTTGCCGGTAGTTCAACGTTTAATGACTCCAAACGAACTGAGGCGGTAAGCATCAAAAACACCATGACAATAAAGATGATGTCCAATAACGGCGTAAGGTCCGGGTAAATGGGCGTGCTGGATGAAGTATCACTGACTTTGATCATGATGCATCCGTGACTGATAATTTATCGAGGTTGCGGGTCTGTACTGGATCTTTGTCGGAATGCGGCATTTCAATACCCTCAAGCCACAGGTTGACAAAGTTAAGGGTGTGCTCCAATTTCGTGACGATTCTTTCTGCCCATAAACCAATAAGTTGTGCGCCAGCGATGGCGGGTAGAGCGATCATAAGACCAGCAGCGGTTGTTCGCATAGCAAGGCCAAGACCTTGTGCGAGATCGTTTGGTGTGACATTGCCGGAAGCCGCCGCAATACCTTTAAACATCTCTATCAGCCCAAGTACCGTTCCTAGTAAGCCAATCAATGGGCTGATAACACCGATTAGCGATAACAGTTTTAGCCCTGAGTGAAGTTGATGCCGTTTATCTTGTAGCCAAATACTGGCGGCGTCTTCACGCAGTGACTTGGCAAATGAGTGATGGGCCAATAGCATGGCGACACCGCGGTATAGTAGCGGTCGTTTGTCAGATAAGACGGTAGCAAGTTGTTCTATATCTTTAGCGTTAATAGGTGAGATTTGATTCAAATTTTGACGAATAGCTGTCATCCCAACGCCAGTGCTGATGACGATTTGGAAGAGTCGTTCGATGATGATCATCGCAGTTAACGCAGAGCAAATAAGTAATGGCCAAGTCATTAGCCCAAGTTGCTGTTGTAGATAGTGTAGTGGTTCCATGATTAATCCAATTTAAAACGAACAGGAATTTGAATACGATGGGCGACCGCAACCCCTTTAACGGTATAGGCGGAAAATTGCCATTGTTTAATAGCGTCAAGTGCGGTCTTATCCAAAATTGTGGCGCCAGATGAAGAGACAAGCACTTGTTTTGTCTGGTTTCCGGATTCATCAAGCCAGATTTCATAGGTTGCAGTGCCTTCAATGCCGCGCTTTCTGGCAATTCTCGGATATCGAGGTTGCACAGGTGTCGTAGTGAAAGAAGGGGTGTTTCTTAGCACGGGTTCATTACTTACCCCTTGATTAACGACGGCTGGTTGCGCCGAAGTGGGCGCGGAATCGTTCCCCGATGTTTTTGTTTCTGTAATTTCTTCTTTAAGTTCACTTTTTTTAGGAACAGGATTTGATTGCTCCTTCGGTGATGTCTTTTGGATCGTCGATGTGCTTTTCGGCGCCTTGTTAACAGCCTTTTCCCGTTTTACAGGTTGCTTTTTGTTTTTTGTCACCGATGAACGACTCGCTTTCGTTACGGCTTTCTGAATAGAGCGACGTTCTACGGGCTTATTGTCAGTAGAGTTAGTCTTAGCAGAAGTGGTCTCAGAGGAATGAGGTGGTACAGGTGCTTTTTCTGCCGTGTCCGGTGGAACGTCTGTATCACTTGGAGGTGTCGGTGATGCCGCTGTAGCCGAAGATTGAGCGATAAAATTGAGTGATACCAATGTAGAGTGGCTACCTGACGGCATTGCAAAGACTTGTTGTGTATCGTCGACAAGCATAAAACCAAGATGGAATGCCACAGATAAACTTCCTGCAACGACATACCTTTTGATGTTCATAACCCAACCTCTATTCACTGTAATTCTCGATTGACTACCGAGCGCCTTCGCTCGTTACTCACTATTGTTATCAACGAGAGAAGGTGATTATGTATCACAATGAAAATAAGATCAATTATCAATTGCATTATCATTATCACCAATTTATGATCGTGAATATCTTCTAAGACCCCTAATTACGGGGGTGAGTGGTAACAGAGAATAGATATGCAAATCGACTTAACTCACCTTAACGCAACACACTTCGGTGTTTCTTCGCCCGACCCGTTGCGCTTCGCGTTTACTCAGAAGACGTCGCCTCATGCTGGTGGCATGAGTGCACCGATAAAGTCAGAGCGTTATGAGTCTCTATTTCAATCACTGACTTCTGTGTCTTCTAAGCGTTCGAATAAGCGCTGCCTTTACATTCATATCCCTTTTTGCCGGGTACGTTGTACGTTTTGTAACTTTTTTCAAAACGCGGCCAGTCGGCAGCTAGTCGATGATTATTTTGAAGCACTACTGAAAGAAATTGAGTTGAAATCTCGACTTGCTTGGACTCAAACCGGTTTGTTTCATGCCGTTTATATTGGTGGTGGAACGCCAACGGATTTGTCCCCTGATCAGATACAAAGATTGGGCAAAGCAATTCGTCACTCGTTTCCCTTAGCGACGGATTGTGAAATGACGCTAGAAGGAAGAACTAACCGATTTAGCGATGAAATGTTCGATAAAGCATTGGAAGGCGGGTTTAATCGCTTTTCCTTTGGTGTGCAGAGTTTTAATACTAAAGTAAGACGCAGTGCCAAAAGACTTGACGATCGTGAGGTTGTGCTTGAACGGGTTTCTCACTTAAGTTCATTGGACGAAGCCCCCATTATCATCGACCTGCTCTATGGACTCCCATATCAAACACTCGAAGTCTTTGCTCAAGATCTTGCCGACTTCAAGGATTCAGGTGCGCATGGCGTTGACCTTTATCAGCTTGTTGTTGGTGGTAATGCGCCAATGCTTAATATGGTAGAGAAAGGACGTATAGAGCCACCAGCCAATTCTGCGCAGAAAGCTTCTATGTACGAATACGGTGTCGGATTCATGAATGAACACTTTATTAAGCAACTCAGCGTTAATCATTGGGCACGAGACAACAGAGAACGTAGCCAATACAACAGTGTTGCAAAGACCTATGCGGAAGTGTTGCCAATAGGGTGCGGGGCTGGCGGCAATATAGGTGGCTATGGAATGATGAACCATCGATCATTAGAGTCGTATATGTCTGCGATGCGCTCAGGCGACACGACTATTGCGATGATGAGCAAACACCATTCACTAGAGCCAGTATTTGCGAGTTTGAAAGCTGGGTTTGATAGCGGCGTAGTACGTCGAAGCGTATTAGCCATGACTCAAGGGTACGATACTTTTGAGCTGCTTACACCTCTGTTTCAAGTGTGGGAGCAACATGGTTTAGTTGAACTCAAAGGGGACTACTTGTTATTGACGCTAGCAGGCAGCTTTTGGGCGGTAACCTTAGCTCAAGGGGCGATATCGGCCTTGTCGACGTTGAGTCATGGGCAGCTTTCCGTTTCATCACCGCTGTCTCATGGTAATAAAAAGTTGCATTTCGTCGCCTAATTGACGAAATACGATGATGAATCATCAGATTAAATAGGAACAACAAATGACGTTAAAGCAAAAAGTTGCAGCGATTCTGGCGGACGAACCTAAATTACTACCCGCTGCGATTGCAGATAAACTCGCGGTAAGTGAGTGTGAAGTGGTGTGCGCATTACCTAGTGAAATGGTTGCTGTCGCGGGAGGGAGTATTGCCCAAGAAGTCTTGGAATCCATCACCACGTGGGGACCTGTGACAACGATTGTTCACTCGTTCGGGTCTATCTTTGAGGTTAAAGCCCCGTTTCCAAAGGGTAAAATGGCACGAGGCTATTATAATCTTATGGGTAAAGACGGCGAGTTACATGGACACCTCAAGTTAGATCTGATTACTCATGTTGCGTTAGTGAGTAAGCCTTTTATGGGCAATGAAAGCCACTACTTTGGCTTTTTTGATGCACTTGGTCATAACGTGTTTAAGATTTATCTTGGGCGTGACGACAAGCGGCAACTGTTGCCCGAGCAGGTGACTCGTTTTAAAACGATGCAAAGTAAATTACGCCAATAGTACGATACGGCAGCGAAAAAACCACTTTATAACACGATAAAAATAATCAAAGTACAGTCAGAAAAGGAACAGAAAATGGATCAGCAAGTTAAGCAAGAGCGACTACAGGGACGATTAGGTCCTGAAATCAAAGAGTTTCGCCAAGCGCGTAAAACGATTCAACTTGCTACCGTCGATGGGGAAGGTTGCCCGAATGTTAGCTATGCACCATTTGTCCAAAATCAAGATGGCTACTTTGTGCTGATTTCACAAATCGCCCGTCATGCCCGTAATTTACAAGTGAACCCAAACGTATCCTTGATGATGATTGAGGATGAATCCGAAAGTAAGCAGTTGTTTGCTCGCAAGCGATTGACGTTTGATGCAATTGCAACCGTAGTTGAAAGGGACACACAGCAATGGCATGCAGTGGTCGCTCAGATGCAAGCCCGTTTCGGAGAGATTATTGATGGCTTAAGCCAACTGCAAGATTTTGTATTATTCAACTTAAAAGCGGAACAAGGGTTATTTGTTAAGGGGTTTGGTCAGGCGTATCAGGTTTCTGGAGAAGACTTAGTCGACTTTGTCCACTTACAAGAGGGGCATCGCCGCATAGAAAACAGCGATACCGTAGAGTAATGGTTTTATAGTAAATACAATGATCGATGCAGAATCTGTTATGAGGCCGCTTTGGATTCCACAAAGGTTTCGGCGCCTCGTAACATAGCCTCAATGAGCTCTCCTGCATTGAACTTTACTAACGCTTCGTGTGCGCCCACCTGCCTTGCGCGATCGGTACACATCTCGCTAGATAAAGAGGTGTGTAGGATTCGATAGGCGCGGTTCAATGATGTGTCATTTTGCACTTCAAAAACGAGCTCATAACCGTCGAGTCCTGGCATTTCAATATCACTGACAAGGATGTCGATTGCTTGAGGGGAGTGCGCTTTTTCACGCATAAAAGCCAACGCGCTGTTGCCATCTTTGCAGATCTCAAAGGGGATATTAATTTGGTTCAGCGCATCGCCAAGCTGTTTTCTTGCGATAGATGAATCATCCACAAGTAATACGTTCAAGGCCTTCATTCGCTCTCGTTGCACATCTGTGAGCATCGGGATTTTAGTATCAGCGTATTGTGGGTAAATTTTCGACAATAGTAACTCTACATCGAGTAGCTGGACGATGTCGTCATTAAACTTAGTGACTCCGGTAACGAAAATATTCTTTCCAGAACTTTCTGGCGCTGGCTCTATTTCCTTCCAATTACACTCTATGATTTTATCGATTTCTCTCACCATAAAGGCGACCACGGTGCGCAGACAGTCGGTCACAACAAGATACGTCGTCGAATACTCTTCGGGAGTAATCGGTCTAAAGCCAATGGCCGCTGCCATATCGATGACGGGAACGGTTAAGCCACGGATGCTTACTGTGCCAACCACATGACGATGAGAGTAAGGGATTTGTGTTGTAGGCAAAAATGGCACGATTTCTCGCACTTTAAGTGTGCCGATGGCAAAGCGCTGTTTCTGCATATTCAGCGTAAACAGCAGCATACCTTGTGCTTGATTGGCTTTACTTATTTTTGTCGACATTGGTATTCATACTCTAGGTTGGTGACAGTCTAATTCTATAGAATAGTTTTAGTTTTCCCTAACTTATCTGCGGCAGATCAGAATAAAGTTGAAGTGGCTTGGATTGTAAACGTGATTTCGCTCTCATTTTGATTTACACTTTGCGCTATTAGTAGCATCTCTTCATTTTGTATTAGGGTAGACACGTTATGGCAAGAACCGCACACGCACTTCACATCCTTGTTAAGCATAAAGACAAAGCAGACGACATTATGGGTCAGTTGAAAAAAGGTGCTAAATTTCAGGCTCTTGCTAAGAAGTATTCTACGTGTCCTTCTGGCAAAAAAGGAGGAGACCTCGGTGAATTTAGAAAAGGTCAAATGGTTCCACAATTTGACAAAATCTGCTTTACCGGAGAAGTGTTAACGCCTCACCTAGTGAAAACAAAGTTTGGCTGGCACATCGTAAAGGTTCTATACCGTACTTAAACTTAACAGCATGCGTGGGGAGTCTGTGATACACTCCGCGTCCGTTTTATTCATTCGTATACTAGGTTCAGATTACAATGAGCATGAAAAAAGAAATCCAAACACTTAAAAACCGTCTTGATGCTTGTCGTCATAAGCTAAACAGTGCTCAATCTCGTAGTGACAGCGAGATGATCTCTAAATTTACGGATGAAATTGATAAGCTGACAAAGAAACTGGCTCAGCTTCAGCATAAAGAAAGCTATGACATGAACAAAGAGCGTAAGAGCTTGCTGGACATGCCGTTCTACCGTGAAATCACGAAAGCAGAACAAGCGGATTTAGGCAAATTGAAAAAGAGCGTGAAAGGCTTAGTGGTTGTTCATCCAATGACGAAGATTGGTAAAGAGCTACGCCTAGATGTGATGACAGGCTTTGCACCTAAGAAGTTTTAACTCTTTTCCAATAGACGAGTAGAGATATTAACGCGCCCTCAACGGCGCGTTTTTTTATGTCCAACATTTAGATGGTAGTGGTGATAGACGCCGTTAGTTATCTACAACGAGTTAGTTATTTAGTACCTAATAGTCGCTACGCCTAGCTCCTCATACAACAGAAACCGAGTAGAGGAGGATTTGGCGGTGATGAGTTTCGATATAATGGCAAACAGAGTAACACACGCATTATTGACAGGAGTCAACATGTCACATTCGGCACTGAGCCAGAGTAATGTCATTTTGCATGCCTTTGATTGGCCATATGCATTGGTAACAGAAAGAGCACAAGAGATTAAAGCTGCGGGCTATAAGACGATACTGGTTTCGCCTCCGATGAAATCATTTAGACAATCTACGTCTGTTCAATGGTGGCAGCTTTATCAACCGCAAGACTATCGAGTGATTGATAATAAACTGGGTAATACTGAAGACTTTAAGGCAATGATGGTAACCCTTAATGCACTTGATTTATGGGTATATATCGATGTGGTTTTTAATCATATGGCCAATGAATCCGGCGCTAGATTAGACCTGCAGTATCCGAGTTCCGAAGATTTAGCACGCTATCGCTCTCATCATCAGTATTTTGAACAACAGAAGTTATTCGGAGATCTTAGCGAGCCACTTTTTGATGAAAATGACTTTGTTGAGGCATTTGGTATTAAAAACTGGAAAGATCGATGGGAGGTTCAAAATGGCCGCCTAACGGGAGGACCAAAGGATCCTGGCTTGCCAACCTTAAGAACCAGTAAGCGGGTGATAGACCAGCAACAAGCGTATTTACGAGCGATGAAGGGTCTTGGGGTTCGAGGGTATCGTATTGATGCGGCAAAGCACCTCAGCCTTGAACATATCCAGGCGGTATTTACCGATGATATAACAGATGGAATGCACGTCTTTGGCGAAATTATTACCGATGGTGGTGCAACCAAAGAAGAGTATGAACTGTTTTTGCAGCCTTATTTGAAAGCAACTCGTCTATCGGCGTATGATTTTCCATTGTTTAATACCTTATTTGAGGTTTTCCAAAGTGATGGGAGCATGGCTTCGCTTATTGATCCTTACTGCTTTGGTCAAGCACTTACCAATGCACGTTCGATCACTTTTGCAACCACCCATGACATTCCCAACAATGATGTATTTCAAAATTTGGTATTAACAGAGCAAAATGAATGGCTTGCGTATGTCTATATTTTAGGTCGAGATGGTGGGGTTCCGCTCATTTATTCAGACTTGGATCCTAGTGGGATCACCAATCAACAAGGGCAACCAAGGTGGGTTAATAGCTGGAACGATCCTAAACTATCACGGTTGATTGAGTTTTATCATCGTATGCATGGTGAGAGTTTTGAGGTGATAGAAGCGAATGATGACATTCTTGCCTTTACTCGTGGCAGTAAAGGGTTGGTCGTGATTAATAAGTCTCAACGTGATAAGACTATATCGATTGATCCGACGATTCAGTTAGTGTCCGCCTTTGATGCTCGTCAAAATGCGACTCAAGGAGAGGTGCGAGTTGCAAGGTGTAGTGCAGAAGTCTTCTACATCGAGGTGCAGGACGATATCTAAGGGCAAAGTGAGTGACTTAGTGGGAATACTTAACGGTTAGTATTTCTGGTCTAGTGCTTGAATCGCCGATTGAATAAAAAAACGGAAGAAGCGAACGCTTCTTCCGTTATTAATGAACGCAATTAAATGGGTTATCTCGTTATTTTGTGTATCGAGTTAGCACTTCTAACGCGTATTGCATACGTTCACGATCAATCTCTTGTTCTGGTAGCAGTCGGTTGCTGCCGTCCCTGACTTCGTATAGCCCGTTACCTTTCAACGAGAAGATTTTATCTTCAGACACAATAGAGTAGTCACCATAGTCAGCAACGATGGTAAACGGTCGATCAACCGCTTCTCCTAAGAGGTCTTCACCAATGGTGTAGTCTTTTAGATCATTAGTCACGCCTAAATAGTTCTTCATCAGCGTTGGCACTAAATCAAAGTGGGTGGTCATCATACCCGCGGGCCATTGGTTGCTTGCTTTGTCTATACCAGCGCCGAGCAAGATAAATGGCACTTTGATTTGCGCCTCGGTAAAGTTACCGTTGTGACCCCAGAAGTTTTGTCCGTTGTCGTTAAACTCTTCACCATGGTCACCGGTGACAATGATTAATGTATCGTCGTACGTGCCTTCCGCTTTAAGCTTCTCAACCACTTCTTTAATTTTACTGTCAACAAAGTGTGTGCTGGTGCGATAACGATTTAACACTGGCTCTGGATCCGAGTCATTACTGCGAACAAACGGGTTATTAGGTCCAGACATTGGCTCAAATCTTGGCTGGTAATCTTTAGGGAATACGAAGCCATGTGGCGCATCAAAGAACATGAATGAAAAGGTGGGTTTGTCGGTACGGTTGTCATACCACGTTTTCCAATCTTCCACGAGTTCAATGTCTCTGTCCGACGCATCACCTTTTGCTTGACCACGAAGACGTAAGTTAGGGATCTTGGCAAAAATGGTACGATTGAACTCAGGCGACTCAATGTGCGCAGAGGTAAACACACCAATTTGATAGTCGAGTTGTTGCAATCTATCCATCAATACGGTTGGACGCTGGTTGGCTAGCATTGGGTGCCAGTATGGACCCGGCAGTCCGTAGAACAGACCAAATGTGCCCATGCGGGTTGCGTTACCCGATGCGTAGTGTTTATCAAAAGATACGCCTTCTTTAGACATCTCATACACGGTTGGCATGTATTGCGGTGTGACGGTATCTGGTCGCCATGAGTCAATCAGGATCAACATGATGTTTTTTGGTTGGGCTGGAGCGTCGCCGACCAATGGATGGACAGGGTAGTTCAAGCCGCCTTGGATTTTTGGTGTTTTTGCCTGACTTTGTTCAAGCTCTTCTCGGTCAAGCCATCCATGTTTGATTAGGAAAGAGTTGGCGATTGTTGGGTAAAACACAGGTAGATATTGGTTTACAAATGTTACCGGCTGATAGGTTTTAGCCGATGCCCAGATGTGAATGCCATGACTGGTTAAAGTCGTGACTAAAAACAGTGGGAAAAAGATTTTACGCAGTGATTTAGTAAAGCCAAAGGATTGGCTTTCCATACGACCTAGCGCCCACCATTGCAGTGCAAATACACCGCCAAGTCCGGCAACAAGCATTGCCCATGCCGATAATGGGAACTCTACAATTTGCCCTGACATTACCAGTGATAGCACTGGGTAGTTTAGGTGGAATCGGTAGAATCCAAACACCATGGTGTCGACGAACAAAAACGTCAGGCCTAAGGTAGCCATTAGGGCAAGGATAGGTCGTTTAACCTTTAGGGGGAGGACGCAAAGCACTAACCCGAGTAACCAAAACACTAACGCTAGTAGGCTCATGTGGCTAAAGAGACTGGTTGCAGCAAATGTGGTTTGGATGCCATCAAATGGCAACTCTGGAAAATATAAGAAGTAGCGAACGCCAATCAGCGTTGCTAGCAACGCGTTGAGAATAAGGAACTCGTAATAAGCACTTAAGCGCGTTTTAAAAAGTTTAAACATTTTGATTAACCAATTTACTAAGTAACATCAATACAACAGGCCGATAACCTGAGATTAGGATGGGGCACATTGTAGGGGAGTGAGGCAAAAAACTGAAACGAAAAAGCGTCATTAGTGACAAATCGTTACGTTTCGCCCCAACCGTTCAGTGACTTAGAGTAACGGATTTACTGTGGCAATAGACTCATGCGTATCACATGCGCTTATTGCTTTCTTGTATATGGTAAGTCTAAGGGGGAGTCAGTAAAAAGCCACTCAATGAGAGTGGCTAATGCCGTAGTTCGTCAACCTAATTGTTATTTTATAGTGATATCTAGGCGTGTTAAATTGAGTAGAAGTAGTAAAGCTGCGACTTCATTCTCAGTATGATACCTCTTATGACATCAAGGAAACCAAGAAACGCGATGGGTTTTTCCCCACTGATCCAAGCAAGGCCAACGGCACCAACGGGAATGTCATAGCCTTCTGTTTCATATACTTTTAAACGAACGAAGTGATGCTTGTTATTTAGGTTTTTTCCAGTTGTTGCTCGTACGGATTGATCCAGACCGAGTAATGTTCCTTGAGATTCGCCCGTAGCTTCAATAATCCCTTCTACCTCAGCAGCAAAGACGTGACCAGGATAGACAGACGTAGAAAACTCAGCGGGTTGACCGGGTTTGATATTTCGGATTGCTTGATGGTTGACACGCATTAACACGTATTTCTCGTTGGTGTACATCTGTATTCTTGGTACTCGAGATAATAATTGTCCTTCACGCAGAATAAAGTTGGTGACGAAGCCATCGCTGGGAGCGGAAACTTTAGTGCTGTCCAGATCCCACTTAGCTCGCGCGATTGACTCGTTGGCCGCTTTTAAATCGTTATTTCTGCTTTCAACTGCTAACTGTGATTTATTGATGGATAGGAAAGCTTTTTCGGCGTCGATCTTTTTCTTGTCAAGTTGTGAGCTAATGGTTTTAACCTTATGTCTTGCCATTTCAACCAAACTGATTTGTTTATCAATATCGCTTTCCGTGATGGTGTTGCTGACGACTGAATTTTGTTCCTGGTAACGTTTGAGCATCTTAGTTTGCAGTTCATATTCAACGGTTGCAGAGCGCAGCTGACTCTTTGATGTCTGGACACTTTTTAGCATCGAGTCATAATTGGATTCTGCGATGTCAACATCCTGAATGGCACTGTCATAGGTGCCTTTTGCAATGTCACGTTGAATAAGGGATTGGTCATAAGCAATTTGATATGGCTTAGGGTTAATTTCATAGACTAATTGTCCCTTGTCTAATTGTTGGTTGGGCTTAATATGCAGCTTGATGATTTTCCCAGAGACATTGGAAGAGTCGGGGCGTAATTGGATGTGTGGCGCTTGTACCAAGGATCCTCCGGATAAGTCCATAGGTGTGTAATTGATGAGTCCAACCCAAACGAAAAGCAGCCAACTGACGCCGCCAATGTAAGCAAAGCCTTTGGAAAGTTTATTCCATGGCATACCCACTAATCGTAGTAAGTATATAAATAGCGCCCATACCGCTAAACCCTCTAGCATGCTGTGTCCTCCTCGTTGCCTTTGTTGTCTAACCAAATATCTCTAAAACGAACGATGGCTTTTTCCATATCCACAAACGCGATGATAACCGCGATGACCCATACCCAGTGCCAAACAAAGCCAATCCAAGTGAGTGTGGTGATTAAGCCTAATTGATGATGGTCATGGCGATGAGCTTTGTTAATAGGCAGTTCATGAATTCTCCAGAAACCGTAAATAGCGGCACCAATTGTGGTGATTAGCATTACAGCAGACACAATGTGCAACGCGGTATCGGCTCCAGTCCCGACAAACGGGACACTTAATAAACTCATTGTTCGATCTCATGTTCATACGAAGAGTGCAGAGTCTATGCGACGATGAAATATTGATTTACAAAATGATTGATTTCATCAAGAATCATGAATAATTGATGAGATCGATGAGTGTGGAGTCCCTCATGTTTGAGAATGTACACTTTGTACGGGCAATAGCGATGAAAGGGCTGATGGAAGGATTGTTTGCCACATATGGTGTTAGATCCACCGCATTTGGCATTCCTAGTTCGGTGTTTGACTCGCCAATGACGTTAATCCCAGTTTCAGTTCTTAATCACTACTATGAAAATATCGAGGCGCTGACAGGTGATCCTGATGCCGTTCTTAATTTGGTTCGTAGGGGGAACCTTGAGCAGTTGGGGTCGATCAGCCGTTGGTTTTTTTCAGGTCATGAATTGGCGTCTGCTATTCGTCGGATTAATTTTGGAGTGACCTGTATCCAATCTGGCGCGTTCTTTAGAGGGGAAGCTGTCGGACCGTTGATTAAATGGACCTATCTAAATGACTCAATTTCAGCTCAGGGCAAAGTGCACGATGGCATTCGAGTGGCTAATTTTATGTGCAACGTACTGATGCGGTATCTGGGCAATCAATTTACGCCTGATCGAATTTGTATACCGGGATCACGGGTGAACAGTCAAAAATACCAGGCGTATTTTGGCTGTCCTATTGAGTGGGGGCACGATCAAGTCGAAGTCTGGTTACCCAATAAACTGCGACTTGAAGGAAGTAAAGTACCCTCGATAGCGGTAGACAAATTATCGATGAGTTTTGCCGATCTTGATAACTATTTGAATATGCCTGATCCGCAAGATCATATGAAGGTATTGTATGAAGTGGTGAATTATGCACGCCATTCTGGGTTGCCGACCTTAGCTAAGGTGTCTGGTCTTCTATCTTTGTCTGAGCAGCAATTGCAGCGGCGGTTGCAATCTTCGGGGTTGAATTTTACGTCGATTGTCGGCTTTGTTCTTTCAGGAGAAGCGGCAAATATGATTATTCTAGGGATGCCCTTTGAACAGATCGCCGCTCGTCTTGGTTATCGTAACCTGACAAGTTTTAGTCGTATGTTTAAAAAGTACCGCGGCATCACCCCTACGCAATACCGCCAGAATTACCTGTCGGCATACTAGAAAAAGGGAGCGCCATTAATGATGGTGAGGGTGAAATGACGCGATGATGTGGCGTCATTTCATTTGAATATTGGGGTTGAGGAGTGGTTAGTTTCTGCGTATTTTGATTATCCCAATCTGACAGAGTGCGGTTGTCGCACCCCATGATTGCAGCGCTGATAAATACCGCGAGATAAAACACAAAAGCAACCATTTTTCGGCTGTGCCGTGCTTTTAACCGCTGCGGCTGGCTATTTGGTTGAGACGTTTTCATATTCACCTTCGATAGTCGCTCCAGGGGCGGCGTCTTGGCGGAATGGTTGGCTGTTTAATTGCTGTTCCATCTGCTTTTTAATACGGTTGCCAGTAATAAATGCGGCGATGGCCAGTGGGATTGCCATTAGCAAACTGAATATCATCGCAAAGAAACCAATGATCAACGCGCTAATGGTAATAAGTAAGTTTTTCATAGTAACCTCTGATAAAAAGCGAGTAGGGGGCTAGCATACCGTTTTGATTCTGAATCAAACATGAACAACTGAATACGGTTTGTATTAATACTGTGAAAGTGGGTATTTTGGTTAATCGGATATTGGTCGCATGAGTCGTGAGAAGATCGAAAAAGCTGCACGAATGCAGCTTTAGAATTATTTGCGGGATTTACCTAATACTCATGGTTGGCATAAAGCCTATAAGCACGGCTAGTCACCTAAAGGTTGGCGATCACTGCCTGTTCGATGCGAATCAAGAGCCAGTTTAAGCCGTCGCAGGCGATCTCGGGAGCGACGTTTGTGATTCACCGCCAACTCCATAGAAAGCACGTCGACCAGCGCTAACATGGCATAGCGAGAAGCGGATGGCTTATAAATAAAATCCGTTTCTTGGTGAATGATGGGCAGCACTATGTCGCAGGTATTCGCCAATGGAGAATCGGCTGGTGTAATCGCGATCAATTTAACACCATATTCTTTTGCAATCACTGCAGATTCAATCACTTGTGGTGTATGTCCTGTCGCTGAAATGAGCACCATCACGTCATTAGGATCGGCGGTTGCAGCGACCATCCGAGTTAGCAAACCATCATTATAGGCAACAACCGGGTAGCCTAAGCGAAACAGGCGGTGTTGTAGTTCTTGGGAGGTAATGGTGGACCCGCCACCCACACCGATCGCAATGACTTGTCTTGCTGAGTGAAGCATGGCTACGGCTTGAGTTATGTCTTGCTCGTTGATGAGCGCTCGGTTGATGTCGAGCGCTTGTTTAATCGACTCATAAATACCTTGGTGGCTAGTATGATCGGGTGGCTCAATAATGAACCGCTGGCCAACGGCGAGAGACTGGGCAAGCTTAATCTTGAGATCACGAACATTGATACATCCAACCGCTTTTGCGAAGCGCGTAATGGTCGCTTCACTGACATTCGCCTGTTGAGCTAACTCGGTGATGCTGGCGTTAGCGGCACTACTGACATCATCCATCACTAAATCGGCTACTTTTTTTTCTGCATCACGAAGCGCGCTATAGCGCTCAGTTATTTGCGAAATAATATCGACGTCTACATTCACAGTTTTTTCCTTAGAAAGCCGTTTCAACCCATTGTTCTACAACGTGTTCATCATTACTGATGGCAATATAACGCCACTTGTCAAACGTTAGGCATGGATGCGAAGTTGAAAACGCTATCATATCACCAACTTGGATATCTGAGTCAGTTGGAATCGCCAAAAATGTATGTTGATCCATGACATTAGTCGTGGTGATATCATTTACCGGTAGTGCCTTCCCGTTACGATAGCGGCGTTCAGCGGTTGGCAGTCCTGCGTCAAAGGCGACATCCCGTTTACCTAATCCAACCACGGCTTTATTGGGTTCTGGTCTTGAAATAACGTAAGCCCAGACCTCAAGGGAAGAGGTAAGGTCACCTCCTAAATCACAGGCAAAACCACTATTTTTTTGCGCTCGTGCCATGACTTTTTCTTGTGCTTCCAGATAAATACCCGTGTCATGGATAACATAACAGCCAGGGCGAATGATGGCTTCAAAGTCATCGAGGTTTGCCAGCGTTTCTGCAACGACGTCATACCATGCCGACCCAGCTCCAGTGAGAATGGGTAGCGGTGGAAGAAGCTTATCGCTGAGTAACTGGCGACCTAATTGGATGGTGGATGTTAATAGGTCACGAACTCGTTGTTCTTCATCTCCGCCATGAATCACCCCTTCATAAACTTCGATACCAACGAGTTTGACATTGGGTTTACCTTCGATGTATTGCGCCAACGTCATGACATCATCGTGGCTTCTTACCCCGCATCGACCACCTTCCACGCCTAGCTCAATAAGGACGTTAATCGTTTGGCCTTTTGCCGCAAAGAAGGTATTGAGTTGATCAACGTTGGTTTGGGAATCAACACAGCATATGACTTGGCTTTCCGTCTCTTCGATTAGGCGAGAAATCATCGCCATATTGGTTTTTCCGACAAGCTGGTTCGCCATAATAATATTGGTCATACCGCTGTGAGCGGCTATTTCTGCTTGTGGCGCGGTGGCAACGGTAATCCCCCAAGCGCCTTTTTCCTTTTGTTGTTGAAAAAACGCGGGTGTCATGGTGGTTTTCCCATGCGGACATAGCTTTACGTTATGGTGGATCGCAAATTGTTGCATCCAGTCCATGTTGTGTTCTAGAGCTCGCTTATTGATGACGGCAACGGGCAAACTAATGTCCTCGTTAGTCACGTGGTAACGGTGCTCCTGGTGAGTGGTAATAGGTAATCCTTTCATACCTCTAATGGATGAGAAATCCAATGTTTTGTGATTGTTTCTATCATTCATAATATTTCCCCCGGACAAAAAAATGTTAGATAACTTAGTGTAAGTTATTGTTTTTAGTGGTTTGATTAGGAGTATATTAAGTGTTGTGTTAGAAACTATCAAACTTCATGGTGATAATTGTGTGTTTGGTCACTGAAATGTTTAAGGATAGTTTCTAACATAGGCTTCGTGAAATGAATGGGAATAAGAGAGATGACTATGTTGTTCGACATCATTATAAAAAACGTAGAAATTGTCGATGGAATGAGCTCTAAAGCGTATTTTTCGGATGTGGCAATTCTTGGTGATCGAATTGCTGAGATTGCACCAATGGATGCAGGGTTAGCTAAGCATGTTATTGAGGGGCAGGGAAAAGTACTCAGCCCTGGTTTTATCGACGTTCATACCCATGATGACACGAATGTTATTCGCTACCCAGAGTGTCTGCCTAAAATTAGTCAGGGTGTGACGACTGTGATTGTGGGAAATTGTGGCATTAGTGCGTCTCCGGCAGTGTTAGCGAATGAGCCACCCGATCCAATGAATTTATTGGGTCAACAAAAGGATTTTAAGTATCCAACGTTTGCGCATTATGCCGATGCCGTAATGACGGCACAGCCAGCTGTAAACGTTGCTGCACTTGTCGGTCACACCACGTTACGAAATAACGTCATGGATGAATTGCTTCGTGAGGCAAGTGAAAGCGAATTATTGTCAATGAAAGCCACGCTTTTGCAAGCGTTAGAGCAAGGGGCACTTGGTCTGAGTTCTGGTTTAGCTTATGCCAGTGCCAAACAAGCGACCGCTGAAGAAGTCATGAGCCTCGCAGAAGTACTCGCCGATCATGGTGGCATCTATACCACACACATGAGAACCGAATTTGAGGCGATTTTAGAAGCGATGGAAGAGGCCTTTGAAACCGGTAAACATGCCAAGGTGCCTGTTGTCATTTCTCACTTGAAGTGCGCAGGTGCGGGAAATTGGGGGAGAACGGTTGAGGTTTTGGAGTTGATGGAGGAAACCGTCAAAAATCAAGATGTTTCTTGTGACTGCTATCCATACTCTGCTAGCTCTTCGACGCTTGACCTTAAACAAGTAACCGATGAAATTGATATTTTCATTACGTGGTCAGAAGCGTTACCAAAGTTTGCGGGGCAAATGCTAAAAGACATCGCAAAACAAATGGATTTACCATTACTTGAGGCGGCAAAGGCATTGCAACCCGCCGGGGCGGTTTATCATTGTATGGATGAAGCGGACGTTGAGCGGGTTCTTAAGTACCGTTTGACCATGGTGGGTTCTGATGGTTTGCCAAATGACCCTCATCCGCATCCTCGATTGTGGGGGACGTTCCCAAAAGTACTGAGTCATTATTGTCGAGATAGAAAACTATTCTCACTTGAAGAAGCGGTACATAAAATGACTGGGTTGTCTGCACAGCGATATAATTTGAAGCAACGTGGAATAATCGAAAAAGGCGCATTTGCGGATTTAGTAATATTTGATAAAAATCGAATTAAAGATACGGCAACATTTGAAGATCCAATATCAGTTGCTGATGGAATAGATTGTGTTCTAGTTAATGGTCATATTAGCTATAGCAATAAAGAAGTGGCAAAGAATAGGTTTGGTCGATTTATTTATCGACATAAAGAGTAATATTGATGCAATCAATATTTAGGTAAGTAATTAAGTATAAATTTTGGAGTTAAAATGACTATTAAACGTTACGGTGTTGAAGGTGGAGTGGGTACTGGTGGTCAGCATCTTCCGTTTGCGAGAGCAACAGAGGCGGGCGGTTTTCTATATGTTTCAGGTCAAACACCAATGACCGATGGTGAAGTGGTCGAAGGGGGCATTATTGATCAGTCTCGCCTTGCTATCCAAAACTGTGTCGACATTATGGAAGAAGCAGGCTACGGCCTTGAGGATGTGATGCATGTTAAAGTTGTGCTGACAGATTCTCGTTACTTCCAATCGTTCAATAAAGTATTCCGCGAGTTTTTTGGTGCGAACCCTCCAGCTCGTATCTGCATGGTTTGTGACTTAGTTGTTGATGTAAAAGTAGAAGTTGACGTGACCTGCTATCGCTCAGATCGTGCTTAGATGTTACTCCTATTAATATAATTAATGGGAAGTATATTAAGTAACATTGGAAGGGCATGATGATGCCCTTCACATAACAATAAAAATTCACTTTGAATTAAAATTATTCAACCAATAAATGTTACTTTTAGATAATAACGTAAAACAATAAGTGGTTAATGCACGCCACAATTATATTTGGAGATGTTCAATGAACAGTACACTCTTTTTAACTGGTTTCGGAATATATGTGTGTTTTCTTATTTGGTTAGGGTGGTTTGTATCACGTAATCAAAAATCTGGGGAAGACTTCCTTTTAGGTGGCCGCGGCTTACCTTTGTTTCTTGTTTTAGGTACCACGGTTGCCACCATGGTAGGAACCGGCTCAAGTATGGGCGCGGTCGGCTTTGGTTATGCTAACGGTTGGGCGGGTGCTTTGTATGGCATTGGTGGTGCGTTAGGTATTTTACTGTTAGCTCTATGGTTTGCCCCTGTACGTAAACTCAATTTCATGACCATGAGTGAAGAACTGGCGTATTACGTTGGCGCCAATCGCGTGGTGAAAAATGTGGTTGGTGTGCTGATTTTTATCGCCTCTATTGGTTGGTTGGGTGCCCATATTCTTGGTGGCGGGATGTATCTCGCATGGATCGCTGATATTGATTTAAACGTTGCCAAAGTGATTATTGCCGCAGCCTTTACGATTTACGTCGTCATTGGTGGTTACACGGCTGTGGTTTGGACCGATACCATTCAAGCGATTATTTTGTTTGTTGGCTTTATTTTAATGGCAGTGATGTCAGTGCAATACATTGGTGGTCTTGATAACCTTTATGCTGCGATGGACCCTGCCGCGACAAGTTTCTTAGCCATCGAAAAGTTAGGTGTGGTACCTGCTGTCTCACTTGCGGTTGTGATTGGTGTTGGTGTATTGGCTACGCCGTCGTTCCGTCAGCGCATATACTCAGGTAAAGATGTCTCTACCATTCGCCGCTCATTTGTAATGTCTGGTGTGCTGTATCTATTCTTCTCCATCATTCCTGCCATTATTGGTATGGCTGCTCATGCGATTGACCCATCGCTAGAAAACCCGAACTTTTCATTCCCTTATGTAGCTGCGACGGTATTGCCAGTCGGCGTAGGCATGATTGTATTGATTGCAGGTCTTTCGGCTACGATGTCGAGTGCGAGCTCTGATGCTATTGCCGGTGTGTCGATTCTTCTTCGTGATGTGTACGTGATGTTTACTGGTCGTATGCCTAACAAAGAATCCATGCTGAATTATTCTCGTTTAGCGCTGATTGTTGTCATTGGTTTTGCACTGTTATTCGCGTTAACTTCAAACGATATCATTGGCTACATCACGAAAATGATTTCAACCGTAATGTCTGGGATGTTTGTCTGCGGCATGCTAGGACGTTTCTGGAAGCGTTATAACTGGCAAGGTGCCATCGCGACTTTGATAGGTGCGTCATGTGCATCATTCACAGTAATGCTAAGCCCAACATTGACAACGTATTGGGGCAACCCGGTTATTCCTTCTGTGTTAGTGGCGACGCTAGCCGGTGTGGTTGTGAGTTTGCTCACTCCTGCTAATACGGTGACTCCTGAGCAAGCGCAAGCGATGCTCGATGCGGAAAGAGCGCAAATGGAACTGAGTGATACTTCTGGCTCCACAATTAAGTCATCTCCTGTGACAGAGTAATTAAGCGGAATGGAGCGTTGCAAGACGCTCCATATTTTTCACCTATTTATCTTAGGTAATGCTCCTAAGCTATTTTTCCCAAGGTATAAACATGAAAATAGCGTTTTTTGGCGAGTGCATGGTTGAGCTTAGTGGTGAACCGCTGAGAAAAACATTCGGTGGTGACACGTTGAATACGGCTCTATATCTGGCTCGACTCGGCCAGCGAAGAGGCATTCAAGTTTCTTATGCTACTGGTCTGGGTGATGATCAGCTTTCATCTGACATGAAGTCACATTGGCAAGATGAACAGATTGAAACGAATTTGGTAGAAACCATAGTTGGTAAACAACCTGGATTATATCTGGTCGAAACCGATGCGTCAGGTGAACGAACCTTTCTGTACTGGCGAGAAAACAGCGCAGCAAGGCATTATTTTTCTTTGGTAGCGACAAAATTAGAGATCGCATTGGCGACTAATCAATTTGATGCTTTCTATGTCAGTGGAATCAGTATTGCGATTCTTGATGACTCCGCGAGAGAGCGATTACTTTCCGCAATCACGTCTTTTAAATCTCGTGGCGGGAAAGTGATTTTTGATAATAACTTTCGTCCACAACTCTGGAGCACTGCAGAAGCCAAACACTGGTACCAAGCCATATTGCCACATGTTGATATCGCGTTAATGACAGAAGATGACGACGTGATGATTTGGGGTAACGAGGAGTCGGTAGAGAGTCGTTGTCAACGTTTAGGTGTATCAGAGCTTGTGATTAAGCGTGGGCATGAGCCGTGCAAGGTTGTTGCAGATTTGCAGTCAGACGCTCCAACGGCAAGCTATGTTGCTGCGACCCTCGTTGCAAACGTAGTCGACACGTGCGCAGCTGGGGATTCGTTTGCCGCTGGATATTTAGCGGCTCGATTGACAGGTGAAAGTGGCGATGATGCCGCGTTATTAGGGCACAAATTGGCGTCTACGGTTATTCAACACCCTGGTGCCGTTATTCCGTTGGGTGCTATGGACCATTTAATATAAGAGAAGTGTCATGTCGTTAATAGATAAACTAAAACAATTTAAAGTAATACCCGTTATTCAAATTAACCATGTTGAACAAGCTATCCCGTTGGCAAAAGTATTGGTTGAAAATGGCTTACCAGTTGCAGAAGTCACATTTAGAACGGAAGCCGCTGCTGACGCAATCCGAGCAATGAGAGCAGCCTATCCTGAGCTATGCATTGGTGCGGGTACGGTGCTGACGACTGAGCAAGTCGATACCGCGATAGATTCCGGAGCTGAGTTCATTGTTGCTCCCGGCCTGAACCCGACAACCGTTAAGTACTGCCAAGAAAAAGGTATTGCCATCGTCCCAGGGGTTAATAACCCGAGTCAGGTAGAGCAAGCATTAGAGTTGGGATTGAGCTTTTTGAAGTTTTTCCCAGCCGAGGCTTCAGGTGGCTTACCAATGATTAAATCGTTGTTAGCGCCTTATGGAGAGGTCGCCTTTATGCCAACTGGTGGTATCAGTAAATCAAATATTAATGATTATCTCGCCATTGATCGCGTGCACTGTTGTGGTGGTACGTGGATGGTGTCACCACAATTAATTGATGACGAGAAATGGGATGAATTGTCGAACCTAATTCAAGACGCCGTTAATTGTGTTAAATAGCTCGAATAAAAATATCTAAATAATAAATCAGGTAATGCAGTTGCTATAATTTATACAGCTGTATTATATGCGAAACATTTTTTGTGATGGCATTTGTCGTGTGAATTCAATATGGCACGTCACAACTCAAATTTAATAGAAACTTATTATGAATAAAATCATACCTTCTGCGTTACTTATATTAATGTCCTCTTCAGCATATTCTGCAACTACGTATCTTGATCTAAGACACGAATACCGAGATCCGTCAGACCGCCATCGTAGCCGAGTTATTTTAGGCCACCATTTTGATAACGGCTATGGTATTGAGATGCTGACCAATGTGAACCACGGGACTTACGGCGATAGCTTTGGCAGTAACTTACGTTTGTCGAATACAGAAATTACCAACTATTACACCTATGCTGTCAATGATAACTTCGTTCTAAATCCCGGTTTAACCATGAACTTTATGAGTTCAAATACCTTTTATATGCCGTATCTAAAGTTAAATTATAACTTTGACAGTGGATTCTTTATTCACGGACGTTATCGATATGACTTTTCAAGTGCAGAAGCTAAAAATGCAGCAGGAGAAAACGAAACTATCCGTCGAAACCGTTACGATATGTGGACAGGATATAACACGGATAAGTATACGTTCTCTTATGCCTATACCTATTTCGACCAAATAACGAATCACCCTGGTGAGCTCGCTAATGGTAAGCAAACTGCGAGAGAGCATACGTTTAAATTTTTATATAAATACTCTAGTTTCATGAGACCGTATGCTGAAATTGTTGATGCTGATAAAAATATTTATATTCCAGCGCCAAATACTGGCGAGACGGAATGGCGCTATAGAATTGGATTAAACTTTGTATTCTAAGGAACTAAGAATGAAAAAGAATGTTTTATCACTGCTCGTTGCGGGTTCATTGATGTCAGCAACAGCATGGGCCGCTGCGCCTAATACCGACCTAAATTTGATGCCTTACCCACAATCAGTAGAATTAGGCACAGGTCAAGTTGAGCTAACAAAAGATTTTAGTGTTTATATTAAAGGTTATCGTTCTGATCGAGTTGACTTTACCGCTAAGCGATTCATTGAACGTCTAGAAAGACAAACCGGTTTGCCTACCTTAAATTGGAACGCGGATTCTGAGAGTTCGGCAACGTTTGTTATTGATATTGCGGATGCACCTCAAAATGATGTGCAAGATATGGATGCTGATGAGTCCTACCAGCTAGTCGCGAAAAATGGTCAAATTACATTAAAGGCTAATCGTCCTTACGGGGCAATCCGAGGTATTGAAACATTGCTTCAGCTTGTTGTCACGGATGCAAAAGGCTACCACGTACCGGAAGTAAATATTGACGATGCACCGCGTTTCCCTTGGCGAGGGGTTTCTTATGATACATCTCGTCACTTTGTTGAAATGGAGGTTATTTTACGACAGCTTGATGCGATGGCATCGGCAAAAATGAACGTGTTCCATTGGCACCTATGGGATGATCAGGGCATACGTATTCAACTCGACAACTACACAAAGCTGTGGGAAGACACCACCGATGGTGATTACTACACCAAAGATGACATTCGCCATGTCGTTGAGTATGCGCGTCAGCGTGGTATTCGTGTTATTCCAGAAATCTCGTTGCCAGGCCATGCTTCCGCTGTCGCTCACGCTTATCCAAACTTAATGTCTGGTATGGGTGAACAAAGCTATGAACAGCAAAGAGAGTGGGGGGTATTCGAACCGCTAATGGATCCGACTAACCCTGACTTGTACGTGATGTTAGAGAGTGTGTTTGATGAGGTAGTTGAGCTATTCCCAGATGAGTACTTCCATATTGGTGGTGATGAGCCAAATTATAAGCAATGGCAAGAAAATCCGTCGATTCAAGCGTTTATCAAAGAAAATAAGTTGGATGGTGAACGTGGTTTACAATCTTACTTGAACGCGAAAGTTGAAAAGATGCTAGAGCAACGAGGCAAAAAAATGTCTGGTTGGGATGAGATTTGGCATAAAGATTTACCAAAATCCATCGTGATCCAAAGTTGGCGTGGCCACGATAGTATTGGTCGCGCAGCACAAGAAGGTTACCAAGGTCTACTATCAACAGGTTACTACCTAGATCAACCACAACCAACGAGTTACCATTATCGAAATGATCCAATGCCTCAAGGCATTACCGTGGATGATCAGCTTCATGAAGGTGAACGTTTCGTTAGTTACCAATGGGAAAAACCGCGCACCAAAGGTGGCCCACGTAAAGGTCTACTGACCATCATTCAAGCAAAAGACGGCAAAGTTCGTGCATTCACAGACTACAATGGTAAATCACGTACTGAAGTTAACATCATCGAGTACACACCAGGGGAAAGCTTCCGTGGTCACTTTGACAACTTTATGTCGTATACCGAATTTAATCTTAATCTGTCAGGTGAGCAGTTGGCTGAAGGAAGCTACCAGTTAATTGGTAATGTTCGTTGGCCGACTACCGGTAAGATTGTGGCTTCTTCTGCTAAAGAAGGCTCGTCAATTCCGGCTCCAACTGGTGGCTACCCAGCAGAGCTTACCGATGATGAAAAGGCCCTAATTCTTGGTGGTGAAATTACGGTATGGGGTGAGAACTATAACTCACTAACGGTTGAGAATCGCATCTGGCCTCGTAGCTATGTTATTGCAGAACGTTTATGGTCGGACGAAACGTTGACTGATGAAGCAAGTATGTATAAGCGTATGCGTGCGATCGATACATGGTCTGAGATCTCGGTAGGAATGCGTCATCATGCCAATGCACGAGTGCTAATTGAAAGACTGGCTAACGGTGCAAATCCACAGCCTTTGCTGACTCTGGCTGACTACACCGAACCAGCTCAATATTATGCACGTAACTGGGAGAAGTGGATTCAAACTGAAACGCCAGGTGATTTGTATAATCAACATGAGCGTCTAAACCGTTTTGCCGATGCACTCGCGGTAGAAAGTTATGCCGTCTATGAAATGAACGATTTAGTACAAGCCTATCAATTGGGTGATAAAACCGCACTAGATGGATTAGAACTGCACTATGTCAAAGTTGCGGCGGCAGCTGAAACTTCAGCCACGATTTTTGCTAATAACATCGCTTCTATCGATACGGTTGATGTAGCACAATCGACGGTGAGCATCGCGCAGCTAGGACAGACGTTGATCGAGCGCGCACGCAATCAAGACACGCTTTCGTCGGCGGATGTTAGAGAGTATCAGAAGATGATCGATGCGGTAGCGGTAATCAAAGATGAGACGATTGTTGCGATTACAGTCCCAACAGAAAGGTTGCTTCATGCGTTAGCCAATAAGTAGCGCGTTGTTTAACTGGTATTAATTTGAGCGCTCCTATCGAGGGGCGCTTTTTGATCAAGAGTTAGGGGAGGAGGACTTCTAAGTTGAATGGGGTAATTTCAGGGAATCCGTGAAAATCTACCTATATACCTATATACCTATATACCTATATACCTATATACCTATATACCTATCATTTGGTTTGTAATAACGGTCTGAAATACGGGTTGTGCTGCTTGTTTCCGCTGACATCCAAGTGGAAATAGAGCACATATCGACTAGTTTTAAATGAATGAAGGCTAAGAGAATCATGATGTCATGCAACCACCACCTATTCCTGCTAACGAAGACTATAGAATCCATCTTCTTCGCCAGCTCAAGATCTTAGATACCCCGCGAGAAGAGCGTTTTGATCGGGTGACTCGCTTGGCTAAACGTATGTTTAACGTCGATATAGCACTAGTCAGTTTGATTGATGAACAGCGGCAGTGGTTTAAATCAGGGGTTGGGATTGATGCTACCGAAACTCATCGAGATATTTCATTTTGTGGTCACGCGATACTAGGTGATGAGCCATTTATCGTTCCGGACGCATTGGCGGATCGTCGCTTCTGGGATAACCCATTGGTGAAAGGTGAGCCTAACATACGTTTTTATGCGGGCGTGCCACTGAAGCTGGCGGAGGGCGCTAAAATTGGAACCTTGTGTATTATAGCTCGTGAACCGCGCCACTTTACCGATCAAGAAGTACACGACTTAATTGATCTCGCCAAACTGGCAGAAGGTGAACTCGTTGCTAATCTAAACTCCACCATTGATGAATTGACCCAGATCTCAAACCGCCGCGGTTTTAATGAACTCGCAAATAAGGTGATCAGTAAGTGTCGGTTTCTCATGGAGCCCTACAGTTTAGCGTATTTTGATTTGAACGATTTTAAGCGGATCAACGATACGTTAGGTCACTCTATCGGTGATGATGCGCTGACCTCTTTTTCTCGATTGTTAATTGATAACTTTAGAGATTCTGATGTGATAGCTCGTATTGGCGGAGATGAATTTGCGGTCCTAATGTCGGGCACGACCGGAGTGGACGCCCGCTATCCTATGACCCGATTTGACGAAGAGATTATGAAGTTTAACAGTGCCCATCCTCGTATTTACAAACTGGGTTATAGTGTTGGGGTTGTCTCTTGTTCACCGTTGGAAGATATCGATCATAACGAGCTTTTAGATCGTGCTGATAAAGCTATGTATCAATATAAGCGAGATTAGATAATACGCGAGACTAGGGTTCGACTATAAGTGACTCTAAATCACGTTAACGCGCTTTGAGCCACTCGAGCAGCCCTTTGAGTGATGGAAAAGAAAAGTTAGCCTCATGAGGTATACCCACTTCAATGTTATCGTTAGCAATGAAACAGCTTTGACACCCCGCGTTTTGGGCTGTTGCAATGTCGTAGTAATGGTCACCTACATAAAGTATTTCTTGTGGGGCAAGTTGCCACTGATTCATGAGGTGATATAACGCGTCAGGAGCTGGTTTAGGAGCAAACTCCTCTCTTGTGAGCAAATGTTCGATGGGCAAGCGATGAGTGGTAATTTTGGTCATCGCCGCCTGACGACAGTTTCGAGTCACCACGCCAGTATAATATCGTTTTTGCTTTAGCCAACGAATCAACTCTACCGCGCCAGGCATCAGAGTACTGTTTACCGCATCTTTAATTTCGCATTCTCGAATGATGTTGGATAATCGATTTTGTTCTTGACGATCAAACTGCTCCAAATGTTTGAGTAGATCACGATCTTGTGGGCAATTAAGATGTTGGCGTAGCTGAACAAAGTTGATATCTGAAGATATGAGAGTGTTGTCTAAATCAAATACGATCGCTTTTAGCTTATACAGGCTCAAGGATAGTGTACCAAAGCAGTTTTAGATGATTGCAGGATAGGCGAGCTTAATCGGCTTGGGTAGTCGTTGATAATATAATTGTGAGATTGCTATCCATCAATATGTTTTTTTTTGCGGGGTAATAGCCAGTAAATCAGACCTGTTCTCTTGCATATTTTGTTGATCAAGAATCCGTATGGCTTGGTGAATATTGACTTCAACCAAATTAATGAGGGACTGCATATCATTGAGACTAGGTTGTTGACCGCTTTCAAGAAGAGCGGTCAGCGTAGCGAGCTTACTTTCAACCAAACTGAGGTTGAGTTCGCTAATTTCACTCTGTAGCGATGTGAGAGATGCTAATATTTCTGGTATGGATTTTTCAGGGTAAACTTTTACTAATACGTCGAGACACTTTTCGGCCACATTTTTAAATTGGGTGATTTGAGGAATATCAATTGGGTTCCCTAAGTGTGAATGCGACGTCATCCGCAGTTCAGCTTCGGTGTTGCTAATCCCATCCAGTTTAGTGACGTCATGCCTAATTAAGTGCAGAATATTTGGATGAGTATTCTCCTTGGACGGAATCATCAATTGATGACGAAAGCGCTGAAGTGCGTCGATAAAGCTCTCTTTTTGCAACGGTTTTGTTAGAATATGGTTCGCACCTGCTGCCATGAAATTATCATGGGCTTCTTTAAATACATCTGCCGTACATCCAAAAATAACAGTATTGCATTTGAGTTGCTGTCGAATGATTCTAGTGGCCTCAATACCATCCATCACAGGCATATGGTTATCCATAATGATCAAGTCGTAAGCACTGTTTTGGACACGTTCAACCGCAATCTCGCCATTTTGGGCGACATCAACTTGATGGCCTTGTTTGGTACAAAACGTTTTTGCCACCAACGCATTGACCTTATTATCCTCGACAAGAAGAATGTTCAGCGAACAGGCAATTGCTTGGTCGTCAAGAGACACGCTTTTTTCTTTAGTGGCTTGAACAGCCTGAATTGGCATCAGTTTTAGGTTTACGGAGAAGACGCTTCCCTTACCGAAAGTACTGGTGACATTGACATCGCCTCCCATTAAATTCGCGAGTTGTTTGACAATCGCTAGCCCCAATCCAGTCCCTCCAAACTGTCGAGTTGTTGATGATTCCGCTTGAATAAAAGGATCGAATATGGATTTCAAGCGGTCGTTGGGGATACCAATCCCGGTATCGCTAATTGCAATGACGAGTGTTTCAATATTGGATTGATTATTAGGACGAGAAGCAACGTCAATGGTAGAGGGGGTATCTTGACTTAAGGTGATGGTGACACTACCTGTTTCAGTGAATTTGACAGAGTTGCTGAGTAGATTAAATATGATTTGGCGAATTCTAGATTTGTCACCGCGGTACGATTTTCCGGGTGACAGTTGATTAATTAAATGAAAACTAATGCCTTTTTCTTTGCAAAGAGAAGTATAAGTACTGACTATTGGGTCGCAAATATCTTCGATAGAAAAGTCTAAAACCTCGAGTTCTAGCTTACCTTCTTCAATCTTTGAAATATCGAGAATATCATTGAGTAATGAGAGTAAGTGATTGCCTGATTCTAGGAGAATATGCAGTTGTTGTTGGTGCTGAGCATTGGTTACCGAAGATTCAAGAATCTGGGCCATTCCTAGAATGCCGTTGAGTGGTGTGCGTAACTCATGGCTCATAGTGGCTAGGAATGTTGACTTTGCTTGATTGGAAGCATCCGCTCGTTCAACGGCGTGCTCTAGGCTTTTTTGAAGTTGTTTACGTTCACCGCTGTCACGCTCGACAGCAATAAACTGTTCAATTTGGTTATCTGCATTGAGAATTGGAGTGATGACAATATCGATCCAATACGGTTGCCCATTTTTGTGATAATTGATGAGTTCTGATTTGACAGTATTTCCAAGTTTCAGTTCTTTTGAGATACGACGAACTTCGCTTAGCGAGGTACCTTCCCCTTGTAAAATGTCACCGGGCTTTTTACCGATTACCTCATTGAGGCTGAATCCGGATATTGTTTCGAATGCTGCGTTGACCCAGGAGGTATAGCCTTGTTTATCCGTTATGATGATCGCATCACTTGCGTGTTCAACAACCATAGCGAGGTGAGAACGTTCTTTTTCTTTAACGAGAAGATCGGCGATTAACTTCCGTTCTCTATATTGTTGTATCTGTTGTTTTCGATATAGATAACAACCTATTGATAGTATTAATAATATTAAAGCAATGGAAATATGAACTTTAGTTGATAGTGAGCGCTCAAGCCAAAAATTATTGGTTTCATTCATGAGAACATGAATTTCACTATCGACCAGCGCCTGTTTCTCCAAGCGGATACTATTTTGAACTCTATTATGAAGCTTGATATACCCATCAAGTGCTAGCAGGTCATTGTTCTGTTGGAGTTCATTTGGAATGACAGCGATCGATTGTGCTAAGTCGAGGTATTGATAAATGGCGAGTTTGTCTTCGGCTGAATACGTGTTGGACATTAGGTTATTTTTTAGGGCCTTAAGGGTGTTACTCGAATACTCCAACGACACTTTTGCGCTCAGCAGACGTTCAAGTCGTTGAGTGAAAATGAGAACGTTGTTTTTCACACTTTGTGCATATGAGACGCTTTCGGTTGGTATTGGGCTGATAAAAGAGGGGTAGCCTTGGCTGTTTGCTTTCATGTTGTCATAGAGCTGTTCAGAAAGTCGCTCTAATTCGACTAACTCATTTGAAAACCTATCGTAGGTCTTAGTCGTACTATATTCGAAAGAATATATTTCTTCGAGGCTATGGGTAATGTTCTGCGATAGGGAGAGAAACGCTTTTTGATATGAATCGCTGACGTAAGTGCTAACGGCACTGACGATGAGCCACAATGCTGAAAGAAAAATGACCGTGATGTAAAGAAATTCGGCTCTACGTTTTGTCAGCAGTCGGCTCTTCATTGGGTAGCTCCTTGAGATAACTCCTCGAGATAGGGTGGAGGTGGGGCGGAAAGCGAGTGTAAAAATGCGCTTATCTCTATGACGGTGATTGCATCTAACTCTTGACCAAGTTGAACCTTTGCCATGGTAATGATGGCATCTTCTAGCGTTAAGCTTCGTCCGTCGTGAAAGTAGGGCGGTGTTTTTGCCACGTTACGAAGGCTTGGAACGCGAAATACATTTTTGTCAATCTCAATACCCGTTACGTTGTATCGCCCTAAGTCTTGGTTTTGATGAGGGGTCTGTTCTATATTGCCAAATTTTTGAAATAAGTTACCGCCAACATTCGTACCTTGATGACATACAATACAGCCCAAGGACTGAAACTTTTGCCAGCCTTTTTCTGCTATCGGCTCGATGGCAATCTTATTGCCTTTTAAATAATGGTCAAACGGGGCATCCGGAGTGCTTAGAGCGCTCATAAAGGTAACGAGAGATGTTTTAATATTGGCTAGGTTTATTTCCCCATTCCAAACAATGTCAAACTGATTACGGTAATGTGGTGTGGATTCGACGTAATCGATGATGTTATCCCAGTTCGTATCCATCTCTAGTGGATTATGAACGGGTCCATCCATTTGATGCTCCAGACTTGACGCTCTGCCATCCCAAAAAAATCGCGTGTTGTTTGTGATGTTAAACACTGTCGGAGAATTCCTAACTCCTGCTCCTTTTACACCCGTTGAGACTTTAGTGTTTTCTGCTCCATTATCGAAGATATGGTGACAAGATTCGCAACTGATTTGACCGTCAGATGACAAATTGGGATCGATAAATAATTGAAGGCCGATCTTAGCAATTTTTTTCTCTCTAATGTTTAGTTGAGTGACTTCAATAGGAGAAATGAGTGGGGTGGGTTGTGTATCCAGTGTATCAGCAAGCGAATGATGTTCATGCCCCTCAAGTTGATGAAGAGTTAAAGGCGAGTTAAAACGGTGCAACATCCATGCTGTAAAAATAATCAGAAAGGTTACAGCGACTATCCACTTGACTAAATAGCTATTCATACAGTGTGTACGATTATTGATTGTACTTATTAGTATGGGATACATATTTTCCGGTTCAATGTAATGTAAAAAAAAACCAAGAATAATGAACTTACGTTAAGAAATAGGTCTTATAGGGGCTATGGGTTGCAATCGGTACTTTTACTCAATTACTGATATTTCAGGTTGAGTTTTTGTGTCCACAATGTTGCTTTTTGCTTGGCTTGATGTAACTTGTACCATTAAGTAGTTATTGATTTTGTTAGCCTATAATAGTCTTAACTTTTATAAATTTTTATGTTGGGTGGTTGTTATGAAAACTCATTTACGTGTTCTTACTCTGACGGCGCTAATTGGCGTTGCATTGACTGGGTGTAGCCCAGAGGCAGAGAAGACAGTTGAAGCTCCAGTTGTACGTCCAGTAAAAACGATAGTTATTGGGTTAGAGAATCAAAGCATGGTTCGTGAATTCCCTGCACGAGTCTTAGCGTCTGATCGTGCAGAGATGGCTTTTAGAGTGTCGGGTAAGATCGATAGTCTTCCAGCAAAGGAAGGCGATGATGTGAAGAAAGGCACCGTCCTTGCCACGTTAGATGATACTCGTTTTAAATTAGCGGTGAGAGACGCCAAAGCGACATTGCAGCGCTTGCAAGCTGACTTTAAGCGAGCGAAAGAGCTAATTAAAGATAACTTTATTTCGAAAAAAGATTACGAACAAATTCGAGCAGACTTAACGAAAGCCCAAGCTGGCTACGATAACGCCAAAACGCAGCTTAGCTATACCAAGCTTGTCGCCCCTTTTGATGGCTTTGTTGCACAACGTAGTATTCAAAACTTTGAAAACGTCGAAGCGAAGCAAGTGGTTTTCTCATTCCAAAATCTTAATACACTTGAGCTAAAATTTGCGGTACCAGAAAAATTGGTGAGAGAAATTCGTGATGAGCAAACAGATGACCCTGTTGAAATTCCGGTTTTTGCCTATTTTGACCTAGCTCGTGAAAAACCGTACCCAGTCGAGATCACAGAGGTGTCCTCTAAAGCAGATTCCGATACCCAGACATTTGAAGTGACGGTAACGCTTGAAGCACCAAGTGATCAAAATATTCTTCCTGGTATGACGGGGTATGTGACCGCAGACTTCTCCAATCTTAATGACACCAAAGGGGCTATTCAGGTTCCAAGTACGGCTGTCGTCAGTGATAACGCTCATAACCCAACGGTCTGGGTAGTAGGCGAGGACAACACGGTTTCCCCTAAGCAAATTGAAGTGTCGACAATGGCAGGTGATCGCATCACGGTCTTATCGGGCTTAGAAATGGGTGAGCGCATTGTAACGGTAGGCGTTCCATTCTTGAATGAAGGAATGGAAGTAAGCCTGATGCCGGAAATCGATCAAGCTCAATAACTGTCGACTCAGCGAGAAGAGATGTTTTATGAATTTAGGTGAGTATTCAGTAAAGAATAAAGTCAATAGCTGGCTATTAGTGCTGCTAATGACGGTTGGTGGTGTTCTGGCATATTTTGAAATGGGGAAGCTGGAAGATCCAGCGTTTACCATTAAAGAAGCCAAGATTATCACGACTTATCCGGGCGCATCGCCACAAGAAGTCTATGACGAGGTCACGTATCATATTGAAGATGCGGTGCGTTTGTTAGGGCAGGTGAAGCGTATCAAACGTTCCGTTACCCGAGAAGGACTGTCTGATATAACGATTGAGTTCAAAGATGAGTACACGTCTGCAGAAATGCCGGGTATTTATGATGAACTTAGACGAAAGATCGCCGACAACAAGCACAAGCTTCCTCCCGGAGCCGGTGAGCCACAGATCATTGATGATTTTGCCGATGTATATGGCGGGTTTTTAGCGCTGAACGGTGAAGGCTACAGTTTTCGTGAGCTAAAAGATGTTGCGGACAATCTTAAGAAGCAATTAGTACTCGTTCCAGGGGTACGTAAAGTATCGATTGATGGCGATCAGCAAGAAGTGGTCTATGTCCAAATGTCTCGCACCAAAATGGCGAAGCTTGGCATTGACATGGCGACCATTGAAAATCTGTTGAGCTCTCAAAACTTAGTGTCAGACTCAGGGCGTTTTCGAGTTGGTCCCGAGTTTATTCGAATTGAACCAACGGGTAGCTTCAAACACGTGAGTGAGATTGAAGATCTGCTGATTGCAAGTGACGACAAGAAGCTTATTCGCTTGGGCGACATCGCTGAAGTAACTCGAGAATATAAAGAAGAGCCGTCGAAGCTCATTTACTTTAATGGTAAGCCTTCACTTACCGTCGGCATCTCAATGCTAAGCGGTAAAAACGTGGTTGAAGTTGGTGGCTTAATTAATGATAAAATTAAGAGCTTAGAGAACCAAATTCCTCTAGGTATGAACCTTGATATTATCTATAACCAGCCGCAAGAAGTGGATGCTTCTGTGGCGGGCTTTGTGACCAACACGGTTGAAGCCCTTATCATCGTGGTCGTGGTGTTACTGGCCTTTATGGGACTGAGAGTTGGCCTGATCATTGGTGCCGTTCTTGTGATCACAGTGGCGGGTACGCTGGCTATTATGCACCTCTATGGAATCGAGCTTCAGAGGATCTCTCTCGGGGCCTTGATCATAGCCCTCGGGATGCTGGTGGATAACGCCATCGTGGTTGCCGAAGGGATGATGATCCGTATTAAACGTGGTGTACCTGCGATGAAAGCGGCGGGAGAAGTCGTTGGAGCCAATGGTTGGGCGCTATTAGGTGGTACCGCTGTAGGTATTCTAGCGTTTGCTGCTATCGGTATGTCTCAAAGTAATACCGGCGAATTTACTCGCTCACTGTTCTACGTTATTTTGATTTCCCTATCACTGAGTTGGGTGACGGCAGTATCAACAACACCACTACTGTGTGCGTTGCTTCTTAAGAAGGAAGATCGTAAAGAGGGTGAAGAAGAAAAAGACCCATACGCGGGTGCTGGTTTCGTTATTTATAAAAGTGTACTGCAGTTTGCTCTTAAACAGCGTGCGCTGACCATTAGTATTATCCTCGCGATGTTTGTTGCGTCGGTCTGGGGCTTTGGGTTTGTAAAAAGCGCCTTTTTCCCGAATGCGAATACACCGATGTTCTTTGTCGATGTTTGGGAAGTGGAAGGCAGCGATATACGTCAAACGCGTGATGACACCTTAAAAGTCGCGGAGTTTATCCGTGAACAAGAAGGTGTTGAATGGACGGCGACCTTTATTGGTGGCGGGGCATCGCGTTTCTCATTAGTTTATACGCCGCAAGATACAACAAAAGCGTATGGTCAAGTTATCGTTCGTACTGAAAACCGTGAAATGATCGCTGCGTTGCAAGCGGACATTGATAAGTTTATGACGGACAATATCGATAGCATCGAACCAAAAATTAAGAGTTTGCGGATAGGTCCGGGACGAGACTCTAAAATTGAAGCTCGATTTGCGGGACCAGATCCGGCTGTGCTACGTGACCTATCCTCGCAAGCTGAAGCGATTATGCTTGCCGATCCTGAAGCGAAAGAAGTGCGTAATGACTGGAGACAGCCAGTTAAGCTAATTAAGCCTATCTTTAATGAACAGGTGGCTCGTCAACTGGGTATTACGCGCACTGAACTGACCGCCTCTTTACGTGCCGCGAGTGAAGGCTCTCAAGTTGGTATTTATCGTGATGGTGTAAGATTACTGCCGATTTACTTCCGTACGGATGCCAGTGAGCGCCAAAACGTGGCTCAATTGATGGATGCGCAGGTTTATAGTCCAGTACTAGAAAAAACGGTGCCTATTGCGCAGGTGGTTGTGGCATTTGAGACCGTTTGGGAAGATGCGATGATTCGTGGTCGTGATCGACTAACGACGATTATAGCGTCAGCTAACCCAACGGGTGAACTTGCTGCACCGTTATTTGATCGCCTGAAGCCTCAGATTGAAGCGATAGAATTACCACCAGGTTATACGATGGACTGGGGTGGTGAGTACGAAGATTCAGCTGAAGCGCAAGGCGCGTTGTTTAGTGCGATACCAGTGTCTTTTATCATGATGATTATTGTCGTGGTATTACTGTTTGGTAAAGTTAAACAGCCATTGATCATTTGGATCACGGTACCGTTGGCGATTATTGGTATTACCGCAGGCCTACTGCTACTTGATGGCGCGTTTGATTTTATGGCGTTATTGGGCGCACTTAGCTTGATAGGCTTGTTGATCAAGAATGCGATAGTTTTGCTGGAAGAAATTGATATGCAGGCGGAGGAAAAGCCAGTATATGATGCGATTATTGACTCTTCGATCTCTCGGATGAGACCGGTAATGCTAGCAGCGTGTACGACTATTCTAGGTATGATTCCGTTACTTGGAGACGTATTCTTTGTCAATATGTCAATCACTGTGATGTTCGGTTTGGGTTTTGCAACCGTTCTAACACTGGTATTTATCCCGGTAATGTATGCCATTTTATTTAAGGCAAAAAATCCAGCCTAAGTAAAACCGGTCTTAAAATAGCCCCTTAAATAAAAGGTCAGACTCCTAAGAGCCTGACCTTTTTTCTTTGTTATTTACCCGTTTTCGCGACTAGAAACTCTGAAAACGCCATCCAAGATTTTTTATCTGCGTCTTCTCGATAATTTTTTGAACCAAAGACGGTGAAAGCATGAGGAGCGCCACTGTATGTGATCATTTCGTGTGAGATGTTGTTCTGTTCTAATTCGACCGCTAAATCCGCAAATTGGGACATAGGGATTGCGGCATCTGCCGTACCATGAAGAACCATGATTGGCGCTTTAGTTTGCGCGTAGTTTTGTCCTTTCGGTGTTTGCAGGCCACCATGGAACGTGACAAAGCCTTTTGCTGTCATCCCTGCTCTGGCAGATTCTAAGACCGCAGCACCTCCAAAGCAGTACCCCATGACGACGGTATTATCAAGGTTCCCGCCCAGCTTTCCCGCTTCAGCAAGTCCGGCATTCATCAGAGCCTGAAGCTTTGCTCGGTCTTTATAAAGCTCACCCGTGTGCTGTTTTTTGTCTTCGACTTTTGTCGGTCTAACATCTTGCCCGAAAAGATCAACAGCAAAGACGTTGTAGCCCATGGTGTTGAGCATCTCTGCACGTTCTTCTTCGTATTCAGTAAGCCCATCCCAATCATGTACTAACAGGACGAGAGGTGCAGTATTGTCGGTTTTAGACCAATAACCTTCGTAGGCTTGCCCATCCAGTTCGTAAATGATGTGCTCTCCCGCTAGGGATAGCGATGACATGAATGTGGTTGCAAGTGCCAATCCAATGCGCTTATTTTTCATTGTATTCTTCCTTGTCATAGTAATGTTGCGCCAGTTTATTGAAGCTTAGTACGAATATTTGACTCTGTGGTTCAATGGTTTTTGTAATAGTAGAAACTTACGTCAAAGCCGTTTGTTGAAAAGAGTGGAGATAGCCTCAATACATGCAGAAGTAAGTAGGGTGGAAAGGACTACTTTTTTAATGAGTTATTATGTATAACAACGACAGGATTCAATACATGGATGTAGCCAATGGGCAATAAATTACGCAGTACCTCAATGTCAGTATTGCTGCTGGGCTTGTCATCGTCTGCTTGGGCAGCTGAATATAAAGATCATGTGGATGATAAAAAAGATAAGGTTGAGAGTTCTCGAAAAGCGAGTGGTGAAAAGGAAGGGTTTATTGCTCTTCCTATCCCGATGTCGAACCCGACTTTAGGCACTGGAGTGCAGTTGCTTGGTCTATATATGCATTCGAAGGAGCCCGATGCAAAAGCGCACAATGACACATCAGGCGTTATGGGAATGTACACCTCGACAGAAAGTTGGCTTGTGGGTGCGTTTCATGATGGTGCGTTGAAAGATGATTCCATTCGGTATACGGGCGGGCTGTTCCACGGTAACTTAAACTTAAAGTACTATGGTGACGGAAACGACCCGATTTTTACTGATGACCCGCTAGAGTATGGGATGGTGATGAGCGCTGTTATGTTGCGCGCATTATTCAAACTTGGACAGTCGAATTGGTACTTTGGGCCACAGTATAATTATATGCAGACTGAAATTAGTTTTGACAAGTTCAATGGTTTTTGGCCGAAACCTGAAGAAGTAAAGTCTGGTGGGTTGGGAGCGGTTTTGCATTTTGACACTAGGGATGACAACTATTATCCGACCACGGGTTGGTTTTCTCAGTTTAGCTATATGGACTATGGGAAACAGTGGGGAGGAGATGGTGATTATGCGATGAGTAAATTGGCAGGCAGTAATTACACCAGTGTGTTAGAAAATGTGGTTATAGCATCGAAAGTGACCATGGAGTTGAGTGGAGGCGACGTGCCATTCTATGAAAAGCCAACGTTAAAAATGAGAGGCTTTAACCATGGGCGCTATCGAAATGACAACATTTTACAAGGTCAGTTTGAAGGTCGCTGGATGTTTAAGCCTAGATTTGGCCTAGTGGCTTTTGTTGGGTTAGGCAAAACGGCGGAATCACAGCAAGATATTTTGCGCCAAAGTACTATTGTGACTAAGGGGTTAGGTTTCAGGTGGCAACCCGTCGAGCAAAAGAAAATGAATATTCGAGTAGATTATGCAAAAGGGCCCGAAGAAAACACGCTTTATCTTTCGGTTGGTGAGGCATTTTAGACGTTGACTCATGTTACAAGTGAAGTCACTACTTAAAAAGGGAAGCGATCGCTTCCCTTTTTTCATTGGTTACGTTGTGCTCGGTATCGTTATGCCGACATAGGCACCAGAATCATTGTACCGATAATCACGGTGATTAATCCCGCAATGACAGGTACAGAAGTACGTTTAACGACCTCAAATGGTGAGATATTACCCATTCCAGATGTTGCCACAATAACGCCAGAAACTGGCGAAATAGTGCGACCAAGGTTAGAGGCTTGTAACATAGGAATGATTAAGAAAGCCGGGTTAAGCCCCATTTTCGCTGCCAGAGAGGGAGCGAGCTCAACGAAGGCGTAAAATGGCGCATTACCAGAGCCTGTTGCGATAGCCGCCGCCACAGTGAGGCCTGTGAGGATAAGCATCAGTGCCACACCGCCAGCGCCGGCTGAGTCCGCAAGATGCAGCAGGTTATCAATTGCGCCGATAGACATTAAGCCTTGCGCAAAAACACCAGCAGCCACCAACAGCATCACCACGCCTTTAAATGCATCGGCCATCCCTTGATAGCATGACTCTAAGTCTTCTAGCGTCTTTTTACCATTGAACCTTTGCGTGATGAAGTTGATCACGGCACCAATGAAGATTGAGCCGACCACAATAGTATAAATATCGAGTGATAAGCCCGGAATAGTGCGACCATTAAAAAGAAAAACCCCAATAATTGGCAAGAATGGAAGTAAGCAATAAAACGCTGGTGCGTCTACTTTCATCTCAGAAACGTCAACACGCTCCATGGGTGTGTTTTCTTTTTGGTCTAAGTATTTATTCCAAAAGAATGCCGCGGCAGCCATGACAATGATGGCGCAAATAGACACCGGAAGCACGGTTTGTACGGCAAATACGTCAAGCGCCAGCCCAGACTTTTCGGCAGCAATAACAACATCACCAGATGTCGGGGAAAGAATAATGGCCGCCGGAGAGGCACACACTGCGACTGCTGCGGGACGAGAGATTCCCATTGCTGTCATCATTGGGAATAACGTGGCCATAAGTAATACGCCAAGGCCTGTCGCAGAGCTGACCGCGAGGGACATCAAGCAGGCAACAATATACGCTGCGACCAATAAAACATAGGGAGATTTGATGAATGACAATGGTTTAGAAAATTGTTTAACCACCACGTTATTGGCGCCGATATGAGTCATGTAAGACGCAAAACCACACAGCAACATGATTTGCATACCAAGACCTCCCCCACGATACTGGAGCATATATTTCACGTATTCTAGAGAATCTGTGACCATATTGCCCGTTGAAGCGATTTTGGAAGGTAAGATAGTGTGCCCTAACATGCCAGTAAGTAAGAGCAGTGCAATACCAGCTGTCAATAAAACGCCTGCGGGTTTGTAGCCCTTAACAATGAAATAGCCTACGGCTACTGTCACTATTAAGCCAATAAGTAGTTCTAACATAATTGTCCTTTTATTCAGTTAAAATACGCAACAATTTATTTCTAAATGTGTCAGAAAATGTACAGGAAATTGATTTGTGGCACGACAAATACCTAACGAAGCGATGATCTAAAACAATAAATTAATTTGGATGAAAACTGCAGGTTTTTGGGCTGTACTAATAGTGTTGAGTAGGTGTTAATTTCGTATTAATGTCATCATGCAAAACTATTGCCGCGGTCACGTTAGGTTGGTTTTTAACCAATGTCGTTGGTGAATCCATAACTGGTGATGTTTCGGTTGCAAATCTGTCGAATAACGACAGAATCAAACCATATTTTTATAGGAATCGTCGATATGTTGCACCCTTCTGTTAACTTACTTGATGTCCGCGCTTTTGTGTTAGTCGCAAACTTGGGTAATTTCACTAAAGCGGCTGAAGCGCTAAAAGTATCGAGATCTCACGTATCAAGGCAAATCCAATCTCTTGAGAAAGAGATGGGGGTAAGCTTGTTGATACGTACCACACGCACAATGAAGCTGACTCAAGCAGGAAAAGCCTTACTGGCAAGCTGTGACAGTGCATTACATAGCATCGATCAGGCGGTTCATGCCGCGATAGATGATATTGATACAGTGAAAGGGCGCATCAATATTAATTGTGTGGGCGGGTATATCGGTGAAGAGCTAGTCGCGAAGTACTTGTCTGAGTTTTCTCTACAGTATCCCGATGTTTCAATAGAGTTGGAGTTTTCTAGCCACCGCGTTGACTTACTGGAAGAAGAATTTGATATTGCCATTCGTATGGGTGAGCTACCTGATGCGAACTATGTCGCTCGACACTTGGTTGATATTGAGATGCTCACATTGGCAAGCCCGAGTTATTTGGCAAAAGCAGACCCTATAGAGCACCCTAAAGACCTTAAGCAGCATAATTGTTTAACGGGCTCGGTAACAAAGTGGCAGTTCATTCATGATAGCGGCAATGAAAAAGCAGAAACTACCATCTACGGGCGCTTAAGTTGCAAGAATGGACGAGTATTGGTGAACAGTGCAAAAGCGGGGCTCGGAATCATTCGCGTGCCAGCCATGTACTGCCAACCAGAGTTAGATTCGAAGCAACTAGTTCCGGTATTTGAAAATTGGGGAATTAAAGCTGTACCATTATCACTTATCTATCATCGAGATCGATACCAACCTAAACGCATTAAAGAATGCGTAGCATTTTTGAAAAAAGGTTTTTCACAAGAGCTTTAGACATCATCTGATTGTATTTTCACAGTGTGCAAGTTATCTTAGTTCAATTAGCCGCATATCACTTTGTTGGTTAACTCGTTCTAGTCTTTTTAATCAAGAGCCACTTTAGCCACGTGTATTCAGTAGATAAAATTAACCAAATTTTAAAGCGAAATCTCAAGGAAGCCGAGGAATTCAGCTTAGACGGACTCAGTAAAAAGTTATATGAGGTCACCGATGTCCTTGATTTTGAGCACTTTTTGTTTGCGGTTTCTGTCCCTGTGACGTTGATGCGCGCTGAAAACGTGGTGTTAACGAATCAGCCAATCAATTGGCGTGACTTTTATGAAAATAATGAGGTGATGTATTTTGATGAAGTTGTCCTTCATTGCCGCAATAGCACCGCCCCCATTTTATGGAATGACATAGTCAAAAATGGACAGCATGAGAGTAAAAATGTCGTTAAATTAGCGTCTGATTTTGGGCTTGGTGATGGTATTACCGTGCCACTTAGAGCCAATTTTGGTTGTTTGGGACTACTTAGTTTTTCAAATCGTAAGAGCTCGGCCATATTGAGCAATGAGTCAACATTATTAGCGACTTACGTCGGTAGCTTAATTGCAGACTACATCAATGACGTCAGGTATGAGGTGTGTAAACAGCAGCCCGGTTTTGTTGAATCAGACTTAACCTTACGAGAGCAAATATGCTTAGCGTGGGTTGCAGAGGGCAAAAGCTCATGGGAGGTCTCACAGATCATTGGTTGCTCGGAAAGAACGGTTAACTTTCATATCCAGAATGCGAGTGAAAAACTTAATGCTTTCTCTCGCACTCAGGCGGTGTCTAAGGCACTGTTAACCGGCTCTATCGAACCTATGTTGGTGTATCGTAGTGTTGGCAAACCAATGACGTAATGCATTATCGACAGGGACACGCAGTGCAACGCTGCGTGTGGTGTCGAGTAGATGCACCTTACCGTCGCCAATTCGACAACTCGGAATGCCAATTTTTCTCATGATGCGCTCAATCCCCGTCGAAGTTAACGTGACATACTCAGTGTAGCCTTGCTCGATGGCATACTGCACAACGAGATAAAACAGCATAGCGGTAAAGTTAATATGACTTGCGCGTTTAGCTATTTCTCTATCTACGGCAAATCGAGTAAGTTCTACAATCGACTTATCATTGAAAACCTCACCTTGCAATAATTCTGGAAAAGTATTGTTTAGCATGTAAGCGCTGTTGGTATGAAGTAAGCGCCAGCAAGCGGCGACCTTGTTTTCATACTCAATAATAATGTATTTGGAGTCAGGGCGATCATACTCATCGATATCTAGTTGGTCTTGTGTGTTAATAGACCATTGTAATCGCTCTACAAACACTTGGTAGCGTAGCTGATGCATCTCGATCTTTTGTTTATCGGTCAGTTCATTATAAGTACAAATAGTAATGATCGGTTCCATGGGATGTCCTCTTGGTTGTTTAACAATAAGAGGTTATCGCGAGTGAAACATAAGCATAACTGATAGAACGCTCAGCTTGTTTTATTAAAAACAACAGAATGTCAACCTGTCATTTTCTGCAGTTTATTAATCTATTAATAAGTGCAAAAATGTAATCAAGCTCTGTAGACCTTTTAAAACAACGTCAGAACGCAGATTCAATGATTAAAAAAACAGTCACACACGGCTAGGTGACTCTCGGTTTACAGAGCTTTTCCTTTCTTTACCCTTAAGCACCTCTTTTTCGACATTATTCACGATGTTTGAGTTGTTTGACTTCACTGAAATCGAGATAATACTTAGTTAAGTGCTTTTGACCATTGTCGGTCATTCGCTAGAATTTGAGTTAATTATCGGATGACTATGCGCAAACTGACAAAGAACCACACGACCATTGTCTTGAAGGCGATTTTGCTGTCTCTTGGCATTTATCTGATCGTGTTGTACAAAGCTGCGGATAAACTTGTCGACAATGAAGTCGCGAAATTTCACCTAGTAACGAAATCAATATCGGACTATCAGTCGACGCTCTATTTGCTTGGTGCACTATTTGAAGCAGAGATCGCAGCCAAGCAAAATGACGAATTAATAGGTCCCTATCTGACAAAAGGTAAAGTCTACGCCGCTGCCCAACATAGCGAACTAACAAGAAACGAACGTATTGTGAGCATCACAGCAAAAAATTTGTTTGTTCGTATGCCTGAGATCGTGAGTGCAGAGCAAGTCCTTTATTATTACCGCTCATACGAGGGTAAGAAGATCATGTCAACGCACTCGTTTGAGCAAAACTCGTTGGCTTACGAATCGGTGTTTTCTCGAAAAAAGTGTATTGCCTCTTTAACTTGTTCGAAGTATGCCAGTGAACGTGATTTAGAGGACAGGCTCATCGTGTCCAACATTTATCTTGATCGCGTAACCGAGCAGCCGATAATAACAATATCAAGTCCGGTCTATTTTCAAGGTGTGATGGTCGGCGATCTCAATGTTGATGTTTACCTAGATAAATTTCCATTTTTGGTTGATAAAGAATACATATCCCAATTCAGTGCGGTAGGACGGCAGGTCGTCGTGGAAGATTTACGTTATCCATTTTCGACTTATGCATACTCTGCCGATTACCGGGCTGATGATGATTTATTGGTTACGTATCGAATACCATACAGTAAAATTATCATCGATTATGGTTGGCTTCTTGTTGGGCTGCTCATCATACTTATCTATGTGTTGAATAAACTAGAAGAGCTCCAGATTAAACGAACGAAGTTATCGCTAGCGGAAGTAGCCATTCGCAAGGATGAGCTCACCAGCCTATATAATCGAGCCATATTAAAAGATAGCGCCATAAAGTACGCGATGGAAAAGAAGGGCATTGCAGTCATAGCCGTGGATGGCGATAAAATTAAAGCCATTAACGATAATTATGGTCATCATGTTGGTGACGAAGCGATTATTCACATCGCCGAAAGTATGCGGCGGTGTTTTAGAGAGAGTGATTACCTTATTCGAAGTGGCGGTGATGAATTTATTGTCATTTTACCCGGTTGCTCTTTAACAGCAGCAGAAAAGTTAGCAGAGCAGCTCTCATCTGAAGCGTCATCTAAACCATTTGGAGCGGACGGACTTACGCTGAATATAAGCGTTGGGGTTAGTAAGCTTAGAGAAGGCGAGTCGTTACAAAATGTATTGAAACGAGCAGATGCACGACTTTATTTAGCGAAAGAGAACAAATACACATAACACGTGAGTTGCGCTGGGACGAGAAATTCGTCTAAATAGCCGATTCGTTTAAATAACAGGCTCATCAAAAAACAGCAATCAGAGGATACGTTAATTGCACAAAGAACATGATTTTAACCTATTGAAAGTGTTGGTTATGATCTACCAATATCGAAGCTTAACAATAGTAGCTGCTCATTTGGGTAAAACCGAAAGTGCCGTCAGTAAACATTTGTCTAAGTTAAGAGAGCAATTAAAAGATCCCCTTTTTGTACGTACAACAGAAGGCTTTGAGCCGACTCATTACTTGGAGAGAATCATTCCAGGCATCGAGCAGGGGTTAAAGTCGGTAGAGCAAGCTCTATTGCATGGTGAAGAGTTTGATGCAGAAAACTACGATCAACCGATAAAGCTGGCGCTCTATAATGTGTCACTAGAGCATCTTGGTGAACCCTTGTATCGAGAAATTCGACAGGCTTTTCCAAAAGCGATGATTGAGCTGAGTACGTGGAGAGATAGCACCTATCAAGACTTAAGTAGCGGCAAAGTCCATTTAGGGGTGCAGATATTTAACGAAGATTGCCCTAAGTCCATTTATCAAACAAATTTATTTCATATTGAAATGGGTGCCTTGGTTGGACGACAAAGCAGTATTCAAACTTGGTTGGATGTGTTTGAGCATCCGAGTATCTTTTTTGAGGTTAGAGGTTGGAATGATATTCACCAACGGTTGATTAAGCTCATGACACAGAATAATTTCAATCTAGACTATCAGCTAAAACTGGATAACCTGACAGCGACTTATCAAATACTAAGGTCACACAACTATTCGGCGTTATTGGCGAAACATCTGGTGTCTGGCTCAGAATTCCGATTTATTCCCTTCCCAGAAAACATGCAGCCTCATACGCCTTTAGTTGCTTGCATGAAACAAAGCAATAGACAAAGCCCGCTGCATATGATGCTGCATCAGATTATCAAGAAGGTACTAGTTACATCGAGCTAGTGGAGCCGCGATGCTAGAAAGACAAATGCATTGGTAAGTAAATGCATAGAGAACTATACGCATAGAGAAGCAAACGCATAGAGAAGCATATGTATAAAGAATCATAAGTACAGTAGAAGTGAACGCATAGCTACTATAGTGCATCCTTGCACTATAGGGGGCGTGTTGAATCGCTATCGGTTGTTCATTTACATGTTGCAACGGTACGAGTGAAGCTAAGGTTAACTAGCTAAGCGTATTTCGCTTTCGACCACATCGTGAGAGTTGACTAATTCGACGATCGAATTCGCTTCATATTTATCTAAGATACGGGACTTATAAGTGCTAATGGTCTTAGCACTCAAAGATAAAAACTCTGATATTTGTTTGTTGGTGTAGCCTTTTTTCAGATAGTTGAATACCACGGTTTCACGTTGTGATAGGACAATCTTTCTGTTACGGACCTTATAATCCGTTTTGAAGAGGTTATAGCCGCGCATCACGCCGCTAATAGCATCACGGATAAGCGCAGGATCTTCAGATTTACTGATGTATCCATTGACACCCAGCTTATAGGCGGTCTCAGAGTAAATAGGGTAGCCGTAACTCGAAATAAAGATCGCTTTACCTCGATACCCTGCAGCAAATGCGCGGCGCATAAACTCAAATCCATCCGCTTCTGCTAAATTGACGTCAAGTACGATCAAATCAATACTTCCTGCTTTAACTAGATCTAAAGCGACCTGAATGTCAGAAATTTGATGGACTAAGTTGATATCCTCGATGCTAGAGACGATGCGTGAAATAGCCTCTCTTACCAATGGAAAATTATCAATAACGAGGCAGTCTTTTGGTTGTGAGCGGAGCATTAGCATTACCTTGTTGAAAGTGAGAGATTAAAAAGAGAATCAAATTGGGTCCTTCACTTATGGCGCTGCGTGATAGTTGCAGGGTTATTCTGATATCCATGACAGAAATTCGACGTGAGAAAGTATAGGTAACAATGATGTGAAAGTGTGGAATGGTCGAAATGCCAAAATGGAATGGAATAAAAAATAACCTTAGCCTTTATATTTCAATGGTTTATCGGATGTGTTTTTGTGATTCTAATCGTTTTAACAAGAATGTTTGATTGACGTGATTACTAGATTTGGCGTATGCCGCCGGGGAGGTGCACTCAAATTTACGCAACGAGGTGTAAGGAAATCAATCAAACGAAAATGGGTATCATGCAAGATAAAAAATACGATTACATTAAAAGTGTGATCTATGTCTTGTGTTTTGTGTGATTATGTATAGAATTCGCGGCGAATTGAAAACTACTGATAAATTAGCGAGAGAAAATCATGGGTTATGAATTAGGTGCCGCATACGTAAGCCAACTTGCCGCCAAAAAAATGATTGATGACATGCTTTATGGCAAACCTCAGCCAAAGAAAAAGTCGTTTCTTAAGCGAATGATGAAAAAACTACGCAAATAAGAAAAGTGACAAAAGAGAAAGCTCGCAGAATGCGAGCTTTTTAATATCCGGTTTCCGGTATTGTGTACGCGCCTTGTCATCGAATTACGCCTAGCGTAACACAGGCTAAGATGCTGATTTTTCGTTAAATTTAAGAATGTTATTCGTACTAGAAGTGATGGGCTGCTTTGCTAACCATTGTTCTAATTGCTCAGCGCCACCGATGTACTCACCGTCCATCCAAATCTGCGGGACGGTAACGGGGGTTTTCTCTCCGATATGAGCTTTGACTTCAGGAATCATTCGATACAGCGCCGCACTGTCTTTAACCACATCATGGTATTGGAATTCAATTCCAGCCTCATTGAGAAGTTGTTTGGCTCTGACACAGAAAGGGCAGGTTTCTTTACCGAAGACAATAGAGCCTGTTAGGTCATCTTGCTTGGTCCATTCTTGTATAATGGACTGCACCAGTACGCCACGGTTTAACGCTTCTCCTTGGCTAATAACTTTACCTTCAACCATGATAATCGGTGCGTGCCAAGCGCCGACTTTGAGTGGTTCCCACCAGTTAGACAGCCAATCTTTTACTTCCAGCTCTACAGGCACACCATTTAACTCGTGAGAAAATGTATCTTTAAGAATATCTTTGGTTAGCGTGCACTCACCACAGGGAATGGTGACTTTGAACGGTCCCCAGCTCCCAGCCCAGCGATACAGTGTGACTTTGATTGGCTTTGCCATGGTTATCTGCCTCTTAACGGTATTTATATAAGAACAACACTTGTCCATATAAGAATAAGAACGCTCTCATCACCGATTTATTTCACCTGGGGGTGATTATTTTTTGGACTGACTTTTAGATTTTGTTTCCCAGTGAGTAATAAACGCGATGGATGCAATAATAATAGCAGCGCCAATCCATAAGCGCCCAGGCGGAACCCAACTAAATACTAGCCAACCGGCAAGCACGTTCATCGGTAGTTTTGCGTGGTCAAAAGGTTGCACGAATGAGGCGTCGGCGACGGAGTATGCTTTTACAATCGCCCATTGAGCGAATGCGGTTAACGCGCCAGCCCCAATAAGATAGACCCAAATGAGCCCCGTGGATGGCAGAGACCACGTAGGCAGCGCTAACATGAAATTAAATGGGGTAATGAGCAGCAGTAAATAGATCACCATCGTAGACGGAGAATCATGTGCAGATAGCTTTTTGACCATCAAAGAATAACAAGCCCAGAAAAAAGCGGCCCCAACAGGAAGCAACGTCGCCCAACTAAAAGAATCTGACCAAGGCTCTAGTATTACCAGAGCGCCAATAAAGCCGCATATTGTGGCAAACCAGCGGGCGTATCCCACTTGCTCTTTGAGGATTAGCCCTGAGCCTAATGTCGCAAAGAGCGGGGAGGTCATTAGCAACGCAATCCCTTGCCAAATAGGCACGGGGTAAGCGAGCGCCCACATCCATAATTGGATACCTATGACAGAGAGTAGGATACGGAAAAGGTGTGCACCAAAATGCTGGGTGCGGAGCGAGCGAAACAGTCCACTGTTGCGAAGGGTCGGGAGGATAACAATAAGTGCAATCGCATATTGAATGAGAGCAATCATGGTCGACGACATGCCGTGATTAATGCTAACAATTTGGGCAATATTATTGACTAGCGCAAAAGCGGCGCCAGCGGATAGCATCCAAACTGCGCCTTGAAGCGGGTGATGTGATTGACTCATAGTATGGGTTCTTAGTGTTGGTTGGCTGATATTACTATGGAAACATGACTATGGAAACTGACACTTAACCGATTATCCTCGGCAGAGTCTTACTGGTTGGTAGGGTAAGGGCTTTAGAAAGAGGAGAAAAGCAAGGATTGACGATCTTGTTTAGTCAAGAGTAGAGACCAAATGCAAACAAGCCGAGGACATGACCTCGACTTGCTGTATTCATTTCGCTCTTGATGACTCAGAGATGTCTAGAAATCGTAGCGAAGACCTAGACGTAGGGTATTTTCAACGTCATAGCTGATTTTCGTGCCATCGATATCGCTATAATCATCTTTGTTACGGTTATCGATTTTATAGGATAGGTAGGTACGTAGTGATTTATTGAAGTGGTATTGACCCGTTAATTCAATGAAATCATCTTTATTATATTTGTTTTGGCTAGCGCCCTTGCCTTCAATTTCTGATTTTGCGTAAGCTGCCATTAGACGGAAGCCACCGTCGAATTTGTAGGTACCAGAAACCTCAACGCCGTTATAGTTCGTATCGCTGCTACCAGTGTTCTTGTAGGTGCCTTGCGTATACGTACCGCCTAGTGTCAAACTGGCGATAGAGTAGCTTAGACCACCTATGATTTGGTCTGCGTCACCCTTGTCTTCGTTCGTTGTTGGTTCAGTGCCTAAACCGTTTTGCGCGTAGCCTAAACCGATATCAAGACCAAATGGTGTCGCGTAGATACCCGATAAGCCATAACCATCGGTGTTTTTATCCGATCCCAAAATTGCACTGGCTTTTACATCAAAGGCGTCAGCAAAAGTATTGGCATACGCAATAGTATTGTTGATTTGCTCGTTACCGGCGTTGATGAATTCTTTTTGTCCGCCAGTCCAGATTTGGCCTGCATCTGACATTTGAGAAATTTGTACGCCAGCCGTATCTTGTTTACCAAATGAAATGTCACCGAATTGAGTGCCGATACCAGCGTACATATAACGCTGTTTTAATTCGATTTCCGCCTTTTTATCACCAGTTGATTCAACCCCTTGCTCTGCTTCGTAGAAACCAAAGCCGGTAAGGTTATCAGTGATCTGCGTTTCACCGCCGACATTAATACGGAAACGCGATTTATTCGCCATCGTACCTTTGATTTCTTCACCACCGTTGCCAATGAAATCGCCACGAAACTCAGCACGGCCACCGATTTTCAGCGACGTACCTTCAGAATTGTATACTTCTGCTGCGAGGGTTGAACCTGATGCCATCACTGCCAGTACTGCACTTGCCAAAACTGCTTTTTTCATTTTAGTTACCTATTAAGTCTCTGTAGACACATGTCTTTTTGGAATGCAGGTAGGTTAGGGTTTGGTTGTTACAGCGAAATGTAAGAGATATTGCAGTTTGGTTTCATTGAGGTGAGGTTGAGTCGGTCTAATAGTTTTGCAAAAAAATAGGGGCGAAAAATTCGCCCCTATTCCTTATATGAATCTATTAATTAGAAGTCGTAGCGAACACCTAAACGCATAGAATTTTCGGCATCATAGGTTGACGCTGCGCCAGTCGTCGAATCGTTAAACTCACCAGCTTTCAAGTTATTCATTTTGTATGAAAGATAGGTGTGAATAGAGGAATTAAAGCGGTAGCGACCAGTTAACTCGTAAAAATTGCTTTTGTCAACTTTTGTCGTGCCATCGTCTAGCTCACCTTTTTGGTAGGCACCAAGAACATCAAAGCCATTCTCAAATGAGTAAATAGCGGCAAATTCATAGCCAGTAAAGTCTTTATCTTTATTTGTGTCTGCTCCTGAACCTTGTGTATAAGTACCCGCTACATATAAACCGCCAAATGTGTAGTTAAGACCAGCGATGACTTGGTTACCATCTCCCTTATCTACTCCGCCACCAGTTTCGCCGAGTCCATTACCCGAATAACCCAAACCAACACCTAAACCGAAAGGTAGGGTATAGATACCTGATATACCATAGCCATCAGTATTTTTACCGTCCCCAGCGATGTAGCTAGCCTTAACGGACAGTGCATCCATGAAGTAACCGGAGTAGGCGATGGTGTTATTGATTTGCTCATTACCAGAAGAAATGAACTCTTTCTGTGCACCAGTATAAGTGGTTTTATCTGACATTTGAGAGATCTGAACACCGGCGGTATCTTGGCGACCGAATGTGACCGTGTTGCCATTTGTTTCTAAGCCTGCGAATAAATAACGTTGTTTGAACGTAATACCATTAGTACCCTTATCGTTATCACCTGACGAGTTAGCACTCTGCTCAGCTTCATAGAAACCTAGACCAGAAAGGTCATCGTTGATTTTGGTTTTTGCGTCGATGTTAATACGGACACGAGATTGGTTATCCATAGTACCGTCAAGTTTTGAACCACTTGAGCGGCCTAAAAAGTCGCCACGAAATTCAACTCGACCACCTACACCGAGTGAAGTCCCATCCGAATTATAAACCTCTGCCGCTAAAGCTGAACCAGAGACGAGTGTTGTCGTAATCGCTGCTGCGATGGCTGCCATTTTCATAATTATATTCCTTTAATTTGTATCACCACTGCAATGTCGCCATTGCTATTTACCAATGCCTGCATACACATCAGTAACTAAAGCAAGAATAGAACGGCATTCGGAACTTTCCTGATCCGAAAGGGGTAAGTTCAAGTTTTATGCTAGTTTTGTGACCTGTAGCTCATATATTGCGTACTTCATTGGCATTTTTATAACCAATTTCATGTTTGGGGAGCATACAGAGCCACATACGCCAGTCGATCATTGAACGGGTATGGGGAATTTTACACCTATATAACGAGGTTTGAGTGATGCTTTCGCACTAGGTTAAAGGACAGCGAAGAGCGTTAAACAATTGAAACTACGCACAAGAAAACAGCAATAAAAAGGTGGGAGAGTGTCAAGTAATGCGCCGTAAAAGCTCAATTAGAATAAAAGAGAGTGAAATTCAGGCTTATTTAGGTTGTTTTATGTTTTTTATATTTATTATAAGTATTTGTTTTTAAATGGTTAATAAAAATAGAAAACACTGTTTTTAATCTTTTACGTCTTTTTATGAAAGCTTTGGGAACTTTAGGGTTAGAGTGATTTCCGTCATGTTAATCCAGCGTTACATTAAGTGGGTTACATGCATAGGTGTTATGTCTGTGTACGTAACAGCTTCATGTACGTTATGTCATTCATTATGTAGATGTTTGGCGCACAAAACTTGAAATATGGAAATCCCAATGAACAAAAAATTTATCGCACTAGCAGTGGCAGCTGCAGCATTCGGTACATCTGCACAAGCAGTTGAGCTTTATAACAAAGACGGTTCTACTTTCGCAGTAGGCGGTCACGTTTCTGTAGGCGTTATGGACGCTGAATCAGAAGCAGCTGGCGTAAACTCTGTTTCTCCGCGTATCAACTTTGAAGCGACTCAAGACCTAGGCAACGGCTTTACTGCTGATGCTAAAGGTGAGTGGGCGCTTAACATGCTTAACGGCGGCGACAACTCTTTCACTACTCGTCTTGGTTACATCGGCGTAAGCCATGAAGAGATGGGTCGTGTTGCAGTAGGTACTCAATGGGCACCTTACTACAATGCTGGTGGCGTTGCGGATCTTCCAATCGCTTTCGCGAATGACTTCCTATACGACAACCACGGCGCGCTAGGTACTGGCCGTGCTGAATCTATGGTTGCGTACTCTAACGCATTCGATTTCGCTAATGCTGGCGCATTGAACGTAGGTCTAGGCTGGCAAGGTGCATCTGACATCAATAACAATGATGCCGATGCTACGCCTGCAGTGGAAGAGAGTAAGTACCACGTAGGCCAGCGTGCCCAAGTAGCTCTTGGTTATGACGTGGCTGGTTTCGGTATTAACTATGCTTACACTGGTGGTGACATTGCATCTAAAGCTGGTACAGCTCAAATTCTAGATGACAAAGCAACTTCTCACCTAGTTTCTGCTAAATACGGTACATACGGCAAAGGTCTATATGTTGCTGGTGTATATGCAATGAACGACTACATGAATAGCTATGACGCGACAGTTAGCGCAACTAAAGCTAATGGTCTTCAGTTAGACGATACTAAAGCATATGAAGCAATTCTAGCGTACGGTCTTTCAAACAGCCTAAACCTATCTATTAACTACGAATCAGTTAAATATGACGGTGATAAAGTTCTTGGTGCTGGATACCAAGGTGAGACAATTTACTCGACTACAGCTATCCAAGCTGAGTATGACGTAACATCACGCATGCGCGCTTACGCGGGTTACGAGTTCGACCTTCAAGGTACTGGTCAATTCAAAGAAGACCACGCTCGTGACAACGTATGGATGGCAGGTGTTCGTTTCTTCCTATAAGGAAAAAATGACCATTTAGCACCAACAGGTTAATAAAAGCCGCTCCTTGTGAGCGGCTTTTTTGTGTCTGGTATTTTTATTTTAAATGTAGTAAGTCGCTAGTGATTCACAGAACTAATGGGAAAAAGAAAAGAAAAACTATGAATAGGTGTAAAGTTCTCACTACTTATAAATATTTATATTTAAGATGTTGTTTTTAAACGGGTAATTCTCCCGTTTTCGGCTCTCTAAAATTTCAGTTTGTTTTACGACACATTCGGGAACTCTCAATTTAAAGTAATTCCATATTTCAAGTTCACGTTTTTAGCGTCTTTAACACCGAGCGGCCTGCCAGCTTCTCTCGTTAAAGAAACACTTTAAACACCTATCGGGCGATATAGCTCGATAACAAGCCGTCAATATGGAAATCGTAATGAACAAAACACTATTAGCACTTGCAGTAACTGCTGCTGCAATCGGTACTCAAGCAAACGCACTAGAAGTTTACAACAAAGAAGGCACGCAGATGAACATCGGCGGTCACGTAACTGTTGGTTTAACTGGCGCGCACAAGGGTCAAGACGCACGTGTAGAAGAGAAATCTCCACGTCTAAACATTGAAGTAATCCAAGACCTTGGTAACGGCTTCAAGGCTGACTTCAAAGCAGAATGGCAAATGAACATGCTTGAAGGTGCTGAAAACACGTTCAAGACTCGTCTAGGCTACATCGGTCTTGGTCACGAGACTTACGGCCGCCTAGCTGCTGGTACACAGTGGTCGCCTTACTACATGGCGGCAGGTGTTGTTGATACGCCAATCGGTTGGTCAAATGACTTCTTATACGACAACCACGGTTTCTTCGGTACAGCTCGTGCTGAGAAGATGGTTGCTTACTCAAACACTATCGATTTTGATACCGCTGGTGCATTGACGCTTGGCGCGGGTTGGCAGGGTGCTAACCAAGTAACGGAAACTGTATCGACTGTTTCAGAAAATGTTGTTTCTACATCAAAAAATGTAGTGCTGCACTCACAAAACCGTGCACAAATCGCTGCTGGTTACTCAATTGAAGGCTTTAACGCAAACTACGCATTCAACTCTGGTAACCTAACAGAGCGTGGCATTGCTCGCACTGCTGAATCTCACCTGGTTTCTGGTAAATACGGTAACTTCGGTGCAGGTCTTTACGTAGCTGCGACTTACGCGTCTAACGAGTACATGAACTCATATAACAACGCTCTACTTAAAGATACTAAAGCGTTCGATTCAATTCTTGCATACGGTCTAGACATGGGTCTAAACCTGATTCTTAAGCATGAAGTGATGAAAGATGACGAGCTAGGTCTAAACGTTAAATCTGGCACATCTGTTCAAGCTGAATACACTATCTCACCTCGTCTACGTGCCTACACGGGTTACAACTACGACAACCAAGGTGAAGGCAAGTACAAGAAACAGCAAGATCACCAATTCATCATCGGTACTCGTTTCTACCTATAAGTGACCATCGATGTTAACAATGCGTTAATCATTGCTTAAAGCGCCCATCTAAGGGCGCTTTTTTTATGGGTAGTACTCCAGTATTTCAAGTCTTACGAGATTATTCATCCACTAAATCCGATTGAATAGTCTTATAGCGGCGGTAATTCATGGCCTTCTTTGGTTAACCTTGCACTTTCAATTAATCCGATCACATGGCTTGAATCCCAAGAACTCGATTCATTGCGCTCTAATTCGCCAGTGAGTGATAAGCGACTCATCTCAGTAAGCTGCGCTTGAATTTGTGCCACGGTTGATGCCGACAAACCTTGGTTCGACTTAATCCACATATGGAAGACAGACTGCGCCTCAATGGCTTGGTTATCTTTGATCGCTTGTATTAAACGTTGCTTGATAGGCAAATGACTGTCGCCCGTTTGCAGCGTTTCAACGTTTGAACGTGGTGCGTGTTTGCTTGCCCTGTACCACATGAATGTCGAAAATAGCCAAAGCAGCGCCAAAATGCCACTGAGGTATGGCCAAAGCCCAGCGTCTTTGACCACTTCTGCAGGGGGCGCTACATCTGGTGGCGCAAATGAAATCGGGGCTTCATCGCTTTGTTGCACGCTAACGGTTAATCCGGGCGATGTGGATTGGTCAGCGAGGTTCGTGGTGGTATTCCACCAATTCACTATGATCTTGGGTAACTCATAATTCCCGGCTTGTTTGGCAATTAATACTTGTTTGGTGGTCATGGTGACTGAACCATCACTATTTTCGGTAAAGGTCGGCTTTTCTGGATAGACGCGAAACGCGTCTGGGTTTTTTATCGAAAGGTTAGGGAGCTGGTTTGCCGTCAATCCCATCGCAGTTAATGTGATGGTTCGAGTGAGCGCATCGCCTGTCGCCATTTCAGTGTCATTAGACGACACAAGGCTGCCATCAGCACGTTGCCAAGATTGTGTCATTGAAAGTTTGGAAGTGGGGAGCCAAATACCTTGATAGTTCTCAGGAATAGGATGCACTGTTATGGCAAGTGTCGGTGCTTTTGGGTTTAGAGTGAGTATTTTAGTCGACCCACTCCGATTATTTCCATAGAGTACTCCGCCACTGAGTGTTGGGGCCTGAAGAGTAAAGTCACCAGCGTCTTTCGCTGTCACTCGATATTGTTGATCAATGATCAATACATCGACACCGTCTAATACGGCTTGGTATTGCTTTGGCTCTCCAATCGCGTCTAACGATACGCCATTGGCGATAGGTTGCACTAGTTCAGGGTTTTGTAACAGGCGAGGGTCTACTTTAACGATAATCCGCACGTCTAATAAGGTACTTTCTTTAGGAAACAGCTGCTGTTTGCCGATTTGTGTTCTGACCTCGATCATGTCGTCGGTGGTAGGCGTTTGTTCATCAATCGTCACAGACAGGGTGATTGGCGCCGTTTTTACCCCATTAACATCAAAGCTTGGAATGACAATTTTACCTATCCGTTGTGGTGCAATGGCAATAGTCCACACACTACTGTCCGTTCGCGAGCCGTTTAAAATGTTAACGGAAGAACTAAAATTGGCGCGACCAGTATAGAAGTCACCGCTCAGCGCATCAAAAGAGACCTTATTCCCATCGAGTTTTTCGTCGGCGACCACTCGCAGTTGAATGACTTCATCTTTACTGACTTTGGTTTTATTAACGCTAGCGGTCACGTTTAAAGCCCAAGAGGGAAAGCTGATAAGCCCACACAAGGTGAGTAATAAGCCTAGGAGCAAAGGATGCAAATTCATGTTTTTCATTACCAGTTTTTCCCTTGAGCAGTAGGTGGTTCTCTATCTCGAGCTTGCAATAACATTTGGGCTTGAATAAGGCGGCTCGGATCTCGCGCTGATTCTACCTGTTCGAGTTGACGTAATTCTGGCTCCAACGCCTCTAATTGATCGTGCTGCGATATGGCATTATTACTTTGTGTGTCGCTGCTGGTGTCCGCTTCTTGGGCATTCTTCCCTGCCTGGACGTCGACTGTTGAGTCTTGCTTATCCGTTAGGTTTTGTTCATCGCTGGGTTGTTGTCCTTGCGTATTGTTAGGCACGTTGTCTTCGCTTGCTTCTTGTGCTGACGACGGCTTTTGTTCACGATCGGCCATGCTGTTTTCTTTTGAAGGTTCGGCTTGTGAAGAGTTAGCCGAAGAAGAATCCGCTTGCGACGTGGAACCTTGATTGTTTTGTGATTGTGAAGCGTCGGCGTGGCTTTCTTCATTGTTGGCGCTGTTACTGTTCTGTTCCGGTTGCCCTTGCTGGTCTGGCGAATCAGAATCTTGTTGCTGTTGCTGTTGCTGTTGCTGTTGCTGTTGCGCCTGTTTAACAGTGGCTAAGTCTCGCTGTGCGGCGAGGTTGTTCGGTTCCCGTTCTAGTACGGTTTCATAGCTTGAAATGGCGTGTTCAAAATCCCCATTTTGGGCGTACGCATGAGCCAAGTTGTTAATGTCTTCAGTCGTATTGAGTGATTGCCATGCTTGAATTGCCCCGGCGTAGTCACCCGCTTCATATTTGGCTGCGCCTTGCCATTGCGCATCGGTGAATTCGTTCGCCGCTTGCTCGAAGCGTTTGTCTTGAAAGGCATCATACGCATTTTGGTCACTATTTTTAAACCAACCAGCGATGGGGGAAGCCGCCACTGGGGAGGGGGTGGAAACGAGTGCGATAAAGTATAGAGGCAGAGTGAAGATCAATCCTTTTCTAAATAAAGGCAGCATGAGTAACAAGATGAAAGGCAGTAACCAAATCCCGTTGTTAACATGAGTGGTGACCGATTGTTCAGCGGCATCCAGCTGGATTTCGTTATCAAACGAGGGATTTATTGATGTGCGGACCAGCCGCTCAATATCACCATTGTTGCTTTGGTAGGCGCTAAACTGACCAGCGTTTATGTTGGCGACTTGTTTTAGAGCTTGGAAGTTGGTCTTCGCAACCACGGTTGTTCCCGCTTTATTTTTTAATAATGAACCATCTGGAAGCGGAATCGGTGCACCCGCTTTAGACCCGAAAGCTAACACTGATAGGGTCCAAGGACCATCACTTAACAACGCTTCAATATTGGATTGCTCTTGATCGCTTAGGTCATCAGAAAATAGGATGACCTCACCTTGATTGACCCCTCCTTGCTTCATCATGGTGATGGCTTGCGCTACCGCGAGATCAGCGCGAGCTCCTTGAACAGGCATAATGTCAGGCGAAAGATGCTGAATCAGGTTTTTTAATGTCGCGGAGTCGGTCGTGAGAGGGCTCAGGGTGTAGGCGTCACCTGCATAAGCAATAAGCCCCGTTTGTCCTTGTTTTAGTAGCGGTAACAGGTCTTGAGCTTTATATTTAATTTGAGCAAGTCGACTGGGTTTTATGTCATTAGCATAAACAGATTGAGACATATCCAGCACCAACACTCTCGCGTCGTTAGTTTGCGAGGCGGGTACGGCATGTTTTTGAAAACTCGGCCCGGCGATGGCAATGATGACAATAACGATCAGTACCGAAATCGCAGGTAAACGTAAATAGTGCCCTGAGTTCGCTTGAGTAAAATAAGCGGTTAAATGAGGTGCCATCAACGCGTTCGCTTGCCCACTGCGTTTTAACCAACTTAACAAGGCTAAACCTATGATTGCAGGGAGCAGTAACCATAAAGCCTGAGGATAAAGGAACATAAAGTCAGACATCGTCTCTCCTAATGAAAAGTAACGCGCTCAGCAACATCAGTGCGAGTAAAGTCGGTAACCAAAACCATTCGGTTTGAGGTCGCCAACTTTGAGACGCTTGAGTGATCGGTTGCAGTGCGTTAATCGTGTCGTAAATTTTGCTAAGATCTTGTGCGTTTCTGGCTCGAAAATACTCGCCGCCAGTCATGGTCGCGATTTGAGTTAGCGTTTCTTCATCTAAATCTTCGGCGGTATTTACCGTTCGAGTCATGAAAAAGTCTTTCACCTGCATTTCACCGGCACCAACACCGATGGTGTAGATCGTTGTCTGGTATTTTTGTGCAATTTCCGCTGCTTTAATGGGGTCGATAACGCCAGCGTTGTTACTGCCGTCGCTGAGTAAGATCATCACACGTTGCGGAGCATTACCGTCGATAAAGGTTTTTGTCGCCAGCCCTATCCCTTCGCCAATTGCGGTTTGTGTACCGATTAACTTCAATACAGTCTGATCCAGTTGACGCTTAATGGTTTCTTTATCAAACGTTAGCGGTGTTTGCAGGTAGGCATGGTCAGCAAAATAAACCAACCCAATACGATCCCCTTTGCGCTTATCGACAAAGTCAGAGACGACGTGTTTTACCGTCGTAAGTCGGTCTATGTATTCACCTTGATAAGCCATGTCTTCTTTACTCATTGAGTAAGAAAGATCGATAACCAACATCATGTCTCGATGTTTGGGCTGGATCTCAATGGGTTCTCCAAACCAAACAGGCCGAGCGCTGGCGATTACGAGCAGTAACCATGCGCTAATTGCCAAAACTTTACTGACAGTTTCCATCCGATTAGCCTGCTCTGGAAGTGCAGTCAAATGCGGAAGGATGACGCGGGTGGAAGCGATATTCGGCGTCAATATTCGATGAGCAACATAGGGCAACGGAGCAAGAAAAAACATCCACCACCATTCAAATGACAGTGACATGACTACCCCCTATTCCAATTGCGATACTTCCGTTTTGGCGGCAGTGCTTGTTGAATCCAACGCTCACAATCTGCGATTAAAGTATGGCCTTCCAAGCTAGGATGCGAGACCGTCGGTAGGGCGTTACTGTCCTGTTGAACTTGCTCGTTGATATCAGTCTGGGCGGCGCCATTGAGCATTTGAGCGCGAGGAGAGCTATAAGCATATTGAGAATTATAAGTATGTTGGGAATTATAAGCACGTTGCGAGCAGTAAAGCGCCTGATTCCACAGTGCTTGATTGGGAGAAAAGACATTCTCCGCCAGTTGTGAATCTAAAAATTGATACCAACTTTGCCCACTTAACTTCGCAATATCTTGCCTTGGGTAGTAACTCAGCGCCGCTTGTCGGACGACTTCTATAGCGGAAGATGGGGTTAAAGTGTGGCGCTCTATCTTAAATAAATTAAGTGCTGCACGTTTGGCTCGCGTTTTCTGCTTGTTGCGTCTGTACCAAAATATCGAACAGACGATAATGAAAGCGAGAGCTAATGCTGATATCCACCATCCCGGCCCAAGTGGCCACCATGATGGCGCCGTTGGTAGGGTAAGGGAGCTTAATTCTAATGGGTGCGATATAGTTTCTTGGGTCATGATTGGCGTTCTAAAATTTGTTGAAGGAGTGGCGCACCACTGGAAATTTGCGATAAATGTATCCCAAACGATGCGAGCTCATATTGCAGGCGGCTGTGATGGTTGAGATACGCTTGTTTGATAGCAGAACGAGTGCGATCGCTACTCATGTTTAGTGTCATTTCATCGGCTTTACCTTGAACGCGTTGTAGCCCTTTGCCGTTGCACTCGGCTATTTCGAGTGGATCATATATTTGAATCGCTCGCACTCGATTGTGCTGAGAAAGGCGTTTAACGGTGTCAAAATCCTGGGTTGTCGCGGTAGAGAAATCACTGATAAGCACAACCTCACTCCCTTTTCTGCAAAGATTGCTTAGCGCATCAAACGCCTGCGTTTTTACTTCGCTTGGCTTTTGCTGCGCGAAGGTGAGGTGCTGCTCAGCAGACATGCTCGTATTAGGCTCTAGCTGGTGGTTGTGCGCAGAAACGATAGCGTTAAGAAGTTGGTAAACCGCGCCTTTTGATGCAGAAGGTCGTAACTCAATAAGCCGATTTTGAGTACGAATCACCGCCCCGACACGGTCTTTATTGGCCACCGCTACCCAACACAAAAGGCTAGCTAAATGGCACAGCTGAACAGATTTAAGGAGCAGTTTGGTGCCACTGAATAGACTCGGTGTGAGATCAAGAAACAAGACAACGGGTCGCTCTCGTTCTTCGGAAAACAGTTTGGTGTGAACCTTGCCTGTGCGCGCTGTAACCCGCCAGTCTATTTGCCTCACATCATCGCCTGCTTGATATTGACGGACTTCAGAAAAAGTCATACCACGTCCTTTGCGGGGGCTTAAATGTGCGCCGTTAAGCTGTGACCATAAACTTTTTGCCGGTGGTTGCCATCGCTTGCCATGAGTTTGGTAAAAGGCAAGTTCGTCTACGGTTAGGCTAACACCGTTACAGGTAGGTAAGTGCCCTTGCTCAATCGCTTGCTGTAAAGGACTTACTTGGTTAGATTGACGTCGAAAAAACATAACTGCATACCGCCTAAATGTTCGTTACGCAGAAGTAACAGTGCTAAGAAGCTCGTCCACCACATCATTGCCGGTGATCCCTTCTGCTTGTGCGTGATAGCTGAGCAGTAAGCGATGGCGCAGCACAGGGTAAATAACGGCATGCACATCTTCTGGGCTAACGAAGTCTCGCCCGGCTAACCAAGCATGGGCACGGCTTGCTCTATCTAATGCGATTGTGGCTCGTGGGCTCACGCCCATTTCTAGCCATTTTGCTAATTTGTCGCTGTATTGAGCGGGCTGACGAGTCGCGATAATCAGTCGAACGATATAGCGTTCAATAGTGTCTGCCATATGAATAGAGAGAACTTGCTGGCGAGCCTTGAAAATATCCGATTGTGAAATGGCTTGTTGTGGTTGCACGGTATGTCCAAGTGCCTCGCCACGATTGAGCTTGAGGATGGCTAACTCGCTCTCTGCATCTGGGTAATCGACATCAAGATGCATTAGAAAACGGTCTAACTGTGCCTCTGGCAGAGGATAAGTGCCTTCTTGTTCAATTGGGTTTTGTGTCGCCATGACTAAAAAGAGTTCTGGTAATGGGTAAGTGGTTTGCCCGACACTGATCTGTTTCTCGGCCATTGCTTCAAGCATGGCAGCTTGTACTTTTGCAGGTGCTCGGTTGACTTCATCCGCAAGCAGTAAGGAATGGAAAATAGGGCCCGCTTTAAATTCGAACTCGCCACTTTCTGGTCGATAGATGTCAGTTCCAGTTAGGTCGGATGGCAGTAAGTCTGGTGTAAATTGGATACGATGAAAGCTGCCTTCAATACAATCAGCTAGCGCTTTTGCTGCCCTTGTTTTTGCGAGTCCTGGTGGTCCTTCAACAAGAATATGCCCGTCGGCGAGTAGGGCAATGAGCAATTGTTTTACCAACGCTTCTTGGCCGATGACTTGGGACTCGAGGTAACTTTGGAGTTGTTGAAAGGCTTGCATAGGCATGTATTATTTCCTTCTTATCGATAGCTAGCCACGACAAATGACATAACGGGCTTATATATAAATCATCTAGACGTATTAAGTAGAGGCGCTACGGTTCACAAAGTTCCATCTGTTATGTCATTGTTTTGTCAAGCTAGTTATGACGTTTGTCGAATTTGCGATACCCGATAATGTAGGGCGTTAGAGAGGATTGTTCAATCCCCTTTGAATGAATCTATAGCAGAGAATATGCATCAGCCATAATAGGTTGACGTTTGGGTGAAGTATGTACGAATTGCTGGCGTAAGTAGTACGTTTTATGCGCGCGTTTTGTGCGAAGCGTTCATGACAGCAGTCGCCATTTTCGGACACTTTTGGTACTTACTGGTTAGCGTAAAGGGGCGACGTAGACTTGTCGCTAGCCTCGTTATTACAAAACCAGTAAACTAGTCAAAATTTTAAACATCGTATTGATGAAACTTTATATTGGTATAATTAGGAAAGGTAATCGGTTATGAGTGATTTTGAGAAAGAGTTAGAGGCGATGTCTACTCAGACAGAAGGTGAGCCAGAAGTCTCTCTACCTTCAATTGAAGAGCAACGTGAAATTGCACAAAAGCTAAAACAATTAGAAGCGGAAGGTAAATTGACGCCTGAAATATTAGAGCAGTACTTCGGTAAGTTTAGCGAAAAGAATGCCGCGCCACTACACTAAGTCATCTGATTAATATTATCGTCTATCCACGCGGTGTTATCTACGACACCGCGGCTCAATTCCTTTCAATATGAACCGATGCCATTAAACGTTGTACTTATACCTTTGTCACAAAAAATGGACAGATTACTTAATAAGCTTCTATCGTCTCACTCCTGAGACGTAACATCTAACCTTATGATAATAATATTGTTATCACTGGCGGTGGTCATAATGTCTCAAAGGCGACACTTGACGGATGTAAATAAGAGGTTAACTTTAGGGTTAATTTTAGGAACCTACACAGGCAGGGAGTATGCTATGTCGACCGTAGAAGTTGAGACCCGACAAGCGATCTTGTTGGCGGAAAATAATCTACAGTCAAGCTTACTTAAAGACTCGATTGAGCAGAAGGTTGATCTTCACATCAAGCTCGTCTCTCCAGAGCGATTAAGTAGTTGTAAGCTTAGCTTAAAACAATACAATTTTGATGTCGTGATTGTTGATCATCAGGCAATCACGGATAAACACATAGAGAGGTATCAGGATCTCCGTGAAACCCTTGGTGCTGACGTACAAGAAGTGCTAATTAATACATCACCAGACCTTTCTCATGCCGATATGCTGAAATGGCAGCATTTAGTGGGGATATTTTATTCAACCGATAATCTCGATAAATTAGTGACGGGTTTCGAGTGTATCTTACGTGGTGAAATGTGGATGAGTCGCAAACTGGTGTTTGAGTACATCAAGTTTTATCGTGGCCGCCAATGCGCAAAAACCAGTCCTTATTATTCGAAGTTAACTAAACGCGAACAACAAATTATTAAGTTGCTGGGTGATGGGGCGTCTAATACGCAGATCGCAGATTCGTTGTTCGTTAGTGAAAACACAGTGAAAGCACATCTGCACAACACCTTTAAGAAAATAAAAGTAAAGAATCGCCTTCAGGCGTTGCTATGGGCAAAAAATAATATCGCATCTAACGAGTTTGTTTAAATGGCGATGATTTTGGCGTAAAGCGAACACCATGTGAATGATGTAAATTGAAGAGAGGTAACTCTCTTCTATCGTTTTTTCAGTTTCCCCTTCTTATCTCTACATATTTTAGAATTTATCAGTAATTAATGTTTCGTTATGGTAGCGTTCAGGTTTTTAGCTAGAGATTACCAATGAAATCCCTGTTTACTTTGATGGTATTTACCCTCGTTCAATTTTCTGCTGTAGCATCGCCGTATAAAGCGGGACAGCACTACCTTACTTTAACGCATGCCCCAAGCATTGAGCCTCAGGTTATGCTATTCCACTCCCCATTTTGCGGACCTTGTGCCATGGTTCACGGCCCTATTATGCAAATTGTAAAACAACACAATGCGACTTTTAGGGAAATTATTGTAGGTGTCGGCCCGGTTGGGCGCGATGTGCAAGAGGCATTTATTGTTGCCAAAGAGCAGGGGCTAGAGCAATCATTTATTGAGGAATTGATTCACAGAATTCATTTTCGCGCCAATCACGCCCCTCAGTACAGAGAAGATTTTGTTGAGGTTCTTGACACGTGTGGTGTACAGCAAGACAAATTTGAAAGTCGTTGTCAGTCAGTAAACGATCAAGTAGAGGATTTTAATCGGCTAGTGAAAGCTTATCGTATTAATGCCACACCTACGATTGTCGTTAATGGCAATAAGCAAGTAGTGTTGCATCGGCTTAATAGTTTTGAGGAACTCGATGCATTAATCGCGGAGTTACTCGCATCATGATGGAACAGGATGTTGCGGTAGCGATGATTTGTTTCAGCGTACTTTGTGCACCAGCCGTGTTGGGCGGTTTCCAATCAAAACGGTCGTTAACTTGGTGCTTCAATGCCTTGAGTGCGGTCTGTGTTGGTATCGCGTATCATTACTCTTCTCATCCTATGGTTTATCTGCCAATGCTGATGTTAGCCGTGACAAGCTGGCTCTTTGCCGTAGGATTCGCCGTTAATCAGTCTTAGTGCGTCATTGATATTCTGGAAAAGTCGCCATGAGCGAGGGTAAAAAAATAGGGCTACGGGTAATATCCATTTTCCGCATAGCCCTATTTGTTAATAAAAACTATTTGTTTTGAGATCACAGTATTTCAGTTGTGGCATTTGAATATTTAGCAATAATTGGATTCGTGTCTGCCTCTGGGTCATTTGAAGACCACATACCACGTTCCATTCCTTTAATGATGAGATGAATCACGGCCGCATCAATCGCTGACATAATGGCAATGTTAACGGGTTCGTTATTACTGTATCCCATCTCAACTTCTAACAGCTCTTTGTAATCAATGAAGCGGAAAGCGCCCAATCCAATTTCGTGAGAGGAAATCGTCTTAGACGTCGTGATACTCAGTAATACCTGACCGCTTCTCACATCAACGGCACGAAGATTTACGGTGACTTGGTCGGTTCTATATTGTCCTGATGCACCAATACCTAAATATTTCGCTCCAACACCACCCGTACGGATATTTGAATCGTAGGCAACAATTCCCCCTTCAATGACAACGTTAGCGGAATTCAAAGAAGATAAATCTGCACCGTGATTAGAAATGACTTTATCTTTTTTCTGAGCGGCACGAATGATTTTACGTTCGGTTAGTAGGTTTTGTAAGCCTTCACGCTCTAAAGGAATGAACCATTGAGAATCAAGCAATGATGTCGTCAGTAAGGAAGTCCCTCCTTGAGGAACCGCAGTAGAGAAATTACTGTTTGGCTGGGGTTTATATTGCCCGGTTTGATCTCTGAAATCGTAAACTGAGACAAGAATTTTTCCTGCAGGTTTTGGCAGTGAAATTAAATCCGTATAAGTTGCACCGCGGGGCATGAGTATCGGCTCTGCCGAGGTGTCGGGTATATCGAGTGATGTCGCGCAGCCTCCGAGCAATAGGGCGAGGCTTAAATAAAGTAGACCTTTCATACTACGTTCCTTGTAAATTACAGGTCGGGGTTAAGACCAGAAACACTAATTTCAGTAGATTCTCCGGTTGTCTTATCAACAATTTGTACAGTAAGCAATCCGTTGGTGTCTAACACGTTAAGAAAGAAATCGTCGGTCTCTAACTGTCCGGTATTACCGTTGCCTATGTCAGCGAGTAGTTGACTGATCAATCTCGATTCCAAGCTTGATGCTAGGCGTTCAAGTGGCGACTCTTCGTCAAAATCAAACGAACTGGCATTTGGATCCTGATAGTCGTTAATTGCGTTTGCATGATTAATCAAAATCGTACTGTTCAACGGGTTTCCGCCAAAACTCGGGTTAACAGGGGTGTAAACCAATTCACTTGCTATCGCAAAGGGGGAAGCTAATGCGAAGATTAAAATTATTCTAGGTGGTAAATTTGCCATCCTTGCCGCCTTAAAATTCATCATGTTCGAGATCTAAAGTATCCATATAAAGACGCTCAGCTTGCCAACGTATAATGTAGTTACCTACGACTTGTAAAGCATCGTCTGCTCTATCTTTCGCTAACCTTCGCCCGGGAGATAGAGCTGTCCGGTAAATAGCTTTCCGAGAATGATAGACTTCGATAATGCTACCTGAGAGCGCTGTCGGGATTTCCTTAATCGTAAGGTTTTCTTTAAGATTCGGGTATCTGTCATTAAGCTGTTGAGAAAAGAAGAAGTAAAAATCCTCACCCAACCGAGTAATAGTCCTATCGACAATGACCCCATCAACTTCGCTAAAGTCGTTGAATGGAACCTTGAGTTTATCTCCTTGGCTCTCTAATCTTTTCCCGTTTTCGAGGGGAGCACCATTCTCCAAGTTATTGTCTGCCTTAGTGGCAGTAATAGAAGCAGAGATAAGCAAAACAGCTTTCATGGTAAACAGTAGTAATTTCATGAAGTGTCCCATTCAAAAATCCGTTTAAAAAATGAGAAAGTACGGTTTGTAATTATCCTTAAGGCTAACTCAGTTCTTAAGGTTTAAACATAAACTTCAGGTGTAGTTGAACAACAATATACTTCGTACTTCGGTCAACTTAATAACGGTGAAAGTACATCAATATCCTGATTATTTATTTAAGGAAATCAATTTTAGTTTAGGGTTAGACCGCTAATAGAAATATAAGATTACAGCAGCGTGAAAAGGGAGTGCGATTTTCAAATGAGTGACTATGGAGAGCTCACATGAAAGTGATAAGGAACACGACGAATTTTCAACTGGACAAGATAGCTAAGACTTTTTTGGTTTGTCTAGGGCTTTTCACAGGTTCATTACCGATTATGGCTAATTCGTTAGTTTTTGCTCCAAACGGAGGGGTTGATTCTACCGGTGATTTTCTCCACGGGGTGGGACAAGATGTGATTAACGACTATAACGATTTGGATCGTGGAAACAACGACATAGATAACTATTCAGAGGTAAATATTACCAATGCGACAGACTCCCTCGTCATTGTGTCTCAAGTTAAAGCGGGGCTTGGGCGTGGAAATAAGTCGAGTGTTAATCAAGTGGGTGTAAGTAATACTGCTATTGTCGGCCAAATAGGTAGCGGAAATATTGCATATATCAATCAAGAAGGGGATGGAAATGCTGCCGCCATTGGACAGCTGGGTACGCGCAGTGAGGCTTTAATTAATCAAGATGGCAACAATAATCTGGCTGTAATTGGTCAGGCAAACATGCTTTATCCGTCAAGTAAGCTCAGTGTGAATCAAGAGAATGACAATAATATTGCATTTGTTGCTGGTTCCGGTGGTGCTGATTTGGGTATTTCTCAAGATGGAGGAGATGCGGCCATTGTAAACGCGTCGGGAGCGATGAGAATTTATATAAACCAGACTAACTAGTTTCATTTGGTCAGATATTGGTTTAGTAAATGGCTTCTTTTTATAGAAGTCTTAATCGACATGGAAACATAAAAGGAACAAGGATATTGATATGAAATTATTAGCACTATCGGTAGGCTTAGCACTAGTATCTACAGCTGCGTTTTCAGCAGGCCCACCAACAGGAAAAGAGATTAACTTTAATGGCTATGGTCTTTTGTCCGCCGCTGACAAAGACAATAAAAGTGTTGTTAAGCAAGCTAATGACCAAGGTACCGTTGTCAAAGTAACCCAAGGTCAATTGGGGGTATTTGATGGTAACCGTTCTGCGGTGGATATTCGCCTCCAGAGTCCTGGTAATAACAATAATGTAAAGATTACTCAGTCCGGCGATAGAAGTTACAATGACTCGCTGGTGAAGATAGCGGGTACAACAGGCGGTGCTGATGTAGACATTAATCAGCAAGGTCACACTAACGATTCTGTCGTATACATGGCAAACGATGAAGACAACTCTAAAGTTGATGTGATGCAGAATGGAGTTGATCACTGGTCACGAGTTAAATCGACAGGTAAGAGCAAGTTGAACCGCACATTTGTTGCACAAGAAGGCATTCAGAACGACTCTGAAATTAGTTATGCTGACGGTTCGTCTTCAAACTTGGTGAGAGTCACTCAGAAAGGGGCTGACCATGATTCAGACGTTCTGTTGAGCGCTGGCTCGTCTGAAAATAGAGTGTTTGTAGACCAAGGTAAAAATACAACGCGATATAACAATGAATCTATGATCGACTTGTACGCGAGTAATGAGAATACGATTAGAGTGAATCAGCGTGGTAACAATAACTGGTCAAATGTTGATTTAGACAATGCTACCAACAACACTATTAGTGTAACTCAGAGTTGGGGGGATGTCTCGAACGTCGTCCAATCAGGTTCTATGAACTCAACAGTGACAGTACTTCAAAACTAATTAAGGTATGAAGACTAAACTAAAATTCAAGACGGCATTAATTGCCGTCTTTTTGGGACTTCTAAGTATGTTTGCTTCGAGTAATAATCAATTGTTTTTTAATTGTGTAGAAGAAAATACATCAATAGAAATTACTTTTTTGACGGCTAATAAAGAAATGGCTGTGAGTATAAAAACCGCGACTCAGTCGGAGCTATTCGTTGAGCAATCGACAGGTGTTGCTACTTTTACTTTCGATAGAACAAGCTTTCCACTCCAAGTTATAGATAAAACTGGGCAGATATGGTTTGTTGAAAAAAACTGTCATATAGAAAGAATCCCCCAATCTGATTAGGACTGAGGGATTTTTAACAAGCAAAGGTGTTAGATAGGTTGTCTTAGGAGCGACTTATAAACCCGCTTCTTTATACAAACGGCGACACGCACGACCATCACTATGGAAGAGGTGACAGCGATGCGCAGGAATACCGATAGCGAATCTATCGCCTGTTTCAACAGATAGCGTATCAGGTTGACGGAAGATGACGTCCGCGTCTGCGCTTTCAAGATTAAGATAGACTTGAGTTTCGTTGCCAAGTTTTTCAACGATCATCACTTCCCCTTCAACTTTGGCGTCAGCTTCATCCGCGAGAAGAAGATGCTCAGGGCGAATCCCAAGTGACATGCGATCACCACGGTTAACCGTTGTACCATCAACGGGAATCCAGAAGGAATCACCGTCAGATAGCTGAACTTTTACTCGCTCTGGTTCAACATCGTCAATGAATACGCTCATGAAATTCATTTTTGGCGAGCCAATGAAGCCAGCGACAAAACGGTTTTCAGGGTAGTGATACAATTCTAAAGGCTTACCAACTTGAGATACCCAACCGGCGTCCAACACCACAATCTTATCCGCCATGGTCATCGCTTCTACTTGATCGTGTGTCACATAAATCATGGTGCAACCAAGTTGGCGTTGTAGCTTAGTGATTTGCGCACGCATATTGACTCGAAGTGCCGCATCTAGGTTGGATAGCGGTTCGTCGAGTAAGAATAGGTTCGGTTGAGACACCAAAGTTCGGCCGATGGCGACACGTTGACGTTGCCCACCAGACAGTGCCTTAGGCTGGCGCTCTAAAAGGTGACCAAGTTGAAGGATTTCAGCTGCGTGCTCGACACGACGATCAATCTCAGCTTTGTCAGCTTTGGCCAATTTAAGACCGAAAGACATGTTGTCATAAAGATTTAAGTGAGGATAAAGCGCATAAGATTGGAACACCATACCAACGCCACGCTTGGACGGTTCAACGTCATTCATGCGCTCGTCACCAATATACAAATCACCGGACGTGATGTCTTCCAAGCCTGCAATGCAACGTAGTAGCGTTGATTTACCACAGCCAGACGGTCCAACAAAAACAACAAATTCACCTTCGTTGATTTTTAGGTCGATGTTTTTGGAGATCAGTACGTCGCCGTACGCTTTACTAACATTTTTTAACGTGACACTCGCCATGTAGCTCGTCCTCGATTCGTTTTATTTCTTTTTGCCGGTCATTATAGAGATAATTGAACCGCTAATAATAGGAAATTGGTCAGTGAGTGTGGGAAATTTTGTGTTGCCACAGAATAATGCAATGCTTCGTTTTATTGCTCAAAGTCCCTGATGGAAAGAAAAAGGGGTGGCGTCGTACGATAACGCCACCCTCAACGCTAATAAGTCGTCAGTATCCCCCGACTCAGACTGAATGCCTCCCCCGTAAACTAAATTACTTATTGCATTTCAACCTGGGTCTACTTAACGATGCCAGCGATGTAAAACCAGCGCTCTAACCTATATGGCTTTAACCTATATGAGGCTGCTGGAAAGGGTTCTTACCATCCACTCTTGGATGACTGCAGTTTCCTTGAATCTCGTAATCTAGACATCCTCCCGTAAGAAATAATTATAGGGGGAGTAGTAGGGGAGTAGGGGGCTGGGGAGGAGATTCTCTTGATGAGATCTAGTTCAAAAAAATCGTCGTCGCAATAGTGAAATGAGTCGCAAAAGGAGAATGTTTTGTGATGTTGATCTATAGTCGGAGCCGATAGAGATCACGGAAACCATTGCAACTTGATAGGGCGTAGTGATTAGGATGATGAGACCTTGCTGTATTTTTCGGATGATACTCGTCGAAATTAAGGAAATCCTCTGGACGACCCTCTGGATAACCCTGCTATCAAAACTATAAAAAGGATATACACATGAAAAAAGCCCTTAGTACTGTAGCACTAGGCACACTGGTTGCTCTTGGTTCTTTTGGTGCAAATGCTGCTATCGAAGAAGGACAACTCACTATTTGGATTAATGGTGATAAAGGCTATAACGGACTTGCTGAAGTAGGTAAGAAGTTCGAAGAAGATACAGGTATTAAAGTGACTGTCGCTCATCCAGATGGTCTAGAGAGTCGTTTCCCACAAGTTGCCGCGACTGGTGATGGTCCAGACATCATTTTTTGGGCTCACGACCGTTTTGGTGAATACGCGGATGCTGGTCTTCTAGCAGAAGTTAAACCATCTAAAGAAACCAAAGCTGGCATCGTAGATTTCGCTTGGGATGCGGTTCAATATGATGGCAAAACGATTGGTTACCCAATTGCAGTTGAATCACTATCGCTTATTTACAACAAAGATTTAGTGCCTAACCCTCCAAAAACTTGGGAAGAAGTGGAAGCGCTAAATACTAAGCTGGCTAAAGAAGGCAAGTCAGCGATCATGTGGAACCTAAAAGAACCGTATTTCACATGGCCATTAATGGCTGCCGATGGCGGCTATGCCTTTAAGTACACGGGTACTGGCTATGACGTTAAAGACGCTGGTATTGCACAAGACGGCGTGAAAGATGCACTGACTTTCGTTAAATCATTGGTTGAAAAAGGCGTGATTTCAGCAGATATGGATTATTCAGTATCAGAGTCAGCATTTAACCAAGGTCAGACAGCAATGACCATCAATGGTCCTTGGTCTTGGGCAAACGTTGAAAAATCAGGTATTAACTATGGCGTAGCAACGCTGCCTAAATTTAACGGTCAAGCATCAAAACCTTTCGTTGGCGTATTGACGGCTGGTATCAGCACGGCGTCACCTAACCGCGACCTAGCAGTAGAGTTCCTAGAAAACTACCTACTTACTAACGACGGCCTGCGTGAAGTGAACAACGACAAACCATTAGGTGCAGTTGCGCTGACTTCTTTCCAAAAAGAACTCGACTCAGATGCGCGCATTGCAGCAACAATGGATAACGCAATGAACGGCGAAATCATGCCAAACGTGCCACAGATGAGTGCATTCTGGGCATCGGCTAAAAACGCGATCGTTAATGTTGTCGATGGTCGTCAGACTGTCAATGAAGCGGTTGTAGACGCTGAAAAACAAATGACTAAGTAACTGAATTCACGGTTATATGGTTAATTAGTACTACCCTTTTAAGGAGGGGGCAACCTCTCCTTCATTTCTATTTTTTGATTTATCGCTAGCAGGTCCTTTTATGCAGTCAGTTCAAGGTACAGATGCCATGTCAGCGCCAGCCAATGATACGCCGAGCAGCAAGAAAGTATTCCTTAAATGGGGAGCTCTGGGCTCGATCGGTATCCTTAATGGCTACGCTACTATTCTTATGTATTCGCGCGGAGAGCTTGCTTTTGCATTGCTTACTGTGATTCTCACCGCTCTGGCACTTTACATCTTTGGCAGTAAGAAAACATACGCACACCGTTATATCTACCCAGGTATTGCGGGCATGATTTTGTTCATTATTTTCCCTTTAGCGTATACCGTCGGACTCGCTTTTACGAACTACAGTGCTAAAAACCAACTTTCATTAGAACGCACGCAAAGCGTATTAACGCAGCGCACCTTCCAAAGTGGTGATAGCTATTCTTTTGACCTGCATAAGACAAAGAATGGGCATATCATTTATGTCAAAGATGGCGAGCAGCTACTAGCCACACCTGAATTTGATATGGCTAACCCGGCCGCAGAGTATGACCTAAAACTATCCGAAGGAAAAACAGGGGATAAAGAAGCAATCAAAGCGATTATTCAGAGCCGTGCAATACTTAACACGCTCGATCTGAATATGCCAAGTGGTGAAGACATTCGCATGAGTGGTCTGCGCAAATTTGCTTCCGTTCAGCCATTGTATTCTCATATTGAAGGTTCAACGGATCTTCTTAACAACAAAACGGGTGAAATATTTAGAGCCAATATGGAAGTCGGCTTCTATCAACCTATTGATGCGAATGGCGAGTTTACGGGTAGCACGGTATCGCCTGGTTTTGTGGTTGATATCGGTACTCACAACTTTGAGCGAGTCTGGAAAGACGATGGTATCAAAGAGCCATTTATTAGTATCTTTATTTGGACGGTCGTGTTCTCGGTACTGACGGTGGTCTTGACACTGATCATTGGTCTTATCCTTGCCAGTGTTGTGCAGTGGGAAGCGCTAAAAGGCCGTGCGATTTATCGAGTCTTATTGATTTTGCCTTACGCAGTCCCTGCCTTTATCTCTATTCTGATCTTTAAGGGCTTGTTTAACCAAAGCTTTGGTGAAATAAACATGGTGCTTGAGTCTATATTCGGTATTAGCCCGAATTGGTTCTCAGACCCAATTTTAGCGAAATCCATGGTGCTGATAGTGAACACCTGGCTAGGCTTCCCTTACATGATGATCCTGTGTATGGGTCTGCTTAAAGCGATTCCAGACGATCTATATGAAGCGTCAGCCATTGATGGCGCAGGTTTCTTACATAACTTTACTCGTATTACCGTACCGTTGATGATCAAGCCGCTTACGCCGCTATTGATTGCAAGCTTTGCTTTCAACTTCAATAACTTTGTAATGATTCAATTGTTAACGCAAGGTGGTCCAAATATGATCGGCACCTCTGAGCCAGCAGGTTATACCGACCTATTGGTGAGCTATACCTACCGTATTGCGTTTGAAGGTTCAGGTGGTCAAGACTTTGGTCTGGCAAGTGCGATTGCAACACTGATTTTCCTATTGGTTGGCGGATTAGCGCTACTCAACCTACGTTTCACTAAATTGTCTCAAGACTAAGGAATAGAACAATGGCAATGGTACAAGGTAAGTCTTTAAAATACCGTGTATGGGCAACGCATATTGCGCTTTGGGTATTCCTGTCCATGATTATCTTCCCTTTGTTGATGGTCATAGCAATTTCGTTCCGTGAAGGTAACTTTGCATCAGGTAGTTTGATTCCAGATAACCCGTCGCTTGAGCACTGGAAACTGGCGTTGGGTATTGCGGTTGAAAATGCCGATGGTTCGGTAACACCGCCGCCATTCCCTGTGCTGTTGTGGCTTTGGAACTCAATCAAAGTAGCGGGTATCACCTCTATTTTGATTGTTGCTCTGTCGACAACATCGGCTTACGCATTTGCTCGTATGCGTTTTTCGGGTAAGAACACCATCTTGAAAGCGATGATGATCTTCCAAATGTTCCCTGCCGTGTTAGCACTGGTGGCGCTTTATGCACTATTTGACAAGTTAGGTCAGTATATTCCGTTCCTTGGGTTGAATACGCATGGTGGTTTAATCTTCTCTTACTTGGGTGGTATTGCTCTGCATGTATGGACGATTAAAGGTTACTTCGAGACTATAGATAACTCACTTGAAGAAGCGGCAGCACTGGATGGTGCGACACCTTGGCAGGCGTTCAAGCTGGTACTATTGCCATTGTCTGTGCCAATTCTCGCGGTGGTGTTCATCTTGTCATTTATCGGGGTTGTCGGTGAAGTACCAGTAGCGTCGTTACTGCTTTCTGATGTAAACTCGTACACATTAGCGGTAGGTATGCAGCAGTACTTGTATCCTCAGAACTATCTGTGGGGCGATTTTGCAGCAGCAGCGGTATTGTCAGCATTACCTATCACAATCGTATTCTTGCTTGCACAGCGCTGGTTAGTAGGGGGACTTACTTCCGGTGGTGTTAAAGGATAATAACGATAAAGGGTGGTCGTAAGACTGCCCATTTCGCTTTGCTTAACGTCACATTGGTTTGGCCGCCGACTAGTTAAGCAGGCACACTGGTGTTACGCGTAGCTGGCTGTTACCAGGATTCCTTACTATCACGATTAACAGTTTTTGTAACCAATGCCTGAGCTTGCTCAGGCATTTTTCTAGATAACGATATAGCGATATAACGACATAGCGATATAACGACATAGCGATATCCGCTGCCTACCTATATACTTGCCTGTTTTCCCGATTGTCTGATTGTCTTTATCTTGCACGCATTCCCTCTTAACACGGTTGTTGTCTATCGGTAGCAACGACTGACGATGTCGTGACCTATTGTTATTATTAATAATTGTTGTAGAGAAAAGCAGCAAACAGCTTGGGCTGTCATAGGAAGTTGTAAATTCGTGTGTTATAAGTTTGGATAGTACTTATTCTTTGTTAATCCTATATAATCTAACAATATAAAGGATAAACAACGTTTATCTGTGAAAGGGAATACCAGATGATTAAAATTGATGAATCCAAAGCGTTGATTGGCTCGGCAGTAGGTGCGGGCATATTGGCGTTATGGGGCGGTGTGATGGCATTAGTCTCGGAGTCGAGCGCCATTCTTTTAGACGCTTCTTTCAACTTGCTGTCGGCGGTCGTTTCCTTTGCCTCGTTGCGTATTGCTCAACTTGCTCAATCCGGCACTTCCCGACACTATCCTATTGGCTACTATGCTTTTGAACCGTTAATTGTGGTGATAAAAGGCATCACGATTTTGATTTTGATCGCCTTCGCGGTAGGCAGCAATATACCAGTATTACTCGCTGGAGGACGAGAACCAGCAATCGCATTGATGGCCATTTATGTTTTCCCAGCAGTGGCGATTTGCGCCTTTATGTATTGGGTTTGCCACGTTGGATATAATCAGTCTCGGTCAGACATACTAAAAGCGGAAAAGAACGCCTGGTTCATTAATGGGGTAATATCCGGGGCAATTGGGGTAGCATTGATACTGGTGTTGCTACTGCAAGGCACGGCGCTGGGGTTTGTTGACCGTTATATCGATCAAATCTTGGTTGTACTGTTTAGCTTGGCCTTTATTGGTGACCCAATTAAGCTCATTAAAAATGGCATGCGCGAGCTAACCCTTGCCACACCACCGATAGAGCATACCAAGCCTATTTATCGTGGTTTACGTGGTCTTGCGCAAGAGTATGAAATTGAACTGGTCGACATTTTTATCGCTAAGCTTGGTCGAAAAACGTGGGTGAGTATTTATGTTGACCCGAAAAGAGAATCGATGACATTTAAGAGCTATGAGCGCTTTGTCGAAGATGTGAAGCAAAAAATTGATAAGCCTTATGCGACGACGGAAGTGGATGTGATCCTTAAACGCTCTCCATCATCGCCTACGGTGGCTAGAGATTCAGCTCTCGACTAGAAGGCGCACACCCCACGTATTGGAGCAAGACATATAGGCTTTCTTGCTCTAATGCGACTTTTTGGAATAAATCAGCAAATACCCCATCACCACCAAAACAGGTTTGAATGTAGTGATTGATCTCATCACGACGGTAACCTTCCACATACATTGTTCTTACCCATTGATATTCAACGGCCTTTAAGTCACTGAGCGTGCTTTCAGTCAGGGTAATTTCATTTAGGGTCAAGACAATCTCCATTGAATTAGCGCATTAAAACTATGGCGATTACATCAAACTTTAATGAAAGAAAAATGACAGATTGGTGACCTAACCAAGTTCTGACAATTTAGCGCAGGCTTTGAGCGTGTTGTTTTAAACTGGAACAAAAGCGCTCAATGCTGGTTTTGGGTTCGCCCATCTTCGTATAAATACCAATATTGCCCACCTTACTGCGATCGGTACTAATTTGTACCAAGCCTTGAGATGCCAGCCATTCATGAGCATGGTGACTATACGGCATGACTGCTGGGGTTATTTTTAACATATCAATACTCGCGGTAACAGAATCAACGTCATAGACAATGCGTTCTTCTAGAGCACTGTCATGAGGTAAGCCGTGCGCCAGTATTGATTGATGTCGAGGATGACTCGGCGTCACGCGAAGTAGGGGGTACTGGTAAGTGTTATCGATACCTGATTCAGTATGTACGACACCAGTTTGTACGAGAGGGTGCTGAGCGCCCACATATATTGATTCATAATCTTGGAATAAGGGTTCGAATGATACGCGGCAATGCTCGGATAGTTCCAGTACCTCATGACCTACAAATAAATCTATATCACCTTGAACAAGATGATTTAGCAAAGTCAGGTTATTACCAAATTCTAAATGAAAAGAACTGGCGGGATTTTGTTGTTGATAGTCTACAACCGCAGGCTTGACGACATTTTCCCACCATACCTCACCTGTCCCTATTTTGATTTTGCCAAATTGGCGCTGTTGCATATCATTGAACTGATGCTTGAGCGCAAAGTACTGCTCTTGTTGCTCTTGAGCATAGGCTCGAAACTTAATGCCATAAGCGGTTAGCTCAACACCTTTGGATAGCCGATTGAAAAGCGGTGCCCCTAATTCTGCTTCTAATTTCTTTATTGCGGAGGTGAGAGAGGGCTGGCTCAGATAGAGTTCATCGGAAGCTCGCTTGATGTTGCCATGCTTTGCTACAGCTAAAAAGTATTTAATGGATTTGTTGAGCGCCATTGCGTCACCTATAAGGATGAAATTGGTTGTGATATATGTAAAATCTATATGATTATACGTAGATTCTATTTTCTTTCCCAGTGCTGTCTGATTACAGTAAAGGAAAATTTAGACAATGATTAAGGGCTAGTGATGGAACAAAAGTGGTGGCATAACTCGGTGGTGTATCAAATTTATCCAAGAAGCTTTTGTGATTCCAATGGAGATGGAATTGGCGACTTGAATGGTATCCGCTCAAAGTTGGACTATTTGGCAGAGTTAGGTATTGATGTTATTTGGCTTTCACCTGTTTATCAGTCTCCTATGGACGACAATGGTTACGACATTTCAGATTATCAAGCGATCGCGCCAGAGTTTGGCGGCATGGAAGATATGGAAGCGCTTTTGAGCGAGGCAAAATCGCTTGGCATTAGAATCGTCATGGATCTTGTTGTTAATCATACATCGGATGAACACGAGTGGTTTAAACAAGCCTGTCAGTCCAAAGATTCTCCTTATCGTGATTACTACGTGTGGCGAGATGCAAGAGAGGATGGTAGCGCACCTAGTGACATGGGGTCGATTTTTGGTGGCAGTGCTTGGCAATGGCATGAGGAAACACAGCAGTATTACTTGCACATGTTCTCTAAAAAACAGCCTGATCTAAACTGGGAAAACCCGCAAGTTCATCAAGAAGTTCATACCATGATGAACTGGTGGATTGAGAAAGGGATTGGCGGATTTCGCCTAGATGTCATTGATTTGATTGGTAAGGAAATTGATGAAGGAATCACAGGTAATGGCCCTCGCTTGCACCCGCTGTTACGCGAAATGAATCAAGCGACATTTGGCAGTCATGATTTGCTCACCGTGGGAGAAACTTGGGATGCCACACCGGAAATAGCCAAGCTTTATAGTGACCAAGACCGTGAAGAATTATCGATGGTGTTCCAATTTGAACATATCACTTTGACTTGGGATCAAGGCGATAAATGGTCTCCGTTACCTCTCGACCTTCCTGCATTTAAGCAAGTGCTCACTAAGTGGCAATTAGAGCTGGGGGATACGGGGTGGAACTCTCTTTTTTGGAACAACCATGATTTGCCACGAGCCGTCTCGAAATACGGTCATGATGGCGAGTATCGAGTGAAATCGGCACAAATGCTTGCCACAGTTCTTCATTGCCTTAAAGGGACGCCTTATGTGTATCAGGGCGAAGAGATTGGCATGACGAATGTTAAGTTTGATCGCCTTGAGCAATATAAAGATATTGAGTCTTTGAACTTCTATAAAGTGAAAACTGATGCCGGAGTCTCTCATCAAGATATGATGACGGCGTTGGGCGAGAATAGCCGTGATAATGCGCGAACACCAATGCAGTGGAGCGCTGAACCGCAGGCAGGGTTTACAGCGGGGACGCCATGGATTGAGGTTAACTCGAACTATCGTGATATTAATGTCGAGTCTGATCAACGCAGTGAAACATCGATTTTCCAACATTACCAAGCGTTGATTAAGATGCGTCGCGAGCACGAGGTGTTCGTGTATGGCGATTTCATTCCTTTGTTTGCCGACAATAAGCGTGTATTTGCTTATTTACGTCAGAATAATGACCAGAAAGTGCTGGTGGTAGCGAATTTTTCTGCCGAATTAGTGACGTTAGACCTGTCTTCGGAGTTACCACTCAAAGGGTTATCGCTCGGAGCGTTACTGAGTCACAACCACGTGGCTTCTTTAAGCGCGATGGACACGAAGAGCACGATGACATTAAACGCTTACGACTGTTTCGCTATCACATTAGAATAACCCACAATATTGATTAAATACTCTTAGCCACAAACGATAAAGGAGTCATGCTAGTCATGACTCCTTTTTATCGTGTTGCGCCAGTTATGCTTTGGGGTAGCGCTTGTTGAACTCAGGTTATAAATTTGCACACTAATATGGAGAATCTTTATCGGTCTCGACTTCGGCTTCCGACTCGAAGTCATGAAGGTTAGGGGCGTATGAGCAATCACCGATTTGATGTCTTGGGCAGATAGCCTCCGCATCTCGCGTGATCATTGGTGTGCTACACATTGGGCAAGTACGATCCATCTTTGACCTCTCATATTCCATTCAATTAATCCATCCATGTAGGGCGTATTGCTCGTTTATTCCGGATACTGGTTAACACATTCCATTTTCACCAAATGGGCAATGTTTGAACAACGACTAAATTTATAGGTAAGATCGACTCAAAGATCAAACAAGAGAATGTAAGCAAGTAAGACGATGTGATCAGTTGCGTATAAATACAACCTCCTAGTGCTTCAACATCGCATTATGACGAGGACAGTTGATAAGTGACATCTTTTTGTCATATTGGTCGGAATATCATTATTAAAACGCATTGAACTGGGGGGCTTTCTTGGTGTGATGCGATGTAACCTACTGCTTTGTCTAGTTTTCTTTGGTTTGCTTTTGTGTTTTTAACGCCGGCTGTAATGCTGACAGCCGGCTCTTTATTACGCTGAAATGAAGTAGGGATTAGCGGAGTATTTGCTTCTCTGCAGACGCTAGCGCTTCCTGAACGGTTTGTTTCTCGTTGAGTGCATTTTCAATGGCTGCACCTTCAGAAATCCAGTACGTCATCATTTGCGGAATGGCTGGCATGATCTCTCCATTCTCGGCGTTGATCATAGTGGATTTAATCCGAGCATCGGCCTCAAGTTCATTTTGGTACGATTTCAACGTGACTGCACCCAGTGGTTTATCACGATTAACGGTTTGCAGCGCTTCGTCAGTAAAAAGGTAGTTTTCAATAAACTCAACCGCAAGATCTTCATTTGGGCTTGCTGAGCTAATCCCTGCACTCAAAATACCAACAAATGGGTTGGATTGCTGTTTATCCAATGTTGGGAAAGGCGCAACACCATAATTAATTCCTGTTTTGTCTAAGTTACCCCAAGACCAAGGACCATTAATTGTCATGGCAACATCGCCTTTGGCGAACGCTGTTTCAGCATTGGCGTAGTCCATTCCAGGGTCAACAATCCCTTGCTTTTTCATGTCCAATAAAAAGGCTAAATTGTGTTGGGCTTGTTTATTATTGATGCCGAGATTGGAAGCATCATGACCCGTTGGTGTTTTCTTGAATGAATAACTGCCAGCGGAAACCAAAGGCCAAGTGAAGTAAGCATTTTTGACATCCCACATAATGGTTTGCTTACCCAACTTTTGCATATCGGCGTGGATTTTTGGAAGTTGCTCCCAAGAGGTCGGCGGCTCTGGCAGTAAGTCTTTGTTATAAATGAGTGATACAGATTCAATAGCCATCGGGTAACCAATGAGTTTGCCTTCGTAGGCAACAGCGTCCCAACTGAAGGACACTAATTTATCTTTAAACTCTTGGCTTGGTTTAATTTCTTTCAGTAGCCCAGCTTCGGCATAGCCGCCAAAACGATCGTGCGCCCAGAAAATAATATCAGGTCCGTCGCCGGTGGCGGCAACTTGTTGAAATCGCGATTCCAAGGACTCAGGAAACTGCACGCTGACTTTAACGCCTGTATCCTCTTCAAATTGTCGTCCTACTTCAGCGAGTCCATTGTAGCCTTTATCGCTTCCAATCCAAATGAGCAGCTCTCCTTCAGAAATAGCGTAAGCTGGAGAGGCCAGTAGCGTTGCCAGTGATAATGCGGTTAAGGATGTCTTTGGTGTTCTCATTATTTTTACCCTAGTGTTGACGGTTAAACGGATTGTAGAGAAGAATACGACAGGATGAAAATAGAGAAAAACGATTATGTTATAGATTAAAGCTATTTCATGTTTGAGAGCGTGATGCGAGTTCGGGATGGAGTGACGTGTCTAGGTCAGAGAATTAGGAAGCGATAGAACCAAGCTAATCTATCGCTTTGAGGTTGCCCTATATTCGTTATATTTTCAGGAGGTAGGAAGAGAGTGGTTTCAGCGTGAGATTGATGGTGGCGCCTTGCTCGGACACAACGAGTTCAACGTTAGGTGTGTCATTAAGTAAATCATTCAACGGGTAGTGACCCGCTTTTAGCGCCAGCTTACTAAAAGCCAGCTTGCTCAACTGGATGTATTGCGTGGTTTCATTGTCATGACTGAAATTCATTAGGCAAATAACGGTTTCAGAGTGATATTGACGTAAGTAACCATAGAGTTGACCTGCCAGTCCTCCATGTCGTGCGTCGCGTTCAATTTCCAACGAGGTCGTGCTTCCTTGAAACGCTTTATGTTGTAGTACTACCTGCATAAGACGCTGATAATAAGTGCGAAGTTGTTGTTCGCGCTCTGTTGATGCACCACCATCAAATGCGCCATCATTCATCCAGCGTTGATGGGCCGGCACGCCGATATAATCAAAGATGGAAGTACGGGAAGGCTGACCAAAACCAGCCTGCTCAGCGCCAGCTTCTCCTACTTCTTGACCGAAGTACAGCATGGTTGGCGCACTGCTTATTGTCGCGGACAGGGTCATCGCAGGGATGGCGATATGCGCGTCGCCAACAAATTCAGGGGAGGCAATGCGTTGCTCATCGTGATTATCAAGAAAGTGCAGCATGTGTGGTTGAATATCTTTCAGCGCGATCTGAGTCCTCGTAATTTCTTTTGTGTGTTCTTTCCCTTGCATGATGTTCTTGAGTGTATCGTAGAGATCAACTTTGTCATAAAGGGCATCCATCTTACCTAGTTGAATATAGTCACGATACAGGTGTGGTTGGTAAACCTCGGCAATCAAAAAAGCATCGGGATTTTTGGCTTTGATCGATGAGTTCATATAGCTCCAAAACTCGATCGGCACCATTTCTGCCATATCATAGCGAAAGCCATCGACCCCTTGATTTAGCCAATATAGTGCGATATCGCGAAACTTTACCCATGAGTCTGGAATGATTTTATCGCTCCAGAAAGCAAGGTGGTCGTTAGCGCTTTGATTTCGGTAGGAGTCGGGCAGTGTAGCAAAGTCTTTGGTTCCGTCCGGTCGCACGCCGTAATTGATTTTGACCGTTTCGTACCAGTCATCGGCATTGGGTTTAGCGAGGCGCGATCCATTGCCTGTCCACTTGGCCGGGTACTCGGTAAATGGTCTAGATAAAGTAGGATGGTCTTCACCGCCTAGCGGGCGCATAATCTCAGGGAGATCAGGCAGTTCGAAGGCTTGGTTCGGTAGATAGTAGAAGTTATTGTCACGTTGATATTCAAGGCTATCATTATCGTCGCAGCCAAAGTCACTAACACCTTGCGGATTGTTCATCCCTTGATAGTGTCGAGCAACATGATTAGGGACGATATCAATGATGACTTTGAGCCCTGCTTGATGTGTGCGGTGGATTAGCGCTTGGAACTCTTGGTTTCGTTGCGCGGGATCATCGGCGAGGTCGGGGTTTACGGAATAGTAATCTTTTACGGCATAAGGCGAGCCTGCACGACCTTTCACCACTGATGGATGATCGGGACTAATCCCGTAGTTACTATAATCATTGATGACAGCATGGTGGGGGATACCGGTATACCAGACATGAGTCATCCCGAGATCTCGGATGGAGGCAAGGGCAACGTCAGTGATATCGCTGAATTTACCGACTCCGTTCTCTTCAATGCGGCCCCACGGTTGATTTGTGGTGTTCTTGTTACCAAATAATCGCGTGAATATTTGGTAAAGGTGGATCTTATTATGGTGATGCATAGGGTATAGTTCTCTTTAACCGTTGTCTAAATACGACGTTATTGGTGCTTCTTAAACTAGGGATTGTTAATACTGCTGTTATGAATGCTGATATAGTTAAAAGCTATAAGTTAAAGGAAAGTGTAGCTGAATATTCGGTAGGGAAAATCATCCTTTCTCGGATAAGTAAGGGCGTAGACGGTCCCAATCTCACTGTGTGCGAGAGGTCGTGTTGCAGCTTCAATTTAGAGGAGAGTTGAAGCTGCATAAAGAGGACGAAACGCCGCTAATGCGGTAGGCTATTTTAAGTATTTAACGTGCGCTTCCATTTCGTCACCAATTTGTTTACGCATGTTCATCAGTTTAATCGCGGAATCTCTTAGCTCAATGTCTTCTTGTGTTTCTGGGATCCACTCTCGAACCGCGGTCGGTTTACCCAACTCGTCTACTGCAACCATGATAACGATACAATGCGTTGTTAGACGGTTATTGAGCTCTTTTGGATCGCTGGCTTGTACATCGATAGCAATATGCATGGATGATGTACCAGTATAGATAACCCGCGCCGTGACTTCGACAAGGTTACCCACGTGAATTGGCGCGACAAAGCGAATTCCGCCAGCATACGCGGTAATACAATATTTACCACTCCACGCTGCCGAGCAGGCATAAGCAGCCAAATCAATCCATTTCATTACGGCGCCACCGTGTACTTTTCCGCCAAAATTGACGTCTCCGGGCTCAGCAAGAAAGCGCAGAGTAATCTCTCGTTTGCCACTACTCATTATAAAATCCTTGTTATCATTGGGCAAAAATTGAGTATGACAAAAATGTTAACAACAAGCTATCGAGATATGACTCGAATATTTAATGAGTGCGCATTGCCTCTTTTTTGAGTTGGACTCGTAAATGGGTGAAAGTTAAATCCGTGGCGGGATTTTAGCGATAGAAAGGTAGAGGCATAAAAACCAACACCGAGATGTTGGTTTTTTTTGTGAGTGACAAAACGCTAGGTGCTAGGTGCTAGGTGCTAGAGCGAACATTACTGCTTATCGATGGTGAGCTCACTATCCACAATGGTGGCAACGGCTTTACGACGTTTTATCTGCGATAAAATCACACCAGAAATTACCATTAAGCCACCAATTAGGTGGAACTCTGTAATCGTCTCACCGAGTAAAGAAGCGGCGAGGGCGACAGCAATTACCGGTAGTAAGTTCATAAACATAGCACTGTTTTCGGCACCAATTAAGTCAATGGCTTTCACCCAGCATAGCGGTGCAATTAACGAGGCAAATAACCCCGCATAAGCGATGAGAGGCAACGACGCCTGAGTTGGCATAATATGTTCACTGCTGAGTAACAGAGGCAACAGTAGGATGACCGCGAAAACGGCTTGCGTGTATATCAATATCAAACTGGATAGGTTCATTTTCCATCGTTTAAGCAGCACGCAGTAAGTCGCGTAAATGACGGCAGCCATCGCCATCAAACCATCGCCTTGTGTGATACCCTGATTGATGAAGAACGCCAGATCGCCTTGACCAAGCATAAAGGCTAGGCCTGCGAGAGAAATAACGCCCCCGACAACACTTAGCATTGAGATTCGTTTGTGCAGTAACGGCACAGAGATAAACACACTAATGAGGGGGACCAATGAGGTAATGAGAGCCATATTTGACGCCGTTGTTGTCAATGCAGCGTAATAACCAAGCGATTGGTTAAGCACCATGCCTAGTAGGGCTAAGAAGGCAAGCTTGCCGCTGTTTTTGCGGATCTCAGGCCAGTAACGTTTTACCTTAGGCAAGCAAAATGGCGTCATGATGAGGGCAGCAAGAAACCAGCGGTAAAAGCTCATTGCACTTGGTTCAATCGTTTCTGCAGCCAGTTTATTTATAATGGCATTCCCGCCCCAAATGAGTACGGTAATAAAAGGAAGTAAATAAACCACTGTGAACCTCGTCGCATTATGTGTGTTGAGGTATAGTGTGACAGGTCGTTATAAATATAAATATCTCTATTAGGACATTAATCGCGATAGGAAGACAACTTGAAAAAAAATACTAGAAATCTACATCCTTCACTGTCGATCGAGAAGATGCCGTCGGACGTATTCATGAATTTTGATGCGTTTTTATCGAACACAGAAACGCGAGTGCATTGTCATCCTTGGGGGCAAGTTCAGTTAATCAGTGGTGGGATTTTAGAAATGGAAGCGCAAGGTACACGTTTTCTCGCGCCACCCCATTTGGCTATTTGGGTACCAGCCGGCGTGATGCATTGCAGTTATAACCGCAGACCATTGGAGTACTGCTCTTTGAACATCGCCCATGAACTCACAGCCACCTTCCCACAAAACACTAGCTTGATTAAGGTGACGCCTATTGTATCGGCGATCATTGAAGACTTTCGCCATCGGGAAGTGAATATTGGTGATTCAGAAAAAGATCGGCGCTTAGTTCAGGTATTACTGGATCAACTGAGTGAGCAAGAAGAGCAGCATCACTTTTTGCCAAGTAGTCATCATAAGTACTTAGCGCCAATTTTAAGCGCCATTGAGGAAGATCCGACGAACGATATCTCTCTTAATGATTGGGCAGGGCGCGTGCACACCACCGAACGAACGCTCGCTCGCTATTGCCAAAGCGAATTAGGGATGAGCTTTACGGAGTGGCGATTACGAGTTCGCTACTTGTACTCAATGGATTTGTTACGAAGTGGTCAATCGGTAAAAGAAGTCGCATTTACCTTGGGATATAACCAAGCAAGCCCATTCATTAGTATGTTTAAAAAGTATGCCGGGCAAACACCCGAGCAGTATAAGAGTAAACTATTGTGAGTGATCGTTTGATCTTGACCGCAGGAGGCGATGAATCAATGCCCTTCGAAGATTTGTCTTTCAGACATTTAGGTTGCCGACGCCTGGTTTGAAGTCGACAACCTAGTTCTAGTGGGAGCGTATAAATTAGCCGTCTTAGGTAATGAGCAACAGTCTTACAGTGCTATTCGTTAGAATCTTAAAACGTTCTAATCAACGGCGTCGTTGGACACGATTTTATAACCTGTTGATGATTTTAATACACGGACATTGAATCCTACGTCTTTGAGAAAGTCGTAATTATGACCCGCGATAGCTGGCCAAACCGCCAGTGCAGATAATCGAGTGTTACCCGTATTGATCAATCGATGGGCGACAAACCCCGGAATATGATGCACGCTGCCCGGAAAGACTTTCTCAATGGATACGTCTCCTTGCTCTGTTTGCATGAGTAGTAAGCCTTCACCTTGCGATCCGAAATAAAACTCTGCTTGTTCTTTACGTTGGTGAATATGCCCTCTGGTCATGTGGAATTCTTCGCCGATCAATCCCGGTTCGATATGTGACACCCCGAAGTTCAGCTCACCTTCTGCATGTTGAGCAGGAAGCATTTCTACTCGGTAAATGATGTTGTCTTGTGCGCTTTCAGCCCGTTTCACTTCGTCAGCGAATACACCTTCAAGCGCGCCAAGTGTGGTCTCTTTAGCGATGACGTTGTCAGCATCAATATGACCAGTTAGGTAATTGACGGTAGGGGGAATAGATAAATGCATGTTAGTCCTCGTTGCCTAATCTGAGTAATTCAGAGAACGCTAAAAATAGATGATAAAAACTGCTCGCCGGAGAGTCTTCGTTTATGGGGTGCCCCATTTCATCCACTTGGTCGACCCATAAGCCAGATTTGGCGGGATTTAAGTAATGGATAAAGATCTGTTCGACGGCTTGACTGATGGCCGCTCGATTCGCGTCGCTAGGGTCTCGTTCCCATAGCACGATGCAGGCTTTTAAGTATTCGGTTTGACACCAAAGGCGCGACGTGGAACGTAAAGGCTGACCACTTGCGTATATTTCGTCTCTAACTAGGCCATTGGTATTGTGACCGTGTTGCTGGGTAAAGTTAAACAAGGTGTTAATCGCATTGTTTACGTTAACGCCAGTGAGCTTTTCATAGTGATTGAGTAGCCATATCCATTCGTAATGATGGCCGGGGTCAATATGCGTGCCCGTTTTAGGGTCAAGGGAAAAGTCTGCTTGAAAGAATTCCGCTAGGTGATCGCCTTGAAGGAATCGAGTGCACAAGAGCTGATAGATTTGCGTTGCTCGCTCTAACCAAATTGAATTGTCGGTGTGTTCGTAGCTGACCATCAGTGCTTCGAACAGGTGCATATGTGGGTTTTGCCCTTTGCTTAAGGTGTGACCTTTAGTGAGAAAGAACCCGCCGTGTTCTGCATCCCAGAGTTGTGTTGCTAAATGCTGATAGGTGGCCTCCATAGACGTTAAAGAATCTTCATTAGCCGTTAATTTATAATGCCAAGCAAACCCTAGGAGTGCGAAAGCTTGTTCGTACAAGTTAATCGATCTACTGCACTCGTCATCATTGGTGGTAATAGCGAAACGGTAACCTAGTGCTTCTGAGCCAAAGTTCGGAAAACCAGTTTCAATAGCGGTGCAGACTTGCTCTCGACCGTCGATAAATCCTAGTTCGGTAGCGTGGGCAAAAACGTAGACTTGTCTAGGTTGAACGCGAAATCTAAGGAGATCGTGATTAAACTCTCGTCCGTCAGAAAGTAAGCCTTCGGCGAAAATACCCGTTTGATTCGATTGCGTTTTGATCCATCGAGGTAGGGCATGTTGAGTGAGCCAATGTTGGCAGCGAGCGATTTGAAAGGTAAGGGAGTCCATGGTTTGCTCCAAAAAGTAGGGCACTCAATGAGTGCCCTGGATATTGAGTGGTTAGAAGAGGCCGATAGCGACACCGACAAATGATAGGACGACGAGAGAGAGCATCGCTTTCACTGGGCTTAGGCCTTTTTTAGCCATAGCGAACCAGGTGCCTAATACCACAACCAGTGGTAGCAATTTAGGGAAAATGCCGTCTAGCATCATTTGTACGTTAATATCGACGCCGTCTTTGGTCGCGAACTCAAGTCCTGTGCCTAGGTTGACGTAACTGGCGGCGACCCCCCCCATAACAAATACACCCAATAACGACAGTGCTTCACGAATTTTCGTTGAACGGTGGCTGACCAGCATCTCGACTGAGCCCGCGCCCATCTTGTAGCCTTTCATAAAGAGCTGGTACGAGCCGATGATAGCAATAGCGTTAAAGGCAACAATGTAGAAGATAGGGCCTAACACGCTACCACCAGCGGCAAGCGCCATACCTATACTGAGTAGAATGGGTACTAACATTCCCGGAATCATCGAATCCCCGATCCCCGCGACTGGCCCCATTAAACCAACTTTCAGTGTGTTGATGGTTTCACCGTCAATTGGCTCGCCATTCGCTTTTTTCTCTTCCATACCTACAGCCATACCATTGATGATGGCGCCTAACTGTGGCTCCGTGTTGTAGAAAGAGGCATGGCGTTTCATCGCTTCTTTGCGGTCTTCGGCATTAGGGTAGAGTTTTTTTAGAGCTGGCATCATACCTAGGCAAAAACCAAATGATTCCAAGCGTTCAAAACTCATTGATGACAGGTTGTACATCATCCATGCGCGCCAGCATTTCGTTAGATCTTTTTTGTCGAGTGCGACTTTTGGTTCGATCTCAGTCGCCATTTTGTTGTGTTGTACCGTCATTAGAATTCATCCTCATCATCAGCCTGTTGAACTGGTGCAGCGTTAGCCGTTTGTGGTTCTGGTTTGTAGTTGTAATGAAGTAGAGCGAACAGTGCGCCAATCATGACCAAACCCACCATGTTGAGGTTTAGGAATACGATGCCAACAAAACCCACTAAGAAGTAGATGAGCATCGTTGATTCTTTGATGATTTGCTTTAATAGGATAGCGATACCGACAGCAGGTAAAATGCCACCCAGAACGGTCATGGTATCGAGCACCATATCCGGAAGACTGGCCATAAACCCTTCGATGTATTGATTACCGAAGTAAACGGCAATGAAGGTAGGAATAAAGCGCATCAAGAAGTTGGTGACTTGAGGGTAGATGGCGGAGTTCATGTACACGCCTTTCTCGTCACCGGCTTGAATAGACAAATCTGCTTTGTGGTTCCAGTAAGAGTTAATGACCATCATAAAGTTAAAAATAATGGTGCCAGCGATACCGATAGTGGCAGCAATCGCAACGGCTACTTCCACACCCTGTCCAGACATGATGCCTAACGCTACCGCAGGGTAGGCCACAAAGTTAAGGTCGGCTGGCATAGAACCGCCAGGCGTAACCATAGCGATATAGACTGCTTGTACGGCCACACCTACCATGATGCCAGTTTGAATATCACCTAAAATGATACCGACTAACATACCAGATACGAGTGGTCGAGTAATGGTGTACCAACCACCGGTTAACCCTAGTAACCAGGGGGTGGACAGGGCACCGAGATAGCAGAGTATCCCGATAAATACTGCTTCTATAAACATAATGTAATCCTTTAGCTCACGTATTGGTTTCCCCTACTTTTGATTCTGATTAGCGTGCCAAAAGCTGGGGTAGTCTTGTTGTTATTTCAGTTTTTGTAGTGCGTCTTGCCAGGTGTAGGAACTGGCATCAGGTACCAGCCTGAAGTCGATATGATGACCGTCTTCAGAGAGGTAATTGAATGCAGATATTTCTTCTTGGTTGACGCATTGATTGCCGCCAATGGTCGTAGTGCCTTCACGAGCGCTCATTGGCCCTACGTTGATTTTCTGATTGAGGTTTTCAAGGCTAATCCCTGCTTCGCGAATTCGGCGTAGCGTGACTGGGGATTTTGCGATGACGAAATATTTCTTATCACTCGCGATAACCTTAGGCAGCTTGCTTACAGCGGTCGCGGTATCAAATAGCCAAACCTTAACGTCGGTAACGGCACCAGTCATGACTTGTGACAGCAGAGGGTCAGCCGCGACAGCATCATCAATGGCGACGATGCCATCACAAGGTAGCTCTTTAGCCCAGCGCGTCATTAACTGTCCATGGATAACGCGGTCGTCGATACGCACAAATGAAATAGTCATAGTGTTTCTCCTTAAAAATCGTCTTCTTGTGCCAGCTCTACTGGCTTGGCAACGACAACCGTTTTTAGCGCTTCCTGCTGCAAAGTATTTGCAACGATGGAAGCGTCTTTGTCTTCAACAAAGTCTGCCGTCATTAAAAGTGTCGGGAAATTCACCCCAGTTACCACTTCAACCTTTGGATTGAAATCTGGGTTGAATGCATAGGTGCAGGCAACGTTATACGGTGTACCGCACTCCAAATCGCATAACACGACAATGCCGTCGACATTGGGTGCTATTGCGGTGATTTCACGGTGAAAATCTTGTTTAAATTGCTCGATGCCGCCTTCTTCTGTGAGACACACCGCCGTGGTGTTGCTAAGTTCGCCAAACACCATGTTGGCACTGCTGATAAGAGCAGTAGCAAATGGACCGTGACTGGCTATGATAAAATGGAGCATGGTTAACCTCTTACGAATGCTTTAATAGTGGCAATTTCGTTACCTTCGCTTTCGCCGTATGGCTGGATGACATAGGCGTCTACGTGAGCAGGGATGACGAAAGTCTCCGCATAATGAACAACAAATGGCTCAAATTTATTGTCTGGACTCAAGACTATTGCCTCTTTACCTTCGACTAAGTTCAGAACATTGACCGTACCCTCAGTTTTATGCAGAACAGGCTTGCTGAACCAGTGGCGTCGGGTCTCAATGAACTCGCGTTCGTGTAGCCCTGTTTTCTCTTCCCTCCAGCCATCGCCTTCAGTGATCGGTGTGATAGCATTGACTAAGTGCTCTTGGCACCATTCGGTGTTGCGCTCCCACTGTATAACTTCTTTCCCATGGTCTAGATGGACAGGACGTGGCACACCATCAAGCCCTAAACGATCCCAGTCCCACAATTTGAAAGTAAAAATGTACGGGGTCGCACTAATCTCTAGCACCATAGAATCGGAGCCAGAACAGTGGATAGTGCCCGCAGGAATTAAGAAATGATCATGTTTTTTCGCTGGGAACTGATTGATAAAGCGTTCATCATCGAAGGACTTTTCACCGCGCTGTGCGGCATAAAGGTTATCCATCATTTCATCAGGGTCGATATCAGTTTTGGTACCAAGATAAACACTGGCTTTGTCACCCACATCTAACATGTAGTAACTTTCATCTTGGGTGTAATGCATGCCAAACTCGTTCTGAATGTACTCAGTCAGAGGGTGCACTTGAAGACTCAAATGTTGACCTTCCATCGTGTCTAGGAAGTCGAATCGGATCGGGAATTCTGCGCCAAATCGTGCGTGGACGCTGTCACCCAATAGTGCCCTAGGCTGAGTTAATACGAGATTTTGAGAGGGAACCTCTACGACGATGTCACCGTATTTGAGTAGTAAGCTGTTCTCTTCCGGAACGCAGTCAAAACACCAGGCGTAATTCGGTTTGTCTTGTTCAAGGTCGCAGACTTCTTTCATCCATTGACCTCCCCAAACACCTGGGTCAAAGAAGGGAACGAGCCTGAATGGTTGCGTCGTGGCTTGTTTAAGACCTGCGTTGAAGGCTTCACCGGAGACTAACTTTGGATCAAAGGCGGTGTTGGTATCCAACAGAAAGTCTATGTCGGCTAGTAGCTTCGTTTTATAACGGTCGAAGACACGCCATTCGATAAAGAATGAACGCTTGTACTTACGAAGCACATCTTCGTTGTAGTTTTCAGCACCCCAGTTACCGAGTTCACCTCGGCGAAAACGCTGTTGAATTTCCCAGCGAGCCAAATCGGCGTAGACAAAGCTATCGCCGTCGGCGATCAATCTTGCACCGTGCCCAATAACAACAATCAGACCAGAGTTGGCTTCGGCGACGGTTTGCTTTAGAGATTGTAGCTTGTCGGCATCAAAGAATTCGTCCAATTTATGAGGCGCGATAACACCAAATACTCGGTCATCGGTAATATTGCGCTCCAACATGGCGAAGATATGTTCTTCAGAGTGTTTGGTATCATCCGTCGATACCACTAGAGTAGGAGACAGTGGCGCAATAAGTTGCTCGAGTAGTTCGTTATGATTGACGCCGTGATAGGTGTCGATCACCAAAACATGTTTATCTTGGCCTTGAATACGTTGCTTAATAGTTTCAACGATACAGTCCCAACCGCGAACGGCATCTTGTTCAAAGCCCTTCACTTCTATATTGGGGAACTTGTCATAATTGGATCGACCAGATAGGTACTTCATATATCACCTTGAGTTAATCATTTGATTACAGTGTAATCACTCAGTTAATCAACCAACAAGCTGGTTAATTCGGTTAACCACGCATTTAGCAGTTGTTAACCACGAAATGAACGGGCAATTTTGTAGTTAATCACATAATCATGACGATAAATGCCGGTTATTTAGGTTAATCGATTAACCATGTTTTAATCAGATGAGAAAGTCGTTATAACTGATGTTAATTTCACTTTTTGGAGCTCAACATGGCGAAGGCAACCATTGCTGATGTGGCTAAGTATTGCGGTGTTTCCACGGCTACTGTGTCCATGGTATTAACCAATAAAGGGCGAATATCAGTGACCACACGAGAGCGTGTGTTAGAGGCGGTTAAAGAACTGGGTTATGTTTATAATCAAGCCGCTGCAAATCTGCGTCATAAACGAAGTAACTTAGTTGGACTCGTGACACCCGATATTACCAACCCGTTCTTTTCTGAAATGATTGCAGGGCTGAGTCATTACCTCGAAGAGCAAGACTCGTTGCTTTTTCTTGCTAACGCGGAAGAGAGTGTGGAAAGGCAAAGTAAGTTCATTGATTCGTTATTGAGCCAGAATGCTGGTGGTGTTGTGATGTGCCCGGCGATGGAAACGAATCTTGACTTCTTGGAGACGGTGCAAAGCCGAGGATTTCCGATCGTGTTAGCGGTAAGGCCTATTGGCGAAGAGCAATTTGACTTCGTCGGTACGAATAACTTTATGGGTTTGCAGCTGGCGACCGAACATCTGATTAAGAAAGGTCACAAGCATATTGCGTTTGTAGGGGGATTGGAGATCTCGAAAACTCGTTCCCATCGTCTTGGAGGCTATATGTCAAAGTTGATGGAGCACGGGATACCATTTAATGAGCGATACATTCGCAGTTGTTCGGCGAGTCGCTCTGAAGGGGCGAAGGTGACCAAGGAGTTACTGGACCAACATCCCGAAATCACGGCGATTATTGGCTATCAGGACATTGTGGCTTTCGGTGTAATGCGAGCGATCAAAGATCAGGGGAAAATCGTAGGTAAAGATATCGCCGTCGTTGGGTTTGATGATGTGGCGGAGTCGGCGGATACCAATCCTGCTCTTACGTCAATTTCGGTATCAGCAAGAGAAATAGGGCGTGCGGCAGGAGAGATAATTCTTGCGCGAATGGACGGTGACAAGCAACCTTGTAAGAGTGTTGTCTTTCCGCCAAAATTGGTGGTTAGAAGTTCATGTGGTGAAGGTAAATAATCAAGGCTAAGGTGGGGAAGCGAATCTAGTTTAAGGGCGATGGAACGACGTTCTTAATGCTGCGTTATTATGGGTACCCGACTTCATAGATTTGTTCGGATCTCTATCTATTTTTGATGAACTACAACAGGTTCTCAAATGGCGAGAAGATAAAATCATGATGTTTGGTAAATGGGTCTCCATTCCACGATTGAAAGTGTGGTTTGGCGATGCGAGCTATCAATACACTAACTTGACGTTGGAACCCTTTTAATCATGGCGGATGACATACAACGCGTCATGTTGAGCCGCGGTTCAACCTAACGTACAGGTACGTCTATTCATAATAGTACCTTCTTCGAGTAGTAGAAAGACACACACCAAAAGTATGAAATGAATCCGTTGGCAATAATCGCTCTAACTATTGATTCAGACCCAAGTCGCGTTGCTTTTTCTTGGTGAGTCCTAATGAAACGATCCGATAGGACTCTTTGAGATAATAAGCCGTCTCTTCATCCAACTCGCCGCCACTTTCTACGCATTGAATCCACTTCATCCCTCTAGAAGCGAAGTAGGGCGCAGGGATATAACCGGGTTGATCGCTTAAAAAATCAAAATTGAGATCAGACGCTTTAAAGGTAATAGACAGTGACGTTGCATGACTGCGCTCATGCTTGCTCCCCAGTCCACCAATCGCAAACACTTTGCCCCCTACCTTCCATACGTGAGAGTTGTTCCATTGAACCACATATGTGGTGGCGGGTAGGCTTTTACAAAATTGATTGAATTCTTCGTTGGTCATAGTAGGTTCCCAAAATAGGTGGAATAGCTGTGGTCAAGTCTATCGGGATCTCGCACGTAATCACCACCGCTCTTTCTATGCGTATCATGCCATCTTAGCAGTCTTAAGAAATAATTGAAAAAAGCACTTTACCTCAAGTTAACTTGAGGTATTAGAGTGTGTTCTAAGCCAACCAAGAGACAGCAATAAGCTTGTGAAAGGCGTTGGGTAGACACTATTAACAAACAAAAGGATGACGTTATGAACAGTTACGTAGAGCACGCTAATATAGCCGTAATAGACCCAAAGAAGACCGTTCGCTTTCTAATGGCGGCACTTCCAGAATGGCAAATACGTGGTCAGGGAGAGTATCAAGATGCACTAGGTCATAAAGTGGAATGGTTTCATGTTGGTACCGATGATTCTTATCTTGCTTTAGCTTCCAACGGCAAAGGGCAAGCGCCCGACTGGCAAACAAATTACACGGGTGTAAAGCATGTCGGCATAGCGGTGCCGGATCTTGATTCACTTGAAAAGCGATTGGAAAATGTCGGTTACGCATTGGATCATCGCGGTGCCGATCATCCCCATCGTAAAAACGCCTACTATATGGAAGACCATAACCTTCAATTTGAGTTTATCGAGTATTTATCTCAGCGACCTTCCGAGAAAAATGACTACCGCTTATGAAGCGGAGCAATAGTTAGCGGATATCGGTAGGTTTATCAACAATACTACGGCATATCAAGGAGACCGTGGTGTATCAACGAGACAGTCGCTTATCGCGATATTCGGATTGTTTTTGGCACGGGTGTTGGTACCGATTTTTAGGTTTAGGCCTACCGTTAGACCTAAAAATCAAACGTATAATCCATGCCGTAAATATATTTATATATAATGGTATGGTTATCTCTTTGTATAGAAAACTCTTCGCTATCACTATATATGTCGTTTTAGCAAAGAAAAATGGAGAAAAATGAGTTGGTTGGTTATGTAAAATGGAGTGAGTTGTTGAAAGTTGATGGTTACTATCACTTGCATTTCTGCTAGTAATGTATTTATTGCGCTGAATTAAAGAATGCTCATGAAATATTGGTATAAAAGAAGTCAATGACAAATTGATGCAAATATTTATGCCGATTAAAAAGACACTCTTCAATGTTTTTCTGATTATGATTTACACTTGGCTGCTTGGTTCTATTTATCATTTTATGACATTTCGAGATAACTTGAGTGACGATGTAGAGCGCATTGTGGCAAAAATTGATGCCCACCTGTCGACGGTTGAACAAGAGTTGCGACAATTGCCGATATTAGAGCAATGTGATTCGACATACATGACGCTACTTCGCGACCGAGTGTTTAATAGCGTGACATTACGTGGCCTAATCGTTGGCGATCCTCTAGGCAAGTTCCCTAATTTGTGCAGCAATTTTGGTCTATATGGTCGACATGTCGATGAGAAGGATTGGGATTATTCATCACGGGGCGATCTGTTGTTTGGTAAAGTGAAATTTTCAAAGTATCGTCGTGACAGCTCTTTTGCACTAGCGATCAGAAGAGAAGATGGATTGCTAATTGGCTTAGTCAACCCAAAGGCGATCTTGGGCTGGTGGATTGGTCCAGACAATAAAAAATCGAACATCACGCTTTCGTTTACCGATGAAGAAAACATTCGATTAGAGCTATTCGGTTTTTCACAAAGTGATTCGATATCGACCTATTCGTTTAGTTTATCGTCACAGGTATTCCCCTATCAAATTTCGGTGCATAGGTCATCAAAAGAATTTTTTTATCAGTTAATGACATTTTCATACCGTTTAATAGGGGTATTCACTGCGATATACGGCGTGTTATTAGGGGGCTTATTCGTGCTGAGACATCGTAACCGGAGAGATAATCTTGAAACATCCAGTTAGTAAATTGGCATTGATACCATTAATGATATTTGTCGTTGCGATAATAAGTTTTTTACATGCAAGTATGATTGTAAAAAAAGAGATGCAACACAGTGCAGAATACAGTGTAAAAAAAATAGAGACTCATATTAAGAGTATTTACGATGCCATTATTGCGCTTCCTTATAATTCTAGCTGTCCTTTGTCTGTGCAGAAAGAATATGTAAACCTGACTTATGAAAATGAGGAAGTTAGAGCGTTAGGGGTAATGGAAGCACAATCTGATTCATGGTCAGTTTGTAGTATTTTTGGCGCGACTAACAATGATGAACACTATTGGCAAGGCGACAAGTTAGCTGACCTTTTCTTAGGATGGTCGATGCACACTGACTATTTTCCGGAAACATCGTTTGTCATCGCGACTCAAGAGGAAGGGCGTCAGTCGTTTGCTTATGTTAATCCTCGAAGGATTGTAGGCTCTTGGATAGCACCGCGATTGGATTTTGCTGAATATGAAATGAGGCTATCACATCACGGTGAACATCGTGCTTTTATGGCACGTAAAAACGACAAGCTGACTTGGTTTGGCGGATTATTACGTCGGCAGGCGGCATCCCAAGTTTATGGTTTTGAAATGACGCTCACCACTTCTTATAGCACCGTTATCCTGAGAGCCTGTGTTTACTTCTTGCGAGGTCTTTTGTTAGCCACGTTCATCTGGTTCACGATTTGGATGTTGAGTACGCCCTATGCGCTATTGAAAGCAAAGAGCATACGTGATCAATTGTAGCGATTGGGGGCGGCCCTTTCGAACGGTCGACGTTGAGTCGTTCCTTAAGTTAATACTCGCTTGAGTGCTAACCAACGATCAGCATCACGACTTAAGTACACGGGGTGATTTAAGGTTTTTGCCAAATACATTGATCATCGCGCCCATAACAATCAAGGTGCCACCGACATAGGTCCAGAAAGACGGCGTTTCATTAAAGAAAATAACACCAAGAACGATGGAAAAGACAATTTGCACATATGCATAGGCGGAAGCTTTACCTGCCGCTTGCGTCTGCATGGCTTTAGTTAAGCCTAATTGCCCTATTTGTGTAAATATTCCTACTAAGACTAGCAAAAAGGTTAGCGTTAGATCTGGCATTACAAAGTCATCACCAATTAGGAGTAAGGACAGGGGGAGTGCAACCAGTGGGAAGTAAAAAATGATAACCGAACTGTTTTCCGTCACACTTAACTTTTTGACGATGACATAAGATACGGCACTCCCAAATGCGCCTAAAATCGCGATGCCGACGTTAAATAACGGCAGTTCACTGACACCATTTGAGCCGAGAGTGGGGTACACCATCACGTAGAGACCCAGTAGGCATAACAAAATGCATAGAATGGTAGAGAACTGAACACGCTCTTTCAAAAAAATGAAGGCTAAAAAAGCGGTAAACACTGGGTGGGTGTATTGCAAAATTGTCGCCTCAGCCAGAGGTAGCGTGGTGATGGAGTAATACACACACATCAGAGCCATCGTGCCTGTTGCACCGCGTGCGAGAAGGAGTTTCTTATTATTGCCCCACACTGAAATCTTCTTACGCTTTACATCACCGTAGCTAATGATCAATGACACGAGTGCGCGGGCAGCGACAATCTCAAACACAGGTAGCCCAAACGTGCTGACGTACTTTACGCACGCCGACATGAAGGCGAAGCCCAGTGCAGAGAGCAGCATAAAGCGCACACCAACAGGGAATAATTCAGTAAGACGAGAGTTCATAGGGCGCTCATAGTTTGAAATACACGTTGGGTTGAGGGCGTATTCAGTGTGATAAATAATTCGTGTTAACCAAAGTCGTCACTGTAACGTGAATTAACCTTGCGTCGCAGCGTATTTACGTAAGAAATTGTCAACCGACGCTTTAGGCGTTTTAGATAGCTTTTGGATGAGCTCAAAACTCGGCGCGCTGACTTGGTGCTGTTGCTGCAACGTATTGAGCAATACCATCCATAATGACGCGGTGACTTCGGCATCGGCTAACGCACGGTGAAACACCCCATCGTTTTCAATATGATGGTAACGGACGAGATCACCCAGTTTATGGGAAGGTGCGTCTTGCGTTAATCGACGTGACGCCAGTAGCGAGCAGGCAAACGTACCATTATAACGGGCTTGAATTCTGTCAAGCTCAGCGTCCAAGAAGCGTTGATCAAATGATGCGTTATGCGCGACTAGGTTGCTATTTTGGATCCAACATGAAAACTCACTCATGACTTCTTCACAGCTTGGCGCATTTGCCAACATGTGGTTGCTGATTCCAGTGTAATTCTCAATAAAACCACTGATCCTAAAGCCTGGGTTCATCAATGATTGAAAGCGATCAACAGCGACGCCATTCTCTAGCTTTACTGCGCCGATTTCTATGGCTCTATCGCCTTGATTTGGGGATAACCCGGTGGTTTCAAAATCGAGAACAATAACGGAATGGGCAGGAGAAGACATCAACTAATCTCTAATAAACAAGCAAGGTGGCAAAGTCTAACTTGAAGTGTGCAGTAGGGGAATATGTTAGCGTGGAATTCTGACATAAAAAAAGAGGAATCTGCTGATTCCTCTTAAATGATTATATCGAACTTATCTTAGCCGCAATGGCTTACAGTTTCTTAGAAAGGAAACCTGTCAAAGCAATGATACCGATACCCATTAACATGATTGGACCTTTACCACTGTCAAAGCCGCTTGAAATACCAGCAAATGCCACGATTGCTACCGCGACTGGGATAACGTATTTAACCAGGTTGTACCAAAGACCAAATAGTGGGAATTTTACTTCGCCATCGTTGGTGATCTCTTTCTCTAGCTCTTCGCGAGTCAGTCTCCAACCTGCAAAGATACACACCAACATACCGCCAACCGCTAGGAAGATTTTGTCCGTAAGCAAGTCGAAGATATCAAAGGCACCTGTATCGAATAGCGTTGGACCTAAGCCACCTAATGATAGGGAAGCGAAGATACATAGCACAGCCATTACCGCCGCTGCAGAAAGTACTGCAGTGATACGTTTAAAGCCTTTCTCATCGATAAGGTAAGACACGACCACTTCTAATAGTGAAACTGAAGAAGTCAGCGCTGCTACAGACAAGCCAATGAAGAAGAGCAGTGCGAATACCACACCGACGCCACCCATTTCAGCAAACAGCTGAGGAACAACAACGAATACTAGGCCTGGACCTGCAGCAGGTTCCATGCCAAGCGCAAACATCGCAGGGAACATTGCGATACCAGCAAGGATAGCAACACCAGTATCCATTGCAGTAACCATCGCCGTAGTTTGAACTAGGTTCTCTTTCTTCTTAAGGTAGCTACCGTAAGTGATCATACAGCCCATGCCAAGGCTTAATGAGAAGAAGGCTTGACCAAGCGCGGCTAAAACCACACCACTATCTACTTTCGAGAAGTCAGGGCTAAATAGGAATTCAACACCCGCCATCGCGCCAGGAAGCATCAGACCTTTTACTGATACGATGATCAGAATGAGGAACAGGATTGGCATTAGAACCTTACCTGCTTTTTCGATACCACCAGAGATGCCGCGACTTACAATGATGACGTTAAGGAGTAGATAGCCGCCCATCCACATCAGTGGTTGGATTGGGTTAGTGATGAAGCCACCAAAGCTGTCACCAATCGCTTCTGGCGTGCTTAGAAGACCAGTAGACACTTTCTGAACGTAAGCCAGTGCCCAACCACCTACCACAGGGTAGAAACCCATGATTAACAAGCCACTTAGGACGCCGATTACCCCAACGAACGTCCAACGACCATCTGTTGACTTAAAAGCACCAACGGCACTACGACCAGTCTTACGACCTACCGCAAATTCCGTTAGCATTACGCTAAAGCCAATAAAAATAACAAAGGCAAGGTAGATTGCGATGAAAGCACCACCACCGTTTTCACCTGCCGTATAAGGGAATTTCCAAATGTTCCCTAAACCTACAGCAGAACCTGCTGCTGCCATAACGAAGCCTAGCTTCGATCCCCAATTATCGCGGGGCGCTGTGTTTGTATTGCTCGTTGCCACGGTAACTCCAAAATTTTTCTGTTGTGTTTGTTTATACTAGGCGCCGAAAAATGTGATGTAATTTTTTATATACACTTTCTAAAGTTTTACTAGGCGCTGTAATCGTGACAAGTAAAGCAGTTTGTGGTTATAGATGGAAGTGTGAATAGTGCATTTTTCTAACATTTGTCATCAAAATGTTGTTAACTGCTGTTTTTTTGCTCTCATTTTGTCTGGGAGTCTGTTTTTTGAACCATAACTAGAACCTTTAGTGGTCGGACTTTACTCGTTAAGGTGCATACTTGTTACGTTGCACTCATAGAGCATAGATATCTAATTGTTAGGCATGATTAAAGTACTCATGACATGGTCGTCTAGGCGGCACATGGCTTTTTATGAGGGTTGTATAATATATGCACGTGCAAATTATACATTTTGCGTAAATTGTTAACGAATAATGGCGAATGGTTGATTTATGTTGCTGGTTTTGTTGTGAGATTTGCCAATGTCCATTCGTCAATAGTTAAGTGCTGTTTCGGGGGCGGAGTGGGGTGTAAGGTTTTGTTGTCAGTTGTGATGGTGACTAACAGACTCGTAGTGTGAGCAATCTTCAAAACGCGTTGACAAAATCTAGAGAACTAGAGACGCTTACTGTCAGTCAAAATATTAAGTGACACCTGTACTTTAAGAAGATAGATGAAATGACCGATCTTACCGAAGACCAAGAACACGCACTCGCCACATTCAAAGCTGCCCTTCACCTTCCTAAAGGTGGGTTTCATGTCCTAATTGTTGAGTTGTGTAAACAGTATCAACTGCCATTTCAAACGTGCCGAGCGGTGTTAAAAAAAACGCAAAAGTCGATAGAGTTGAAGGTACGCCTGAATTTCCAAAATGTTGAACCTAGCGATCTGACTCAGGAGCATTGGTTGCGATTAATTCATGAAACCCTGGCCAATTTAGCAAAAGACAACAAACCATTAATGGAAAGCATGACCAGCGGCGAGCGTTATTGCCAATTGATCAGTGACATGCAGCAATCTTTTGATGCAAGCGATCGTGAGATGCAACTGGACAAACTCCTGACGATTTATGAGCAAGAGGTCTACAAATCTTTGGGGGCGATGCTGCATACGTCTGCCCTTTATTGGGAGTTGAGGGATGATTTATTTGCAATGAGTGATGAGCAATTGGCAAAGTTTGCCGATTATCCGCAGCATGTGGATGCCATTAAGCATTTGCAACAGTTGTCACTGCAGATAGAAAGCAACTAAGCCGGTGATGAATATCTTGAACAGTCAATAAGCAGCACTATCACTCGCGCTGCTTATTTTTTTATTACGCTATGCGTCGTTCAACCAAACTTAGATTGGTACCACTAGAATATCGATAGGTGATTTATTAATAAGGTGTCTGGAGTAAGACACAATGCGGCTCCAGAAATCATGGTGATGCCCGCAGATAAGCAGGTCAACTTCGTTCTCAGCGATAGTGTCTTTTAGCTTGTCACCTAAATCCCCAGTGCCGACTAAGAATCGTTTGATAGGGAAGTCAGTATACTGTTGAAAGGCGACGAGCTTTTCATTTGAGGTGGCGTTGAGCGGCTGGCGTTCAGGCTCAGCTTGAATATCTACTAAATCCGGGTAGATCTCACCGTGGCTACCGTCAATGTGAATAAATGACACTTCAGCACCCATGAGCTTGGCAAAGGATACCGCCTTATCAATGACCACATGACTGTCATCTGACAGCTCTAACGCTACTAAGATATGCTTATATTTCATCACAGTGCCCTCATGTTTTTGCGCTTACCTTAAGGATAGTTTTGGATTCATATAAATACTGTCTAAGCGGTCGCAGAACTCATAAAATGATATTAACTTTGCTTCGTAGCGAAGGCTTTGCCGTGATTACGTTGCAATTGTGGCTAGGTAACCGTTGTTTTGCGAGCTAACACCTTAACGGCTTGTTGTCTTTTTTGTCTATTTGGGTTTAAAATTTAGCCATCATATCAAGAGGAGCTAACGCCATAATGAAGTACTAATATCCTGACAGCCATTTTATATCTAATTAATTGGACTCTCGGGGTTAGTGGGCGTTGCTTCGTCACCTCTATCTTGCATCAACGTACTATCGTTGGCTTTAGCCAAGCCAAGTTGCAGCCATTACCGCTGTATTTGCTGTTGTTTCGATGCCTTATCTTTAGGGCTTAGAAACTCCGCAATTTAAACGATGGTACCGTTAACTTGGATCTTGTGATCATTCGATAAAAGTAACGTTTAGCCATTCATTCAGAATGGCGCAACCCCTTTTGCATTCGTAGTAAAAGGAGGCGTATATGCCTGCACGTAATACACATCAACAACTGACACACACATCATCCCCATTATCAACGTTAGCTTCGTCATCGAGACCGTTATTGGCAGCCCAACAATTGTCATTCCAACTTGATACTGGTGAATGGCTATTTAAAAACATAAATTTTTCATTGGCAGATCGGTTTACCGGGCTGGTGGGAAGAAATGGTGTGGGTAAATCGGTATTGCTGTCGTTACTATTGGGACAGAGGCGACCGACAGAAGGTCATGTGATACGACATGGGCAGTTTGCGTCTTATTCTCAACAACCTTCGGCACTGTTAAATAGTGACGTTACGATTGCCGAATTTCTAGGTATTTCAGAAAAACGTGCGGCGTTAAGTGCGATTAACCAAGGGGAATGTGAGCAACATTACTTTGATATCCTTGGTGAGGATTGGTCATTGGAGCGTGATACCCAAGAAGTATTAAAATCACTTCGAATAGAGCCTGACTTAGACGCGTATTGCCACTCATTAAGTGGTGGACAAATCGCAAAATTGCAGCTGCACCAGTGTTTTCATTCTGACGCCGATCTGCTTTTGTTGGATGAGCCATCAAATCACCTAGATGAGGAAGGTCGGCAGTGGCTGATTGAACAGTGTCATCATTTTAGTGGTCAGATACTGGTGGTTACCCATGACCGACATTTGCTTAATCAGGTGGATGCGGTCGTACAAATGACCCATTTAGGGATTGGTTATTTCAAAGGGAATTATGATTCTTATTGGGTGCAGTCGACACTACAGACGACGGCGCTCATCAAGCGCAGCGCAGCCAAGAAAAAGCTCAGCAGCGTGCGGCAACAGGAAACCGAGTAAGGCGATCAGGGAGTCAGCCCAAAATCCTGTTAGATGCCATGAAAGATAAAGCGGGACAAAGTCAAAGTAGCGCCGTCAAACAGCAAAGAAATCAGCAGGCGCATAATGCGGCTAAGCTGCTGTCCCTACGAAAGAAGCAGGTGAGCCTCGATCCTCAAGCGTTCTATTTCTCCTCGTTAGCGTCCACTAAGAAAAGGACCTTACTCAGCATAGAAAATTGTGCGTTTGAGTATGGCTGTCGTGGGCGATATTCCTTTGCGATAAAACAGGGTGAACGCTATCACTTGCAAGGCCGAAACGGGAGTGGAAAGTCGACGTTGCTAAAGGCTCTACATGGAATTCATCATCGTTTTTTGGGGACAGTTACTCGTCACGTTGAAACGGTATATCTTGACCAACATTTCAGTCTATTAAATGAACAACAGTCAATTCTGGAAAGTTTGCTCACATGTATTAGCGGCATGACGTTTGGCGAGGCGAGAACGCTTCTCGCAGGAATTGGGTTTCGTCGAGAGCTGGTTCACCGCAAAGTCGCGCACCTAAGTGGTGGAGAGAAAATGAAACTTTCCATGTTGATTGTGACACATAATGACGATGACACGGTTTTGTTACTGGATGAACCCGATAATCATTTAGATATTGATTCGAAGAATTTACTGGCGAACGCACTTAAAGAATATAAAGGGGCATTTATTCTAGTCAGCCATGACTCAAGCTTTGTTCTGGATGTGAATGTTAATACCGTCATTACCATGGAATAAAAGTTGGTGATAAACACAAGTTAAATTAATCAAGCCTTAGTGACAATAGAGTGAATAATTGCTTTAAAAGTAGGATTATAACCTTAATTAAATAGTGGGTTAAACCTGGTTGAGGCATTGATCAAAATAATCATCGGTCACGACAAAAAATACTTGTCATAGTTAAGCGGTTCTAAATGACACTGATATGTCGGTACTTTACCAATATTAATACTAAATTATGTCTAGTGTGAGTTTGTTTTAAAGTTAATTAAATCAGTATCTTGAGTTGATTTTTTGAGGTTTTATACACGCAGAGATAATGCCTTCATAAGGCGCTATTGTCAGCTTAATCTTACGCTATCGCGTCATTTACGAGATGTTATGTTCGGTGTGTGTATGTTGCTGACCTCATAAGGGTGATCTATCTTTGTTTTGTCTCATATAAGAAATATCAATTAAGACATTCAGGTAAATCAAAGATGTTTACTATTAGGAGTAACGAATAATGCCTCTTCATGCCAAAGATTCAGTAAGAAATGATCTGTTAGATGATATCTACTCGTCACGCGACCTATCACTTTCTATGCCTAAATATAAAATACCAGAGCAGGAGCACGCTCCAAAGCATGCGTATCAAGTGGTTCATGATGAGTTATTTATGGACGGTAACTCGCGTCAAAATTTAGCCACGTTCTGCCAAACTTGGCTTGAAGATGAAATTCATCAACTAATGGATGAATGCATCGATAAAAATATGATCGACAAAGATGAGTACCCGCAAACGGCAGAAATTGAAGCGCGATGTGTTCATATGTTAGCTGACTTGTGGAATTCACCCGACGCAGAGAATACGTTGGGCTGCTCAACGACGGGGTCGAGTGAAGCGGCAATGCTAGGCGGCATGGCACTAAAATGGGCATGGCGTGACAAAATGAAAAAATTAGGTAAACCAACGGATAAACCTAATTTAATTTGTGGTCCAGTGCAGGTCTGTTGGCACAAGTTTGCGCGTTATTGGGATATTGAATTACGAGAAATTCCGATGGAAGGCGACCGTTTAATCATGTCTCCTGAAGAAGTCATTAAACGTTGTGATGAAAATACCATTGGCGTGGTGCCAACTCTTGGTGTGACGTTCACTTGCCAATATGAACCAGTGAAAGATGTACACGATGCACTTGATAAGCTGCAAGAAGATACGGGCCTTGATATTCCTATGCATGTTGATGGGGCAAGTGGTGGCTTTCTAGCGCCATTCTGTGATCCAGACTTGGTGTGGGACTTCCGCCTACCACGAGTGAAGTCTATCAACGCTTCTGGGCATAAATTTGGCTTGAGTCCACTCGGTGTGGGCTGGATTGTTTGGCGCGATGCCAGTGCATTGCACGAAGATCTTATCTTTAATGTGAATTACCTTGGTGGCAACATGCCTACCTTTGCCTTGAATTTCTCAAGACCTGGTGGACAGATTGTTTCCCAGTACTACAACTTCTTGCGCTTGGGTAAAGAAGGTTATCGAAAAATCCATCAAGCATGTTATGACACGGCAACATACTTGTCAGATGAAATCGAGAAGCTCGGTATCTTTGATATTATTTATGATGGGCGTGGCGGAATTCCTGCGATGAGTTGGTCATTGAAAGAGGGTATTGATCCAGGTTTTAACCTCTTTGATCTGTCTGATCGTATACGTTCACGTGGCTGGCAAATTGCTGCTTACGCGATGCCGCCGAAACGTGAAGACCTTGTGATCATGCGAATTCTCGTTCGCCATGGTTTCAGCCGCGACCAAGCTGATATGCTTGTATCGGATCTAAAACATTGCGTCGAGTTCTTCGCACAGCATCCAATCAGTCACGGCAGTGATGCGAAGGAGTCAGCAGGCTTTAATCACGGTTAACCTCATTAAGAAACCGTCCAAGGGGCGGTTTCTTTGCTAGTCTTTTGAGAGTATCAATTTACATAGTGCTCTCCACTTCGACGTTGTCTCATTTTACGGGAACGTGAGTATGAATATTTCAGATATACCATTTTCGATCATTCACTATATTGCTGAAAACCCATTTGTGTTTTTGTTTTTGTCTATTGGGATAGGGTATCCGTTAGGGAAACTTTCGGTTAAAGGCGTTAGCTTAGGGTCCACAGCGGGCACATTGATCGTAGGTATTGCGATCGCACTGACGGCATACTCTGCCTATGGGCTTCACATCAATGAGCCGGGATTAGTTTCCGACATCTTTTTGATGATGTTTATGTATGCCATCGGTATGAAAGTTGGACCGCAGTTTTTTTCCGGTTTAGCGCGAGGGGGAGTAGATTTTGTTGTTATTGGGCTGATTGTCGTGTGCAGTAACTTCGTCATTGTTTATTTCGGCTCCAAGCTTCTTGGTTTAGCTCCGGGTTATGCTGCGGGGATCATCTCAGGAAGCTATACAGTGACGGCGGTGATGGGGGTGGCACAGTCTGCGATTACGTCTGGGGCATTTAAAGCGCCAGAAGGAATGACGCTTGATCAAGTGAGTGCCAATATTGCAGCAGGCTATGCGATTAGTTACGTTCTCTCTACCGTGTTTATTATTTTACTTATTAAATACCTACCTGCGCTGTTTAAAATCGACCCGGTCAAAGCCGCAAAAGAGGCGGAAGCCGAGTTTGGTGCTGGTGGCGATGCAGAGCCTCTTCCAAGTACCAGCGGCTTTTCAAATCTTGGCGTCTTACCGTTGGATATTCGCGCCTATCAAGTCCAGCATGAAGAGTTAGTTGGGCAAGATGTTCAAGCTCTTTTTCATCAATTTCCCCATGCCGCAATTCTGAAAGTGGTACGAGGTGAAGAGGTCTTTGATGCGTCTGAAAACCCAACACTTCAATTGGGCGATATCATTGGGGTAAGAGGGAGTTATCATGCGCTTATCGCCGGGGGCAATGCGGAGGTTGGCATTGAAGTTGACGAGCCGCGTGCCAGAAATGTTGATATAGAAGTGGCTGATCTTCATCTTGGTAAGTCTAAATATATTGGTCAGACATTAGAAGAAGTGGGCACCGAGGTGGGCTTTGGTATTTATATTAAAGCGCTGTTTAGACAAGGCCATCAAATGCCGCTGCTTGCTAAAACTGTGATAGAAGCAGGTGATGTACTTCGAGTGGCGGGCTCTGACTGGTGTGTTCAGCAAACGGCTAAGAAATTGAATAGTGCGCCGATTGTAGAAAGCACCATAACGGAAACTTTTTACCTGGCGATTGCTTTGTTAATTGGTTATGTGTGTGGTCACTTTAGTGTGACGCTAGGAGGCATTCCATTTGCTTTAGGTACCTCGGCTGGCTGTATGCTCACAGGGATTATTTTCTCTTTCCTACGTACAAGAAACCCGACCTTTGGCGGGCCGATGAGTGAAGGCGCTCGTAGTTTCTTGCAAGATATTGGTCTAAGCCTATTTGTGGCGGTACTGGCCGCAACCGTAGGACCGAAAATACTCGCGTCGTTCCAAGGTATCGTAGTGGTTAAAATCGCGGTATTGGGCTTGATTGCCGCATTACTTCCGCCATTATTGGCGTGGTTGTACGGTCTGTATATTCGTAAGATGAACCCAGCTATTCTCGCTGGGGCATGTGCGGGTGGACGGAATAGTACCCCTGCGATGAAAGGGGCTCAGGATGCCGCTCAGAGTGCAATACCTGCGGTTGGGTATCCGGTTCCATACGCGCTTACCTCCATGCTAGTCCTAATTTTTGGTTATTTAGCGATGGTGATTTAGCTAGGGTGATTGAGTAACGGTTATCTAACGAGAGGTCTTTCCCGACGTTTGGATTTTAGATACTGGTTTGTCATCGTCTTTAAATACAACGTAATAAGCCCATAGGTCAGGACCTATGGGCTTTTTTATGGGTGGTGCCCCGTTACTGTGACACGCCGTATCTTTTACGTCGCGTGTATTTGGATTCGCACTAAGCCGCTACGGGGGTATTTTCTACTTTGGCATTGTGGCGGGCGCCCAGAATAATCGTTAGCGCAAACGCGACAACAAAAGCGATCAGCATCCCAATGACGTAGTACATAATATCGTTTGGACGAATGGAGATAATGCCAGGTAACCCAGCCGCGCCTAACGCAGAGGCTTTGACGTTAAACATAGTGACAAAGGCACTAGAAACGGCCGCAGCACAAATAGCAGCAATGAATGGATAGCGTAGTTTTAAATTCACCCCAAACATTGCCGGCTCAGTAATGCCAAGTAATGCGGTGACACCCGATGGCATGGCAATCCCTTTTGTTTTGGTATCTTTTGTTGTGAAGGCAACGGCGAGTGCAGCGCCGCCCTGGGCAATATTCGACATTGCTGCGATAGGGAAGATAAAGGTTCCTCCTGTAATTGCGATATCGGCGAGTAATTGTGTTTCAATAGCAATAAAGCTGTGGTGCATACCTGTGATCACAAACGGTGCGTAAATAAAACCAAATAAAGCCCCGCCGATAAAACCTGCTGAATCGTAGAGCCAATTTAGGCTGTCGCCCAGTAAGAAACCAATATCACGAGTGAAAGGACCGACGATGGTAAAGGTTAGGAAGCCAGTAATAAAAATGGCGAGCATCGGCGTAAGTAAGTTATCAAGCACCGATGGGATAATTTGACGTAAGCCGTTTTCTACTTTAGCCAGAATAAAGGCAGAAACTAAAACGGGCAATACGGAACCTTGGTAGCCCACTTTTTGAATCTCGAAGCCAAAAATATTCCAAGTCGGGATCGTACCAGAGACGCTTGCGCCACCAAATCCCCAGCCGTTCAACAGATCAGGGTGAACCATTAGCATTCCCAGTGCTGCGCCAAGGAAGGGGTTACCACCAAATTTTTTAGAAGCTGAAAATGCCAGTAACACAGGTAAATAAACAAAAGGGGCATTGGCAAATGTGTTGATCATCCCTGCTAAATCAGCCATGCCAGGGTAGGCTTCAATAAGTGACAGCCCGTCAATAAATAGCCCTTTAGCCGTAAGAAGGTTGAACACACCCATTAATAGACCACCAGCCACAATGGCTGGGATAATTGGCACGAATATATCCGAGAGTCCTTTGACCGCCTTTTGGACGACATTTTGTTTTTCGGCACCAGCAGAAGCAACTTCACTGGTCGACATGTCGCTCATCCCCGTCAGCTTCGCCATTTCAGCGTAGACTTGATTGACAATACCAGAGCCGAAAATGACTTGGTATTGACCTGCCACTTTAAATTGGCCTTTTACGCCATCAAGATTATCGATTGCTTCTTCTTGAAGTAAGGCCTCGTCTTTAACGGCAAGGCGTAAACGTGTCGCGCAATGGGCGAGTGCGGCGAGGTTTTCTTTACCTCCAATGAGTACTAAGAGTTCTTTTGCTATAGCAGGGTAGTTCATAACGGGCTCCGGATATTTCTGGTATATCCCATGACGATAGAGAGGCTGGCGTTGATCACCTCAATGAACAGGGCGGTGCGCTGTTCAAAAGGGTATGGATGTTACCAGTATCAGTTCTTCGAATCGCTGGGTATCGTAATGACTATTTCTTATTGTATTAGGAATAGACTGTTAATTATTGGGAACGTTTGCAAAATGGATTTTTCGGCAAAAAGAGTCTTTAGTCAAAATTTAATGCAGAAAAGTATGACAATGATCGACTTATTTAGCCGGATCTGGCGCTTAATGTGATCATAAAGCACTATCTTTCATGATTATTAGTTGTCAAACTTGCAAACAATTGCAGAAAAGAACAAAAGGCTGAATATAGCATGGCAAGTTTGCATGACGTCGCGAAGCTCGCAGGGGTTTCAAAGTCTACCGTGTCTCGCGTTGTTAATGATGAGTACGGAGTAAAAGAAAGCACCAAGGTCAAGGTCAGAAAGGCGATTGAAGAGTGCGGTTACTTTGTTAATCAAGTCGCTAAGGATCTAAAATTACAGCAGACCAACTTGATTGGAGTCATTGTGCCAACTGTCTCTTCAGGCGCCGTTTCACAAGGGGCGGACGGTCTAAGTCGGGTGTTTGAGCAAGCAGGGAAATACGTACTATTGGCCAATAGCCAGCATAACAATGACAAAGAAGTTGAGTTTATTCGGTTGTTCAATCAAAAACGGGTCGAAGGCATTATTCTCTATGCGACTCACCTTGATAAGGCGTTGGTTAAAGTGATTGGGCAGTCCGACGTGCCAGTTGTGCTGGTGGGGCAAGATGGTTCTTTGTTTGATATACCAAGCGTGATTCATGATGACAGCCGAGTTGGGTTTGTTGCCGGCCAAAGGTTGGTTGAGGCTGGCGCAAAAAAAATCGGCTTTATTGGCGTAAATAGCCAGGATATCGCTGTAGATTCAATGCGTTATCAAGGATTGCTTCAGGCCACAGAATTCGCGGGACTCGGTGAACCTTTGTTCCATAGCCGAGGAGAATTTTCTATTGAATCGGGCTTTGAGCAGATGACGGAACTCCTCAATACTTACCCAGACGTTGACGGCGTATTCTGTGCAACCGATCGTATTGCTGTTGGCGCAATTAATGCCATTAAGTGTGCTGGAAAATTGCCTGGCAAAGAGATAAAAATTCTAGGAGTCGGTGATGATGAGCTGGGTAGCGTGTGTTCACCTTCGCTGTCGACATTTCATTATTCATTTGATTCAGCCGGAGAGACGTCGGCACAAGTGTTGTTAGATTTAATTAATGGAAAACAACAGCATATGAGCAAAATGGTACTTGGTTTTAAGAGCGTAGCTAGAGAAACCTGCTAATTATGTAGTACTTGGTGTGGGTGTCGCTGACGAAACTTCGGCGTAACGCGCCGCTTGTTGATTGCGCACTTATGTCATTATTTACTGGTGCGCTCACAGATTTTCGGTTGATGCGCGATTCTAACTTGAATTTTAAGATAGGCTCCTCTAGAGTTGCAAACGTTCCCAAAATATTAACTGTGAGAGTGACTATGTCGTTAGCCTGTTTTATTGCAGACTGTGGTGGAATCCAGAATGTAACCCGTGTACTTATTCCTGATGATGATCTTGTATTTGAAGTTAGGGATATTGATTTAGTGACAGGGACACCACCTTCAATGGATGACGTTGATGGGCAAACATGTGTGGGCATTGATCGAGCACTAGGACAAGTCCGTTACAAAAAGCCAGCGACGTTAACAAGTGCCGACCTGCTTGCTGTTGGTAAGCAGATAGCAAACCAACAGCGTGGAATGGCGCAAACGCGTGAAGTGGCAACAGAGTGTGAGTTTCGTCCACAGTGGCATGTTGCGCCACCGCAGGGTCTGCTTAATGATCCTAATGGTTTCGTCTTTCACAATGGACAGTACCATTTGTTCTACCAATGGTCGCCGTATTCCTGTGAACATAAGGACAAATACTGGGCGCATTTAGTGAGCAAAGATATGCTTGATTGGCAGGGACAACCTATCGCCCTGACACCCTCTGACTGGTTTGACTCTCATGGGGTGTTTTCCGGACATGCTGTAAGTCACGGTGATGAGTTGATGCTGTTTTATACGGGTAATACACGGATTGGCGAGCAACGAGATCGTCATACGACTCAATGTCTTGCCGTGTCAGCCGACGGTGTCAGCTTTGATAAAAAAGGCCCGGTTGTCGCAACCCTTCCTCCTCAAGTCACGCCACATTGCCGCGATCCTAAAGTGTTTTACCATAACAACGAATGGTTCATGTTGCTCGGCGCACAGCGAGAGGACTTGCAAGGACGTCTCGCGGTCTATAAATCGAACAATCTTCATGATTGGGTGTATCACGGCTTGTATGGTGAAGAGATGGGGAATTTCGGTTACATGTGGGAATGCCCAGATATGTTCCAACTTAATGGTCGCTGGGTTGCGCTTATCGGCCCGCAGGGAATTGCGTCAACAAGCCCGCATCATACAGTGCCTCATCATAATGGCTATGTTGATGTTGAATTATCCGATGAACAAGGCATAACATTTTCTGGCTTTAAGAATCTTGATCATGGCTTTGACTTTTATGCACCACAGACGTTAGCAACACCAGATGGTCGGCGTGTACTGGTTGGATGGATGGGATTGCCAGATGAAATTAATCAACCCAGTATTGATAATGGCTGGATACATCAACTCACAGGCTTGCGTGAATTGACGTATCAAGACGAGCGCCTAATACAGCGTCCGCTGCAAGAGCTGAAATCAATGAGAAGTCCTGTTGAAGTATTTGAGCTTAACCATTCGTCAAGAGACTTAGGCACAAAATCGTTTGAGTTACAGGTGGAACTTGAGTGGGGCAGTGAATTCGCGTTATTCAAAGACAGCCATCATGAGCTCAAGATAGTTCTAGACGCGGACACTCGCACGCTATTGCTAGACCGAAGCCAAACCTTAATAAGAGAAGGTGACCAAGTAAGGGATCTGTCTCTCTCTAGTTCCACGGTAACACTGCAAATTTTGGCGGATTCATCGTCGGTAGAGATTTTTATTAATGATGGTGAATATGTCATGACTAGCCGCGTGTTTACCCCGCTTAACGCGACCAGCATAACGCTGTCTGGCTGCGCGACGTTTTCATTTTGGAGGTTGGCTTTACCAAAGTTGAACTCTGCAAGTAGTAACCAAGAAGGGTGTGAGTAATGAACAGAGTATGGTTGTCTGGTGATGCGGTTGTTGACTTAATTCCTGAAGGGGATGTGAATTATCTGAAGTGTCCAGGTGGCGCGCCAGCCAATGTTGCAGTCGCCATCGCTCGTTTAGGTGGAGACTGCGCTTTCTTTGGCCGTGTAGGTGACGATCCACTTGGGCGATTCATGAAGCAAACGCTAAGTGATGAAGGGGTGGATACCAAGCACATGGTATTGGATGCGGCGCAGCGTACCTCTACCGTTATCGTTGATCTTGATGCTCAAGGAGAGCGAAGCTTTACCTTTATGGTAAAACCTAGCGCCGATCAGTTTCTTACCCAAGGCGATATACCACGATTTCAGGCTAAACAGTGGCTTCATTGCTGTTCCATTGCTTTAGCTAATGAACCGAGCCGAAGTAGCACGATGGCGGCGATGCAGAATATCAAAGCCGCTGGTGGTTTTGTGAGTTTTGATCCAAATCTTCGTGAAGAAGTGTGGGCAAACCCGGGTGAGATTCGAGTGGTGGTACTTAATGCGATTGAAATGGCCGATGTGGTTAAATTTTCCGATGATGAATTGTTGTATTTGACTAATACCAACACGTTGGAAGAGGGGTTAGCCTATATTGCCCCCCTTAATATCCCTCTGGTTCTCGTGACTCAAGGGGCAAAAGGCGCTGTGATTATCTATCAAGGGTGTCAGCAGTTGATCGCTGGTCAAAAAATGCAACCAATCGATACAACAGGAGCAGGAGATGCGTTTGTTGGCGGGCTACTGACACGTCTGGCGCAAAGCGATGAATGGGACAGTATCGCGACCATCATGGAAGCCGTTCAGTGGGCTAACGGCTGTGGCGCGCTAGCGACAACTAAAAAAGGAGCAATGACCGCGCTACCAACTGAGCCTGAATTAATGGCGTTTATTCATCAGTAATCGTAGCAATTCAGTCGCGTTGGAGTGAATAAACCACTGTGGGAACAACGAAGCCGAGTAGGAACGATTCTCATGGTAGGAGATGGTTTTTTATTGCAAGATCTCGCTTCTTATTGTTGAAATAGGTTCCTATCGCCAATTGCTAAGCTTAGTTAGCGGTTATGCTGTACTCACAGCGCCAGTTGCCATTGTGCGCTGTGATTCATTTATTGAAAAGTTACTCGCTAACGCAGAAAGGACCCATTACCATACCAGGCAGTTTTACTAACAGAAGTATCATAATATGCCATTACCTCCTTGCCTTGCATGCCAATCCAACTATGTTTATCAAGACCAAAATCAGCTCATTTGCCCTGAATGTGCGTATGAGTGGAACCCCCAGCAATTATTGGATGAACGGTTTGTTGTCCATGATGTAAATGGCGCGCTGCTGGAACAAGGGGATAAGATCACAGCCATCAAAGATCTCAAAGTAAAAGGTAGCTCTATGGTTGTTAAGATAGGTACAAAGGCGGTGATTAAGCGAATTATCGAGGGTAAAGATCATCAGCTTGACTGCAAGGTCGATGGTGGGGTTGAAATTTTAGTTACCGCGAAGTATGTCAAGAAAGCATAATAAGGAACCGAACTATTACGGGAAATGGTCATTACTGGAAGTCCTATAAAAGCGTTTGGCATCGTTCTCGACTAAGCTCATCTAAGTCTCTTATAACAATGAGCGTTTGATTAAGCGTGAAGCTTTTCATTAAAAAGCGCCTGACCATAATACACATGGAACAAAGGATGGACTATGAGCAAGCCGATTATCTCCAATAACGTACCAATCAAAACCGATCTGACCAAAGACAAAGAATACTATTACTGCACGTGTGGTCGTTCATCTAATCAACCTTTTTGCGATGGTTCTCACGCGGGGACTGAGTTTAAACCGAAGAGTTTTGTTGCGGCTGAAAGTGGTGATGCGTATTTATGTCGTTGTAAACATACTCAGAATCCACCGTATTGTGATGGTTCTCATAAACAATTTACCCAGCAGCAAGTTGGGCAAGAAGGACCAGGAGTTCAAATACAATCGCCAGATAGTATGCCAATCGCAACCGTCACAATAGAAGAGCCTACCGTCGAATTTATCCACCAATTGGCTCGAGATGGTTTAAAAAAAGTCGGTCATCATGGACCGATGACGTCGATGGGAGTACCGCGGCATCTGTTGCCACATTGGGATGACTTACAAGTGATGGTGGCACAAATGGCGACGAAGCCATTACTGGAGGATGTATCAGTTGCAACGGAACTTGTGATTGGCCCTATGGCGAAGAAACCCCTATCGCTAAAAATCCCCTTATTTGTGTCCGATATGAGTTTTGGAGCGTTGTCCGAAGAAGCCAAAGTCTCTCTTGCGACAGGCGCGGAGTTGGCTGGCACAGGTATTTGTTCTGGTGAGGGTGGAATGTTACCGGAAGAACAAGCGGCAAACTCGCGCTATTTTTATGAACTCGCGAGTGCGGGTTTCGGTTATGACGAATCAAAATTGAAAAACGTCCAAGCGTTTCATTTTAAAGGTGGACAGGGCGCAAAAACAGGAACGGGTGGGCATCTTCCAGGCAGTAAGAATATAGGAAAAATTGCCCAAGTTCGTGGCATTGAAGCAGGCACAGCTGCTGTCTCGCCACCGACGTTTAAAGATCTTCACACCGCAGAAGACTTTAAGCATTTCGCCGATCGAGTTCGAGAAATCACGGGAGGGATCCCCATTGGCTTTAAATTAAGTGCCAATCATATAGAGGAGGACATTCAGTTCGCGCTCGATGCCAGTGCAGATTACATCATTCTCGATGGGCGAGGTGGAGGAACCGGAGCTGCGCCAGCAATGTTTAGGGACCACATTAGTGTGCCGACAATCCCCGCCCTAGCACGTGCCCGAGCGTATTTAGATAAGCAAGGCGTCAGCGGAAAGGTAACCTTAATCGTGACAGGTGGTTTGCGAGTGCCAATGGATTTTGTGAAGGCTATGGCGTTAGGTGCCGATGGCGTCGCGATATCGAATAGTGCAATGCAATCTATTGGTTGTGTGGCCGCTAGAATGTGTAATACCAATAATTGTCCAGCAGGTATTGCGACTCAAAAGGCCGATCTACGACAACGGCTTAATGTCGACAAAGCCTCAAAGCAACTTAATAATTTCTTTGACGCGTCAACCGAACTGATGCAAGTGATGGCGAGAGCCTGTGGCCATAATGCGCTAAGCCAGTTTAATCAACATGATTTGGCTACTTGGAGTAGAGAGATGGCACAGTTATCTGGAGTGCGGTATTCGGGGGTAACGTCTTTGTAGCGCCAACTCGAGCTAAAGATTGTTACGTAGCTTAGATAAAGAGTGATTCGTGCACTTTATCTAAGCTACCAATATAGTGATATGTCTAAAAATAAGGGGGGTGAGCGTAATCATATATGTGTGGTTTTTGTTTTAGTTAGTTTGTTTAGTTTTTTAATCAACTCTGCTCGTTCAATCTTCGCTTTGACCTTCATTTCTTGACTGGGGAAGTGGCGGGAGTTCTGTATATAACGTTCATAATTTACAGGTCTTCCTTCAACAAAAAGCTCAAGATGTAGGTGCGGCCCCGTTGTCCTTCCACTGTTACCAGTGAGTCCAATCAGTTCCCCTTTTAAGACTTTATCACCAACGTTAACATTGCGTTTAGAAAGATGCAGATATCGAGACAATGAACCGTTGGAATGACGTATATTAATAAAATCTCCGGCAAATTGATTATATTTTGACTTCACAACTATGCCATCAGCGATGCTGAATAATTTTGTGCCGATAGGGGATGCGTAGTCAGTGCCAAAATGTGGCGTTACTTTTTTTGTTGTTGGGTGTTTGCGCTTCAAGTTGAATGATGAACTAACACGGAAGTACTCACTTAGTGGATGAGTATAAAATGGCTCACCACTTAATTTGTATCCATTTCTGTTGTAGGTATTGTAATTTTCATCTTGAAGGATAAAAAAGTCGAATTTTCTACCAGTATAGTAAAAAGAACTAATATATCTATCGTTATCACTATTCGTTTGATACTTAATGGCAAACTTATCGCCATTTTGGACAGAGCTGATTATATCAAAATGTTTCTCAATTATACTGATTAGTGACTTGATTTCCTTTTGAGATAACCCAGAGTTTATAACCGATGTTATGAAAGAGTAGTCGATGATACCACTAATTATTTTAGTTCTCTGAAAATGTTTGTCATATAGTTCTTTAAAGTGTCTATCAGTAACAGAGTTTACGTTTTGAACACTTGGTTTTTCCTCGCTAGACGAGAGGTGATAAGTCATCGAACTAATAGTTACAGCAAGGGATGTGGAGAGAATAATAGGGAGTAATCGTTGGTAGTTGACGTGAGGTAGTGTGAAACTTGTCATTATAGTTGGTTCATCAAGAGGAACGTAAATTTTGGGATAGTATAATATTTTAAATTAAATCTTACACTGAGAAGCAGTTAATTCCTTTGTTTTAACTAAGTAAATGATTATAGATGCAAGAATAAAGTGGATTACAATATGAAAAGTCATTGATTACTTAGTTGTTTTGATTAAAGTACTGGTGATTTCGTCACGTTGAGAAATTTCACATTAAGAATATAATCTCGGAAAATTTTAATTTTCGATTTGCTATGTTTAATAAAAATACTTTATATATCACATTGATTTCAATTCTTACCTCCATAATTTTAGCCGCTTGCGGGGGGGAAAGTGGAGGAAGCAGTAGTGCTCCGGCAGCAAGGAAAAGCGGCACCATTTTTGGTACCGTCTTTGACGCGCCGGTGTATGGCGCAAGCGTATCGGTGTGGGAGTATGAAAATGAGCAAATCGGTCGTCAGCTTGGGCTGAGTCATACAGATGCGTTTGGTAACTACTCAATTCAAGTTGTATCTTCTTCTCGGCCGCTTTTAGTTAGAGCCGAAGGAGGAAGTTATACCGATCCTCTAACTAAGGAAATAATATCGGTTAGTAATGGTAAGATACTTAAACTAGATAGTGTGATTAATTATTCTGAAGGTTTGAGTCAAAGCCTTATGATTACGCCGTTAACCAACATTACGGCAGGTCTGGCTAAATACAAGCAGAGTAAGGGAGCATCGACAGAAAACGCGATTAATGGCGCGTTAGATACAGTTAACTCTATGTATGGATTTGATGTCAATAGGACTGAGCCAATTGATATCACTAACGGCGGTCAAAGCAGCTTTGCAACGCCTGGACACAAATATGGCGCATTGTTAACAGCATACTCCTCTTACTCTAATGATTTAATCGAGAAGTATGGGAATTCAAGTAATGTCTATACATCAATGAATCTTGCAGACATACAATACAGAGATATCGTGTCCGATGGATATTTAGATGGAAAGGAAATACTAGAAACGGGAGGCGGGGTAACACCGATCTCATTCGGTCGAAGAGAAGTTTCTAGTGATGTTTATACTAACCATTTAGCTCAACACCTTTTGATAGTAGTGAACGATCCTACTCTTAATATTTCGGGAACGAAAGCCAGTGACTACCAGAGCTTTAGTAATAAAGTTAATGAGCTAGGGACTCAAGGGGATGAACTAAGTATGATTCCCCCCCGAAATAAAATTGATATAGACACTGAGGCTCCAGTTGTTACTAGAACAGATAGTGATGTTCTTTCAGGGATTGATATCGTTGATATCAAGCTAACCGATGAAATTGGAGTACAAGATGTATCTGTGTATCTGCAGTTTGAATTGAACGGTAGTTGGTCGGATGAATACCGTTGTAATGAATCGGATACTACAAGTAATTACTTTTGCGCAGTGAATTATTCCGCTTTTGAAAAAGGAAAACGCGAAACATCTGTGAAAGTAATGGTAAATACAGTTGAAGTTGATGAAATCGATACTGATTCAGATACAGGGTTCTCCAATGTAACCGCCGCACGTATAGTGTTGTACCCGACGGATGTTTTAGGGAATACTTTAGTTCAAGGGACCCCAATTGATTTTATATGGGATAACAAAGCCCCCGTCATTGATGTAACGTCTTCTAGCACAGTGAATAACAAGCTTACGGATTATGTTTTAAAAGGCATTATAAAAGAAGATTATCAAGATATTGAATCCTCGTCAGTATCATTTAATGGCGGTATTACAGAGGATCTAGAATGTACCCCTGTTATCTCTGAATCTGGAAGTGCTTGCAAATTTGAAAAAAGCTATAAGACCGAAGAGTTTTCATCATCAACTCTATTTGAGATAACGGCGACAGACACTCAGGGGAATGTTGGAATATTTCTACATACAGTTAGCAAAGATGATCAATCGCCTACTCAGATCGTAACATACCCACAAACCACCCCAATGACGTTTGTTAATGTAAGTGATGAAGGCGAGCGAATTACCTCTGATGCTCCTTATACTCGGGATACTTACACTGCCAATAATGTAGCTTCGTCGAAAGATTATTTGAAAATTGATTTCCTTTACGCAAGTTCAGGAATAAAAGCGATGTTTAATAATGAGGCGGACTTCGAGAACTTCAACGTTAATTTATTAAAGCAAAATAAAATCCCTTATCTTAAAGTGATCGTATCTGATCCTCAAAACGAGACGATTATTGGCTCAAGTGCCGACAAACTTAAACTTATCGTAGAGTATTCAGTTAGCCAGAATAATGATGGAAATTACGTGTTACAGCACACGACGGATACTGTCGCTTCTTCTGGTGAATATTCTGCGGAGATACCACACGAAACAATAAATTACATTAACGACCGTGCCAGTCAAGTGACTTACTATATCCCTTACGTAAAAGAGATTCTTGGCGATAACTTTCGCAATGTTGCCGAGAGCAGTGCTCAGCGACTCGTGATTAAAACGATGGATGAGTCGGAAAATACGAGTGTAGTCGAGGAAGTCTATTTTCGAAGCAGCTTTGATCTCCCGACTATTTCAGTCGTAACCCCGTTTATCGGTGCTCAAGTTCAGCTTGAGGGCTTAACCGAAAATGGTGATTTCACTTCATTGGGAAACTGTACTTCGAGTCAAACGAATGAGCCAAATTCTGGGCAAAAAGCTTGGGATGTAGCAACATGCCCAACGACGACGGATCTGGTTAATTATGATTTTATGCGGATTCGAGTCTTGAGTTCAGCAGGTTCTAACCAACCCTATTATTATCAGTGGGAAGACCACTCTGGCTCCAAAACATATGTAGATTTAACTAAGGCAAATATTGGTGCATATTTTAAGCTAAATGGCTCGCAAACTTTTTACATTACCGAACTTGCTACTTATCACACAGGGCTGTTTGATTTTCTTTGGAATAAAGTTGTTGCAGGTGAAAAAACTGCGGTAAAAGGGCTGGAAATTTTACAACAAGTACAATCGGCGTTAGCGGGGCGAAACAGTCATTCATTCTTTGGTTTTGATCCGACTCTAATTTCCTATGCAACAAACGAAATGCTGCGTTTAGAAGCGGTTCCAGAACCACCCACTAACGAATACCTACATAGGTTTTTGCTTGAAGCGATTAACGAGTTATCGTCTAAAACACCAAGAAACAGTTCAGTGGGCTTTGCCTCTTCAATGTATGACGACTTTAGTTACGATGGCAAAGCAAATGGCATAGGGGCGAATGGGAATCAAATAAACCTTGATGGCTATGACTTTGGTTCGCATACGTATCGGCGTGATCTTGCGCAAGCACTTTATAATGTTATGACGATCAATTATGGCGTCGCTACGCATATAGCCCAATTATATGCGGATGAAATTTCGACTGCCAATCCAACGTTAGATGGCGAAGCAATCATTGAAGGCGACGGAGAGAGTATAGATAATTTACCGCCGGAACCGACGGTAGAAATAGAAACTGGCGATGTCGTTACTGCAAATAACAAGGATTATATTACCGGTGAAATTACCGCAAAGATCAACCTAAAAGATGCATCCGGTATAGATGAAACGCCAGAATATAAGCCTAGTTTTTCAACCATGTGGTTTAAAGTAGAGCAAGACAGTATACCAACTCCTTTAGAGGTGGAAATTGTCGAAGATATCGAGAGTAGCGACAAATACCAAAAGAACTATCGATTTTCCTTGGATACACAATCATCAAGTCTCCCTGATATTGTGGAGTTTGCAATCGAAATTAGCGCTAAAGACAGACACGGAAATGCATATGGGTATGATGGCAGTGAGCCGTATGTAAAAAGTTATTACATTGATAATGATTACCCGAATATTTCCTATTTACCACCAAAGGATGTAACTGGTAACACGCTCTCAGAAGAGGTCTACCTTAACGCTAGTAATGTTCATGAGCTCACTTTTATCGTTGAGGATTTAGTTGGGGATAAGCTAAGTGAGCGCCAATTGGTATTCTCGCTCCCGGATGGAAAGAAAGTCCCCTACGATCCTAGTAAGTTTACCGTAAATACAGCCTCTGGGTTCAAGGTAAAGCTCTGTACGGGTACATCTTGTTCAGACCAAGGTACAACAATTGATCCTGGAAATGGGGACTGGACTGTTGGTGTTCGTGCTGAAGACAATCTAGGGAATGTGGTGTCAGAGTTAACGAGCACTGCACCTAAATTTAAGGTCCGGATTGACTCAATTGCACCAATTGTGAAAGGAGAAGATCTTGCCAATCGGCTTGGAGGGAATTCTATTTGGAAGCCGAATATTGACTGGGGAACTTTGAGCAAAGGTGACCATGTGAATATTGATTTAAGGCGCGGATCCGGTCAAACAATGACACTTACTAGTTGCGAGCCTGAAGACGAGTTATGTAAAGAGCAGCCGCACATTATTGGAACCCAACCCGAAGTCCAAGTACAGTTAGTCGCAAATGCGTTTGAATTTGATGCATTGAACCAATTTTATATTACTGCGACAGACAGTGCTTACCCCGCAAATGTGAGCAATACTGGTACTATTACATTTAAAGTCGATAACCAAGGTCCGAAGATCGAACTAAATACGCCTTGGGCTACTCCTTGCGTCTCAGATGAATGTTTTGTGTTAGGCGAAGCATTTGATGTTCGCTTTAAATCAGTGATTGATGAGTCAGGTGTTAGAGATATCTTACTTTATCAGGTCGGAGAAAGTGAGCCGATCAAGAGCTTTTTACCGTCGGATACCAATTCAGAGTTTGTTATCCCATTGACGAAAGCAGATACCAGTAAAATTAGAATAGTAGAAGAAGGAGAAATCACAGAGATCTATGCTCAGGCTATCGATATCCATGGCTTTACGTCAAATTCAAATACACGAAGCTTTATCCTTGATCGAACTGGGCCATTATTAGGATTGAATGGCTATAGCAGTGATGCATTTTACCTTTCTAATTATCAGTTTAATATTACTGCCCAAGATTTCAATGCGAATGGTGTCCCGTCAATTGATGGCGTGGATAAAGAAAGTATTAAGTTTTGGTCTTTCACCGACACTCCGCCGCTCCCGGGTGTACCAGGACAAAAGCCGGATGAAAATCTAACAGTTGAACTAACGGGCCTATCTGACGGTATAAATAATATTCGTATAGAGGCGCTGGATCTAAGAGGCAATAAAACGACACAGGACTTCCCGATACAGATACGAAATGCCAAACCACAGATTTCCTCAGTTCAATTCAGTTATGAGAATGGTGATCCCATTGAAGGGGCGATCACTCGAGATGAGAGTATTGTTATATCGATGGAAGTTGAGGACCCGAGTGGGATTGAGGATGTAGTCGCGACATACAAGCATTCTGAACAAAGCAGTTCCAACCCTCTTACTTTTAATCGGGGTGAAGGTAATCGTTGGTTCACGACACTACTTCCAACCCAACTATCAGATGATGGCACATATGCTTTTGCTATCAAAGTATACAACAAAGTACGTTATATCAATGAGGCAGATAGAAGGTATGGTGAACTCAATAAGTACATTAGTGTTCAAAGGCAAGGGGTAGAACTTTCAATCGCAGAGCCACTTAATTTTCAAAATCATATTGCAGGGAAAGTGCTTACAGTGAATTTTGATGTCGTTGGTGAGGTGAAGGCTAAAACACTAGAGTGCTGGATTCGCGAGGATTATACCTCAGAAGATGCCCCCTCTGATGACGAGCTGTTTGCTTATTCTGGAGTCATCAACGTCTCTCAAAATAAACACAGTTGTACAGTGATTTCTGATCGTAATATGTCAAAAGCACCGGTTGCATTGATTACTCGGGTACTAGGTACCAATGGTAAAGTATCAATAGACAAATATAACTTTTCCATGGCGGATATCGATGCGCCGATTGTGATGGATGGTGAAGCTTATTACCTAAAGGGTAATGATGTTTGGTTTGATGATGAAAGTAATAAAATGCTTACATTTGACTTAACGTTTTATGATGAGTTATCCGGGGTGAATACATCGACTGATGATGTATATCCAAAATTAGTTAAAAAACAGCAGGGTAATCGAGCGTTTGTTCCGAAGAGTTGTTCTGGGGGGGAGGGCGAAATTAAGTGTACCTACTCTGAGCTATACTCCTCAATTATTAGTGGATTAAGTACTAAGCAAGAATACTCAATTAAGAACTTATCCGACATAGCTGGAAACGTGACCGCTGAACATGATTTATTATTGCAAATGCCTCAGGGGGATATTGATGTTGATATTATCAGCCCAGAGACGAGCAGTACTATTAATGGTCAGCAGCTTGTTGTTCAATTTAGAGTCAAGATATACGAAAACTCTCGCCTGGATAATGTAACCGCAAGGTTTGGCGTAGAAACGTATAACTATAAGGAACATCCTGAAAAGTTTTCTCAATTCGAAGATTGTATTGATGATCCAACGTATAAATGTTCTACGTTTACCAGTGACCTACCAGATGGTTCAGATGGTAAGTCTTTAACCGCCAAAATTATTGCCACTGACGTGTGGGCGAAGTCCGGTGAGCAAAGCGTTACTGTCTATGTCGACAATACACCTCCTAAGATCGGTCAATCGGTAAGTGTGACAACGCCTGATCCATTGACAAACATGGTGAGATTTAGGTTCGACATTACCGATGCGGTTAGTGGTTTAGAAAAAGTGAAGTATTCGTTATTTAAACCTCGTTACGAAGAAGAAAAACTCCAAGATGATGATGGCTCTGCAACTTACTTTGAGTTGAACAAAGACGACTTAATTAATCTCAATACAATTAGTGTTGATATAACCGCGACCGATAAAGTAGGTTTGCAAAGTAACGAGAGAATAGAGGTTAATATTAAGGTTCCAGAAATTTCGTTGAGTTTTGAAAGTGGTGCCGAAATTATTGATGGGAAATTGATATTCAAGAAAGAAAGTCAAGCATTTACACTTGATTCAATCGAAGGGGACAAAGTTAACGCGCAGCAATACACGTTGGACTACGAATCGATTGAACTTGATAATCTAAAGAAAACGGGGCAATTTTCACAATCGTCAGTGAATGATACGATTAATTTTACGGCGGATGAGCAGGGGCTATATCAAATAAAATTGGGCGTCATAGATTCGATAGGTCGAGAAATTACGAATTTTGAGTTGAATGGTAAGAAGTATGATTCTCAGGGTTTACAAGCGATAGTGGATTATCAAAAACCTCAGATATCGAATTTAACAGGAACCCAACTGTCAATGACGCCGGAAAATGGCCGATATAGATTCCAAGTTATGGCAATGGTTTCTGATAAAAACCTTAACCTTGTGACCAGTAATGCCATAGATGGTCAAGCGGTTGAATTTACCCCTGAGTCTATCACTAAACCAGAGAATGCTAACGAACCACATACGCTGGAATACTTACTTTCCCCAGGGGGTTACGCTGTCACTATTGTGGCGGATGATTTGGCGGGCCATGAGGTTAGAAATTCTATAAATATAGTCGTAAAGGAAGCGACAGTCCCTACGCTAAATATTATACCAATTGGCGATAATCCATTGGCTGGAGGTAAAGAACTAGACGTAAAATTTATTTTTTCCGAAGAAGTTGTGAACTTTGATGTGGGAGATATAAAAATAGTTGCTAGTGATAATGGAGAGAAAGGGAGCTTAGTCGAGAATAGCCTGACTTCAAGTGACAATATTACTTGGATAGCCAAATATAAAAGCCCCGAAAATAAAAATAAAAATATTACCGTGACCGTTGATGATGACAGTTACGAGAGTATAAATACTATTCCCGGTAAAGGAGCCAGCGCTGTTATCGAGGTTAAAGGAGTATTGCCAACATTGAGTAAGGCGACGTTTAACCCCACGCATCAAGCGATTGGTGAAAGTGTAGAAGTGACCTTGACGTTTGATAGTGAGATGGAGTCGGCGACGGCGACATTAGGGGGCCAACCGATCAGCACCTTAGCGGCCACAGCAGAGCGCAC
>NZ_JAKRRY010000059.1 GCF_026191675.1 Vibrio qingdaonensis | reverse complement strand
ATCTCTATAATACGTAGCGTGAGCTATGAGTATTTGTCAATTTAATTGATGATTTCATAATTGAAATGCATGGCATGATAATGTTGTCGGCTCTGTATGAACGTTAAAACTTCAGTGATGTGAACAATATCTAGGCTGGAGCCTTAAAGAGGAGGAACATTAGATGATAAAAAAGTTAGCTTACTTTGAGTCTGTTTATCGAAAGGGTGGTCTTAAAAGTGCTTCGCGAGAGTTAGACGTATCTTCCCCTACACTATCGAGGGTAATTTCTAGTCTGGAAGAAGAACTAGGCGAGCTTCTTTTTATTAATAATAGTAGCCGGCTCACTCCTACTAAGTTTGCAGACATTTTATATAATGATGTGAAAGACCCTATTAACCAGCTAGTAAGTTATGTACATAAGTCTCGAGAACCAAAAGATGAGTTGCGCATCATAGCACCTACATTTATCTCATTAAACTCTTTCAAACAAGTAGTAAAAACATATACATCAGAAAAAACAAGGATATTTTAATAGACTTTGGGCATTTCTATTCAGAAAAAAAAACGTGTTTGATGCGATGAGAACAGGTCATATAGACTTGCTTTTAGATTTCGAACTGCCTATGGAGAAAATATTTGGTGCAATACCAATTTATGATGACGAATGGCAACTATTTGGTTCAAAGAAATTTTTTCTGAAGACTCATATAAAAATATGCCCAAAACTAGGGCTAAGTACTCATTGATGAGGTGGTTGGACAACGAAGGTGCCTTCTTAAAAAGAATCTGTGATATTGAAAGTGGTAGCAATGTATCATTTATTACTGATAGCTACTCTGACTATCTAACATCTATGGAAATGTCTCCAACAATTGGTTTAAGTGCAAAAAAACAGATTGATAGGACTAGATTTCAAGTATTCGAAACCCTAAAAAATCCGAGAGTGAAACTATATGTCATCTATGACAAAAGAAAATTGCGAGATAATGCGATACTTAATTGGTTAATAAAAGAAAACGAAGGAATGATAAACATTAACTTCAAGTAGTTATCTGTCGTATTCGGACGGCGCTTAAGAGTTAGCGAAAATGACGGTTACATAATAAAACCGTTGATCAAAAATGAAATGGGTCATTACCTAGCGTATTAAAGTGCTACGCCTATAATACGCGCATGACTTATCGTCATCAACAATCAAATGAAGGAAGACAAAGAAATGAACTTTAAAAAAATCGCTTTGATTACATCACTAGCAGCAATTTCTGGCATGACCAACGCTGCTACTGGCGAACAAGTATCTCAAATACTAACAGTAACAACTACAATCCCTAGTACAACTTTCTCTGTTGCTCCAGTTACAGGAGCATGGCCGTCAACCATTAATTTAAATTACGATGAAGTTTCAAATAAGCTAAGCACTTACACATTGACCTTGAATGCAAAATATGAAGCTGGCTTAAGTGCGTTATTAGTAAACAATGCGGAGTTAACAAGTGGCACTAATACGATTCCATTAAATATCAAGCTTGATAGTAAAGCACTAAGCTCTAATTATACGTCTATTTCGGGAGTGCCTGCTTCCGCTTCTGGAGATAATTATGTATTAGAAATTACAGGAACACCAGGCAACTCACAGGCCGCCGGTTCTTATTCAGGCTCGATACAGCTTCTATTTGAAGATAAAGTTTAAAAGAGAGTTTAAGAGCTCGCATCGCGAGCTCTTTTAAATTTATTAAGTGTGATGTTAAAATTATGTTGTCCGTGTTTATATTGCAAGCTATGTTTCAAAATGATGATTTTTCTGAATCAATACTTGATGGCAGAAGGGTCAATCAAGTGTTCTGCGCAGGAGAACGAAATGTTATTGAAAACGATACTGCACAAAGTATTTATAAACTTGTTCGTGATAATAATGGATATATTGCATTCTATGAAGTTAATGGCGGTGTGTGTATAGGAGTAGATGATCATACGGAAGGCCAAATTGTCAATAACAACCAATTAAAGTATAAACTAGCTTTACCACCTACATACAGCAGGAATACTGAATCCTTAAGTGGAAGAGAAGTTATCGTTTACGAAACCAAAAGTAAGGCTGGAGTTCTTGTTAGTAAACCTCTTGTTCAAAAAAGAAACAACATGGAAATTGTTCCATTGGGCTTTGAAAATATAGCTTATACTTATCCAGTAGATATTGTACTTAATGAAAAAATTATTGGTGAGGGCAGTGTAAAAGACGATATGATTGAAATAAAATCATGTAAATATCGTTTAAACGAATCTTATCCTCGTGATAAGTGCAATTACGAGTATGTGCATCAGGGTAACATGGTGGCATACAGTCTTTACACCGGTTCTAACAAGACTAAACAAGTAGAAACAACTATAACTAATGAAGAAGGTAGAACTGTAAATAACAATTTTATCTACGATCCTAATGAGAATTTTATACCAGAAAGTGGAACTAGTTACTTTTCATCTAGAATAAAGTACAATGCTAGCGTTGGAGCTCAAAATGATAGTCAAAGCGCATATTTAAACACAGAAATTTCAGGTTCGATGGGTAGTTCTTATGCGACAACAGAATTAAGCGTCGATAGCAATAGCTTAAATGTTAGAGGCATTAATTTTTCAAATATAAACAAAATAAACAAGCACTCTTTTGGTGCCATTAACCGGAATAACTTGTCATTTGGCAGCGGAACAATAAATCCCGTTAATGCTGATACGTTCTTAGGGTATAATTTTTCTAGGACCAATGAGCTTCTCATTAGTAATAATCAAGCAAATAGAAATATAGAGATCTACATGCCGGTCGCGGGAAGTATAGAGGTTGTAAGAGAAGGTGCAAGTATATGGCGACAGGTTGTTACTGGAGGACAGACGCGAATACCTGTAAATGAACTTCCCGATGGCATCTATAATGTAAACATAGAAAGAACAACGTTGAATGGAGATGTGTTAACTCCAATTACAGAGAGGGTTTATAATAGTAACACTATAGATGATAGTTCACTTCAGGTTCTTCTAGGTGGTTCTGGCGATACGTGTGGTTCTCTTTTTAACGACAACTGTAATACCACGTACAATATCAAGCCCGCTGGGGGAGTTCTATTTGCAGAAAGTAAGGCTGGCCTTTTTGACTCTTTGTTAGGGTATAGCTATGGTATGCTTTATGAGCAAGAGAACGTTTATTTTTTAAGTGGCTTGAGTGTAAAAGGTGAAGCAAATAGTCACTACCAAGGTAATGTTTCGATAAGCAAGGCTAATAAAAAGTTTGGATTGAATTTTAATAAGTCAATTGTCGAGAGTAGATGGTCAGTTTCTGGAATGGCGCAGTATACGTTGGTAGGTTCTGCGGAAACATACAACCTGAACTATAGTACTAATATTAATGTTAACGCTACACTTTCTGATTCAATTTTGATTGGTGGTAATCTCACACGTATTGAAGGTGATGAATTATTTAACAACTATATAGAGTCAAGAAAATCAATGCGTATTATGGGGGTCAATGCGAATGCTTCTGTGGGAATTTATCATAATTCTCGTAGCGATTCATCTATAAGATTAAATGTAATTTTAGCACTTAGTGATTTATCAAATGAAAAAGACTGGCGATTGAACGGGAGTATGTCTATTTACCAAAATCGTAATAACTATCAATTAGGGTTATCTAAATCTAGAGACAAAGGTAATGAATATTATGGTGTCTCTTATAATCAAGACGGTTCTTCATTGATCGCTAGTGTTAATAAAAGCGATAGCAAAATCAACTTCGGTTATGGTGGTAATTATAGTGTTCAGAATCAAAAATACAATGTATACACTAATGCTTCTGGTGCCTTTTACCAGTCAGAGGGTAGTTTTGTAGCTTCATCTTCTGTCGCAGACTCCGGAGTGATTGTTGATATAAAAACTGATATAGAAAACGAGGGTTCCATTTTAGCGTCATCGAGTAATAGATCAGCAGGACAGATGTTGAGCACAGGAAAAAACTTTATCCCGCTTAATACATATGATGTTAATGATCTATATTTGTCGTCTAATAATGGACTCGACACTAGTTATCAAGCTAACACATTTGTGACTTATAGGTACAATTACGCCAATGTTGAAGTTAAACACAACCCAAAACTAGAAATATTAGGATACTACTCAACTAAAGGAGTTAGTCGCAACGTAAATGTGATGATAAAAAATCATGCAGGTAGCGATGAGTTTATAGTTGATGATCCAAGTTCAGTGAAGAAACATAGCTTTAGACTTACCATGCTACAAGAAAGTCCCGAAATAGAGATATTTGAAAATGATATTTTTATATGTAAGAAAGATCTAAGTGGTCATCTGAAAAATACCCAAGCAGGTAGCAGTATACTATACATTGGTGATTTGGATTGTAGTTAATTTTGGTGTCAAAATGCAATTTATAATGATGGGGAAATATATGTTTATTAGATCAGTAATTTCTAGTAAAAAGATAAGTGCTATTATACTTTCACTTATGTTTATGCTAGTTAGTGTGAATTGTTACGCTGCATCAGGAACTATAAAGGTATCCGATAAACTTAATGTACTTTCAATGGACAATCGCTCAATGCTAATAAGCATAACTAATACTAATTCTAGAGAACCAGCCTACGTTGACTCTAAAGTTATGGAGGTTATTTCCTCGAGTTCTGATTCGGAAGAACTTAAAGATGTAACTAATGTCCTAAGTGATAGTTTGATAATATCGCCTAAAAAATTCATCATAGCTCCAGGCTCTAGGGTAAATGTAAGGTTGTTTTATAATACGGAGCGTTCTAAACTTGAAAGTGATCTTTATTTTAAGGTCAGATTTCAACCTCAGTTAGCATTTAATTTGGAAGATAATTCTGATTATAAAAACAATATTAATACAGAAGTGTTTATATCGGTTGGTGTGTCTTCTCTTGTGGCTATAAAAAAGACTAAGCCCAATAATAGCATCAATGTAAAAAAAACAGGAAAGGAATTTTACGTTACAAACGATGGTGACTCCATCGTAACATTAGATGACTGTAATGTTTGCTCAGAGTCAAATTTGTGTGAAATTCTAGGCCAAATTAGACTCACCCCTGGAAGATCTCGTAGTTTAACTCAAGGCAGTGACACTAAAAGCTACGAATGTAAATTGAACGATTATTCAGGTACTCTAGAAACTATAAAAGGCAACAGCTATTAACGACTTTATAATATCTTTTGTTTATTGATTCAATGTTTTACTTTGAGATTGCTATATGATATCTAAAAGTCGATTTGTGTTCTCTATGTTCTTGTTGATATTTTTGAACCAGTCTGTAGAAGCTAATGTAAATATAGACACTTATTTTTCGTACAGTCCTTCTACTAGTACGAATGGGTTTGCCAAGGCAAGTAATGGGCAGCCGATTGGAAATTGCTCTTCTAACCAGGAATATGCCAATGATTTGGGATTTACTATTAGTAATTATAATTCAGGTGGAGGACATGGGTCGTATTGGATTAGTGCTTTGATGAGAGGAACTATTGAAACGACACTCCGAAAACGAGGTACCAATGACACTGTTCGTGTCCGCCTTCATCCTTATGCCCTTTACGTTGATCATCGCGCCCCGTTTGTTTATAAAGCAGGGCAGGGTTCTAAAGGGAGTCCTTGCTCTTTTCGTTGGTTATACCCAGGCGGTAGCGCAGATAGGATGCAAGGTTTTTTTTATGCCAGAAATATAAGTCCGACTGGTAGTTCATATGTAGAATCAGGTGCTTATTTCAGAAGAACTACTGCAGGTAGGGCGTACGCCGGTATTGCTTTAGAGGTTCTAGAAACAAGTTCTGTTATTAAGGCTGGTGAGTATATCGGCTACGTAGATAGTAGTGATGCATTGCAATTTACTAGAACCTCGTCTTACTACGCCTATAAAAATATGGATAACTCAAACATCAGCATTTCTATGGTTGTAGATAAAGCGTTCGACTTTAGGTTTTTCGGTAATGGTGTTTCAATAAACCCGAATAACGGGAATAGTAATAGTGGGCGAATTAACTTCAGTGCAAATACAAATGTCGACACGTACGTTACTGTTAATTGCCTTAACAAAAAAGTTGATATAGCAGGTAAAAGTTGCTTTTTAGACCCCGAAGAAAAGTTAAGACTAAGCGTTGCACTAGGATTTAATTCCAGTTCTAACGTTCAACAACTCGACTTTGGACAAAGAGCGGAAATTACGAGACTAATGGGGCACGGTGGCTTGCCACAATATGACTTGGGTTATTTTGATATTACAATAGATGGCTTTAATGATGCTGTTCGGGGACGGAATTACGTAACATCCCTAGAAGTCCTTTTTGAAGAGAAACTTTAAGGGTTGCCAGTCCATACAAACAGTTATACCCCTAATTGAAGCGCTCTTTATGCATCATTGAGCGCTTTTAGTTTACGGCCAATTCGGTTCTAACTGATATCGGTCTTTCTCTTACTTTTTTCGTCCGCCGCTCGAGGAAATAAAGTGCTTGCGACTAAGGAATTGTACGTCACATTCTATCACTGTCATCATTTGAGATGCTTTACTTCAATGAAATTATCTCTTATTGTGAGTTTAGAAGTTAAACTAGTGTTAAGACGGTTTATCATAGATAGCCGTCCAAATAGATTTTTATATCGTAACGAGATATTTAGGCTTTGTCGCATCGTTGGGAACTAAATGATACGAGTGATGCTCAAATTGGTGTTTTTAACATTAACTAGAGCATTACATGGACTTTTCCGGCTACCAACATCCATCGGATATCATTCTTCTAGCAGTTCGTTACTACGTGTCATATAAGCTTAGCTATCGCGATATCGAAGAGATCCTTGCTGAGCGAGGTAGTCATGTTGACCACTCCACCATTAATCGCTGGGTTATCAATTTCGGTCCAATGATTGAGTCCAACGCTCGTCAAATCAAAAGACAGACCTCATCATCTTGGCGCATGGATGAAACCTACATCAAGATCAAAGGCGAATGGTGGTATTACTACCGAGCTGTTGATCAATTTGGCGATATCGTAGATTTTTACCTAAGCAAAGAGCGCGATGAAAAAGCCGCTCAAGCCTTTCTGCGTATGGCGATTAACACCAATGGTTTGCCAGAGAAAGTGGTGATAGACAAGAGCGGAGCTAATGCTTTGGCTTTACATAATATGAACGTGAATCTATGGCTGAGCGTTGTTTTTATGCTGAGCTTAATCGAAGTTATCGATGTGAAATACCTCAATAATATTGTTGAGCAAAGCCATCGACCCATTAAGCAAAAGATGGCTCAAACGTTAGGTTGGAAGTCTGTGGATGGAGCGATAGCTACCATGTCGGGACAAGAAGTCTGGACTCAAATCAAACGAGGGCAAGTTGGTGATTTAAGTTTGCCCGCTTGGGAGCGCTTTTACGCGCTCGCAGCCTAATTGTATCTGGGGGTTTAGAGCGTCTGCATCTAGCTTAAACTTTGCGACAGAATCCTTAAATTGCACTTATAGATAATTTCTTATACAGCTGCCACAAAAGTGAGTTATAGTGAACTTATGTTTTTAGAACGAACTTAAAAACGATAAAAGTACATTAAAAGGCACTTATGAAAAAAGGTAAGATGGTAAAAGCACAACCTATGCCTGATTTGAATAGCGAGTTCAGTGTGGAAACGTTGGGGAGCGCCATTCGCTCAAAGCGTACCGATAGAGGTTGGCGTATTGATGATCTCGCTTCAAAAGCCAATTTATCTCGTAGGACAGTTATGAAGGTAGAAAAAGGTGATACCAGTGTCACCTTTGCCAATGTGCTAGTCCTCATGGATATCTTAGGGCTGTCGTTACGCCTTATCGACTTAAACCTATTTGTTCGTCCAAATAGCCAAATAACCTCCCAAGATGAAAGCAATGTGAGAAGTAATGAGGACGGTTGGTATGAGTAAGTTACAGCAGTTAGACGTGTTTATCGGTGCGAATACCAAAATTGGTCGTTTGATTCTTCCTGTCGGAACAGAAACAGAGTTCTCATTCATCTATGAAGATGAATGGACACACACTGGTTTCCCGATTTCACCACATATTCCTTTCGATGAGCAGGCTTCACCACGTAGTATCGAGAACTATCTTAGAAATCTCCTTCCCGAAGGAGAAGCCTTTGAGGAGATGATACAAAACACTACTATCTCCAAAAGCAATACGTTCGGACTGATTCGTAAGCTTGGGGCGGAAACATCAGGCGCATTATCTTTTCGAGTTCTAGGCTCAGAACCTCAGGAAACCAGTTTTAGATCTGTACCTGATAATGAACTAATAGAACGACTAGAGCGAAATCTAGCGCCATTAGTTTTTTGGGACGGTAAGGTTCGTCTTTCGGTTGCTGGAGTTCAAAATAAGTTAAACTTACTTAAGCGCGGTGATGAATGGGGATTTGGCGAAGGCAAATTAAGTTCGAACTACATTCTGAAGTTTGAAAGTGGTAAAGCACCGTGTATTGCTGTTAATGAGTTCTTTTGTATGACATTAGCCAAGCTAGCTGGTTTGGATGTCGCTAATGTTGAGCTAAATCGCATAGGGAAGACTAGGGCATTGATAATAGAGCGGTTCGATCGTGCTTATATTGAAGCTCGTAATATCGTTCAACGGAAACATGTGATTGATGGCTGTCAGGCGACTGACTTGCCCCCTAGTTACAAATACGAACGTCAGAATGGGGATGAAGGCGATGGTGTATATATGCGTGATGGTGTTTCTTTCCCACGCCTACTCAACGTCAAAACTAGAGACACGGTAATCACTAACCTAAAGCTTACCCAATGGATGCTGTTTAATCTAGCAACTCTAAACTACGATGCTCATGGTAAAAATATTAGCTTTTTCGTGACCCCTAAAGGGCTTGAGTTGACCCCTTTTTACGATTTAGTGAACATAGAAGCTATTGCTCAAGAGGGGGCAAAACGCAACTCGCGAAGCGGGGAATTGTCTGCTCATGAGGGTCGTGCCGCCAGTATCCCTCAATATTTTGCAATGTCGATTGGGGATTGGGAAAGCGAAGACCTTCAAAATCTACCGAAAGGTAATTTCCGACGTCCTATCACCAGCTATGATTTAGCTGAGTTTGGCGCTCTACTCGGCTATTCAGGCACCAAAATGGCTTCCATAATAGTGGAAACCGTTGGTGCCATAAAGAATGCCCTGAAAGAAACGATTGAACTTGCCGAAGCTCAAGGAATTGATAATAAAGAGCGTGAAAACATAGAACTATGTGTATCACTCATCCAAGCAGAATGTGAATACTTACTAGGGCAAGCCGACAGTGTGCCAGAAATGAGCGAACTTCTTTAACGGCAAATGCAGGGGCGGTCATTGGCAGTGTATAAGTTACCTTTGGACAATAGCGAGTGAGAGCTTCAGTCAAAACCTATCCACTGAACAACTTTTAGTATGCAGAAAGGGGCTCAAACATCTCTTATTATGGTAGCCAAGATTCACAGTTTAGGAACATTTTGGACCGATATAATACTTGATTACTGCACTCTTTAGCAGTATGACAATGTGAAAAATCTGCAACACGCGCTCCACTCATTCGTTCAGTATCCGAAACTTTTGGTGCGAGTTAGTACGCCAATTTCAACGCCCTACAAGTACAAAACCTTCATTCTAGATGCTCATCAAACTACAGAAACTTGAAATTTGACTGTTCAAAAAACATTCAACTAAATTGATTTGTGTTGAATGGTAGTTGGCTACTATAACTAGGCGAAATCAATGAGACTTGCGGGTTCTGTCGCAAAGTTTAAGCTAGATGCAGACGCTCTAAACCCCTAGATACAATTAGGCTGCGAGCGCGTAAAAGCGCTCCCAAGCGGGCAAACTTAAATCACCAACTTGCCCTCGTTTGATTTGAGTCCAGACTTCTTGTCCCGACATGGTAGCTGTAGTGGCTCGCGAACATAATCACTTCGACTTGATTACATCGCGCATTCTTGGCTCACATTATCTGCGAATAAGCCGAAACTCCGACTCACAATCTGTAAGAATGAACTCACTTTAACTGAGAACGGGCTTGCAAACATCATTCACCGGCTCACTTTATTTAAGAATTAAACTGGTAGGCCTGACTCTCATATTGTTATGGTCATTTCTTTTGCTTTTTCTGAATCAAAATCACTTTCTTATGTGTAGCAGGAGTTTACTCTATTACAATATCGAATACCGTCGCCTTTAGCCACTTCATTAGCAATCAAGCCACCCATCAAAACGCAACTTGTTTTGCAGTTTCTTTAGACCATCATATTGCAGCTGCCTAACCCGTTCTTTCGATATGCCATATACCTCACTCAAGCACTGTAACTTCTTAATTTCATGGCCAAATAAGCCATAGCGTGAGGTGACAATCTCGCGGTGTAAGTCAGGTAAACTTTGTACCGCTTTTTCTAATGCTGCCGCAAACCGTGCCTCATAATAAACATCTACTGGCTCGGGAGCTTCTGAGCGACAAGTATCAATACTCATATATTCAGTATGCTCAGTCATGACTGACGTTCTTACAGACATTCCATCGCTCCATTGAATAAGCTCACCTATGTCTTTTTTATCCCACTCAGAAACTGCCTCTATTTCTGTCATAGAAGGAGTCCCGCTTAGACCGGTTCGTATTTCATTGGTTTGACGTATTAGCCGATTCACCTCTTTGATACGATGAACGGGCAACCTCACCATCCTTTCTTTATTCATGATGGATGACTCAATGCTTTCTTTGATCCACCAAACGGCATAAGAACTAAAGCGATATCCCAGGTCTGGGTTAAACTTATCAACGGCCTTCATCAAGCCTAAGTTACCTTCCTCTATGAGGTCTAAAATTGTATGATGACTAAGCCCTCGCTTTATGTAACGTCTAGCAATTTTAACCACTAAGCGGAGGTTTGAAGTAATCATCACATCTCGGGCAAGTTTATCACCTTGTTGTGACATTACCGGAAAGGATTTACTCAGTGCTGAGCAAGAGCATCATTATACGGTATTGTCCTGAAGGTAACGAGAATACGCATTTGTCTTTAAGTCTTTTTTCATTTCCATGAAACCATTCACCTAACCACTGTCACACCCTAAGGGATAAACTTTATAGTATGAAACATCTGGCATAATGTGCAATCATTGGATAATGCCACGTAATGATTAACTGTAGCAGCTCAAGATCATAATCCTGTCGACTTAATTACATCGCCGTATTCTTGGCTCACATTACTTGAGAGGAAAGTTCATTTTGACGTTCGTTTAATTGGACTTCATTTCCACTCCTCTTCTGGTTCTTGAATCCTCCTCACAGATGTACGAAAAACTCGTCATTATAATCAGAGTCTTAATTACCTACATAATGATGAGTAACGCGAACTTTTATGATTTTTGGGTACCAAAGGATTAGCACCAAGGAGCAAGAGTTTGACTTGCAAACGGATGCGTTGAGAAAGTACGGCTGCGAAAAAATTTTTTCTGATATTGCCTCTGGAGCAAAAACGTCTCGGCCTGCATTAAATGAACTGATTACTCAACTTCGCCCTCATGATGTCATTGTTGTGTATAAACTCGATCGATTAGGTCGCTCTCTTAAGCACCTGATTGAATTGATCGATTCATTTACCAACATGGAAGTGGGCATTGTTAGCTTAAACGACCCTATCGAGGCTCTGTTGCAAATAAAGCATGGATGGTTAATCTAGCATTATTTCTAGCCGCGGTTATCCATCATGAACGTCTTTAAGAATCGTCATTTCAAATACGACATCATCATTTGGGCTGTCCGTTGGTATTGTAAATACGGTATCAGTTATCGTGAACTTGAAGAGATGCTGAATGAGCGCGGTGTCAACGTTGACCACACGACAATCTATCGATGTGTTCAACGATATGCTCCACTCATTCAAGAAAAGCTCAAATGGTATTGGCGTCCGCGCTCAGGGGGGAGTTGGAAGGTCGATGAGACGTACATCAAAGTAAAAGGAAAGTGGGTTTACCTCTATCGAGCGGTGGATAAACGTGGAGAAACGATCGACTTCTTCCTGTCTACCACTCGTAACGCTAAAGCGGCCCAGCGTTTTTTAGCAAAGGCACTGAGAGGGCTAAAAAGTTGGGAATACCCTCACACAATCAATACCGATAAAGCGCCGGCATACGGCGTGGCTATTCGGGTGTTAAAAGCTCAAGGAAAATGCCCCGATGAGGTAGTTCACCGCCAGGTTAAATACCTAAACAATGCTGTTGAAGCGGATCATGGAAAACTAAAACGACTTATCCACCCAGTCCGCGGATTTAAGACCATGAAAACGGCGTATGCCACGCTGAAAGGTTTTGAGGTAATGCATATGTTCAAGAAAGGTCAATTCGAAATATGGCAATACGGTCGAGGAACAGCAGGAGAGATCTGCCTAATAACTAATGCCTTGATGAGGGCTTGATAGCTCCCCTCGAGGTTCCATTCACTTACGACACTTATTTGCAACAGAGCCATATCGGCATTATGTTTTAACACTGCATCCGAAGTGTCTTTTCTATTTTCTGGAAGTAATGGGTTGGGAATGCCGTTAGGGAACGAAGCGTCTGGAATATGATGAATTTTAACAAATTCAATCGGCACATTGAGTTGAGCAAACTTCTCTTCTAGTACATCAATCACCTGGCCTGCCGCGCCGTTACCTGGGTTCACCACTAGCTTTAAAGGTTTGATATTGGCGACAGAGATATAAGTAAGAAGATGATCAGTATAATCATCGAGATGGTTCATCTTGCTAAAGCTGCCTTTTGAAGTAATGACTTCAAACTGGTTGCTTTCTGCTAATGCTTGAATATCGTGAAGCCCAGTATCACCACTGATAGGCTTAGCCTCTTCGCGCACGAGCTTCATGCCATTATAGTTGATCGGGTTGTGACTGGCTGTAACCTCGATACCACCATCAACACCCAACGTTTTCGTCGCATAATAAATTTCTTCTGTTCCCGTCATACCAATATCAATCACATCAACACCAGCATCCATTAGGCCATTGGCGAGCGCTAGTTTTAATGGCTCCGATGTCTCACGCACATCACCACCCACTACGATAGTTTTAGGTTTGAGGTATTGACCGAAAGCACGACCAATTCGATAAGCAATATCATCATTTAGCTCTTCACCGAGCTTGCCACGAATATCGTAAGCTTTAAAACAAGTTAACTTTTCCATAGGTATCTCATTGTAACTAGAGAAAAGGAGGTCAACGCCTCCTTTATTAATCATTATTGTTCGGAATTAAGATGCGAAAACTTCAGTTAAGATATTTTTCAGGGCGGGGTAAGAAAGGTTTTTCTCACCAATTAAGTAATTAGACTCCATATTCTTGCTACGCATCTCACTATCAAGTAGGTATTGAATCGTTGCTTGAGCAGCGGCCACTAGCTTATCTTGCTCAATGTATGCAAGACCGTTTTCATCAACCTGATGTCTGTTACCGAGGTCGATAATATTAAAGTTATAGTCACCAATATCAAGATCATATACTGGGTAACGGTAAACCACCAAAGGCAGCTTAGCAATCAGCCCCGCGTAACAGAAAAGTTTCAATCTTTGTTGTTCACCGACACCAACAACCCTCACAAGAACTATTTGGCATAGTTAGATGTAGCTGCTTGAAAAATAATAGTTTAAATCAGACAGTAAGACTAGAGTCTATAGTTTTTCAATGAGTGAACGTTTCTTCTCGTCATCAGATGAAAGATAACGAATTGTGCTCTCAAGAGAGTGTTGACCAAGTAAGTCTTTTATATCGACAACAGTAGCCCCATTCTCTAGAAGCCTTTGTCCAAAATCTTTTCGAAAACTATGAGTGCCCAGATTGCGATTAGTTAACCCAAGTGGAGCTAACGCTTTAGTGAGTGACTCAGATTTCAACATCCGATTCACATACTGTCTTGTAATAGGCTCGCCATTTGAGCGAGCGTGCGAACTAGCAAAAAGGTGGTCTTTAGTGAAATATGGATTCCACTTTTGTTGCTCTAGTGTGTCCTCGACTATCTTTTGCATGGTTTCTGTAACATAGATACGAAGTAAACTCTTGTTTTTTGCTTCACGCTCTATCTTCTCAGGAGGCCATTCTGACTTAACGGGGTGGTTGAGCATTCTTGTGATCGCCGAGTTGTACAACTTCTGTTGAACGTGTGTAAACTCGCTAACGAATCCAAATCGGTCAATAAACTGTCTCACACGAAGGGAACGACAGTCAGAGAATCGCAAACCAGTTAATCGTTGCATATTCAGCAAATTGGACACAACTGGATTTACATCATAAATTTTATCTAAAATAAAATCGGTTATATCTTTGCTCTTTGGAGCAAAAGAAAGTGTTTTTCTTGAATTTGACACTTAAGCGCCTTTTTCATTCACTTAATAATAAAAGCTGAACATGGCTTGTTTGATCAGCTTATTTGGTCCGTAACGGATCTCAATTCTACGATCACATCTCTAAAAGCAAGCAAAATCATAAGCTATTGAATTATATATAAAATAATCAGAATGCCAACACTAGTATTAGATCTTTCTTAATTTCCATTTTAGGTAATAAGGAAATAAAGATCTAAATATAGCAATAATCTTCACCACTTACTAGAAATAGAAAGTTTAGTAAAAGTGCTACAGTGTCACTTTTGCACTCTCTGGTAAATCACTGAGCATAGATTACACATGACAATGTTTTGTATGTTTGGTATGATACAAAACAAATAAAACAAACATACAAATTTTCTACTTAGAGAGGGTGCCTTATGGCTCGTGATAGAAGTTTCACTGATAACGACATCATTGATGCAGTTCGACAGTTGAATGAGACTGGTCGCAACATAAACAAAACGAGCCTTCGTTCTGTAATTGGAAAAGGGCGCCCCGCAACGTTGTACAGCACTTACACCGAACTATTGGAGCAAGGGAAAATAGAGCAGGAACTGAGTTTGCCCGCGGAACCTGAGTCGAAAACCCACGAACTGCCACCTGAAATCTCGGAGATTGCTGCGGTAGTACTGTCTGATATCGAAGCAATGATTCATAGGGTCAACGATGCTGCCCACAATATAGTAGAAGGCCGACTTAACAAGGCGATTGAAAATGCAAAAGCACAATCCATCGAAGCTGGTGAAAGAGTACAAAGTATCGAGCAAGAGCTTGAAGTCGCCTACAACACAATCGAAGACAGTAACGAGGCTCTAGAGCAAAAAGATAACAAGATCATCAATCTAGAGCGTTCAGAATCGTCGCTACAATCGCAGGTCCAAAACCTCAACAACAAGCTGTTGGAGAGAGAAGACAGAATCATTGGTCTAAATGAAGAGGTAAGTAGATTAGGCGCACTGACTAAAACCCTTGAAGAGTCTTTGAGTCAGATAAGAACTTCGCTTGCTGCCAAACATGCCTCTCTAGAAGCTACAGAGAAAGAAAACTCTGAGTTGAGCAAGAAGGTTATTAAGTTGGAGAAAGACCTTTCTTCTTCAGGCAAAAAAGTTGCCAATGTAGAAGGCCAGCTTGAAGTTAAAGAGAAGCAACTTGTCGAACTTAAACAAGAGTTGATTGATGAAAAGAGCCAACACCAGGTTACAGCTGGAGAGTTGAGCGCAACCAACATATCTCTTGGTGTCACGAATCAAAACTTGGATGAAGCCAACACGCGCATACGTGAGCTAGCAAATAAAAACGTCACCCTCGAAGATAGAAATACTGAACTGCTGCAAGCGAAAGAGAATCTTGTGTCCGTCACCAACGAGAATACCACTCTTGCAGGTGCAGTTGAGCAACTAAAAAAAGAACTAGCAGACGAGAAAACCAGAGTTGAAACGTTGGTTGGAAAGCTAACATCTGATGGTGAGTCTAAATAGTGTGGAACTCATTGAAAATCAATTAACATAAGTGGTATTGATTGTTCATGGTATGTGCCGCTTGTTATCGAGCTTGGTGTGGAAATCAGGAAGTTGGTATACGTATGCGTCGTTATGAGACAGAAGCGGTGGAGCTCTTTAAATCAAACTACTCCTTTTCCGTGCAGACATTAATGAAATTTGATGAAAACCAATATAAGAAACTTAAGACCACCGTTGGTTCTGTTGACTTGAAAGATGTTGTGGGTACTGACAATGGAAACTATATTGGCCGTAGATGGGGAGAAATACTGGAAAAAGGTGAGTTACAGCATCCGCATAAATGTTTGCGAGAGTTGGCTGAAAATCCAGAATACTACTTATCAAACGATAAAAAGGAAGGTTGGTACTTTGCCTGTGTAAGAGACCGCTATTATGTAAATGGCGGTGGAAACCACAGAACCTTAATAGGTCGTGCTTTCTTGGAATTTAACGACTTGCCGACTGTTATTCACAATGTCACGATTGAGCATTATGAAGAGGAACTATCAGCAAAAAGTATCCTTGATTCGATTCATACTGATGATAATGAAGGGGTAAACCCCAGTCCTTTCATATGGGTTGGTTTCGCATGCTTTATAGCAGTAGTATGGTTAATCCTATAGTGGGAAACATTCGTTGCTAATTTGGTGTTGTTCGTTCTCTAGTTTCAGTGCTAAAG
>NZ_JAKRRY010000058.1 GCF_026191675.1 Vibrio qingdaonensis | reverse complement strand
TTTTGTTGAGGCGCAGCAAAGCCGCCACGTCAGCGAAATGCCGGTGATTTGGATTCCGTGCGAATGGGTTAGCGACGGTGTTGATGCGAATGAGAGGGGGGCAGGGCTTGTTACAGGGGAGGGTTAAATTGTTTTTGCTCTCAGTGAGCATTGATGTTGTATTTCGTGTGGTTAATCGTACATCTCGCCCTGTTCTATTTGTGTTATGGACGCCTCTTCGGTTTCTCGCTGAAGTGCATTTTGTGTGTCTTCTGCGAGCTGTTGGTTTTGGGTTGCGTTATTGGTCGGGTTTTTCTTTTTCGAGGCTTTGGCAAGGGTTTGTTTCTGACGGGCTCTGGTTTTCTGCTGCTCTTCTTCGTTTTCGTACGTACTTTGCTGAATGGCAAGTAATCGGTTTCTTTGGGTTTCATCGAGTTCATGCAAAGCAATTAATTCATGAAAAATTAAGGCTTGATCGAGACTCTCCATTGCTTTCCCTCCGAGTATGCTGCGTTTGATGAAGGAGGGTTGGAGATTGCTCATGCGATCGTATTTCAGTTGCAGTTTCGTGATGAGCATGGAGTTAGGCGTGCGCAAGTAACACTCTAAATCATCCAAACCTTGGATTTCCGCTGGAGAAACCACCGGGCGCGTTTTGTTTTGATGGCCGAGTGAGACACCGTCACGCAGTGCGTTCGCACCGTAAGAGATATTTTCTCGTGAGATATCGATTTCTTGATCACCAAGGTCCTCCGAGGAAATGGCGGCCATCGCTTTTGAAGGGGCGCGGAAGAAAAAGCGCGTGTTGAGCAAATCAAAAATGACTCTGGCCGCGTTGCGCCCATAAGTGGTTTCTAATTGAGCGTAAGATTGCAACCCCAGTAAATAACACCCCCCAAATTTACGCACTTCAGAAATAATGTGCGTGAGTTCAGGCAGTTTATGTAACGTAGGCATTTCATCGATGATCACCCAAATTCGGCGGTCGTCATCGGGCTCCATTCCTAGAATGGCGTTGGAGGCAATCGCAAGCCACATCGAGATCAGTGGTCTGAGGGCGGTGTGTTGTCTTGCATTACTGGATAGGAACAGAAACCCTTGTTGTGATTCGTCTTGTACCCAATCAGTGATCGAAAATGGCGCCCGTTTACGGTGGCCTTGGGCGTCTTTTTCATCCAAACCATGTAAGTAACGTAAGGACTTAATGTAAGTCGCTAGGACTGATTTGATGGAAATAGCCGTCTTCTCGATACTTTTCGAGACCAGTGAGCTGGCTTCGGTGTCTTTTAGGTGTTCACCTAACGTTGAAAGCTCAGACGTTAAGATAATGTGCAGCAAATTTTCAATGGTACATTCGTGTTTGTCATCGATCATCATTTGATAGGAGGTGGCCGAGAAAATGGTTCGTGCGGAGTCTACCCAAAACGGGTCGCCTTCGCCGTGTTGCGGAATAAGCGCGGCCGCGAGGGATTCAAAGTCCGGAGCCTCTTTAGCATCACTCCAAATATCCCACGCTGCGCAACGTTCATCGAAGGGATTTAAAATCACGTCTTTGTGCGGTTCATAGAACTTACTGACAAAATCGCAGCCTTTATCGTAAATAATGGCTTTGTCTCCGCGTGCTCGTATCCAACGTAAGAGTTTGCGAATCGCAACGGACTTACCTGCCCCCGTAGTGCCGTCAATCATCAGGTGTTTGACTTCAAATCCATCAACAAAAAGCTTGTGACCATCGAGCGCAAAAGGGGAGAGTTTTTTCTTCTTTTTTAGCTCTGCGGTGACGGCTTTAGGCTCAGCCAATTGAAAGCCTCGAATGTGATTATCTTCGCTCTGCTTCTGCCCTTTTCTCTTAAACCAGTGGTTAATCATCACAAACAGCACGGTGGAAGCGGCCACATAGACCAGTAGGCCAACAAACAGGGCTTGTAGCAATTCTTGGTAGCACTGTGCCAAGATGGGGTTTTGCAGTTGTTGGCCAAGGGTGCTGCTGTAGCGTTGCTCTTCCCATTCGACCACCACGTTGCGCTCTAAGCTAAAACCTAACTTGTTGAAAAGCTGAAATAGACTGTAGTAGTAGGCACCCGTGAATGTGTTGGCCGAGGTGATGAAGTAGGTGGTGAGAAGTCCTAGTAAGGCTCCGATGATATTGAGGTACTTGATTGTGGTTACGTTCACTTGCCACCACATTCTAATGTTATGGAAAGTGATTTGACCACCACGAGTCGTAGACATAGAAAAACTCCTTGTGAAGGAAAACAAAAAAAGCGCCCACACTGAGTGAGGCGCTTTTGGTTGGTAGAATGAAATCAGGAATAAGGTGACAGGTTACAAACGAGGTGTATTACGAGTGCCAAGGTTAAGGTACGACAGAATCGCTTGGTGATCACAATTAAGATTGACCAGTTTCAAAACGTTTTTGGACATAAGTGAGCCACAGCTTTCACTTCTATTAGCATTAAACGGATTATCTGAAGTATTGCAAACCCTCGCATTGATTGTCAGAGTGGAAATATAATTGACGTTTTACTTCTCTGGTTATGTTGAGTCTTGTAACGGTTTCCATTCTGCAGTTTACAGGTGAGAAAAACCAGCATATAAGGGTGTTTGGGTTCACATCAACTTGCGCAGTTGAAAAGAAGATCTTGCGTATCTCTTTTCAGCCTATTGTGCTAAATAGTGATTTTAGGGTGTGATGGAAGTAGTAGATATTTAGTTCAACGTTGTTATCAGTAAATGGTGACTGGAATTCAAGAAATTGGTTTTCTAGTTAATGAACCTAACGGAAGGCTTTAGTAGTACCATTGCCCTAATCAGAACGTTGGGAAATGGTACTTTTAGTCGCTTAGATCAATCAGATACCACAGCTGTTACAGGTAACCCTTTAATAGCGCGCATCGCGTTCATCGCTGCGTTTTTGCGCTGCTCTAGTTGGGACTCAATAGAATGATAGGCAGCGTGTGGATTAATTAGTAATCTACCAGCTAACCATGCTTCATTGTTTTTCCATGCGTCAATTAACTTGCCACTTTTGGGAGGCTCTTGTGGAAGTACATCTAAGGCGACAGAGCTTAGATCTTGAAATTTTAATGCAGAGTAAAAAATATCTATATCAGATACTAACCCTCCTCTTGCTGTATTGACCAGGGAAGCGCCACTTTTCATTCTATTTATAAATTGTGAGTCAACTATTCCTTGTGTAGATTCATCTAGTGGACAATGAAGACTCACAATATCACTTGTCTCTAAAAGCTCTTCAAGAGACGAACATTTAGATGTACCAAAGACTTTTTCTGTGCCTTCTGAAATGTACGGGTCATAAAATTGGGTTTGATAGCCTAGAGCCTTGCATTTGCTCAACGTGAGACTACCTATTCGCCCCATCCCAATGACACCGACAGTTTGTGAGGATGTTCGTTTTATTTCAGGGATAACATTTTCTTGCCATCCTGAAGAATAATGCGGTGCAACAGCGTTGTATCTGGTCAGCATGCGAGTAGTGTTTAAGATCATTGCTACGGCGGTATCCGCGACTTCTTCAGTACAGTAATCAGGATTATTACACACTGTAATACCTCTTGACCGACAGGCACTCAAGTCGATTTTATCAAAACCTACACCGTAACGGATGATGACTTTAAGATTTGGAAAATCATTAAGGAAACTTTCATCAACTATCTGATGCCATACCAACAATACTTCCACATCTTTTTCAATAGATGATGCAAGGTGGTCACCTAAAATCTCTTTTTCAATCGTAGGATCTGTGATCCTGTCTGTAATGAATACCTTAGTCATTTATCAGTTCCTTTGTTTGCTTATTTTTGTATTGCCAAGTTTTGTATGCCCACACGCTGAATACCGCCATTAAGGCTAGAAACATTCGAATTGCGAATATCACCGTCACATCTGAACCAAACATTAAAAATATTAATGTTTCCTCAATTAGACCGTGAGCGAGCATCAAGAATGTAAGTAAGTAAACTTTGTGCTCACTCTTCACTGAGTTAAAGTCTTTCAATAGAATACCCGCTCCGTAAGTCACTCCAAGTAGTCCGCCCACAATGAGACTAGACATATATGTGTGCTTTTGAAGATATGCGTTGTAGGTTTTCGACCTTTTTATTAGTTCGAATATGCATATCAAAGCTGAAACAAGCACACATATTTTTATGCACAGAATCGCCGAATTAGTGACCGCATTTTTAATTAGATCAGTAAACCCATCGTATTGAACAGTCTTCAGCTCTTGATTGAAAATACCACCAGCAAGCGTTTCAGGTGTGATTAATGAAGCAAACCAAGCTCCTACTATCCCCAAAACTAAACGTGATATCCAATGCACATTTATGGGAAAACCTACCTTTTTTAGAACCGCAGACTCCATCGGTATTGAATGGCATATGGCTATAAATGTGCCTACGATAGTCCATTCGTAAGGAGTGAGTGAGAGCCCCGCAGCAACAGCTATTCCTGCATATATATTCAAAAAGAAGCTGGCGGCAAAGGCGATTGCAACTTCATGCCTAAGATTTAGCAACTGCGTTATTGGCTCGAATATGAAGCTCGTATACTCGATGACTCCATAGAACTGTAAAATTTCACTTAGTATTGAAAATGGTATGACAAGTTTTGCAATCACTAGAGACACCATTAGCGATTGTTGTAAAGCATTTTTCATAGTCACCCCTATTACACAAAGTTATAGTCAATTATCAGCATATCTCTAAGACCTCGTTCGAGTAGTGAATCACAGGAGATTGGAGACACATCATGTTTTACTCGGTTGTCATCGACGATGATGGTATCGAATGAATTGTTTAGTAGCTTGTGTATCAAAGGACTTTTCTCTTCAGGGGTATAAATACCTGAAATACCACCGTTAATGTTTTTTCGTTGTATCAGGTGTTGGGAAACGAAATGGTGCCCATCCCTATGAATCCCTTCAGGTGTAGGTAGACCTAGTTGATTGCCATCAGCAATAACCCTAAACAGGTGTGTGTTGATTACTAATTTTTTTCCTTCAAATTTGTTTATAGGGATAAAGTCTAAACAGTAGTTAATAAGGCTTTTTAAAAAGTCGCTCGAAGAAAAGTCATCACAAACATCCTCAAATGTTCTGTTATTGCCACCATTTAACGGGTTTATGTCTTTTGATTGGTAGAAATAATTTAGAGAGCTTTTTTTGAGAGCTTTGGTCTTTAAGCAATACTCAAAGCTGCCAAACCTCCTCTGTCTGTATGTATGTACCACCATCTCCCATGTAAGTATCCAATGGTAAGTCGTCCCAATATTTTGATACCTGGGTGTCTTTCACTTCGGTGGGGACATGATTACTTTCTATGATCATGTATCCATTTGATACTAAATCGTTTGTTCTTATCTCTTGTTGCATGAATATTTGCCTAGCCTTGGGTTGAGTTTTAAATGATTGTTTCTTTTTTAATTATTATGTTTTCGTCTTTGAGCAGCGTTACAATAAGGTGATCACCTTTGTGTAGGAGACCGACACCTGATGGTGTACCTGTCATAAAAATGTCGCCAGCATCAACGCCGAATTCTTGGTGAGAGTCTTCAATTATTTGTGAAACAGGGAATAACATTTGGTTAATGTGCCCTGCTTGTCTGACTTCATTATTAATGGTTAAAGTAAATTGAATATTGAGGTGGTCAAAGTCACTAACAGAGCTTTTGCAATCGACAAAGTTTGTGAGTGGGCAGGCTCCTCTAAATGATTTAGAACGCTCCCAGGGATGCCCTTTTGACTTAAGGTGGCTTTGCAATTTCCGTCTAGTTAAATCAAGTCCTAAGCCTATACCTGATATCGCGTTATCACTATTTATCTCATCAATTTGGATTACTAGCTCAAGTTCATAGCTGATTTCTTCATAGCGAGAAAGAGTACTACCGATATCTTCAAATCTGGATATACATGATGTGGGCTTAATAAATAAGATTGGGTTTTCTGGTATTGGATTATTAAGCTCTTTAGCATGCTCTCGATAGTTTCTTCCAACACAAATTATTTTACTCATTATTCCCTCTGACTCATAAATTCAGGTTAATTAATATGTCGCAAGCGTGCTGCTTTTTAATTAGCTCACCTCTAACTCATTGACTTGTTTATTATCTATGAGTAGTTTGGCTAGAACAATACGAATAATTGCAAAGGATTTTTGCACTGTGGACACAAATCGCCTTTTACCATTATTGTCTGAAATGGCAATTTTTGTGAATGTTGTAGAGTTAGGTAGTTTTTCTAAGACCGCTGTTAAACTTGGAGTTTCCCCCTCATCTATCAGCAGATCTATAGCTCGACTCGAGGACGCCCTTGAAATTAAATTGTTGAATCGTTCAACACGACAAATGAAGTTGAGCACGGACGGCGACGAAGTGTTTCGTATGTGCTCCAAAATGCTAGACAATGCTAAAGAGGCTGTGTCAGCAGCGCAGGCGCGTTCATCAGAGTATAGTGGCAGCTTAAAAGTAGCTGCTCCCAAAGCATTATCAAAGCAAGTTCTGACACCAATTATTCTGGTGTTTATGAAAAAGTATCCAAATATTCAATTGCAACTTATCATTGCTGAAGAATACATTGATCCTATACATGAAGAAATTGATGTTGTAATTCATATCACCAGCTCTCCAGTTGAAGGTTTGGTGGCGACGACACTAGGGAGCAGGAACAATGTTCTATGCGCTAGTCCTGATTATATAGAAAGGTATGGCTCGCCTCAGTCACCGACAGATATACAGAATCATAATTGCATATGCTTAACTGAAAAACTATCCGATCGCATATGGCACTTTTCTAAAGGTTCTTGTTCAGAGTCCATTCAGGTTGATGGTAGCTTTGCGGTAAACCACAGTGAAATTAGGCGTGAGGCAGTTTTAGAAGGGATGGGGATTTCCATTTTTCCTGATTTTTCGGTGCAAGAGTATATTGATACTGGTGCAATTGTTCCAATCTTAGGTGAATGGCACGTTGGGGCCAGTAAGCAACAATTTGTGGTAGCTCAATATCTTCAGTCTAAGTTTGTTCCCAAGCAGCTGAAGGTGTTTGTTAGTTTCTTGAAAGAAAGAATGGAATCTTTTCAATAGAGGTAAAGGAAGATACAAAGACTTGCACAATTATTCTGCTGTCTTAACATTGGATAAGACAAAGTAGGTCAAACCACCTCATTGTGATTTATGAGGTTAAACATCGCTGGCAAGGAAAGGGGCAGATCTGAGCTAGCACTTTTTAGAAAAGTGCCATAAGTAAAACTTTAGGTCTATGAAGTCTCTGCCATTCGGTGAGCTTACTCGCCTTGAGAAAAGCATCAAGGCCGCCAACCTTTAGAGCAGATTGCACAATTTACTTATATAGCAACTCGGGCTTGTTAAACATCTGGGATTTAACGTTGGCTACGCAACGCTAAATCCTTATTCGTTAACTGTATTATTTTTTGTCTCTAGGCGGGACACTTCCTAATACTGAACGTGTATCTGGCTTACTTGGTGGCGGCGGTGGTGGTGGGTTTTTCTTGTTCGACATTGTTCAAGTCCTCTTTAGCGTTTTGGTGGTTTACCATTTTCAATAATTTTTCTTGGTTTTGGAGCTGTTGGTGCATTTGGCGGAGGTGGTGTAACACCTGATTTTGAGTTTGTAGCCATTCTCTCTGATCCTCCTGGAAATTTTGGTTATTTGAGGCTGCCTGCTCTATGTTATGACTCAGTTTATCAACTTCTTCAACAAGCGAGCGATTATATATCAGGGTTTCTTTACGTGGTGATGATGTATCAAGGTCAAAGCTTACAAATAGCGCGCTCGCTATTAAAAAAGGAATAGCTGAAACTAAAAGCCACCTAATAGAGTTGTGGGTGTGTGCGAACCTAGAATCATTCACTTTGGTATTGTGAGAAGAACAATCTCTCAATTGTTCATAGATGAATTGTGAAACCATGTCATCTACATCGACTATCGGCTGCTTATTATCGGGATATTGTTCATTATATTCGAAAATCGAAGACGCGTACTTTTGCACCTCTAGGCGATAATTATCCGTTTCTAATGGACTCGACATTCCTTTGTATTCACTTCCCCAAAAAGCAATAACCAAATGTCGAACACCGATTAGAGAAATAAAACCACTTACAATTGTTAACGCTGCGAATGTTGTTGCCACCTCCTTATATGAGGTGAAATCAAGCATTCTTAACATGTAACTGGCGATTGAATACCCAGTAAAAAATAGAGCAAAAGTTATTTGAATACGGGTAAATATTTTTTCGCGTGTTTCCATTTCATGAAAGTAAATTTTTTCATAAAACGAAAACAGTTTTTCTCTATCCACGAAACCTCCTATACAGTCAGCGCTTTATCGACGGACTTTTTCTGTAATTATATGCAACCAATCATAACGCTAATGATACTCACGCTCAATCTAATGCCCGTATTGCCTTGCGCCTAGGATGTGAACTTCAGAACTTGCCGAAGTAAGTTCTCAATTGATTCCAGCGATATTGAGCAATATGATTTTCAACAAATTCATGCCTCAAGTACGCATGGTCTAATCCTGATGAATTGGATTAGATTTGATAGGGGAAATACACGCCGTTAAAATATATAGAGTATTAACTCTGAACGATCTTGGGGCAGATCTGAGCTAGCTGGCACTTTGAGAGAAAAGTGCCACGGGTAAAACTTTAGGCCAATGAAGCCTCTGGACAAAACTTTGCCAGTGACATTACTAGAATAGGATGCTTCTGCGCGGCTCACTTGGCTTTGCGAAAATCGCTACTTCATGACATTAGCTGATTAGTCATGTACAATTAATGCAACCAACAAGAGGAACATTGATATGGCCAATGTCTCAAATTCGAAGCGCCAAAAAGCTACATTTACCCCTAGCTTAAAGAACTTCAAAACCAGTTTGGGTTATGAAGGCATGACGATAAATAAGAAATCGAACGTTCAAACCATTGAAGATTTAAAACGCAAGTATGCGAGATAAATATGGTGCTGATCAGGACAAATACTGTTACTCAAATTCTGATGTTTTAATTAACAGATTGAATATACTTGACTCGGATGAACTTGAAAAAGCCGAAGTTGAGTTTACGAGTTATAGGTACCTTTCATACAAAAGTAATGTTTCTGAAATCAAGCATTTAGACTTTAATCACCTCAAATGTCTACATCACCATCTATTCCAAGATATTTTTGAATGGGCAGGTCAAGTTCGAGAAGTGGATATATCTAAAGGCTACACTCGATTCTGTACCGTTTCTAGGATTGAAGCTGAAGCTTCAAAATTATTTGATATTATCCCTTCGTTAGACAATTTGGCTTTGCCTGATCTTATCGAAGAATTAGCCAGTCTATTTTGCGAATTAAATTTGTTACATCCTTTTAGGGAAGGTAATGGCCGAACTTTACGTTTTTTCTTTGAAGAACTCGTATTTATCCTTGGCTACACCATCGAGTGGCCTAAAATTACTCAACAAGAATGGATTGATGCAAATATTGCAGGGGTATCACTCGATTTAGAACCGTTAATTACAATATTTCGTTTAGCTCTATCTAATGAAAAACAAGACTGAATTTTTGTGCGATTGCATTAGTTTTAATCGCCTAAACTCAGCTGAGGAGTGTTGAACCGCTTTTTTTCTGTGAAAAATAACGGGGCGAAAGTGTTTTAACTTATCTTCGCCGTCTAACTTGATGTAGCCAAAACCAGATCAAACTAAATTGGAAATGAACAGACTTTAATGCCCTCGGACATTTACAGTGGGAGTCGCTGATTTATAGAAGCCGGGTATCGAAAGACTTTCGTGTTTTTTGGCCGTTTTGATGAGTTTTGGATAACTTGGATGTTTTGTGTTGAGCACATATTTTTGTTCACGAGGAACAACCGTAGATATTAACCATTAAGACAGATGTTACACTTTCAAGGATGCATAACAATAGAGATTGAGAACATGAGTCGCGACGACATGCTGACTCAGAACTGGACAGGCTCATTTAAAAGAGGCAATTGCTCCAATATCTTGCCAAACTTAGCCTTGTCTTCCAGATATACCGCAATAAATCAGTTGTTGGTCATGCCAAATAGCATAGATGCCAGCAGCAACTTTCGGGCCATCAAAGATTACTTTCTACAACAAACGTGTTTTGCGAATAGATTAAAACTCAGCAGTCGCAAGTATAACGACACTTTGGATACGTAGAGCAACCATAAAAAGACATACCAGATTTAGCTCCTCGCTTAGCAACACGCATTACAAGCTTAGATTGGCAACTAGGGCAAATCATAGATTCTACGCCTGCCCTGTGTTTGGGGCGATATTGATGGTTTATTTTGAAAGCTGCGCCCATCTTCAATCATATGTACTAGTTCGCTGCCGTTGACTAGCCACAGGCGCTTATCTAGGGAAAAAGCGACAGCCTCAGAAGTAAAGTCTCCTAAAGTTACGATAATCATCTTACTGGCATTGTTCGCGATCATGACACCGTACATTTCCCTTAGAATTTGCACACCCACTTTGCGAGTTTTCCAATGCTTACATTGTACAAGGCTTAACTCACTATCTTTTGTAAGCCAAAGATCAACACCGCCATCAGATTTTTGAGCGAAAGACTGTTTGACCGCATACCCTTGAGACTTAAAGTATTCTCCGATGTAACTTTCAAATTCGATCCAAGTCAGGTGATTTAGTGGGGAAGTATTCCTCTGAATTTTAATCTGAGTGTTCGTCTTGAGATAGCTTCTTTTCCTCTGATATTGCTTGAAAAACGCTATCGGTGCGGGATAAGAAATAAGAACGTAAAATATGGAGCCATCAAGGGCAAGTTTGGAGCAATAGCTTCAAAGATGAAATTATTGCTATCCACGGCCAAGCTAGGCAATAGATATGAAAACCCAAAATAAATACAAGCAGAGAGCACTATGCTTAACCACCATGGAGCGTCCATTAAGTGCCATATGATTCCATCGTTTTTTCGTGCCATTTGAAGATTACCCGATAAGCATTTAGATGCATTAAAACACAAGCGGTAGATAATGGGTATAGTTTGTAAGGTGATACTTATCAGTATGATAGCTATTGATGAGCTAGGGCTGGGAAGGCAACGCTTGAATTCGGATTCCTTGTTTGGAATCCGAACACTTCTAACTCATAGTTGTCGAGTAGACGACATACTCAAGTCAAGATGACTGTGCTCATCAAGTGACTACAAACCAAAACCTGCATGACATCAAATTTGGGAGTCAGCAGATTTTAAAGCACTTTCATGATAAATTTGTCAACATGATAAAATCGATTAACAACCTTCAATTTATATGAATGACCAACTAACCCCAATCAACAAAGACCATTTGAAAAAACTTATCCGAGCAGAACTGGAGCTAACATGGTTTGATAATAAATCATCTAGCCCTGATATGTCTTGGGTTACTCCTACGGTGCTAGAAACATTGTTTACTGAGTTGATAACTCATACGCGTGGGAATCAATCAAAGGCTGCTAGGATGTTAGGGCTCAACAGGGGGAGTTTCAGCAAAAAATTAAACCAGATCACAAGTAATAAACTTGGATTGGTTGAAAGCCTATAGGTATATATCAAGCCTATTAGGACACAGCAGAGGGCGTAGCCATCATTACCTTGAAAAACGCCGCCAGTCAGTAGCTTCGTCTAATTTACCCCCGTGATACACCACGGGGGTTAAAAGCGAACAGCATGATAAGAGTGGATAACTTTTGGTAGGGTAAACCAACAGCTTAAAATTGCTTTTGCACTGGGCAAGGGTATTGCTCTTTTAACGCGGCGGTTAGATAGCTGGCGATACTGCCACCAATGCCTGCTTTGCCGTATTTTTTTAAACGAGGATCGTGTTCAAGTCTGTTGTCGATAATTGTCATCAGATCTTTGGTTTTCCATTCCCATAATGTTTCGCGATTGGCTGCATCTTTCATTGGCAAGCAATAATCAATGCGTTGGCCGCGAGCATCTAAACGGGTGGTATAAAAGTTCACGGCGTTAGCAGCGACACGAGTACCAATCAATAAATCTCGATACTCAGGACTCCCCGGATTTTGATAATGTTCAACATAGTAACTCATATCTGCAGGGCTCTTGCCACTGCTGAGTCGGTCGATTTCTGGAATTTGACTATTGGCTAAGCCCAAAAAAGAGAAACATGTGCATAAGCCTAATACGAGCCATTTCATCATTAATCCCTCCATTTAACACCATTTGTGTATGTTACTAGTTTGTATTGATTTTTCACTTGGTGCGCTCAATAATTAATCATTATTTATAATTTAAGAACGGGTTTTATCCTACTCCTTCTTTGTTGGCTGCAAGGTTGATGGTGGCTCAACACGCTTGCTGGTGCCCTCAAATTGTTCACGTGTTTCATTCACGATTTGTGAGTGGTTGTCGGGGTTGTAATAACGCTCTGTGCCGCCGCGTTTCTGATGCTGCTCCAGCACCGTTTGACCGGTATTACCTAGAGCCTGGCCTTTAAATTGTTCCCCCACCATCGTTTGCCACTCGGCTTGGGTCGGCTCAGGGTTAAAGGCTTGTTCGTGCTCTTCTTGAGTGGGTACGCTGGCGAGCACAAAATCTTTAAACGTGTCGGTTGTTTTAAATTTTTCCCATTCATCAGCGCGGGCTTGGCGTGATTTATCATTACTACCGGTAAGAATCTGCTCTGCTCGTCCTACTTCAGATTTATATTTCTCCTCCACAAAACCTTGGAATGGTATTTCCAGTTTCTCAGTCAGGCTGGCCAGATGACGTTGCTCTTGGCTGTTGACTTGACTGAGCGTATCGACCTCTTGTTGAGATTGTGTCGTGGACGTTATCAAGCCTTGTGTCTCACTAAAGTTCGCCGTAAAGCCAGTGGCGTAAGTGCCCATTTCTGTCTTACGTTCGTCGGCTGTGAGGCGGTTGCTCGCCTCGATGGTTTGGTTGGCACCAGAGCGGTAGGATTCGATGGCGGCTTGCATTTGGGTTTGTTGTTCGTTGCTCATGCTGCTGAGTGTTTCGCGGTCTTCCTTGGTCCATTTTTGTCCCGTGGACGCGTTCACACTCCCATTAAACCCTACGGCGTCACCGAGAGCGCCACTTGACAGTCCAGCGTTCACGTCATAACCGCCGTACGCTGAGTGTAAGAAGGCATTCGCTTTCTCATAGCCCCATCCGGTTGCTGCGATGACTTGTTCTGTCGCTTGACTCACTTGCTCTAAGCCTTTTGAAGCCGCCGCAGTTGCACCGTGCCCATGAGTTAAACCGTAACCTTGGGTTGACGAATAATTCTCTTTCCAATCGGCCATCAGTTGAGTGCCACTTTGTGTGCTTTGTGACAAGGCCGCTTGTTGTGTCGAGAGGTTGGATTGAGCTTGAGTGTGCAAGTCTTGCACCGCTTCGCTGTATTGACTAGAGCTGGCGACGTTCCACTGGAAATTCGACGCGGTAGGGCTAGTGTCATACACGGTTGTATCACCGTATTGCGTTGAAAGCATACCGTCTTCGCTTTGCGTGGTACTGCCGTGTTGTTTCAGCAATGTCGACGTATCAAACTTATTGCCATTGACGTTGTTAAACGTGTGGGTCTGCAGTTGCGTATTACCGTGGCTGATGTCACCGCTTGAGGCCGCGGCTGACGTGCGGGCATTGGTTTGGTTTATCATTCCCGCTAGTTGGTAGTTTAAACTGCTCATCATGGCCGCGGCTCCTTTGGTTAACGCCAAAGCAATCGCGGGGGTGGACATCATCAAGTAACCGGTAATGGCGGCGTAACGCGTGTTGACGTAATCAATGCCGCTCATGTTCGAGAGGGTGATGCCGCGTAACCCTTGTGTCGCGCCCTGGGTCGCCCCTTCTAAGAACCACATCATGATTGCGTTGAGGATGGTGAATATCATCGGCCAAGTGGCCAGATAGAAAAAACTGCCAACGTAGTTTTTAAGGACAGGCAGCGCCATATGTGGCAGCAAGGCAATGATGGCAATGATTGCCCCAAAGCAGACAAACAAAATGACCCCGATTGAGTGCATCATTGGAATGAACTCTTTGGCTTGCAGCCCAATGTTGGCCCACATGGTGGTGGTTTGCATTTGGTTGGCGGTGTAGGCGTAGTTGGCCGCGATACCTCGGTGCGTGTTTTCGATGTTCCATCGCGTCATGTTGATGACCATGTTCTGTTTTAAAATATCGACCGCGCTATTACTGACCCCAATTAAATCTTGGTGACTGTTCTCGATGGCGTTTCTTAAGAACGTTGATTGGATGTTGCTCTCTCGTCCCAAGATATACGCGCCCAGTTTATTCATGGTTTGATTGGCCTCTTCATCAAATTGTTGAGTGAGTTCAGGAAACGCGTCGCGGCAGGTTCTGTATTGACCCTGGGGGTTATAGAGTCCACGAATGGGGGACATCGATTTTGTGGCGAGAAAACCGAGTAAATCCGGTGCTTGCAGGATGTTTTGCATGGTGTATTTTTTGTTAATTCGAATGTCTCCGACGATGCAGTTGTGATAAAAGTCTTTCCAATAGCGTTGCAGGTCAATGGTTTCGGCGTTGGCGCTACGAAGCAACGTGTATAAATTCGAACCAAACATCATGCCTGAGGAGCTGTAGCTTTCATCCTCTGTACTGCTAAAGACGATTTCAATGCCTTCGGTTAAGCCGTGCATGAACGTTGTGGCCGCCCAACCGGGTATCGCGACGATGTAAGGCACGTTATTCACGTAATAAATGCGCATGGGATTTTGCGCGTCATTGATATGGACGGTGGCTTTCATGCTGACAAGAAAAGTGGGGATAGCCAAGTAAATGAACATAAAACGCATCACATGTTTCGCGTCTCGAGACACAAAAAACAGAGTGGCACTGATGATAAAAGCCAGTTGTAAGGCGATTTCGATTAACGAGCCAAAGGTGTTGGTGGTAAAAAAAGTGGCGACAGCGTTCAAGGCTCGTTGTAATTGAGGGCCTGCGCCATAGAGATAAAAGTCTAAGGTCATGGGGGATCTCCTTTAATGGCCAAAGGTGAGGTTCGATAAGGTAGCGTCACTTGCCGATTGGCTAAGGAGCTTTCGTTTGCGTTTTAGGCGCTCAGTGAGGGCTAAGTACGCGTTCAATTTCGTTTTGTGACGGTCTCGAAGGGTTTGTAAGTAATCTCTTGCACGGTTGATGCCTTCGAGAGTGCGATTGACGTCGGTTGGGTTCACCGAAGCGAGGTTGGTCATGGATTGATTGACGATCATCAGCATGTTATTGAGATAGGCATGCAAGAGATCGGCGGCAATATTTTGAGCGTATAAATGGCTTTCTGGTTGCAGGTTCAGGTGCGCATCATCAATGAGCATCGCCAAGATAGGAATGTCACTGAGTTCAACAAAGCTTTTCTCTGAGTCGGTGATAGGTTGGTCAGATTGTAAGTGGGCGTAGAGCGTATCGACGGTGTGGCGTACTTTGGCGTTAAAGGCTTGGCTTTCACTTAAGCGGATGGCGCTTAGGCTCATCGAAAGGCAGGTCTCGGTGTTTTCGCATCGATACACCTCCAAATCCCCTCCGGTCAAAAGGGCGTTAATGGCGGTGTCGTTACCCACTAACATCGCCGGAATGTAGCTTGGCGTCCCCTGCGCGTCGTAAATGACGGTGCCAGTGAGGCTTACGATAAACTCGGCGACCTCTTGATTGTCTTGAAGGTAAGCGCTTTTCATGAGCGCATCCCACACCACATTTAAGTTCACTTTCACTGCGTGCGCGGTGGCGTCATCGGTGTTGCCGGCCAGCATGCTCTGATTGGTACTGACGTGTCGACATTCGTGTTGCGCTTCTAACCAGTCAGAAAAGGCATTACTTTGCGTGCCTAGTGTGGCGCAGGCATGGCGCTTGGCTTCCCCATCGGTAAAGGCCGCTAAACCTGAGACCGCCGATTGTGCTACTTGGCAAGAGTTCATCGAGGTGGTGAGGAATTGGTCAGCAATCGCCTGCAGTTTGTCCCGATTCTCTTTGATGCTCGGCGCCCAAGTTTGCAGCGCTAAATCCACCGCGAAGGGCACGGCGTTGGCAATGACGGCTTTACCAAAAGACACCAGTTGATCCGAATTAATGTGAGAAAAACCGCCCATAAAGGCATCAATGCCCCCGCATCCTGCGCTGACAGAAGGCAAGGTGATGGCGGCCAATTGAATGTTTTTGATGTTGGTGCGAGCAAACAAGCTGCCCGCATTATAGTAAGTGGCGGATTGGCCTTGATAGGCACTTGGGTTCGTGATGTTGCGGTTAAAACTGCTGTCATCCCAAAAGCTGTCCATGGCATCGCCCAGGCCGCCGGCATGAAGTGAACATGAAAGACTCATTAAGAGAGCCAGGAGGGTCGGTCTTGTCATTGTAAACTCTCCATTATGGTCACATCGGCGCGCAAGGCTTGGTAGCTCTTAAGCAGCGCGGGGTACGGAACATTGCCTTCACTCAAACGCACATACTTACCATTGCTGACGTTGATTAAGAACGTGGCGGGCGTAATGGCGTTTTTGAGCTCACCAAAAAACGCGGAGGTGATGTCAGAGGTGGTCGGGATAGGGGTGGTGAAACCGGGTATAGGCTGTCCGTCAAAGGAGAAATCGTACACAGGCAATTGGGTGGTTTGCTCGAGTCGCTTCATGGTCGGCGCAAAGTGGTGACACTCAGGGCATTGACTGAAATGGAAGAAGACCAAGGCGTATTGACCTGTCATCACAGGGTGAGTTTGCGTTTGAGCGAATGAGGTTGAGGCGAGCATCATCAGCGCACTCAGCAATAACGTGCGGATAAAAGCGTTCATAAGGGG
>NZ_JAKRRY010000057.1 GCF_026191675.1 Vibrio qingdaonensis | reverse complement strand
TAGTAGAGGGCTTTATACATACTGCAGTAGGGGGACTGAATCAGTATTTTTCTAAAATTTCAGCAATGTGTTCTGTTGTTTGTGCAGAAATGATTGCTTCAACATCTTCATCGTTTTGGAACAACTCTGACAGAGCCATAATGGTTTGAATATGGCTGTCTGAATCCATGGCTGCTAAGGTGACAGAGAAATAAACATCACCGTTGTCTTCTGACTCAAGGTCAACACCGTGTTTGAAGACGGTGATTTGCAGCGCTGCTTCATTAACACCATCTTCTGGGCGAGCATGCGGCATGGCAATTTTGGGTGCCAGCACATAGTACGCGCCAATCTCTTGATGTTTTTGCTTAATCGCATCCAAGTACGTTGCTTCAACTTTGCCATGTTCAAGAAGTTTTGAACAAGTAATGTCTAGTGCTGCATCAACGCTTAAGTTCGTCTCTGTGGAGATAACAATGTTATCTCCAATTAACTTCATAATGCTCATGACACAATCCATCCAAGAATAAGACCAACGACACCAAAGTCAAAGTCAGCAAATGTTGTCGCTTCTAGGCCGATATTACCTAGTACAGGAAGTAGCAGCATTGGTAAGAATGAAATACATAGACCTTGAGTGAATGAACCTAGAATCGCACCACGTAGACCACCTGTCGCATTACCGTATACACCAGATGCGCCACCCACGAAGAAGTGAGGAACCACACCAGCAACAATAATCGTCCAATCAAACATGCCTTGGATGCCCATCGCAACAAGACCTGCTGTGAATGAAGACAAGAAGCCGATAAGTACTGCGTTTGGTGCAACAGGGAATACCATTGGACAATCTAGCGCCGGTTTTGCACCTGGAACCAGTTTATCGGAAATACCTTTAAATGCTGGGACGATTTCCGCGATGAGCATTTTTACACCTTGAAGAACGATGTAAACACCACCAGCAAAAATAAGAGATTGTAGGAAAGTAAAGACTACCCAGTTTTGGCCGTCAGAAACAGTTTCAACAAACTCACCACCAGCAAAAATGGAGGCAAATAGGAAGAAGATTGCCATGGTTACCGCTACAGCTACTGGCGTATCACGTAAGAACATTAAGCTCTTTGGTACGTTCATATCTTCAGTAGTGGTAGATGTGTCACCAAACTTGCTGCCGATATAACCAGAAACCAAGTAAGACAGGGTTGAAAAGTGACCCATTGCCAGTTGATCAGTACCCATTACTTTCTCAGTGTACTTCTGTGCAAGCGCTGGCATGATAACCATTAGCGAGCCGACAATCACTGCACCAACAGCGACTAATAGTGTGCCAGTAATGCCCGCTGTAGAAAGAATTACCGCAACCAACATCGACATAAACATCGTGTGGTGACCCGTTAAGAATATATACTTAAGCGGTGTGAAGCGAGCCAGTAGAATATTAACAACGAAGGCGAAGAACATGATTAATGCCATTTCGTAGCCAAATGCTTCTTGTGCTAAAGCAACAATCGCTTCGTTATTTGGAATAACACCACTTACACCAAATGCTTCAGTAAATACGACGGAAAAGTTATTTAGTGCGCCAACAAGCGCGCCAGCACCAAACCCTAAAATTAGGAAACCCATTACGGTTTTAATTGTGCCTTTTAAAATGGTTGATACATCGGCTTTCTGAGCAACTAAGCCAATGAAAGCAATTAATCCAACCATTATTGCTGGCTCTTTTAATAAGCCAAGCATAAATTCAAAGAAATTAGCCATTGTATATTACCTTAGATGATTGCTTTTAATTGCTCTTCAATTGACGCTTTGTCAAAGATATTTGCTAAGCTAATGATGTTAGTTTTGCCTGCATCTTCAAGTTGGTTGGCAATGTCCGTTGCAGCAACCCAAATATCCGCTTTACTTGACGCTGCCGATGACAGATCTTCGTGATCGACTTCTGCTTCAAACCCCATTTTCTTTACAACTTCTTTAACCGCCATCTCCATCATTAGTGAAGTGCCAAGGCCATTTCCGCATACAACCATAATCTTTTTCATAATATATCTCTGTAGGGTTTGTTGATCTAAAAATAAGTGTTTCACGTCTTGATGGAGAGGATGTTACCTAAAATCCCCAATATTGATATCGACCTAGCTCACAAAGTTAAAATGCTCTTGTGACCCAGATCACACAAAATGGCAAATAACCCTAAAATGAGAGTAAGTAAGCGTCGATATTTATAGGGATTTAAATGATGATTTTTAAGGAGAGAATAAAGTGTGATCCAGGTCTTGTGTGTAGTTGCTTATATAGGGTAATCAGTTTTACTTACCATATTCCGTAATCATTTTTTTCAGAAGTGAGTTAACATCTTTTGTTTTCTTATTTCGTTTTGTTAGCGCACTAAGAGAGGTGGGCAATTCTAATTCGTCATCACTTTCATACTCTTCCTCTATTTGTTCTTTCAGTTTTTGAACCGCAGGAAGTAACATTCTCACCTCCTCGCCATTTTCACTTTCCAAAACAACGATATTTTCAGATTCAATTTGTTTAATAGTTAATAAACCGTGCTTTAACGATTCATACTTCCTACCAACCATCGATGATTGAGGTGGAACTGAACGATCGGTTATTTGGCCACTGCGGATTTTTGCTGCTGTGGTTGAACGAATATGTCCTGTGTTTTTAAACGCAACGATAACCGTATGAGTATTATAATACTCAACAATCATGACGGAACCATGCCTTTTTGTTTCAAAAAAAGCACCAATCTGCATATCTTTTGGAGCGTCCATTTTCTTAATTAACATTCAATGTTACCCAGTACAACGTGATGTTTTATCTCTCTATAATTATATACACGAGTGCTGTGACAATGCATTATAAATTGCAGATTAACGTGATTTCATTTTTTAATCTGAAAAACAGTGGCTTAGTTATATAGATCAAACGATCTTAAGATCTTACTTGATATCCTTTGTCTATCGTGGAGTAAAGCGCTTGATAAACATTGCTTCTATCTTTGTGGTAAGTAAAGTGATAACGCCTCACGAGGTATGACTGCGCGATGGGAAGTAAAAAGAGATATCGACTCGTTGCTGATGCGCGCTGATATGGTGCACCGTCATAAAATCAACTACTTAGAAACTGCAAACGATTGAGTAGTGATCTTACTTCACTTAACCGTTAGAATTGCCAGCTTTTCATGCCCATGAAGCGTTGCGCTCTATAGGGCGAATGTTGGATATAGAGCGCCATATGCACACTCCAGAACACTGCTTCACCCCCTTCAAGTCGTCCATTGATGAATACTCATTGCCGGAGCGATTCACTTACCCATTTTATTATACGCCCCATCCGCTGGGCTTATTAGCTGCAACAGAGTTACAAGGGCATCTCTGCACTCAGTCTGAATGGCAACATAACTTCGGTCTAGAAGGGGAAGTAGAGGGTGCCATTGGCAAAATGTTTGGCGTGCTGGTGGTTAAAAATAGCCAAGGCGATATTGGTTATCTCTCTGCATTTTCGGGTAAAGTCGCCGATCAAAATTTGCTGCCAGGCTTTGTACCACCAGTGTTCGATATGCTAGCCCAAGACAGCTTTTTTCACGCAGGGCAGGATGAAATTAATCAACTTAGCCATCAAATTAATGCACTAGAAGCGGCACCAGAACTTGCTAGCGTTCGTTTAACACTACAAGAAGTCACGCAAGCGGCAGATGATGCATTAAAAGCCCATCGTAGTTATATGGTAGAAGGGCGTAAGGCTAGAAAGGTCAAACGTGCCGAGGCAGCCGAATTGCCCGATGAAGAACGCCAAGCACTAAAACAGCAGTTAAGCCAAGCAAGCGTGATAGAAAAGCTGCAGCTTCGCGATCTTAAGCTCAGTTGGGAGGCGCGTATCGCTGCGGCACAGAGCGAATTGAACGGGCTTAATGACAAAATAAACCCACTGAAGCAGGCGCGTAAAGCGCTGTCTGCAGGGCTACAGCAGCAGTTGTTTGATCAATACCAGTTTTTGAATGCCAATGGTAAAGAGAAAAACTTAGGTGAACTTTTTGCAAAGACTACTCAAGGTGTACCCCCTGCGGCGGCAGGGGAGTGCGCGGCGCCCAAACTGTTGCAATATGCCTTTAAAAATGGAATGACACCATTAGCTTTAGCGGAATTTTGGTGGGGATTGCCACCAAAATCATCCATTCGACAGCATAAAAACTATTACCCAGCCTGTCAGGGTAAGTGCCATCCCATTCTAACGCATATGCTTGAAGGTTTAGAGGTGGATGACAACCCGCTACTCAAGAACCCGGCAGAAGGTAAGGCTGTTGATATCCTCTATCAAGATGAGGATATGGCAGTAGTGCATAAACCCGCTGAGTTTTTGTCGGTACCTGGAAAAACCATTGAAGATTCTGTTTATCTTCGAATGAAGCAGACGTTTCCGGATGCCACTGGTCCATTGATCGTGCATCGTTTGGATATGTCGACATCGGGTTTAATGGTCATTGCGATCAGTAAACGAGCGAATAAGAGCTTACAAAAGCAGTTTATTCAACGCACGGTTGAAAAGCGCTATGTGGCATTGATTGATGGCGTACTTGAAGAAAATGAAGGACGTATTGCATTGCCAATGCGCGGTGATCTAGACGACAGACCGCGCCAACTGATTTGTTTTGAACATGGTAAACCCGCAGAAACCACATGGCAGGTGATTGAGCGAAAAAATAACCAAACTAAGGTTTACCTTTCTCCCAAGACGGGTCGAACTCATCAATTAAGAGTGCATTGTGCTCATGCCCTTGGTTTACACATGCCAATAGTCGGCGATGACTTGTATGGTAAAACGGCGAATCGTCTGCATTTACACGCTGAATTATTGATTCTTGATCACCCTATTACCCATGAGCGCATGACGTTTCAGGTGGAAGCTGAGTTTTAAGTGGCAATTCGCGTGTTCGGCTAGTATGTGATTAGCCGAACCTATGTGAGATTAGAATTTACATTTCGTACCAATGAATGAGCTAACTGATCGAATATCAACATGGTCAATTGTCGAGCAGATGTACGCTTTGCTGAGGGGAACGACGGTTCCGACAAAGCTAAATTCATCGCGTCCGCGGTACGACTTTTTCCTAATAGTCAGAGAACTTAGTTGATACCCGATTTTTCCCCCCTTGTTTTGATTGATATAACGCTCTATCTGCGCGATCGAGGTTATCTAGCAAGGTTGTGCTCTTATCCACGTTTGTGACACCCACAGAGCATGTTACTTGTAAGTACAGGCTTAATTGATTATCCGAGACATTTTTACGAATACGCTCTGCAATCCGTGTAGCGATGGCTTGGCTTTTCGCCCTGAAAATCACCATAAATTCCTCTCCGCCCCAGCGGCCAACCGCCGTGTCCTCAAGTAAATGAGAGGACAACGTTGTGGCTAGGTTAATCAATACGGTATCTCCTTCATTGTGGCCGTACGTGTCATTAATGTGTTTGAAGTTATCAACATCCAATATGATCAAAAACAGCGACGTATCTTCGGATAGTTTTTGAAAGTAGCGCTCCTGTATGCCTTGGCGGTTATGGAGACCGGTTAATTTGTCCAAAGAGGCAAGCTTGCGATATTCATCGCGTTCCCGATTCGCGCGTGTCAAACTCATATCCAATAATGACGCTCGGCTTTGGCTGGCCTGAACCGATCGCTTTAGTGCCATTAGTCGAGAAAGAACATCCACGGTCACCGCGAGCACCCATGCCGTAACTAATAGGGATTGTACTTCTAGCAACGTTACCCACTTACCGACAAATTCAATTGAGTGAATGGTAATGGTGGTGTTTTTTATGGAGTGGCTATCGCCAGTGGCCACTTGAATGTTGGTTACGTTATTGAATCGTGCGGAGTGATCGGAAATTTGTGAGTGCAAAAATGACCACCAAGATGGGACATAGAAATTGGAAATGGGCAGTGAGTATAAATAAGCAGGTTGATTAACAGGAATGATACTCTGAAGATTGGCTCGTAAAATAGTGGTGGCAGAGGTGGCATCGTGCTCAGCATTGAGTAAATATACCAGTACTGAGTCTTTAAGATCGGATGCTTCCGAGTAGGATAATTTGATTTTAACGGAATGATAACGGCTAAGATTGAGCTCTTCGTGAGCTCGGGGTGATACTGGTATCACGACACTGCAAAAAGGAAACGTATTAGAGCGTCGAGTATTACAAGAGAAACTCAGAACTTCATCATGTTGTACAAACTGACCTTGAGAGTTACCTCCATTAGCAACATCGTTTTGCATCAAAATCCCCGGTACATTGAGCTTAATGTGATGGCTCACGTCCATCCCCCAGTGATACCAGATAATCAGAATTAAGCTCAATATTGCTAAAATTGCGTAACCATTTTCTCTTCTAATTCGACGCCACCAATGCACTGGATTCCCCCTCCAAAAAAGAAAGCGCTTACTTATTCTAGGGTATATCAGTACTAAGTAAATTGCTCGAATTTGCCAATTTCCAATAATGAAACCGTGTTTTAAATCACATCTTGTAGGTCGTAATGAGCCCTCCATTAGCCTCAATTTAAAGGCCGGCGATACCTTATACGATCCTATATAATCACTTTTAATTTAGTGCTTTATGATAAGTAATTAGTGGATCACAAAACTAAAAAATACCACTAGTCATGACGTAAACTGGCTTGTTAATGTTAGGTTTCACATGAGTGATGCTTATAAACTAAACCAGGCAAGAATACACGGACGTGGACAATAATAAATGAAAGCGCTTACTTCAAGAGTAAATACAAGCCTAGCCAGTGAGCTCAGAGAGCACCCCCGTTACACTATGCAACATGCAAAAGGGGTTATTAAAAAAACGGGTCTATTTTCTAGCTACACAGAGGTAAGGGTCATCGATATTTCGAAAGGTGGTATTGGTGTTGCGTGTCGAAAATCACTCATGATTGGTGAACGGGTAGAAGTGAAGCTTGGCAACAAAAAATACTTGGGAATAGTGGTATTTGGTAGCCAGATATTAGGAAGCCGAGAACTGCGAGTTGGCATCCAATTTGAAAATAAACTCGGCATCTCTGACATGTTATTCTTTGGTGCTCCGATGCAAGTCGCACTGGAGTAGCTTAAGTACGAATGTGAATCAATTCTTAGAATTGAATATAAGGGTAGTTTGAGGTGTGTCCTTTTAGTACAGGCTTTCAATAAAATATTGGTAGTCTAAATAAGCTCGACGAACGTTTTGGGGAATCGGCTTTTCATAGACTCGCGCATCATCAATTTTTGCCATAGACCAGCCTTGAAAAATCGACAGCTCATAGCAAATCAAATCGTGTTCTTTTTGACGAGACAATAATTGGTGCCGCAGGTTCTGCACATGATACCAAGGAGAGCTTTTGCCGCGGAAATGATTGAGGATAGGGTATTGAATGAGGAAAATCTCACAGCACACTAGCTGAGCAAGCATACAATCAACGCTTGCTCGCTGCTCTTCGGGGTAGAAGTGCAGCACTTTTTTGAGCTCGCGATTGCAATCTTGAATAATGCTCGGCAAACACACCTCCTTAACCTAAGTAACAGCCAACGACAGAAGCAACGATTCGTTTTTGTTGCTAAAATAGTTTGACTGATTTCAGCGTAGCAGTGATTGACGGAAATATGAAAGTCACCCTTTGAAGTACGCTTTTAATGTGTGTCCCTTTGCTATTTTTTGCTCAAGTAACCAATCAAGCTAGCGATCAAGTTAAGCTATAGAGTAACCAATAGGGAGCTTTAATATGGCATACACACCACCGTTCACAATTACAAACGATATTCTTAACCTAGTCGCTGAGATTAGCGTCATGCTTGGGAGGTTAGAAGTCGCTAATCCCGATCTAATGTCACCACAATTACGCCGTGGTAACCGCATCAAAACGATTCAAGCTTCCTTAGCAATAGAGAACAATACACTCTCGCTCGAACAAGTCACAGCAGTGATTAATGGCAAACGAGTTCTGGGTCTACCCAGAGAAATCCAAGAGGTGAATAACGCCTTTGATGCCTACGAGCGTCTTTCATTACGAATTTGAGTTCATCCATCCATTCGCGGATGGTAACGGTAGGATGGGGCGCTTATGGCAAACTTTAGAATTAAGTCAGTGGCAGCCCTTATTTGCTTATGTACCCGTTGAAACCGTGATTCGCGAGGAGCAAGAAGCCTAATACCAAGCACTTTCCGAGTCCGATAATCGAAGTGAAGCAACCGCGTTTATGCTTAATACGTGGTTTACGGCACTAAAAGAGCTGCAAACCGTAGAAGTAGATGAAATCGAAGTAAGTAACGCGATATTAGCGGTACTAGAAGCATTAAACCGCCTCGGATCCGTTAAGCACGCCGTTCTGATGGAAACGATCGGTATCAAACACCGTCCAACATTCAAAAAGAACTACTTATCTCCTGCCATCGAACTTGGTTTGGTGGAGATGTCGAACCCCGAAAAGCCTCGCAGCCCTAAGCAGTTGTATCGGTTAACAGCGCTCGGCAGAAATTCTTTAGCGTAATAATAAACCGTTAGCGGTGCCATGGAAGAAAGTTATAGGGCTGACGGGGAGTATTTGCTGTGTGTCCTTTTGATTTTAATCTAAATCAAATGAGCGTTAGTAGGAGCGACTCAATTTACCAGTCATTCTTAATATAGTTTCTAAGCCATCTATTTATAGGTCGATTGTGATTTGCACTCGTGTATAAAGCTTGGCAAGAGTATTCCAGCTTGCGGTCAAGAGTTGTTTTTAACCGTGCTAATTGATATTGACGCTTACTCATAAGAAACAGGCTTTCGGGTATTAGCGCATAACCTAATTTTGAACCCACCAAAGAGAGTTGTTGTTGGAGGGTTTGAGTTTCGATGATTTTTTTGGAAAAGTTGAAACCTATTGAGCGCGGCGATCTGTCAGGGTTGGAGAATGTAATGTGGACCTCAGACTCAAGATCACTCGCATTAATATGATTTCTATTTGATAAGGGATGCTCTGCATGACAAACGATGCACGCCTTTATTGAGCTCATACCTATCATTTTTAGCCCTTTACCATACTCATAAGTTATTACATTAAAGCCAAAGTCGACATTGCCACTCTCAACCAACTCAGTAATGGAGTGGATGCTTGGCTCTATAAAGGAAAATCGAGTATTCGGAAATTCTTTGAGTAAGTTTTCCATCATTTTTTGCGCTCGGCTTTCTTCAAAGATCTGAGGTAGAGCAATAGAAAATTCAGGCTCAACACCCATACTCAAGCCTAGGCAAAAGCTCTGAAATTCAACTAGGTTATCCAATGTCTGTTGGCACCTTGATAGTACTGCCTCACCATCTTCGGTGAGCGTTAAACGTCTTGAAGAAAAATCGCGATGAAAAAGCAATAGTCCGGTTTCATCTTCTAATTGTTCGATGAGTCGACTAACGGTAGATTGAGAGCAATTGAGCTTTTTGCTAGCTCTACTCATTGACCCCGTTTCTACCACGGTGACAAAGGCGTTCATTTGGCTATGAGATATCATGGCTATCCAGTTTCTGCATAGTAACTAGCTTATAGTAATCCACATTGTATTGATACGCTAGCGCCATTAACGAGTCCTACTTAGCAAATGGAGCTATCTATGAAACTAAAATTACTTTCATCCCTCGTCTTGTCTATGGCTACACTGCCAGTCATCGCATCCACTAACGTACTTGGAGATAACTTACCGTATTTTAGTGCAGATAGGCCTGCCATTCAGGAAGCCGCTTATATTATCGATGCTACAGGTAAATCACCGGAAGAGATTGGAGTTATCATTGCAAAAAGTGCGCTAGGGCGTGGTGAAGAGTTAACCCCTTTGGGTGATAGTGCTAAGTTGTGGTTAGACATTGCAGCCCAGGCCATCAAAAATATTGAGAAAGTTAATTATGCACACCTCCGTATGCTTAGAGCTCAAGCTGAATATAGAGGTGTCACTGTTGAAACATTGGTCGCGAGTATGATGGCTCCTGATCTTCTTATAGATTCAGCAGTAACTGGTGAAGACGTTACGGACTACATCAATTTGCCGAATGGCTGTACTTCAATCGCATATAATAATGGCCTTGTTGGACAAACGTTAGACTGGCCAATAAATTCGATTAAAGAAGACACCACTTTATTAAAAACTGACTATCAAATCGGTGAAATATCAGACGGTACTTTGTTTCAACAGATGGGGCGTAAAGTCGGTGTAACAATTACTCACCTAGGCCGCATGTCTATTCAGACAACGGCGGATTATAGCAATATTATTACCCTAGACGCATTGGCGTCGACTGCAGCCCAAATGAACTCTGTGGAAGAAGTTATTGCTTTGGCTAAGCAATACAAATTGATTGTTCCAATGAACATGACTGTTGCGGACGACAAGGGTGGGTATGCGGCAATCAACGTGGCGGGTGAAGATACGGTGGTACATCGTGGTAATGATAAAGGCGTCGCCTTTACAAACCATACTCAGTATTTAAGGGATAAGTTATTACCAAGCGGTGTATCTGCGCAGCAGGAAACTGAAGTAAATACTAAGAACTTTTGGACTTTTGCTCGTAAAGACGCGGCAGAAAATTTCATTCGTTATACTCCAGAGTTAACTATTGAGTCGATGAAATATCTATTTACCTCTAAGCCGGTGAACCTTTCGAAGTACAATGGCAACGAATTTGTAACGACTAAGGCTTTCATTTGGGATTTGAATACCGGTTGTGCGGAATTTGCACCTGAAAATCCACTATTTATGAAAGAGGACTATACAAAAGTGTGTTTTGAATAGTTGGACTGCTGACCCTGTCACTCTCAGTCAAGCGCCCCCCTAAACGTGACTTGCTTGTGAGTAGCGTCTGAGCAATGGAATGCTCTATTTCTCCATATAGTTAAAGCACATCAACGTTATACCTATTGATGTGTAGTGCTAATGATTCTAAAAGGATCAATTATGTCTGTAAAATCGACGACACATCATTTAGTTAACCTACAATACTGCTTACAAGAACATTCTTTTCTTTTTAACTCAAAACTGCTGGCTAGTGCATTAAGTGGTGTCATGAAATCTCAGACTATTAGAAAGGCTGAGTTTAATTCTATACATGGAATGCGCAATCATATCTTGAATATGACCAACGAATGCATGAAGCGGTATAGGGGGGTTGATAGCAGTCTTATTAATGCAGCGTGTATCGAAATAATACGCGATGTCCGCTCATTGGTTGCTGTTGCTAAATCTGATGGTTTTTAGCATTTTAACGGGTGTGTCGTTTTAGTGCGTGCTTTCAATAAAATATTGGTAGTCTAAATAAGCTCGACGAACGTTTTGGGGAATCGGCTTTTCATAGACTCGCGCATCATCAATTTTTGCCGCAGGTTCTGCACATGATACCAAGGAGAGCTTTTGCCGCGGAAATGATTGAGGATAGGGTATTGAATGAGGAAAATCTCACAGCACACTAGCTGAGCAAGCATACAATCAACGCTTGCTCGCTGCTCTTCGGGGTAGAAGTGCAGCACTTTTTTGAGCTCGCGATTGCAATCTTGAATAATGCTCGGCAAACACACCTCCTCAACCCAAGTGACAGCCAACGGCAGAAACAACGATTCGTTTTTGTTGCTAAGTTATATTGACTGATTTCAGCGTAGCAGTGATTGACGGAAATATGAAACTCACTCTTTTGAAGTACGCTTTTGGTGTGTGTGCCTTTGATTTTTCCTTTTGATATTGAGCATCACCTATCGGTGTTACAAAGCAACTAATTTGGTGAGCATGTCACTTGAACTACCTGTATATTCTTGTGAGTTGAAAAAGTGGATGTAATCTTCTTTCTTCAGTGCCCTCCAGGTGCTGTTATAGCTTCCGTCTTGGTTTAGGAGTCCATTGAATCGTGCAGGTTGATTGTAGGCTTTGAACAGAACTTCATACTGTTGGAGCATTATAGTCTTTCCTAAAAGCACTTTGGTAAACGCCGCCTCGACGACTTTGGAGCGGGCTGCTTCTGAAGTAGCAGCAACAACCGTACTTAGGTCACCATTCATTTTTGTTAATCCACTACCGCCTTTCCTGAGAGTGCCTTCTAAGCCACCAAGGTCTAGAGAATTTGGCATGTCTGTATGGTTGTAAGTCGTGAGATCGTAACGTGTAGTGCCTTGTGTATAGGCGACAAGTTTGAAATTAGGCGATTCAAAATGGTACTGATTAGTCTCGAAGCTGACGGTTATTTCCGCTCCGCTTTTGGCGTCAATATCCGCTTTTCTGAAAGCGATTAGAAAGCTTTTATATTTCCTAGTGGTGAGTTCTAATTTCATAAGCCTACCTAAGTTTATCCATCAAATGTCGACATCCATGTGTCTTTGCTTAGCAGATTGAGCTTAGTTTTCTAATTGCTATTAATCTAGGAGGGTGGTCGGGGAAAATCGAATAAATTTTGTATAAGGCTTCTAGAGTAGTTATTTGTGAAGAAGCAATTTTAGTATTGTCCCTTCGATACGCGCATTTTGCTCAAGAACACAAAGCCGCCGCAGTGAACATGATTGGTTGAAAACGATCAAGTAACCGGTCAAGTTAAGCTATAGGGTAACCGATAGGGAGCTTTAATAGGGCATACACATCACCGTTCACTATTACAAACGATATTCTTAACATAGTCGCTGAGATTAGCTAGAAGTCGCCAACATTTGTTTGCTTACGTATCTGTTGAAACCGTTATCCGCGAAGAGCAAGAAGCCTATTATCAAACGCTTTCCGAGTCTGATAAGCGAAGTGAAGTAACCCCTTTCATCGCGTTTATGCTTAATGCGTTGTTTACGTTACTAAAGGAGCGGCAAACCGTACTCATGGAAACGATCGGTATCAAACACCGTCCAACATTCAAAAAGAACTACTTGTCTCCTGCCATCGAAGTCGGTTTGGTCGAGATGTCGAACCCCGAAAAGCCTCGCAGCCCTAACCAGTTGTATCGGTTAACAGCGCTCGGCAGAAAGTTATAAGGCTTGCTGGGAGTATTTGCTGTGTGTTCTTTTAGTGCTTTCCACTAAAATTAAATACATCTAATACACCTGACGTGTAATAGACATGTAATATTAAGTTTCAAAAAAAGTCGTATAGTTATTTCATAGTTGGCTTGTCGATAGATAAACTAACTTAGCTTATCAATAATTTGATTAAGTGACCTTAATCAGTACTGTATAAAATACAGGCTATATTAAACAACCTAAACAATGTCAGTTAAGGAAATAAAAATGAAAATTATCAATGACTCAAACTCTCCTGCACAAATGCAATTTAATCCGCAATCAGATACAGGGAAAAAATTAAATAAGGATGTGCCAGCAGGTTCAAATGCTGTCGTACAACTCGATGGTGACAATGACTATAACGTAACTGCTACTATTAACGGTAATCAGTCTAACGTTCTACAAGGTATTTCAAACTCAACTCCATCGATCACTGTTACGTATAAAAATGGTAATGTAAAAGTTGCTGAAACGGCTGGTGCTTCTGCCTAACCGTTTGGAAACTGAAAGTATCATTGGGATATACCGATCTTGGTGATACTTCTAGAAGTATCACCAAGATTGTTGATGAATACGATGTTCATAGTATTTGTCAAATAATTTTCATTTAGTTTCCTAATGTGAGGAAGGCTAATGGTTATTTTTAATAATACAGACCAGGATGCACATGTAACGTTATCTCCTTCAATGGGAAATACAAACTATGTTACTGAACTAAAATTAATTTTAAAGGCTCAAGAAAAAGTCATTCAACAGGTTATTATTGGGTATGATTACTTAATGACAGTAAATATAGAAGGCACCAATTCTTTAACTGAAACTGTCAACAATGAAACGAAGAACGTGAACATTACTTACATACCCGCATCCGTTTTGATTGACTCTTAACCGACTTATCAATGAGCTTGCTTTCGTTATGGTTATATTAAATAACACTCAGTTCAGCGCAAACGTCCAATTCAACCCAAAGTCTGGCATTGGAGGTAACTTTAATATCATGATACCTGCTGGTACTAGTGTTATTCAGCAATTGAGTATTGGTACCGATTATTTTTCAACAGCCACAGTAGCAGGGTCTAGATCCAATACACTTGAAATTTCTAATGACTCTCCAATTAAGGCGGTATCTATAAAAATTAATCAATCTAATGTCGATTTTTCACCTTGCAAACTACCATGCAATGACCCAATTAGACTTTGACTATGATTATCTACAATAACACCATCCACCTGATTTATGTACAAATTAACCCTAAATCTAATGTTGGAGAAAAAATCTCGACAAGTGTATTGCCAGCTAGTGCAAATGTTATACAAGTTAATAGTAATCTAGATTACCTTATCATGGCGACTACTAATGGGTTCTTTTCCAATACTATTGACTATATTACTGAAGAGAATATAGCAATTAGTATTGAGGTAATTGATAGCAACTTGGCCTTGGCTACGTGCAATGAAACCTGTAATATTTTTGTAATGTAAATGTTCATTTATAGGGATAGTTTCAATTTTAAGGACGTATAATCTATGTTTAACAGACGAGACGTAATAAAATCGATTGGTGTCCTTCCAGCTGTAACACTACCCGATGTTCGGTTTGGTTTGGGTGCCCAAGGCAAGAATTCGGAGATTAATATTGGTATCATTTCAGAACCTAATAGGTGTATCAAATCCACAATGGAGCGTTTAGGTATAGAAATGGCGTTACAAGACTACGGTACGTGTTTAGATAGACCTATTTCTGTTTCAGTACGAACTAAAGAAAATAGTCATATACCTACCAAACAGTTATGCTATGAATTAATAAAAAAAAACAAAGACAATTATATTATTGGGGGTGTTCATCCTATTACGTCGAGCATAGTCGCACAAGTTTCACAAGAGAAAGAAACTTTGTACTTTAACACTAACTCGCAACCTCTAAATGCATCGACTTTAAATAACAAGTTCATATTTAATTGGGGGATAGACTACCGTACTGCAACTTATCGAATGCTGAACGCGTTATGTATTGATGATGTATCCCCAATTATGATTGTGCATTCTCAAGACTATCAGTACAAAAAATACACTCACTGGTTGAAAGCAATGTGTATCTCGATTGGTTTTAGTGACATTGAAACTTTTTCCATTTGTTCTTTCAAAAGTGGCGATCATCTAGTAGATCGTATCCGAATTAGGAAACCACGTTACCTTTATCTTGCGACTTCCAATAACGATAGCGCTTTGATCGGTAGTGCTTTGGTGGATACTCATATCGCCCAGGGCGTTACCGTTATCTCAGGCTATAAGACTTGGAGCGATATTGATGGCCAGCAGCCTTGTTCAGCATTCCCAAGTAATTGGTTTCACAATCATGACTTAGATGCAGTTAACGATTTTTCAGTAAGATACCGTACTTTCGTCAATCGTCATCATCCAGCGAGCAAGCAGTCACGTGTATTGAATGCACCCAATTCTGTTTTCTATAACGCGTATATGGCCATGGGTAGTTTATTGGAGGCCTTATCACAAAGAGAGGGTCTTGGTCCTTATTCGATGATCGACTACTTTGAAGGCCGCACTTTTTCAGCGCGCCAGAGAATGCAGACATCAAAAGCTTGGATTGACCCCAACTCTCATAATTGCATCCAAGACATCTACCGGGTTTCTCCTCAGTTTGATGCAGTAAATAGACTATCCACTTATAAAGTCCATGGTCAAATCTGAAAAATAGAAACAAGAAATTAGTGGATTTATGGGGTGTTTCCGGTGTGTGTCCCTTTATTAGGACCGTGATGAAATGATTGATGAAGGCATCAAAACGACAAGCCGCTACCTTACTGTCCATAATTATATTGATGGTGCTTATTACAATATAGGCAGTGGCGATTACAAAGAGTTTGGCACCGATTCAAAAGGAAAGATCTTCTTCTCACATATGTCGACTAATGGTGGTTTTGTAACAGCGGGGGCTCTTATAGATCCTCCATTTGCTTTACGTCCAGATGATAAAAAAGGGTTGTGTGTATCAACTGTTTTTGTACAGGATGCAACATGTTACGAAGAAGCCGTTACAACAATCAACAATAAGACCGTAGAGTCGCCATCTTCATTTCAAAGGACATTGATTTATAACGGTTCGGTTGATGAAAAGATAAACATCTCTTATCGAGAGCTTTCAGGTGGGAATGCACGTCAAGCTTTTACCAATAATGTCGAGTACGATATGGGTAAATCTAACAAGATAAATTATAAAGGTGCTGAAATTGAGGTCTTGTCATATGACAACACCTCGATTACTTTCAAAGTTCTGAAGTATTTTAGACGGTAGATGTTTAGGCTAGGTATTAATGAATGTTCTTTAGCATGTACTTATGCGGAAATAACTGCGTATAAACCTGCCACAAAATATTCAAATTACGGTGACCGTCACTTGGGCTACTTCTTCAATGGAGTAGCCTTTTTCAAATAGCCTACTAGCACCCTCATGCACTAAATCGTGATAGCAAAAATCTTTACTTTTAAAGCCGTGAGCTTGGTATTAGTTTGATTCTCAAATTGTCATTCGCGGACATAAAATAAAAACGCCTCAGCAGAATTTGTGCTAAGGTATTGATTTATATGGCGCTCCCGACAGGATTCGAACCTGTGACCTGCCCCTTAGGAGGGGTTAAGTATTTATTGTGATAAATACTATATATGTTTTAAAATCAGTCGTTTATGTAAAAAAATCCAAATGTAGCATTTTTATGTAGCACTATTGTGAGTTGTTCATATTAATGCTGATAGATATAGGTGCTCTAAAATTGAGCAGGTGATGAGCATTTAGTGAGTTTGTGTTTTTTTAAAGATAAAGCTCTGATATTATAAACGTTATGCTCCCATAGCTCAGCTGGATAGAGCGCACCCCTCCTAAGGGTGAGGCCGTAGGTTCGAATCCTACTGGGAGCGCCATCTTTCAAACCCTTAGATAGAACTATACCAGCCCTTTCATATCGACTCTTACAGTAAGTACTTCATTTATCCAGATTAAGTAAAAATAATGACCTAAAATCGGTTTACTATTTTTCTTATGAAGGAACAAAATTTACCACCTAAAAACGCTTTGACCATTATCGGTTGATGCGCATCACGAGTCATTTCTAGTTTTTGACAGTTAATGTATCAGCTCATCAATGCACGACTAAAAAAAGAATGAACCGTTATAGGTTTAGACTTTCTTCACATTGCCGATAGAGCAGGCTTCACTG
>NZ_JAKRRY010000056.1 GCF_026191675.1 Vibrio qingdaonensis | reverse complement strand
TCACTGAGAGGCACTTCTAATTTGTTTAATTTGTAGAAAAATTATTGCTCTGGGTATTCTTCCAAGAAAGATTCAACCTTTTCTACCATACGTTTTGAGCCTACAAAGAAAGGCACTCGTTGGTGAAGTTCTGTTGGCTTAATGTCCATAATACGCTGATTACCGTCAGAGGCTGTTCCGCCAGCTTGTTCCATAATGAAGGCCATTGGGTTGCACTCATACAGCAAACGAAGCTTTCCGCTCGGGTGGCTTTGCGTACTCGGGTACAGATAAATACCGCCTTTTAACAGGTTGCGGTGGAAATCTGATACCAAAGAACCGATATAGCGCGAAGTGTATGGGCGGTTTTCACTTGGCTCATTTTCTTGGCAGTACTTAATGTATTTTTTCACGCCCATAGGGAAGCGGATGTAGTTACCTTCGTTAATGGAGTAGATCGAACCATCTTCAGGAATCATCATGTTTTCATGGGATAGACAGAAGGTACCGATAGAGGGGTCGTAGGTGAAACCGTTGACGCCTTTGCCTGTGGTGTAAACCAGCATCGTTGAGGAACCATAGACAACATAACCAGCAGCGACTTGCTTATTGCCGGGTTGCAAAAAATCTTCTTGAGTTGGGGGCGTGCCAATTGGCGAGACGCGACGGTAGATGGAAAAAATGGTACCGACAGATACGTTTACATCGATGTTAGAAGAACCATCGAGAGGATCCATTAGAACGACATACTTTGCGTTCTTATTCAGTTCTTTATTAAAGGCTACGGCTTCATCTTCTTCTTCACTGGCAACGCCACATACTTGGTCACGAGCTTCAAGTGCTGCTTTAAATTTATCATTAGCGTAAAGATCCAGCTTTTGCTGTGCTTCACCTTGTACGTTCTCTGTACCTACTGCACCAGTGATATCGACAAGGCCTGCTTTATTAATTTCACGGTTTACAATTTTTGCTGCAAGTCGAATTGAAGAGATAAGGGATGATAAATCACCACTGGCATGAGGGAAGTCGTTTTGTTTCTCAACAATAAATTCGCCGAGGGTGCGCATTTCAGACATGGTCTTTCCTTTAATCTGCTAACTATTATCTTGGGGGAGAAGTGTGAGTGAACGAGTTGGGGGTATTCATCTACACACATGGAATATTGTAGGGGGCAGAACTTTTTAATGGTAATGAAGTAACCTTACAAACGGAGTGTTTGTATGATGAAAGTCACAAAATGCCGCGTAACTGTTAACTTCCTCGCTTTTATCGCGAGGTTTGGGTATATATAGCGAAAGCAAAAAGAAGCACAGTGAACAAAAGAGAACCCAACATGCATATTCATATTCTTGGCATTTGTGGCACCTTTATGGGTGGCGCTGCCGTTCTAGCTCAACAGTTAGGTCATCGAGTCACGGGTAGTGATGCTAACGTTTACCCCCCTATGAGCACACTTCTTGAGTCTCAGGGAATTGAAATTATTGAGGGCTTCGACCCTAGTCAGTTGGATCCAGCGCCAGATTTAGTTGTGATCGGTAATGCGATGAGTCGCGGTAATCCTTGTGTTGAGTATGTATTGAATCGAAATCTCAAATACACATCGGGCCCTCAATGGTTGCAAGAGTTCTTGCTTCACGATCGCTGGGTTATTGCTGTATCTGGAACTCATGGTAAAACCACCACGTCGAGCATGTTAAGTTGGATTTTAGAAGAGTGTGGCTATCAGCCTGGCTTTCTAGTCGGAGGCGTTCTAGGTAATTTTGGTCAGTCGGCGAGGCTAGGTGAATCGATGTTTTTTGTTGTCGAGGCCGATGAGTACGACAGCGCTTTCTTTGACAAGCGATCCAAGTTTGTTCATTACCACCCACGAACACTTATCATGAATAATCTTGAGTTTGATCATGCGGATATCTTTGATGATCTTGAGGCGATAAAGCGGCAGTTCCATCACTTGGTACGCACAGTGCCGGGAAATGGTCGAATTTTGGCTCCAGCAGGTGATAGCGCAATTCAAGATGTATTAGGACGAGGTTGTTGGAGTGAGGTCGAGCATACCGGAGCTTCAGCCGATTGGAATGCGGTTAAACAGCAGAAAGATGGGTCTCATTTTGATGTCTATTTGCATGGTAACAAAGTGGGGGAAGTGAAATGGGATTTGGTCGGTGACCATAACGTGGATAATGGACTGATGGCCATTGCTGGCGCTAGGCATGTCGGCGTGACGCCTGATCTTGCTTGTGCTGCGTTAGCTAAGTTCATTAATACCAAGCGCCGCCTTGAATTTAAGGGCGAGGTAAACCAGATCGAAATTTATGATGATTTTGCTCATCACCCAACCGCGATACAACTCACCCTTGAAGGGTTGAGGAATAAAGTGGGCGAAAAGCGTATTTTAGCGGTATTAGAGCCTCGTTCAGCCACGATGAAGCGAGGTGTTCATAAAGATAAACTTGCCGATTCTCTTCAGCATGCCGATGAGGTGTTTTTACTGCAACCGGATAACATTGACTGGTCTGTCAACGATATCGCCGCTAGCTGTTCTCAGCCGGTAGTCATTAGCAACAGTGTGGATGAGTTAGTCACGGCGATTCAATCTAAAGCTCAAGCTGGTGACCAAATTCTGGTAATGAGTAACGGTGGGTTTGGTGGTATTCATCAGAAACTATTAGAGAGATTGGCTTAATGAACGTAACCAACAAAGCTATCACGCTCGCGTTTACCGGTGCTTCTGGCGCACCTTATGGAATGAGGTTGTTGGAATGTCTTTTAGCGGCGGATTATACCGTGCACTTATTGATTTCTTCAGCGGCGCGAGTGGTGTTAGCAACAGAGCATGATATCAAATTGCCTAGTGGTCCTGATGCAGCACATAAGCAGCTGGTGGCGCGCCTTAATTGCGAATCAGATAAGCTTGTGGTGTGTGGCAAGGAGGATTGGTTTTCCCCTGTCGCATCGGGCTCGGCAGCGCCTAAGCAAATGATCATTTGCCCATGCTCTGCTGGTAGTGTAGCTGCTATTGCTCACGGCATGTCTGACAACCTTATTGAACGTGCTGCTGATGTGGTATTGAAAGAGCGTGGGCAGCTGTTGTTGGTCGTGCGTGAAACGCCGTTCTCGACATTGCATTTGGAGAATATGCATAAACTGTCCACCATGGGTGTAACGATTATGCCAGCAGCGCCTGGCTTTTATCATCAACCTAAGAGCATTGATGACTTGGTTGATTTTATTGTCGCGCGAGTACTCGATCACATGGGCATTGAGCAAACTTTGGTGCCGCGTTGGGGCTATGATCAGAGATAAAGGAATAGGGATGGTGAATGTGTGATGCAGCGGTTACAATTCATCATCAATGTTGTTATGAAGATTTTGCTACTGAAACGTTGCTACTGAAACGTTGCTACTGAAACGTTGCTACTGATACTTCGGTGCAAAGACTGTTTGGATGATAAAACAATAACTAAGGATAGAATTAGTGAACTACACCCGTTTATCTAAAGTAGCCATTGCTACTTCCCTTCTGGCGCTCGCACAAGTGGCAAGTGCTTCGACATTAACGGTTTATACCTATGACTCTTTTGCGTCAGACTGGGGGCCAGGGCCTGCGATTAAAAAAGCGTTCGAAGCTCAATGTGATTGTGAGTTGCAATTGGTGGCTTTGGATGATGGTGTGTCGATCCTGAATCGTTTACGCCTTGAAGGTGCCTCCTCAAAAGCGGATGTGGTGTTAGGTCTTGATAATAATTTAATGAGCGAAGCTAAAGCGTCAGGTCTACTCGCGAACCACAAGGTTGATACCGATAATTTAGTATTGCCCAATGGCTGGAGTGACGACGTGTTTGTCCCCTTCGATTACGGGTACTTTGCGTTTGTGTACAACAAAGACAAAGTAAAAACGCCACCTACCAGTCTTAAAGCGCTGATTGAAGATCGTGATGATCTTAGTGTGATTTACCAAGATCCAAGAACCTCGACGCCTGGGCAAGGTTTACTGTTATGGATGAAGTCTGTGTATGGCGATGACGCCAGTGCCGCGTGGCAGCAGTTAGCGAAAAAAACCGTTACCGTGACAAAAGGATGGTCTGAAGCGTATTCCATGTTTTTAGAAGGCGAGGCCGATTTGGTATTATCGTACACCACATCGCCAGCTTATCACCTAATCGCTGAGCAAGATGCTCGATTCGCTGCCGCTGACTTCGTGGAAGGGCACTATACCCAAGTCGAGGTCGCCGCGAAGGTTGCCAATACCAAAAACGACAAATTAGCCGATGAGTTTATGCAGTTTGTCGTGTCTGATGATTTTCAGTCTCAAATTCCAACAGGCAACTGGATGTATCCCGTTGTGGATCGTGAGCTACCTACAGGGTTTGAGGCACTTACTGTACCGAGTAAATCGCTGACCTTTACGCCAGATGAAGTCGCAAAAAACCGTAAAGCTTGGATTCGTGAGTGGCAGTCTGCGCTTATCCAATAGTCTTGGTGATTCAGTGATAGACTAAAGCCAAACTGGTTGAGTTAAACACTTTTATATAGCGGCCTATATTATTGGGCCGCTTTTTTTCGAGGTCTATGTGATACGTACACCAAAAACAGGCATTGTCATTGTCATCATCATCGCCAGTTATGTGGTGGCATCGCTTTGGACGTTGTTATCTTATTCATCGCTTGCCAATTTCAGTGATTTAATTACGGATAGCTACTATCTTCATGTCGCCAAATTTAGCCTCTATCAAGCCACTCTTTCTACAGGCTTGAGTGTTGGCTTGGCTTTGCCTGTTGCACATGCGCTGTCGCGTCGTCGATTTTTCGGCCGAAGTTTTCTTCTTAAAGTGTTTGGAACCACCCTTGTTCTCCCCGTTCTTGTTGGGGTGTTTGGTATTTTGTCCGTGTATGGCAATCAGGGAGTTCTCGCTCAGTTCTTAGCGTTATTTAACATTGAATTGCCTTTTTCCATTTACGGGTTAAATGGCATTTTAATTGCGCATGTGTTTTTTAACCTCCCCTTTGCCACTCGATTATTATTAATGACGATTGAGAGCGTTCCTAGTGAACAGCGTAGGCTGGCAAAACATTTGGGCATGGGAAGTTGGAATTGTTTTAAGTTTGTTGAATGGCCAAGACTTAAGCAACATCTACCTCATGTTGTGGGGCTCGTTTTCATGCTTTGCTTTACCAGTTTCGCGACGGTCATGGCATTGGGAGGAGGACCGAAAGCGACGACGATTGAGCTGGCTATCTATCAAGCGATTAAGTTCGACTTTGATTTGCAAGTTGGGGCGGTATTGGCAATGTGGCAAATGGCTATTTGCTCCGTATTGGTCTTGCTTGTAGGACGCTTTAGTAAAGTATTGGAGGGGGCGAGCACTTTTTGTCATGCCGCGCCGATTCAATCATCAGATACCTGGAATAAGCGGCTTTGGGATGCTTTTTGGATCATCGCAAGTCTATTGCTTGTCATACCGCCTTTATTGATGGTGGTCCTTAGTGGATTGAATCACAAAGCCTATACGGTATTAACGGATGCGATATTTTGGCAGTCGTTATTTTCGTCTTTGCAAGTGGCGATGTTCTCCGCGGTGATTGCTTTGATTGTGGGCGTCTTGATAGTGAGTTCCACGCGAATGTTGCGGCTGAAAGAGCGCTCCCGCCTTGCCGATAAAATGGAATTGGTTGGTACAGTGATACTGGTGACACCTGCACTAGTACTGAGCACGGCAACATTCTTGATGTTGCGTGGTATGACGGATGTATTTAGTTTGGCCGTGGTGATTGTTGTCATGGTTAACGCGTTAATGGCTCTGCCGTTTGTGATTAAAACGCTCAGTCAGCCCATGCTTCAATTGGCAACCCAGTATCATCTACTTTGGCAGAGTCTTGGTATCTTAGGGATTGCGCGATTCTTTAGTATGGAGTGGCGAGCGTTAAGAGCGCCATTGCTGCATGCATTTTCAATGAGTTTTATCCTTTCGTTAGGGGATTTAACCGTGATTGCATTGTTTGGTAGTCAAGATTTTAAAACGCTTCCCTTGTACCTTTATCAACTCTTGGGAAGTTATCAAATGCAGGCCGCTGCGGTGGTTTCATTGGTGTTATTTACGATAAGTATTGGGATGTTCGCACTGACCGATCGCCTAGTAGTGAAAAATAGACATCGGGAGTCGCAATAAACATGATGCTGGAATTAAAGCAAACAAGATATCGCTATCATCAAGAATGGTTTGAGTTCACCTTAGGGGTCAAACAAGGCGAAATATTGTCATTAATTGGGCCAAGTGGTGCGGGTAAATCAACATTACTGGCAATGGTGTCTGGCTTTTGCGAACCGGAATCCGGTGAGATCCTTATCGGAGGGCAGTCAATGTTGCCATTGGAGCCTCATCAGCGACCGCTGGCGATGCTATTTCAAGATAATAACCTTTTTGAGCATCTTACCGTTCAAGACAATATTGTTCTTGGTATTCACCCTTCACTTAAACGAACGCCTGAAGTCCTGAAGAAAGTAAAGGAAGCGGCAAGCAAAGTGGGGTTACAAGACTACTTATCTCGCTTACCTTCAGAGCTATCTGGGGGGCAGAAGCAACGGGTAGCCTTAGCTCGGTGTTTTGTTCAATCTCGGCCATTGTGGCTATTAGATGAACCTTTTTCTGCGCTCGATCCATTGTTGAGGAAAGAGATGCTGTCGGTGGTAAAAAATCTGGCTGAGGACAATGCTATTACGGTTGTCATGGTGACGCATCACTTGAATGACGCAAAGGCAATTGCTCATCGTTTTGCTTATCTTTCTAAGGGGAGTATTTCGGTGGTGGGTAACATTGAGGCATTGAACAGTCATCATGACCACGCTGAGTTGGCCAAATTTGTTCTTGCGGCTCAGCATTAAAATCGGCGATGTGGTGCGGTGATAAAAAGAGTGAAGAAAGCAGTGAGAGCGAGTTCGCTCTCACTGCTTAAATTGACTCTAGCTGTTTTGGTCTTGTTCTTGTGCTAGCGCTTCTTCTTTTGCTTCTTCTTCCGCTTTTAGCATTTGGAAAATTTCACGAAACGCTTTAGCTGGCTTAGAGGCTGATTTCTCTTTCTTCGCTTGACGAGCAAGTTGGCGCAAGCGTTGGCGGTCAAGGTCTGGATACGAGTCTAAGGCTTCCGCAATCGCTGAATCGCCTTCTTCTACAATCTTGTCCCTTAGCTCTTCCAACTTATGCAATGCTGCTGTTTGTTGAGAGTGCTTATTGCGGATTTTATCCAGTGCGGCTTGAATAGGCTCCGGATCAACATTACGCATGACTTTGCCAATGTATTGTAACTGTCGACGGCGTGCTTCATTTTTAAAACGTTGCGCGTCTTTGATTGCGTCTCTTAGGTCATCGCTCAGCGGGAATTTCGCCAACACGGAAGGTTTTAACCCGACAAGCTCTTCGCCTAGTTTTTGTAACGCTTCCATGTCGTTTTTCATTTCGGTTCGACTTACCCAAATGATTTCTTCTTCTTCTTCCCACGGTGCTTTCTGATTTTTGCGAGCCATGTTTTCTGCCTATATCACTATCTCGTTACGAATATTGCCTATTTTAGCAAGAAATCTGGGGAGAAAGCGAAAAGCTTGTTATTCTAGGCAAAGATAATTGATAAAAGTTAGATGGATTATGGACGTAAGAGAGCAAGTCGCTCAGCAGCAAGCTGAGCTGGAAGCCGCGGTAGCAAAAGCTTTGGACATGGCATCTGTGAGTGCCGACGCCGCGGAAGTCGCCATTACAAAAAGTACCGGACTAAGCGTCTCAACACGTATGTGCGAAGTGGAAAACGTTGAGTTTAACAGTGATGGTGCTCTTGGCATCACGGTATACCGAGGTCAGCGCAAAGGTAGTGCCTCGACATCAGATCTGAGTGAAAAAGCCATTGCGCAGACTGTTGCTGCAGCACTGGATATTGCACAATATACGTCAGAAGATCCGTTTGCAGGACCTGCACCGAAAGAGTTGATGGTCTCAAATATTCCAGACCTTGATCTTTTCCATCCTGATGAACCGAATCCTGATGTTGCAGCACAGCGAGCCATTGAAGCAGAAAAAGCGGCATTATCTTACAGTGATAAGATTAAGCAAAGCGACGGCGCGAGTTATGACAGTCATTATGGCGTTAAGGTCTATGGCAATAGTCACGGCTTGCTTGCTGGCTATGCGTCTAGCCGCCACAGTATCAGCTGTAGCGTGATCGGTCAGGGTAAAAATGGTGATATGGAGCGTGATTATAGCTACACGCTTGCCCGCCACATTGATGATCTTTGGTCTCCAGAGCGAGTTGGCAAAGAAGCGGCATCCAAAACCATTCAAAGATTAGACCCTCAGAAAATAAAAACCGGAAAGTACCCCGTGTTATTTGCCAATGATGTGGCAACCGGCTTGATGGGCCATCTAGTCATGGCGATTAGTGGTGGAAATCTATATCGAAAATCGTCATTTTTACTTGATAAACTGGGTGAGACAATTTTACCTGAGTGGTTTCAAGTTGAAGAAAAACCACATGTGCTTCGCGGTTTAGCGTCTAGCCCATTCGATAGTGAAGGGGTGTTTACTCAAGACCTAGAAATTATTAAAGATGGGAAACTGGCAACGTATTTGTTAACCAGTTATGCGGCGCGCAAAATGAATATGACACCAACTGGCCATGCTGGCGGTATTCATAACTGGTATGTCAAAAATACCGGACAAGATTTTGAAGCGATGCTGAAAACCCTCGGCACTGGTTTGTTAGTCACAGAAGTTATGGGGCAGGGAGTCAATACTGTCACGGGTGATTACTCACGCGGGGCTGCTGGATTCTGGGTTGAAAATGGAGAGATCCAATACCCTGTATCTGAAATTACGGTCGCTTCTAATTTGGAGACGATGTTTAAAAACATTGTTGCTGTTGGTAGTGACGTTGAAACCCGCTCGCAGATTCAAACCGGTTCAATCTTGATTGAGTCAATGAAAGTTGCGGGAGATTAAGCTCTTAATCGCTTATACGGTTAACTCGCTTAATAAGGAAAATGCCAGTCACATCTAAGGACTGGCATTTTTTATGGTTGGGCAAAGTGGTGTTTATTCGACAAGATTCCGCGAAAGATGGTGTCTTCGAAAGGAATGACTATTCGAAACAAATTTCAATAAATGCGTTACCCCATTCTGAGGTAAATGGCATGATGATGATGGCACCATCACACTTGTGTCGAATGGTATGCCCTTTCCCTGAAACAACCACAGGGGTGGCCATGTCAAAATCGAAGCCTTTCTCTGCAAGGATACGTTTTGCTCCGCCAGTGACCATGTTGGTGATTTCACCGACCATATCGGTCACTTCTTCATTTAAACCATGAGGGCGTTCGCCCAACATTTTTTGCATGATTTCCAATGCCAACCCTTCTTCAAAGGTAATAGACATGGATCCGCGAGATTGCGTTCCTACCATTCCAATAAGGCCGGACACGTCTCCACGTGCTACCTCATCTTTTTTAATTCTGGGTTTTAATGGCTTTATCTCCATTGAAGCCATTGTTTTTAGCACATTCATGAGTGAGGCTAAAAACGGGTTTACAAATTCAGCGCGCATAACTTCTTCTATCTAAGTGTGATCTTCCAATGACGAACACGTCTGACAAGTACCATGAGATTCTATAACGTGGTTGGAATATTGAAAGCCATATTTATCAACGTTGCTATTCAACAAGGCTATCAGATTATCATCTTGTAGTTCAACGACATTGCCGCATTTGTCACAAATCAGAAGATGAGAAAAATGCTTATGTTCGCCAAATGAACAGCATGAGACAAAGCTGTTTGTCGATTCCACGCGATGGATAAACCCTTGCTCCAATAAAAAATCAAGAGCGCGATATACGGTTGGCGGTTTGGCTTTAGGTTCACTGGCCTTTAATTGCTCCAGTAGCTCATAAGCACTTGATGCCTTTTTATTTTCACAAATTAGAACAAAAACACTGCGACGTTGTGGCGTTAAGCGAACACCACGAGTGGCACAAATATCTTCGACTTGTTGGATTAACTGTTGATTCACATGACCACCTACCTAAGCGATATCCCTACATCTTATACTATTTCCCTACTCAGATCGTTATTGTCGTGTGGGGAACGACAGATAGATTCATGGATTGCGATGCTTCGATCACATAGATTATTGGTCAACTTCGAGGTGAGATCAAAAGTCATACTTTGAGTCGACTAATTCTGAAGAGATATTTAACGACTTATGTACAGCTCTATAAGTAAAAGGATCATCATAGGCCAAATACTCCTATTGCTAAGTGTATAGGCTACTTTCTTTGAGAGTGACGCTTGGTTTTTTGTGTTTTTTATTTATATTTTTCAATGTGTTATGTTTTCTTTTGGGGCTTGGGAACCCAAGCTGGTTTTATTGGATAGTGGTGAGCGAAGAGTCGTTGTACAGGTTGGGCAGTAAAAAGAACATGGCAACCCTTCCTTGTATTAAGCAAAGAAGGGTTAGATATAAAGAGGGGGATGAAGCTATCAGCACAGCTGTAAATCAGCTTAACAGAGAAAAAGACAATACAGGCTTCGAGTAGTGCTATTGTTGGAGCTTAGTTGCCAGTCATTAAGCCTATCGATGACATGGCATTAAATACGGCACAGTCCTATTCAGCAAATCAGTTAAATCCTTAGCAGTCATGAATTTATTAAGGGTAGTGTTTCGAGGGAGGGTTTCAAGCGGGTTGATACCAGACACCTCAGCTGTGATTGCGCTTCTGAGGGCGTAGGTTGTCGTCAGCTCTTTCTTTTTGAAAGTTCTTAATTCTCTGTGTATTATTGCCTGCTTTTTCTTCACGATGATGGTTGCCTTGTAGCGGAATTCCCCGTTCTGTCGCGACCGTTTTTTTCATTGATAGAGAAAGCATTCCGTTGTCCTCTTACCTTACGGGGACTATGGGACTAATTTAGGCAAAGTACCCATGATATTCAAAGCGGATTTGAGTGGTTAAAAACTTAGGTAAAACAATGATGAAGCCAGACAACACAAGCGATTTCCATTCAAGCCGACTTTCCATTGCGCCCATGCTCGATTGGACGGATAGGCATTGTCGTTATTTCCATCGTTTGCTTTCTTCGCAAGCTTTGCTGTATACCGAGATGATCACAACAGGTGCCATTATCCACGGTAAAGGGGATTTCTTAACTTACAGCGAGGAAGAGCATCCCGTCGCGTTGCAGTTAGGTGGTTCAAATCCAACAGACTTAGCGACTTGCGCTAAGCTTGCCCAAGAGCGCGGTTATGATGAAATTAACCTTAACGTTGGTTGCCCATCTGATAGGGTACAGAACGGCCGTTTTGGTGCTTGCCTTATGGGAGAGCCTGAACTGGTTGCGGAATGTATTGCTGAAATGAAAGCGGTTGTGTCGATTCCTGTTACGGTAAAGACACGTATTGGCATTGACGATCAGGATTCTTATGAGTTTCTGACGCGCTTTGTTTCTATCGTTTCAGAGCAAGGTGGTTGTCAAGACTTTACTATCCATGCTCGTAAGGCGTGGTTGAGTGGATTAAGTCCAAAAGAGAACCGTGAAATCCCACCCCTTGATTACCCTCGAGCTTATCAAATTAAAAAGGATTTTCCGCATTTGCAAATTGGAGTAAATGGCGGCGTTAAAACATTAGATGAGTCTTTAGAGCACTTAGCACACCTTGATGGAGTGATGATTGGTAGAGAAGCGTATCAAAACCCTTATTTACTTGCTGAAGTTGACCAAAAGATCTTTGGTTTAGACTTGCCAGTGAAAAAGCGTAGTCAGGTTGTAGAAGAGATGTACCCTTACATTGAAAAGCAATTGGCTAATGGTTCTAATTTGGGGCATATCAGCCGACATATGATTGGGTTATTTCAAGCAATGCCTGGCGGTAGGCAGTGGCGTCGTTATATTAGTGAAAATGCTCATAAGAAAGGCGCTGGGGTTGAAGTGATTCAAACTGCGCTGACTAAGATTCCCAAAGAGCTCGACGTCTAAATTTACCAATGTGATGGTAAAAAATACCAACTCCAGCTAGCGTCGACGTTAGTTGGAGTTTTTTTGTTTTATAGATACTTAAAAATCAACAAGTTAAAAGTTGGAATGGTTTGTGCTAGTAATTTATCTATTAGAACAATGGTTCATTAGCAATAGGCGAATTTATACACCTTAGCTTGAGCGACTGTGTCTTTGTTGTTTGGTTAGTGCCGAGAGGAGGCAATATGTTTGAACTGATTTTTGTTATGGTATTTATTGGCATGTTGGTTATGACTGGTGTGACGTTTGTTACGGTCACTTTAGCCATAGTGGCGTCTTTTGCTGTTATGTTTGTGTTAGGGATGATGGGGGTGGTTATCCAGTTGCTGCCGTGGATTGTTGCTTTTGTCATAGCTATATGGGTGTATCATCGATTTATAGCGCGAGAGGGCTAACATATTTGCAACAACTAAACGAGCGAACGCGTCGTCACTTGCTATAGTTATACTAATCAACCTGCGCAGATAGGGCGAGCAGTATACTTAGGGAGTGATTATGACAATAACCGAATTGAAGTACCTTTATCATCAGGACTTGTTGGCTGAAGCGATCATCGAACCGTCTGAACTGGATGGTGGATGGGTGGTGGAATTTCGCCACAAACAAGGGGGATTCCTTATGTTAACGGACATTCATGGTGCTGAATGTCAGTATGTTGACCTCGATAAAGCGTCCAAGTCAGCTCTTGCCGTTGGCTTCTCTCAGGTTCGTATTGAAGCTAAGTAACCCACCTTAAAACCTTTCCTTTCTTCCAAAAAGTTATAAAACATTCATATCTATTCTTTCTTGTTATTAAAATGGTTGGTTAATCTATCGTCACGCAATGATTAGGGATGTCGTGACTATGTCATCAAATGGAAATACACAACAACAATTACCGGGTTTAGCTGCTCCTATTAATGATCAGCAGTTATCTCAACTACAGCAAGCATCAACCGCTTTATCTTCTAACCAATTAGCCTGGGTAAGTGGGTACTTTTGGGGATTAAGCCAATCTCAAAACTCAGCACAATTGACCCCTGTCGCCAGTGCCGTGACTTCTGCCGTTGCTGCTGCCCCCGCGGGTAAGCTGACTATTATTTACGCCTCTCAAACTGGTAATGCTAAAGGTGTAGCGGAAGCGCTTGAGCAAGAAGCTTCTGCTCACGGTATTTCCGCACAGTTGTTCGATGCAAGTGACTATAAAGGTAAAAACTTAGCGAAAGAAACCCACGTTATTTTTGTTGCGTCGACGAATGGTGAAGGCGAAGCACCAGACAATGCGATTGAATTACATGAGTTTCTGCAGTCTAAAAAAGTCCCTAAACTCACCAATCTAAAATTTGGTGTGATTGGCCTTGGTGACTCAAGCTACGAGTTTTTCTGTCAAACCGGTAAGGATTTTGATGCATTCTTAACGAAGCAAGGCGCAACTCCATTCATCGAAAGGTTGGATTGTGATGTCGACTACGACGTTTCAGCAGCAGAATGGCGCCTTAAAGCGCTTGAAGTGATCAAAGATGATTTATCGTCTCAACCAGCAGATGTTGTGACGTTACCTGTCGCAACGGCAGGCGCTGCGTCGTCGTATACCAAGCAGAACCCTTATACTGCGACACTGTTAACAAGCCAAAAAATAACCGGGCGTGATTCAGGTAAAGATGTTCGTCACATTGAAATTGATTTAGAAGACTCTGGGCTGACCTACCAAGCGGGGGATGCACTGGGTGTTTGGTTTGAAAACAGTAGCGAGCTGGTGGATGCGATTCTTGCACAGACCAATCTATCTGGCATTGAAAGTGTCGATGTTGATGGTGAAAGTGTTTCATTGCGTACAGCGTTAATTAAGAACTACGAAGTGACAGCGTCAAATCCGCAGCTTATTACCAAATATGCCGAGTTATCAGGTAGTAAAAAACTGCTGAAATTAGTCGAGAATAAAGATCAGCTAAGAGAGTATTCAGCTGAAACTCAAGTGATTGATGTACTCAAAGAGAAGAAAACCAAACTCGAGGCCACATCGCTTCTATCTATACTGCGTCGTCTAACACCACGTTTATACTCGATAGCGTCAAGCCAATCAGAAGTGGATGAAGAAGTTCACTTGACAGTGGCGCTGGTAGAATATGACAAAGGTGAAGAAACACGATATGGCGGGGCTTCTTACCATTTAGCTAAAGGGTTAGAAGAAGGTGGAGAGGTTAAAGTCTTTGTTGAACATAACAAGCAATTTAAGCTCCCTGAAGATAACGACACGCCTATTATTATGGTCGGGCCGGGTACGGGTATTGCTCCATTCCGGAGCTTTATTCAAGAGCGTGAGAGTAGAGAGGCTAAAGGTAAAAATTGGCTGTTTTTTGGTGACAGGACGTTTACTCAAGATTTCTTATATCAAGTAGAGTGGCAAAAGTACCTCAAGTCCGGTGTATTAGATCGTTTAGATGTTGCGTTTAGTCGTGATCAGCATGAAAAAGTTTACGTTCAACATCGTCTACTAGAGCAAGGTGAACGAGTTTGGCAATGGTTGCAGGAAGGGGCGCATATTTATGTGTGTGGTGATGCAACGCATATGGCAAAAGATGTGAATGCAGCATTAGTTGAAATTACCAAGCAATATGGTGGTAAAGATTCAGCTGATGCAGAGGAATACATAAACGAGTTAAGAAAAGCAAAACGTTATCAAAAGGATGTATACTAATGAGCAAACAAGAAGTCTTAGGCCAAGTGTTGGGCCCATTAGCTGATAACGAACGCTTGAAGCGAGAGAGTAATCACCTCCGAGGTACGATTGAATCGGATTTAAGCGATCAAATCACTGGTGGGTTTACCGCTGATAACTTTCAATTGATTCGATTTCACGGTATGTACCAGCAGGATGACCGTGATATTCGAAATGAACGCACCAAGCAAAAGTTAGAACCTCTACACAACGTAATGTTACGAGCGCGTATGCCGGGAGGGATCATTTCGCCTAAACAATGGTTAGCGATCGATAAGTTTGCTTCAGACCATAGTCTCTACGGCAGCATTCGTTTAACGACACGTCAAACGTTTCAGTTTCATGGTGTATTGAAACCTAATATTAAACTAATGCACCAGACGTTGAATAGTATTGGTATTGATTCCATTGCAACGGCTGGTGATGTTAACCGAAATGTCTTGTGTACGACGAACCCAGTTGAATCTGAGCTTCATCAAGAAGCTTACGAGTGGGCAAAAAAAATCAGTGAGCACTTATTACCAAAGACTCGAGCTTATGCAGAAATTTGGTTAGATGGTGAGAAAATCGAGACAACCGAAGAAGAACCCATCCTTGGTAGTAACTATTTACCAAGGAAATTCAAAACAACCGTTGTAATCCCTCCACAAAATGATGTGGACGTCCACGCCAATGATCTCAACTTTGTCGCCATCGCAGACGCTGGCAAGCTTATTGGCTTTAATGTTCTCGTCGGTGGTGGTTTGGCCATGACGCATGGTGACCTGTCGACATACCCACGACGTGCTGATGACTTTGGTTTTGTCCCACTGGCAAATACGTTAGATGTTGCAGCCGCGGTGGTAACGACTCAGCGTGACTGGGGCAATCGTTCTAACCGTAAAAATGCGAAAACCAAATATACATTAGATCGCGTAGGGATAGATGTATTTAAAGCTGAAGTCGAAAAGCGAGCTGGTATCGTTTTCTCTAAGAGTCGACCATATGAATTTACAGAACGTGGTGATCGTATTGGATGGGTTGAAGGAATAGACGGTAAACACCACTTAGCTTTATTTATAGAAAATGGTCGCTTGCTCGATTACCCAGGAAAACCGTTGAAGACTGGTGTCGCTGAAATTGCCAAAATACATAAAGGTGATTTCAGAATGACGGCAAATCAGAACTTGATAGTGGCAGGAGTAAGTAAAACGCAGAAAGCCAAAATTGAAAAGATAGCGCGTGCACATGGCTTAATGGATGATCTGGTAAGTGAGCAGCGTAAAGACTCAATGGCATGTGTAGCATTTCCTACCTGTCCTTTAGCAATGGCGGAAGCCGAACGTTTTCTTCCATCATTTGTTACTGAGGTTGAAGACCTGCTAGCGAAACATCAAATACCTAAAGAAGAGAGCATTATCTTACGTATTACTGGCTGCCCTAATGGATGTGGACGAGCAATGTTGGCGGAAGTGGGTTTAGTGGGCAAAGCGCCTGGTCGTTATAACCTTCATCTCGGTGGTAATAAAGCAGGAACCCGTGTGCCTAAGATGTATAAAGAGAACATTACTGATAAGCAAATCTTGCAGGAGCTGGATAGTTTGATTGGAGAGTGGGCTCAAAAACGTACCAACAAAGAAGCATTTGGTGACTTTGTAATAAGAACTGGCGTGATCGAGGAAGTCAAAGTATCAAAGAGGGATTTCTATGCTTAAATTTGAAGAGGGCTATAAACTAGAAACATTATTGTCTTTGACCAAGACCGAGCAAATCCTCAAGTTGGCCGAACTAAACGGACATTTAGAGTCGTTAAGTGCAGAGCAACGTATCGCCTGGGCATTCGAAAACTTACCTGGACAGCACGTTCTTAGTTCTAGCTTTGGTATGCAAGCAGCGGTGATGCTTCACTTAGTAAGCCAGGTTAGAGATGATGTACCAGTGATACTCACCGATACAGGGTACCTGTTTCCTGAGACATACCAATTTATTGATCAACTTACTCAGCAACTAGACCTGAATGTACACATATATAGTGCAAAACTGAGCCCTAACTGGCAAGAAGCAAGATACGGTAAGTTGTGGGAGCAGGGTATAGAGGGGATTAAACAATATAACCTCATTAATAAAGTAGAACCAATGAAGCGTGCGCTTGAAGATCTTAAGGTCAAAACTTGGTTCTCAGGTTTAAGAAGGGAGCAAGCGGAGAGCCGTTCGAGTTTGCCTGTATTAGCTATTCAAAATGGTCGCTTTAAATTTCTTCCTATTATCGATTGGTCTAATCAACAGATAGAAGACTATCTTCATTTGCACGGGCTGAGTTATCACCCTCTTAAAGAAGAAGGCTATTTGTCTATTGGTGATACGCATACAACTCAAAAGTGGGTGCCGGGTATGAAAGAAGAAGAGACGCGGTTTAATGGTTTAAAACGAGAATGTGGACTACATGAAGAAGATGATGAACAAGATGGCTCTGGAATCTAACGATTAAGATACAAAAAAGAGGGCGAAAGCTCTCTTTTTTTAATAAATCTGTGGATAACCTGTATTTGAATTGAGGGTAAAGTGGGATAAATAAGCCTTTGGGTTGGTTTTTAATAAAAAACCGTTATTTTTGCAATTTATTCAAAAAAACGCTTGCCAATGTGACTCTGATCTCTATAATGCGTCCTCACTGACACGGCAGAGCCCATAAGGGTTCACGGCAGTGTTCAGTAAGGCTTCTAGCCAAAAGAGAGTTCGAGATTTGTTTTTGAAATAAGTAAAAAATAAATCAATAAAGTGTTTGACACGAAAGAATATCTCGCTAGAATGGCCGCCTCTTCAAACGGAAAGCCAAGCGCTGACCAAGTGAAGAAATGTTCTTTAAAAATTTAGACCTATATCAATCTGTGTGGACACTTGTTGATGATAATCATTAT
>NZ_JAKRRY010000055.1 GCF_026191675.1 Vibrio qingdaonensis | reverse complement strand
AGTGCTATTGGGTCGTCTTATGACAATTAAACATCACATATATTTATGTGCTTATTTTTGATGACACAACCAAGAGTAAGCCATCAGAAAATAAAAAGGCCCTTACTTAAACAGCAAGGGCCTTTGGCGTTAATTTCAGAATTCGAATTATTTATAGCAACGTTTCTTTGTTTTATTCATATCAGGAATTGAGTTATCTCGCTTTCGGTTAGGTGATTTCAAAGGCATTTGACCAGCTATCGCTTGCTCTCGCGTCTGACCAACAGTGCTATATTTCTCTATTGCATTAGCTTCCTGCGTTATAGATTCAGGGTAAGGACCTCGCCACACAATAGAGATTAAGTTGTTTTTGTCACCTTTGTATTCTTTTAATATACCGAATGCTTTTGACTTTCTGTTAGTGGCATGACGCTGGAGCCTGTGTCTAAGTGAGACGGTTCTTCCAACATAACACCTTGTTCCATCATCGATTTTATACACCACTGCGCTTATATCTTTTAGAAAGCTGGTAGCGTTATCAAAAACATTATCAGGATTTCGCTTTCTAAGCGGTTGCAGGACGGGTTGTACATCACACCAGCCTATTTGCGCGCCTTCATCAACGTCACCTAAAAGCTCAGACAGCTCTTCATCTGATAGCGTCATAGCGCCCTCCATAAGTGGCAGTGCCACAAATGAAAGTATTTATCTACGCTTGTTGATTTCTTCTATCGCCTCTTTGTGCTCTTTCCTAATCGCATCAATTAAGTCAAAGAATTCATGAGGATTTTCGTCCAGATAGAAATCTATGAATCGATTAGGGTCGGGGTTGTGGATACACTGCACAGTAAACTCACCGAGCCTCAACTCAAACCCATTGTGATAGATTCCTAGCAGCTCAATGTCCACTCTAGGTATCGCCACTTTAAAATCACCCATCAGCCATTTAATGGTTCCACGCATAGTGGCATAAAGGCGTTGGAATTCAGTAACATCGGTGTCTATCGAGCAATCCTCGACGTCAATGAAATACACACCACCTTCTAAGCGAACAGTTCCACCAGCTATCTTTGCCAGTCTATTCACAAGCTTTGTATGTTTCTTTTCAGTTTTTAGAACATAAGCACTATTCCTTTCAGCGTATTGCTTTCCGCTCTTGGTGCTCAACTTGCTGGTGGTGTGCATTATCTTTCGGTTGGTCGTGGCTTCGAGTTCTCTAATCTCTCGGATGATGTTTTTGTATTGCGGGGATTCTGTAATCATACTCTCTCTCGAAAGAGAGTATTTATCGTTACTTACCAGTAAACGGATTGCAGTTCACGCCAGCACCAGTAAAAAACACCCATCGACTGTTTGCCCCCAATTACAGTAAGGTTCTTTGATTAATCGCACGGACACCTACAATCAAAGGCGCGACACTACCCCTTTGGAGGTGCTATGACAAAGATTAAAAAACGAATAGTAGATGAGTTTTACAATGATATCCCAGACGTCGCCATAGGCGCGTTCAGAAACAAAAGAATACCACTAAGCGAAATGATTGAGTCCGGTTTCGGGGCGCATCTCATACAAGAACAACGGAGTCAGGGCGCTTCGTATCAAAACGCACGAGCATATTCAGATACGATTTTTAGCATCGGACGCTACATGCAAGACAGAAATAATATTTTCGTCTCTGCGGATGTTTTGAAAATCATCAATAAAGCAAAACTAGACAACATGCCAGACGCAAGGGTGCAACTACCATTTAAGTCGTTTAAGTTAAGATTCCCAGTCGAATCCAAATTGCAGTCAGCACTAGTGACAGTATCCAGAAATAGCGTAGAGGGGTATTTCCGCCATAGCCTAGGTGACAGTGAACCAAAGATAATTGTTTCATCAATGAACAAAAATGGCTTTCGTTGTCACTCATCACCTATGGACAAGATTTCACAAGCTCTAGATAACGAACTATTAAGCCCTGTAATTAAATTCTGCGTGTTGTATAGCACAGGTCAAATTTCAATGGACAGCGGACACCCACTACCCACCAAATATAGTAAGCCCAAAAAAGGCGGGAAAAACTGGTCATTTGGATTTAGAAAGCACGAATTCGATACGGAGATTTTTGTTAGACCTCATTTCAGAAACCTTCGCGACGAAAGGTACTACAAAAAACCACCATACGACGAATGGGATATAGGCAGTAGATGGACATTTGTGACTGGCTCAACCAAAAACGCGAAAAGCTTTTCAGCTCTATGACAACCAGCACCTAGCTTCGTCCAGCAAAGCAAAAACTTTTCGTAAATGATACTCACCAGTCGAAACCTAAAGATGACTACTAAGCAACGTAACGACTAGTCATATTGCTTAGAATCAATTCTAGGCTGGTTCTGGCTGGTGGGTTACTAGATGGCTGAATAGAGATAGGCGCCGTAGGCGCGGAGGCCCTGCCGACTACCCCATTGCTAATAATCTAGTAGATAACTTTATTAACTAGTGCTGGTGAAATAACACTACTTCAATATTCGAAATATTATGTTTAATTTAATAAGGATAATTTTTCGTAAATTTGATTCATTAGCTAGCACTAGAATACTTTCCAAAATCTAGTACGAATCAATTCTACTGAATAAACATGGCGATAGTTCACGTTAGTAGAGGATAAGGCCTTCGGCCAGTGACCTACGGTCACGCAGTTTGATTTAAGATTTGGTATTAGTCGGCTTGCCGACGGAGCGAAGCGACTAACCCAATAGCTAGTACTACATCACATCAACAATACTCTACGTAGACAGTACTAGTTAATTGACATTGATTCAGTGATATCTACGTTCAAGGCGCTACGCGCCAACGGGCTTCGCCCGACATACTTTGATTTAAAGAAAACACGAACGAGTTCGCTTATATATTACTTACACAGCGAGCCACTGCTATCACTAGCTTGAGGCGAGAAGAAACCGCTCTTTTTGATAGTAGAAACCGCTCTTTTTTTTGAATTAGTCATAAAAAAAAGCAGGCCTCATGCCTGCTTCAATTCTTTTAACTCTGCTCTTAATCGCTCCAATTCATCCAGAATATGATTCGTCGCAATAGCAATTTCATTATTGTGTTTCGTGTTTTCTTGTAATGAGGCATTCTCATTCAACCTACGGACATGGGTGTTCGTTCGCATTTCTTCTCTTTCCATTTCTAGTCGATGGACAAAAGAGTGTCCACCAGCTCTTTTTGTAAAATCATGATATCGCCCATCTACATCTCGATATCGTTCGTGAATTCGCGTTATGAACTTACTGAACTCAATTTTTTTGTCTTTTGTTGATTCTCGAAACAAAACCACGTCACCATAAAACTTCTTTTTCGTCGTGTCATAGTACAGGTCAGTGATCCATACTTTTAGGACTCCGCCAGTTGCATCTACGATATGTTTCCAGTCAGATTTGTTTGTCTGAGACTCTTTGTAGAAGCGCCTCAGGCGCTTTACAACTCTTTGACCTGATGAGTCATTACTTTTATATCCAGCCTCAGCTAAGCTTCTAGTCAGCTTTTTGTCTTTCTCGTTGATGAATCTCAACGGCTCATTGGTGTTATTATTCTTTAATATGATGCTCTCCACACCATAAAATGAAACCCATTCTGATTTTTTCTGAACGTGATTCAATACACCATTGGCAAATAGTGTGTAATTGGTAATTGTGTTCATTTTTTATTCTTATTATGAAGCCGCTACGAGTCTAATCGCTTACTACATTGAGAAGCCTACTTACGTAGACGACCCAGCATGAAGTAAATACACAATAAGAAATAAACTTCTCAATGTAGTAATAGGCTTTGTGTATTTTGAAAGTCATACGAACGCATGACCGTGTGATTTATAAATCACTCGTGATTGCTAGTCACAGTCGTATTATAACTGGTGCATAACGAGTTATAAACTCAACTCTATTTAGTGGTTTCGCCGGCTCTGTTACAGTTTCTGTTACAGTTTCTGTTACATTTACCAGACCAACTCTCTCCGTTATTATATTATGACCACTTACCCACAAGGAACTGGTCAAGATGGCAAGCATTACACTAGAACAAATCAAACGCGCTTTTGAATTAGGGATAGAGGCACACGATAAAGGAATCAGTCCATCAAGACTAAAGCATATCTTAATTGATGAGCTTTCTATGACTTCTAGCTCTGCTCATGGTTATATAGAAACAGTCTCTCATCTACTTAACTGCCACTGCTATACGCGCACAATCAACGCACAAGCGACTGAATACTATCTTGAGCAAATCCATCAGAGATACGACATCCAGACTTCAAAGTCCGCTGTAGAAGCCGTGAGAAAGCATCTGGACTACTACTTATCTGCAAGTAACAACCCCCAGCACACGATTAGAAAAATCTACGAGAAGTACGCTGAATTATGCGAACAGAGTTTCGAGTACGATGACCTGGATAGAGCCATTGATATTGCCAAGCGTGATAGTTCAGAGGATAGATTACTTCGATTAAAGTCAGCCCCAACAAAAGCCGTATTAATCGATGCTCGAACCAAACTGTACAGACGCAATCCAGATGTAGTTGCAGAACGATTGTTTATTGCGGATGGCGTATGTGATAACTGCGAACAACAGGCACCATTTATACGAAAGAAAGACAACAGTCCTTATCTCGAAGTGCATCACATCATTCATTTAGCCGATGACGGCCCAGATTGTTTAGAAAACACAGAAGCACTTTGTCCGAATTGCCATAGAGAGCGACATTACGGGTCTACGTCACCAAATAGCTAATAACAATATATTTTTCTTGCTGCCACTATAATTCAATAGGACAATAGGCTCATATCAGCATGAGCCATAAAAATGAATTATAATTACGCAGACCTATCACCAACACAATTTGAACACCTCGTGATACATCTATGTGGCGAACTATTTGGCATAGGTGCAGAAACATTCTCAGACGGCCCCGACGGAGGCCGCGACTCTCGATTTGAAGGTATGGCTCAATTGTATCCATCCATGGCTCGACCATGGGATGGATTAACTGTCATTCAAGCCAAGCATACTATTAGTTATAACAGTAAATTTAGTGACCCCGACTTCTTCTCCCCAGACTCGGAGAGCGCAACCATTACTTTAGAAGTAAAAAAAATAAAGAAACTAATAGATGAAGACGGCCTCAATAATTACATCATATTTTCTAATCGAAAACTTCCAGCCAACATAAATGAAAAAATCAAGAAGTACTTGTCGCAAGAAACAGGTCTACCTAAAGAAAACATCGGCCTCATAGGAACTGAGGCTATGGGGTTACTATTCAAAAGGTTTCCACACATTGCAAAAGCTGTTGACCTCAACCCATACGATGTCCCCCTATCAATCCAGCCAGATGACCTAGCTGACGTAATCGTATCAATTAAAGACGCTCTTCCTGCCATTAAGAAAAAGAATATAGAGCCAAACCTTAAGAGAACAGATTTTAGCAAGAAAAATGAACTCAATAGCCTTACAAATGGTTACGCAGGAGCCATACTTAAAAAGATGGGCGATTTCTATGCAATTGAGAGCTTCCTTTCAATGCCTGACAACGAAGAGCACCAGCAAAAATACATCGAAACCGCAGATGAGTTACATGCCAAAATATGCATTTACAAAAAAGACCACCACTCTTTCGACCAAGTGATAGAAAAAACTATTGAGCTAATTATAGATAGAGATAATGATTGCAGAAGAAATAAAGCACTCACAAGGGCGATGGTTTACTACATGTACTACAAATGCGATATAGGTGAAAACTATGTTGCTTAAGCCAAACAAAAATGCACACCCAGACCTAACAATATTGGCGGCATCATCTTTAATTCTAACCAGATTAAAGAAGAAACGATTTGACACTATAACGAACCTAAAACAGGTTCTTCAAGATAACAACAAAGACTCTGTGGCCTTGCTAGAATCATCACTAGAGTTTCTTTTCCTATTAGGCTTGGTGGAATACCACCCAAAAAATGACTTAATCGAGTATGTAGGCTCATGAAGATTTCGAAAATTTACTCCAACAGACCCGATATTTTTGAGCCTATAGAGTTCAATGACGGATTCAACGTTATTATCGGTCAAATTAGACTACGTGATGACAAAAACAAAGATTCTCATAACCTTGGTAAAAGCAAGTTAGCCGAGTTAATCGATTTTGGTTTTCTAAAGCAAAGACACAAAGAAACGTTTCTCTTCAAGCATATTGACCGCTTTGCTGATTTCATTTTCTTTTTTGAGATAAAGCTAAACGATGGTTCGTACTTGACCATCCGAAGGTCAGTGAATAAAAATACTCAACTTTTCTTTAAAAAGCACTCTACGAAATATCAAGACTACAGATTCTTGGAAGATTCAGACTGGGACTACCAAAAACTCACATTTGATAATGCCAAACTTCTACTTGATAGCTTCCTCAATCTCACATCGATATCCCCTTGGGACTACCGCATGGCGGTTAGTTACGCACTGAGAAAGCAAGATGATTTTAATGACATCTTCCAACTCAAAAAGTTTAGTCGTGGGAAAGACCTGAGCTGGAAGCCCTATATCGGTCATATACTCGGTTTTAATGCAGATAACTTAAAAAGTAACTATGAACTTAAAATAGATATTGAAAAAGTTACCGCTCAACTTGCTGAGCTTCAAAAGGAAATTGGCCTTTATCAAGGCGATGAAGAAGAAATGCTCCGAGATGCGCTATCACTAAAGCACCAAGACGCTGAAGCCCTTCAGGAGCAATTGAACGCACTAAACTTTGACGATTCTGACACCGAAACTGTCGAGGAACTATCGGAGAATATCGATGAAGAAATCGAAGAGCTTAACCGTGTACGCTATTATTTGAAATCCGATTTAAAAAAGCTACGAAAAGTCGAGTCAAAGCAACCAATATCATTTAGCACCGATAAAACGAAAAAGCTCTTTACAGAAGCTGGCATTCTCTTCGGGGACCAAATCAAAAAGTCTTATGATGAATTAGTCGAGTTTAACAAAAAGATAACCGTGGAACGCTCAAAGTTTGTAAGGCTACAAACTAAAGAGCTTGAACAGCAAATTATTGATATTTCATCGCGCCTAACGGAGCTAAACACCCTCAAATCTAAGCAGGTTTCTTTCTTAACAAGCACCAACGCACTGGAAAAATACAAAGAAGTATCAAGCCGGTTGCTGCTAGTGAGCACAGAAATCAACTTGATAGAAAGAAAACTAGAGATTAGTGAGCAAATAAAGAGCAAAAAGAGTGAATCTAGAACTCTGAGCAATAGCAAGAATGATGTGATTGAAAAAATTAGACTAGACAGAGATTCCGTAATGCAATCCGACACGTCTATCTATAAGTCTATCAAAGAAAATTTCACAACATTTGTTAAGCTAGTGCTTGATAAGGACGGTCGAATTTCCACGGAACAAAATGGTGAGGGAAACTTGGTTTATCATGCTGGTTTTGTTGATGGTGATTTTAATTACACTAGTGAATCAGATGGGTGTAGTTATAAGAAAATTCTTTGTATTGGGTATGATTTAGCAGTGAACCTCGCTTATGCAAACAAAGATTTCGTTCGCTTTATCTATCATGATGGCGGATTAGAAACTCTTGATACCCGTAAAAAGCTAGAGTTTTTGAATTACGCTCGCACTATCCCTGAGCTATTTGGAACTCAGTACATTTTAACTTTGATAGACTCTGACTTACCGGAAGGCGTTGAATTCACAGACGATGAAATAGCTCTCACTCTACATGATAATGGAGATGATGGCCTGCTATTCAAGATGCCATCATGGTAAAACTAAAGGGAGCCTCAGGCTCCTTTTTTGTAATCTACAGGCGATTCGGCAATATTTGCGTATCATCGCCTGAATATGAATATGTTTTCCAACCCACCAAATCCATAATTGGAACTACATCGGCTTCGTATTTTTTGGGTAATCCCGATTCTTCTTTCTTGCAAAAAAAGTGGCTATCTCGGTCTTCCAAAACCTCTAGAGAAAACTTCATCTGTTTTGAGCACGAACCATCTGTAGCCAATAAGTATTTCACTAGATATCTAGGCCCTATGGACCACGTAGATGTACTCTTAACACCTCCGTGCCAAGAACACGCCCCCTTACCTAGCGAGGAAGAATACGAGCCGTCATTACACACTGAGCTTAGCGACTTTTGAGCTGGAGAGTAGACTACCACCAGACCAACTACATTCTTGTCATCAAGTAAGCCAAACGCACTTCTTACATCATGATACTCATACGCTTCTGGTATAAACGGTGGATAAACATAGCCACTTTGGAGCACTCCGGCACAGCCTGTCAAAGTCAACACAGCAAAAAAACACGCTATAGCAGTCTTACTCATTTGGATTGCCCCCCTACACCATTGCGCAAGAAATCAACACCCTCTCCTAACGGTCTTTATTTGATTGAGACAACACAGAAGCAGCGAACTCTTTAGTTTCGTCACTGTACTTGTCACTCTGGAGAACTGCCGAGGCTTTCTGTTCCATGTCTTTACCCGTCTGCTTCGACTTATCAGCTTGAGCCATAGCACTAGCAGCTAAAGACTTTTTGATTTTTGATGCGTTAGGGTCTGATAGTGTTTGAGCCGCTTTAGAAGCAACTTTTTTAGATGTTTTCTTCTTATTCATACGTCCTCCAGAATGGTTATCCTTATAAGATATGGGGATAATTTATACAAAACCAAGTGCTTATCGTAAGTTTGTAGATAAAAGATTCAATCAGTACGATTGGTTACACTGGACAGACGGCGCATTTGGCTATTTCCCATCTTATACACTTGGGGCCATGTACGCGGCTCAGTTTATGGCAGCGATGAAGAAAACCGTGGATGTAGATGACGCCATTCGCTCAGGGGAACTATCGCCAATCTTTACTTGGTTGTCTGACAATATCTGGAGCAAAGCGAGCCTCTTAACCACAGACGAATTAGTTAAACAGGCAACTGGCGATACCCTTAACCCACATCATTTTGAGAATCACCTCCGAAATCGTTATTTATAAGGTGAAGATAACAGCGTAGCTATTGCTCCCCATCACAATAGCTACGTTTGTAGGGCGGTTCGTACTCAAATTACCTAACTGATGACGTTTACTAAACGCCCTATAAAGCTAATGGTTAGCGTATCTAGCGTTGCATTTAGGGAGTGCGTTTTCTGCGCTAGAACGCATATTTGTATTTGAAATAAACCTCGCCACCTGTTTCTATCGATGTACTGTAATCGTACTCTTCCGCTTGCTGCCACTGGTTTGTGGTGCCAAGTCGGAATTGGTGGCTCTTGTATTGATAGCTAACAAAAGTATCGAATTTAAAACTATCCTCTTTCTCTCCATCAACCACCGTATAGAATGGGTCTAGACCGACTGACCAGCCATTGCCCAGTTGTATACGATTATAACTTCCGACGGTGTAAATTGCTCTGTGATGGCTTCCGCCCAACTCACCTGCACTGCCAATAGTCACGATTGGGTATAATTGTAGGGTGTCGTTAAGTTTTAGAGAATAAATTGCGCCTAAAGATGCTGTATAGCCATGGTACTCCTCCTCACCTAGTACCTTGGCAGTGGTTATCGTATTGTCAAAGTACACCCCAAGATCACCAACTACTCCCATTCGAGCGTAACGAGTGTTGATGCTATCCAAACTATCTTTGGACTCGATAGATAATAGATTTTTACCCCAACCCACACCAACAGAGACGTCGCCGTTTGTCTCTTCACCGTTAGCGCCGTAATTCTGAGACAAGGTACCGCCTACGCTTGAGTACACTGCCGTTGGATCGCTCATATCTACATCTTTAGCGAGTGCAGACAGTGACACAATAGTCACCACCAATAATGCTAATTTTCGTTTTTTCATTACTTTCACCCAGAACAAAAGTGGGTGGCTTTATTTACCACCCACTTTCAAAATCATGTCGCCTCTTGAGTCATCGAGTACTTTCTAGTCATCTAGTACTTTCAAATCATCTAACACGTTGAAGTCTCCAGATTTAACAATCTCACTAGGTTGGTAATGACGCATCATTAAGTTCCAGGCGCCTGTGTCGTTGTTAATATCAATATTGTTCTTCTTACCTTCACAACCAAAGTGGATGGTAAATGTTCCATCGGCATTAGGTTCGGCGGTATAAGAGTTCAAACTCGCGTTCTCTGAAAACATGTAGATGTCTTTGTTGTACACGGTAAGTGACCAGAATGCGCCGTTCTTAGGGTCATCGAAAGTAAGGACCTGACACTGCATATTGGTGTTTTGTTTGGCCGCTTGATAGACGTTATCTACGGTGTTAGCGCCAGCCCAGCCCATAGCGGCACCAATTGGGTGCTTATAAGCATCAACTTCATCGGACGCGCCAAACATATTAAAACTGTTAATCCCTTTCGAAGCGCTGACCAACAGTTCGTGATGAGTCGCTTCAAATGACTTAGTCTCGTAGTTCACAGGGACGAAAGGTACTGCGGAACCCGCTTTAAGCACTAGGTTGTTTTGTACCTCGCGCATTTTTTCCATGTCAGCTTCTGTCGCATCGGTACCTAAGCGAACGACTATCCATACGTACGGTGTAGACCCTTTGATCTCGACTACGTTGGGTTCAGTTCCCCCGTAAGCTAGATGACGAGTAAAGTGATTCCCATCGACTTGCTGTAATGACAGGTAACGCCCTTCCTCAACCGCAGGAAGCGTAATCTCAGCGCCCTTCGTCGTATCGACTAAAATGGTCGAGTAAAGTGTGTCTTTTTGCATGCGAACCACATTCTGCTTATCAACTGGGGTAGGTTCACGGTAGTGCAGCCAATTGTTAATGCCAACACGCTCCTGTTGGATTAAGAAGTTACGCTCAGACTCAGCTTGTGCATAGTTTCGTACCGTCACAACCTCAGATGAAGCGCTTTTGTCTTCAAAATATTTAAGGCCGTTTTCACCAGTAAAACTGTCTGTACCTCCTACTGCTGCGAACGCTGAACCAGTAAAACCAAGAGTAAGTACGGTTATTAATAGTTTTTTCATAATGCATACCTTATTTGTGTTGCAACAAGGCGACACAGACAAACCCAAAGCAGCGAAACATTTTTACCGCTTTGAATTTAGCCACAATGTCTATCCTTGAGTAAGTTGAACTATTATCGAGTTGCTATAACAACGCATTTCTTAATCGTATTGTTACCTGTTTAGGATATTACTGGAAATCATTAGTTCTCATAACTGATATCCACTTAGGTAATAACAAAACGCATATCATTTGCCTGCAACAACGGAACGTGATCTCACTCATTTCAAAATATGCGGATCTTTGTCGAACCTTCTATAGATATAAAAATGCCCCATCAGAAAGATGAGGCACTATGGTTCTTCACACGTTTTGGTCTAGCAGTCGTCGGGGTTTGTAAATCACGCCTCTCGCGCTAAAGAAGCATATTTAGCGACGGTATTGAATAGCTCCCTTGACCCACAGCAGGTCTTACTGGCTTTACTATCGTACTTTAGAGAGTTAATCCTGTCATGAGAACACCCGCCACGGCAAAACTGAAACCATTCACATGATTTGAGTGCGCGTAAACTGTGTTGCTCTTCTACTATCATATCGTTGTGAAACTCTGACTGCTCATAAAGCGTTGCCAAATCGTGTTTTAATATCGAGCCATAAACCGAGCCCGGAGTGCCAAGGTACTTGTCGCAAGCTGTAATATCGCCATTAGGCTCTACGGTGATGATTTCTCGAGCGCAATTCTGATCCCAATAACATTGAGAATGTTGCGAGGTTTCCTGAGTCAGGTAGGCAACAATATCTTCAAACAATGGGATGGAAAGCTCGTCTCTGAATGACTGCCACCATATTTTGAATACTGCGCTAAGAAACGAAATGTATTCTCTGTAGGTGATAAGTCGTTTGTCTTGCTCGATGTCCGAAGTTTGTGTATTGCTCGGTACATAGTTTAAGAACTCGACATTATCTATTTGGGCGGCAACAAGGTTACTTAACATAGGGGTAATTTCACATGTCGTGATTTCTCTATCGACCACCATCAGCGCACCATATTGAATATGATGCTGCTTAAGTTTATTGAGCGTTCGGATGATCCTGTCACTACAGCCTCTACCATTAATATCAACACGTCGACGATCATTTATAGCTGGCGAACCATCAAAACTGACGCCTACCGGAAGCCCAATGCCTTTTATAAAGGTGATCCATTCATTTGACATACTGAGCGCGTTAGTCTGAATGCTATTAGATATCTGTTGGTTTGGGGTTTTCAGTGTCTGTTGAACCCAAATGAGTTTTCTGAAAAATTCTGGTTTTAATAAGGTGACTTCGCCACCATGCCAAATAAACTCAAAGCGCTGAATATTAGGCGTAGACAAAAGCCGTTTGACCATAGTAACCATGGTTGAGAAACTCATGGTTGCATCCGGTCGGTCTGACCACGAGACACAGTATTTACAACGTAGATTGCACTTACGTGTCACCTTAACGATTGCCACGAGTTTATTACCTGTTACCGCGCGTGACGACGTAACATCCTGATTAATTCTGTCAAACGCTATCACTTCGTCGACTGATAGCATGTTTTCCTTTGGGGTAGACCCTATGATATGGGCTGCAAGCTTTTTATAGTCCTTATTTGCCAGTGCGATAAGGTTGTCAGGGTCAATTAGCCTATTATCTATTGCCATGTGTTAACTCTTTCCTCTACGATTTCACCATCATGCATAGTCAGTTGTTTAGTACCGTAATTCGCCGCGTGGTTTGAGTGCGTCACCATGACAATGGTTGCCCCGTTGTGATAAATCTTGCGCAAAGTTTCGAGCACGACCTTACCGGATTCACTATCAAGGTTACCCGTAGGTTCGTCCGCAAGAATCAGTTTGGGCTGACTAACACAGGCCCTTGCAATGGCGACGCGTTGCTGTTGCCCGCCTGAAAGTTGGAAAGGCTTGTGGTTCAATCGGTGACCAAGTTGAATATCTTGCAAACTTTTCTTGGCCATCGATTTGGCTTGCACTGGTTTGTATCCTCGATACAACAGAGGAAGTTCAACGTTTTCAAGTGACGATAGGTGCGGGATTAGGTTGAAAGATTGAAAAACGTAACCCAATGTCGCTCTTCGAACCCTTACTATCTTGGTGTTGCTCATTCGAGACACCTGATGCTCATCCAATGTATATGAGCCCTGATCTAACGCTTCAAAAAGTCCTAAAACATTAAGCAATGTTGACTTTCCGCTACCAGACGGACCCATGATAGAGACAAACTCATGATTATTTATCGTCAAATCAATATCATTTAGAGCAGTGGTACGAACCGTATCGGTTTGGAAATGTTTCGTCGCGTTAGCCAGTTCAATCATTAGCGGCAACCTTTATAAATGCAGAGTGAGTGTAGGTGTTGTTATTGAGAGTAATCACGAACATTTCGCGGTCTACCCCCTCAAACAGCTCGACTTGCTTATTACCTAGCCGGCGAGCTTTTACCTTTGAGCGCACAGCGATCCGAGTCGCTGGATCGAAATGATAGAGGTATTGATGTCCACCTTCGTTGACGATGGCTTTTTCTTGGGTAATGAAAGCTTTATCTGGCGAAGTGGTTTGAATATTCACCGCGATAGATTGACCCCGAGTGAGGGTGTCAGGTTTGAGATCTTTAAATTCAAACTTGACCTTGAATTTGCCATTTTTAACGAGCTTAGAAGTCTGTTTGACTGTGAGAGCATATGGCTTGCCATCGATCGTTGCTGTAACCAATGATGTGTCATGAATTTGGTGCAAATAATATTCACCAATTTGTGCTTCCAAATGATAGGTGCTTGGCTGGTCAACTAGCCCAATGGTTTGTCCCGTAGCAATATTCTGCCCTACTTTAATATCTAGCTCTGAGACCACACCATTAAAGGGAGACCGTATGACCAACTGATCTAGCCCCTGTGAAACGAGGGCTTTCAGCTCAAATAACTCCTCGATGGAGGTATCAATTACTTGTACGTGTTGTGACGACGCTTTCATTTCCGAACCTAGGAATTCACGTAGCAGGTTGTATCGTGTCTGCCAGTGTTCCAGCTTGTCGGTTAAATTGTGGATTTGATTCTCTTCAATGTAGCCAGAGCTAGAGATGATTCGTTTTTTAGCTAACTCTCTAGACAGTATGTTCATATTGTATTTCGCCTCACTGTAATCAAGCTGGCTGTTGAGTTGCTGACTTTCTATGGCCAATTTCAGGCTACGCAGATTTGAGATCTGCTCAGCGATGAACGAAATTCGAGACGAAGTTTCCATGACAAGATTATGATTGCTGAGCTCTGCAATCACGTCTCCTTTTTGTACCGACTCTGACGCAGTCCTATTGATCTGGGTGACATTTCCACCGGACAAAGCAGTAAGAACGTGACTACTGCTAGGGATGGCGATGGCTCGGGCGTGAATCGTTTCACTGACCACTGATCTTGTGACGTGATGCATGGCCACGGCGGTATCTGGAACGCGAATAGTTTCATTATTAGGTCGAAACTTCCAAGCTAACCAAACTAACATCGCAATGAGCAAAGTAATGGAAAGAAGGACAAACCATGACTTGAGGTAAATACGTTTTTGAGGAATATAAGTGTCCATAGCTTATCTATTCTAGGTGAGCTCGATTAAATTTTCGGTGAGATATTAAGTACACGGCGACAGAAATGACGGCGGCAAACAAAGCAAGCACAGTGATGGAAAAACCAGAATAGAAAATCACAATGTTTGACTCATACGCTGGAAGCGGAATAACATTTTTAGACGCTAACGTTCCTATCCACAAAGCGGCAATCGCTGCTATCAAACTGGGCAGTGTGAGTCGTTTGAGCAAAAATAGAACATTCATTGTCTTATGCGCGCCCATCGCTTCCATAATGGCCAATATTCGACTCAACTTTTGTGTTTCTGATAAGCCTACCAGCAGAGAAGTCATCACAAGCAATGCAATACAAACTGCGATCAATCCTCGTAGAACACCGCCAATTTGGATCTGTTCGTCAAAATATTCACGCTGCAGTTGTTCAAGCAAGATCCCTTTTGAGGCGCCCGGGTAACTATGTTGAAATTTGACTAGTTTGCTCGCTAGGTCGTGCTCGGTTTTAAACGCTGCAATTACATATCGCTGGGGTTGATCTGTTATCAGAATTGCGGTCGCTAGCGGAGACTCACTCAGCTCTCCGAGTTCAAAGTTCTGGATCACTTTTGTGACAGTAAAAGCGTACGGGGTCGAATCAAACGTAAAGTTAAAACGATGGTTAATGAGTTTCTCAAATTGAGTAAACCCAAACTGCCGAGCAAAGCTCTCCGTAACAATGGCATTGTATTCAAACTCTTTTGGGTTAACTTCAACAGCAGAGCGATGCCCTGCCAGTGTTTCTACCCCCAATACATGATGAATATCAGGGCCTGCATACATTGCGTTTGTTGATATAAATTCGTCTTCATTGGTTTGCATTCCATGCTGTAGGCCCAAGGAAATTCTCGATTTATCAAATGGTCGCCAACTACTGGTTGCGACAAATTCTATGTCTTGCTGAATAGCGCTAGGTATGGATGTAACAGGTGTATTGTTCGCGCTTTGCGCTATTTCTAATACCGCATGTCGATCAGATTGGTAGCCATAGTCGGTTTTTAACAGGCGCTCATTTTCAATGTAGCTTGCCAAACCTAAGCTGACCATAATACCGGAAATGAGAATTTGAATACCCAAGAGAAGGTGGTTTGATGACCAGTGCGCCGTTTTCTCGTATCGAGTGGTCGTAATGTTGTGACTGACACTACGAATAACGCGATAACTAATGATGCTTTCATACAATAAGGTAACGGTCACAAGGCCAACAAAAACATAAGTTATCGTCGTTACGTTTTGGGCAATAAGGTATTGAACTTGTGGGGAAAGGTCGAATTGCTGCTGGATAACAATACTGAGGATTTGGGCTGAGATAAAACAAAATGATAAAAACAACAATTGATAACTAAGGACATCAAACAGCGCCTGCGATGAGCAGCACCCAACGGACAACTTTACCTTTAAACTCTGCAATTTCTTTGTCAGTGAAATAGAGCTTAAACAAAAATAGCAAGCCACAGTACAGCAAGCGACAATGAATCCAACCATATAAATGATGTTTAACGTCGCTTTGGAAATGGTGTTATGGATATCGTCTGGCAACCCCAAGTCATAGTGTATCTGTGATACTGGGTTTGCCTGCAGATCGATAAACTCTTGGGCTGTAAAAGGTGCGCCCGGAAGATTGGGGGCATTCTGGCTAACAAAGTCAGACAACATTGCTGATGATAATGCATTGGCTTCGCTAAGCTGAGCAAACAAGTAAATAGCAACGTCGTACCAGTTGTGTGACACACCGTGGTAATAATTGTCCCAGAGAGCACTATGATTGACAATCGCTCCGACTCTAAACGACGTGTCCTCCCTGATTGATAACACGTCTTTGATGGTGAACAAGCCAATGCTCTCCACATGAATCACTTTTCCCTTTGGCTCATCAAAACCCAGGTAGTCTCTATTAAACTCAGGTGTAATGATTATCTCGTTATCTTTAAGTCGAGGAGGTACCGTGGTAAATGGATTTATCAACGAAAAGAAATTATCGCTCGCTGTATATAAGTCGCGAGTAGTGGTGGTAGTGGTGTCACTTTTAAGAGTGACTCTTGGATTTCCAAGAAAGCTCGCACCTTCAACCATAGAGCTTTCTTTTATTGCGTGATACGCAGGAAAAGGAGCCATAGAGGAGCGAACGACATCACCGTTGGGCAGGTTAAAATTAGTCTGAAGTCGAACTAAGTTTTCGCTTGTCGAATAATAACTATCAATCGCTCGGTCGGTCACAAAAATTGAGACCGAGAAGCTGAGACACATAATGCCAACGACATAAGTTAGATAGGAAATAAGCATCCCGAAAGGGTCGGCCACTATGTCATAGGCCAGCTCTTTTAAGCAATTCAATCTCATACGCTACCAAGATCACTGTATATTTTAGTCATAGTTAGCCCGACCCTTTCGGTGACTTATGAAGAGCATTTAACGGAAGTCGCTCTATTCTTTATTGCCGAAGCCTCGAGACCAACTCCACGCAGAAATAGCCTGACTTCGTTCAAACAGTTCTAAGTTGAGGGATGAGGTTAGAACCTTTTCAGTTCTACCCATACCCAGACTAGTATCCAGAGCGTTAAGTTTATGATTCAGCGAATTGACAGCAGATTCGTGTTCGCGAACGTGCAGTTTTTCCAAAGCACTCATAGGTGATCTCCTTTATATCCATGATTTAATTGTGGTTAATTGTAGGGTTTGGGCTTTACGTTTCAAAAATAACTTACCTATGATTCAGGTGACCGCTCAGATAACAGAACTTTCATATCAAATAGTTACATTTATATTGTGTTGTGCCGTGCAGTTTCCGGGGAGTTTCGAAAAAATCAGACAATCAAAATATTACCAACGATTGGCTTAATTGGAGTGAATTAGAACAGAGCAGGACAGGACAGGACAGAAAAAGCCAGTACAACACAAAAAAAAAGCGCCTCTGTTAAACAACAGAGGCGCTAGACACATCATTTATCACTAATCTTGTAACCTAGTATGGCTTTACCCTAGGTCAACACTACCTTTAC
>NZ_JAKRRY010000054.1 GCF_026191675.1 Vibrio qingdaonensis | reverse complement strand
AGCGCTAGTTGTGTCACGATCTTCTTTTTCCGTTTTACATTCCTTCCCTAATGGTCTCAATCACCCTAGATTCAATCGCCAACGGTTCGGCTTTTGAGCTCGACGTCCCTAAAACACACCCCAAGAAAACAAACTAGATGCAGACTCATTGGAGGTCATTGTTACCACTTGGGAATCATCCACACACCACGCTAAATCGTAAACGATTTAAATGGTTGTCTGTTATGAATTTAAAAGACATAAAAACAATGACTTATGTTTATTGGTGGAGGTGAAATAGAGCGTGAAAAAATTTTCAAAATCTCAACTAATTAGCCGCTGAAATCCTAGTGTGAAAATATGTAATCACATTGAATTATCATTGACGCATTTATGTATAAGGGATTGCGGTTATTTCAATCTAAATCCAATGGGATTTAATTGAATTATTATTTATCCCTTTATGGGTAAGGCTTTGGCGGTTTTTTTAAAACTAAGTACAATGGGTTTACATTGAGAGTTTATTGGATTTCATTGGGGTTTAAAAGTGGACTTCATTGACATTCATTGAGGAGAAAAGGCTAAATTATGTCGCGTTCTTACCCTTTACAAAGCTCCCTTCGAGGGAAGCTAGAGCAAGATTTTAAGAAGTTCAGAGATAGAGAAAAGTTAAGTGATGCTGAGGCAACTCGTCAGCTTTTCACCTTGGCGTTGCGTATCAAACTGAATGACAGTGACGATGAACGGCCGTCGAACCGTGAGTTGATGGAAGAAACGTATCGTAGAGTTAGGCAAGTACAAGGCGTGCTAAATTTAAATTTGGCGCATAGCTTTGATGGGGAGGGGTATTATAAGAATAAAGCGGATTCGATTGAGCAAAGAAAATCCAATACCGCTTTGGTTGATAAAAGCGTCGATGAATATCTTGAAGGCGAAAAAAAAGGGTAGCCATTGGCTACCCTTTTATTATCGCTCTAACTCTCTGTCGATTTCTCTGTCTTCCCAATGGCTCTCTTTCTCTGATTGATTAAATTCCATCTCTTTTTGAGGGGAATATTCTTTTGGCTCAAAGTGATCGAGTGATTGGCTGTCGGTTTCTTTTTTCTCATTATAGTTGAGGGTGTCTAATTCGCTCTCTTGATGAGAAATGTGTGGCTCACTTAATTCAATGTTATGTGCGCTGTTATCTTGCTCTAGTTTATCAAGGCATGATTTGATGTCCTCTTTGAGGTTATCGTCTGACATGAATTGAATGTCTCGACCATTAAAGTTCTCGACGATTTTCTCAATGTTGTTCGGGTTTAAATCGTGGTTGCCGTGATTTAATACAATAATGATGTTCTGTCTCAGTTCATCGGTAGAGATGTTTTGAATGTCGTTCTTATGATTGACGTTGATAATGTCAATCTGCCCTTGAGTTTGGTCTCGAATTAAAAACGAGTTTTCTATCGATGTGCTGATGATGGTGGTGTTTAAATCCTCCCCCTGATGGAATTGTGTTAATTGTTTGGATTTTGTTCCTAGGGTTCTTGGATTAATATCTAGGGAGGAGTCTTTATTTCCTTGAGTGTCTAAATAGGTCACTTCTATGGCTTTGGTTTCACCTTGTTTATTGTGGATGTTGGTTAGCATCGCAGGGTGAAGGGATCTATCTTCGGATGAATAGACCGCCGGGTGGAATTTTACATGGTTGTTTTCAATGTTATTGACACCGAGCTTGTTTAAGTACGTTTGGGCCAGTGTGTTATCCATCGGTAAGCTTTGATTGATATAATCCTTAGCCCTTTCTTCAAACTGCGCAATATGCCTTGGGGTGGTGCTCAGTAATTTTTCGTGTTTACTGTTTTCCTCCAATTGATATTTGTCCGGCTCATTGAGCATCTTGTGCGCTTCATTCATCGCGGCTTTATAATTCATTTCCTTATGACTCATGATTAGGTTAATCAATGCGCCTTTTTCGCCCGTGGTGTAGTCTTTAAAATACCCTCGATGCTCTCCTGTTAGGGTCACTTTAATGGCTGATTTACCAATGCCAAAGGTTAAGTAATCCCGGTCTGATTTGGATTGATTCGGCTGGCCTAATAACTGAACGGCGAGGCTTTCTGTGTATTTTGGTAGTTGCGTATTGATGTGCTCCCTAAATTTGTTGTAGTCAAAGTCACCGCTTTTATTTTGGAACCGGACGTCCTCATGAGGGAGGGCATTACGGTTAAAGTAAGTGGTGTCTTTGGGTGGGATTTGGTTGAGGGTTTCTATCGCACTGGCTTTATGGCTATCTTTAGAAAGCCAGCTTTTGACCAGTTGTTTTGTGTTGTCGGTATAGAGCCGAATGTGCTGACTGGCGCGAGTCACATCGATACCGGCGCGTCTTAAGTTGGTCAGTGCGCCTTTGCTTTGTATCGCGCTAATGACGTGTTGATAGGTGGACCCTTGCGCCATGTCTGCGGTTCGACTGTACGCGTAGTCCCAGTGCCCGTCTTTAAGCGCATTAGGGTGAAGGTTGAGTGTTTGTCCTGTCTTAGATTGAGCGACAATACTGTCTGTAGTCGCTTGCGTGATGCGGTACTCCACGTTGGCTTTAATGCCGCGCTCTTTATCGGTAAAACGGGTGATGATTTTATCGCCCGTTGAGAGGGGTTTTTCTGACACGCTAAACAGTGTCGTGAAGGTATGGTCTCGATTGCGGGGTAAGAACGGCCTTGTCTTACCTGTACTCGCGTCTTGAAGTGTTACTACGCCATGCTCTGAATCTACGTGAGTGATTGTCGCGTACTCACCGGGTCTGGTGCTCAGTATTAAGCCTTTTTGATACGGCATCATGGTGGTGAGCTCTTCACCCGTCGCACCGATTGAGCGTAGCCGGGTTGCGATGACGTTCTCTTTGCCTAACTCACTCTTTTTCATCAATCCGACTCGGATGTATTCGGTAGTTTGGTCTCGCTCCTTGTTGGTGTAAAGAATGAGAAGTGTGTTTTCTCGCGTCTCTGGTGTGCGCTCTAGATAGTCCTTGGCGATCATATAGGGCAGTTTTTCTGTGGCTTCTAACTGCGCTTTGTGTCGGTCTTTACGGTGTTCATTCAGCGTGGAAATGACATGCTGGCGGTTGCCTTGAGTATCAGGGGCTTGCTGCTGGAGCTTATCCAGGGCGCTCTGTGGCTGTTTATCAATGATGTTTTGCGCCGCATTAAGTAAGGTGTCGTTTTGCTGACGGATGATGTCGGTCATGTAAGCGGTATCGATGCGGCCTTGGCTTATGGCTAGCTCAAAGGGTTTACCGGCACTGAGTGATAAAAGCTGCTCTTTATCGCCCAATTTGACTGTTTTGGACTGACTGTCATTGACGAGCTTTGTGAACTCATCGGCTTGCTTGTTGCTGACCATGGAGCTTTCATCGAGAAAGAACAAGGTGTGTTGATAGTCACTGGCTTCTCGATTGCCTTGCCTGATGTCAGAAAGCAAACTGTCTAGCGTTTGCGCTTTCACGCCTTTGCTTTCTAGCTCTGCAACCGCGGCGTGAGTGGGCGCAAGACCGATGACGCTTTGCTCTGGTTGCTGGCTGGCTTCTTTCACTAACTGGATAAGTTCAGTATTGGATTCAAGCATGGTGGACTTACCTGTGCCGGCTAACCCTTGGATGGCCACAAAGCTGTCCTTGGTGGTTGATATGAGGGTGATGGCGTCCTTTTGCCCTTGGGTTAGGCGAGGCTTGGTATTGAGAAAGTCTTGCACCTGTTTAGGTGTGGCAAAAGGCTGATGTTGGTCTTTACCATCATCGATGTTTTGCAAGATGCGCTTTTCAGTCTCCAGCGCGGTGTGCGTCGTCCAGCGTGTGCCGTCACTGTACTCTGCAGAGAGAGTGTCGCTGCGTTTAGTCAGCTCTGTTTCAACCTGCTCTTTGGTAATAGAGCCACCGGCTTCTTCAAAGGCGTAACGCACCGCTTCCACCACTAACGCTTTTTGGCTAAACGCCGCTTCTCGCTCTGAGAGGTGGTTCAGGGCAAAGCTGACCGCTTTTTCGATGAGTGGGGTGTTTTGCGCTTTGGCTAGTGCTGACAGTGCCTGACTGACATCGTGCTTTAGCCAATCTTGGGTGGCGTCATTTAGGTAGCGGTCGTTGACGTTTTGCGTCTGTAATACGCGCTCAATGGCTGACGGGGAGACTTGCTCTTTCTCAAGTACGCTTTGGGCTTTGTCCGGTTTGTCGGTGAAGATATCAAGGCGCTCTGTTTTTTCGGTCAGGTCGTTTATCAGGGGCTTAGATAAAGTAAATGCTTTACCTGACAGCAAGGTATGGGCTTTTTGCTCAATATGGTGGGCGCCGTGAACATAGTCGTATTGCAGCGGCGCGTCTTTTAAGCTCTCTAAGTTTACGCGCTGCGTTTGACCTTGGCTCTCAAGCGTGAGGCTCTCTTTGTCAGTTTGCGTGACAAGGTAACTTTTATTGGCGTCCAAACCGGCAGGGAAGTGTTTGCCTAACGTACGAAGACGTTCGCCTTGGGCGATGTTGAGGCTTTGCGGTTTGCTGATTTGCATCTTCATGCGCTTAAAGGTGCGACTGGACGGGTCAAAGGTGTGTGACTGTCCATCGCGTTTGCTGAGTGCGGTCATGGTGTTGCTCTCTTTATCGATGCTGGCGATGACAAAGCTCTGAGGTTTGTTTTTCTCCCAGTGGGTGAGTGTCATACATGGTTTGTAGTGTTGAACGAGGGGTTGTTGCGCTTTGGAGAGGTGGTGAGGGGTTTGAGTGAATAGGGTGGTTTCGTGTCTGGCGAGGGCGCCGGTATTTTTCAGTTGGCCCCGTATCGCTTCGGTTAACCGCCGCTGCTCGACGCTGGAGGTGGCAATCACTTGCGTGTTGGCTTTATCGGGGAGGTCGGCGTACACCCGCGCTATCCTATCGGTGTCATTGTCATGCAGTTTCACGTTGGTATGGCTGGCTCGCTTGCCGACCCAAGAATGACTCTCCACATTGCCTTTTTGATACAGCGAGATAGCGTTATTGGCTTTAAATCCCTGACGGCTTGATACGCGGTTAAGCATCACCACTTTACTGCTCGATTGTTTGGCTTTATCGGTGAGGGCTAACAGCTCATTGGCGCTCATCTTATTGGCGTCATCGATGAGCAAGACGTCTTTATTGGTCAGCGGCGTATCGCTTTGCAATAAGCTGTGGGTGGTGTGGCGCTGCTCTGGTGAAAAGAGCTGACCGACCCAGGCGCTGAGTGTTTGACTCTTGCGCTGTACGCTCTCCATGCCTTCAGCCTTGGCTTTCACGCTTTGGGATACTAATTGGACACGCTTACCACTGTGGTTCCCCACGTTAAGTAGCTGCTGCGCAATGCTTTGTGATGAGCCATGCACATTCACCACGTGGAACTGTTTGGTGGAGTGGTACAGGTCAGTCAAGATACGCTGCTGGTTTTCAGGGATAGCAAGCTTGTTGAGCGTGCTGGATTCAACGTGGGTGCGCATGTGATGCGCCCGACCTTGGGTGCTGTCGATAAGCGCTTGTTCGTTATCAATTAAGCCTTTGGTGGTGTATTGCCCTTTTTGCCTGAGTCCTATCAAGTCGCCCTGTTTAATCATTTCATCCGCGACTTTTTTGATATCAATAGCGTTGAGTTGTACGCCGCCTTTGGTGAACTCTGAGGCGGTGAGTTCAATGATTTTTTCTAGGTGTAACGCGGTGCTGTATTGCCCTAGATGGTCAATGGCTCTGCTGATGGCGGCTTTGGTTTCACCAAGTGGTGGGGTGTTTTGCGCTTCTTTCACTTGTTGCGCCATGGTGACAAGCTGGGCGGGCTCATACCCTTGCTCTTTTACGGTGCTTTGCCACTGTTTGTTGAGGCTGTCACTGCTCTGGTAGGTCTTGCTTTTACGAGTATCGAGGTTTGCTACGTCTTTCGCCGCGCGAGAGTCAAAGCCTAAATCGAGTGTGCGTTGGTCAATTTGCTGTTTGCGAGTGGATGACGCATCAAGAATAGGCTGAGGGACACCGCTGATTTCGAACTGACCGTTGCCGACGCCTCGCGTGGAATAACCGAGTGTTTCTGCATCTTTAGCTAATTGGCTCTGGTACAAGATACCGTAGTATTTTTGGAAGTTGTAAATGCGCTCGCCAGTCCCGTTAATCACGCCCCCTTTTTGTTTTAGGCTGGTTGATAAAGCGCGTAAATCTCCTTCTTTATCGCGCGTCATGTTAGCGGTTAGCGCGTGCGAATGCACTTGCATGTCATTTTCACGGCTGGTCTTATGGCGTACGACTGCAAATAGCATCGAATCCGTATTTTCGTATTCTTGAACGCCTTTCTCATGGGTGACTTTGACTTGTGCTACGTCTTTCTCAAGCTCTGTTAAGGCGAACTTCACGGCGTTATTGTGCGCTTCAATGAGGCGGTTATCTCCGCCAATAAGTGCAAGAACGCTGAGGGATTTGGGCGCAGAAAAGGTCAGGTCGAAGCCAGATTTGTGTTTTTCTCGCTTCCCTTTAATGGTTTCACCGCCAAGATTGCCAGAAAGCACCGATTCTAGGGTGGCTTGATCTACGGGTTTATCTGCCAGTTCCGCTTCGATGGCCAGCTTGCCATGCCAGAAGGTGTTTTCTACCTGGTCTTGTTCTTTGAGGTAATAGTTATCGCCCGCGTCTTTTTCTAAAGAGACGTCAGGTAGGTCTTTGGGGTTTTCTTCGCTTAGGTAATATTTGGCAGCGCCAGAAGCGGATTTTAATGGGCTAATAGAAAGCATGAGTATTTTCCTTATGCAACGCAAATTGCCGCTAGCAGCAAAACTGAGCGGTGAGTGGAGGTTAAGGGGGAAGTGGAATTAAAAGAGGTGTGGTTACAAAATGATCCCAACACAAGCAAAGGAATTGCTAGCGGTTAACGTTCGTTCTTCGTGAATGATGACGCCATTTTCATCAATGTGAATGGATGTAATGCCCGCTTTAAATCGGTCTAACGCTACAATTTCTTCATTGGTTAAATGCTTGCCATGAGTTAGGCATTCCAGGCGGTTAAAGCTATATTCATCGGCGGCCATCGCTAGTTTCGAAGAATCAGAATGCTTCATGCACTCATTGCCATACAGCCAATCTTGAGCACACTCTATATTTGGCTCTAACTGGTAAGTCATATGGTGGGTGACGCTTGCAAAAGAATGGGACTGGCTTGTCCATTTGTAGCTTACTTGAAAACAATCAACCTCATCGGGAATGACGGCATACCAACCTCGACTTTTCGGCGAGGTCTCTAAATGCACAGACACGTAGCGTTTGTTTGGCCAAAAGCGCTTTGTTTTTAGATTGCCGTTTGGTTTCGCCCAGTCGGGGCCTATAAACTCAAAATGAATGTCTGTTACCTTGTTGCTGGTCAGCTCAGGTGTCAGAAATATTCTAGGCGTAAATTGAAGGTATCGCTCATTGGGGTATTGAGGCAAATGGATGTCGAGTTGGTGTTTAATGGCCGATTGGATCTCTGAGTGTGCTTGAGTGTAGCATTCTGACCATTCAAGACTTTTTGCCGCCTCAATGGGTGACATGCCCCGGGCATATAAATCGATATAGGGTGTCCAATCTATCTTGATGTATCGGTATGGGATTTTTTTGAGATGCGCTGCAAATGCCTTAAACCATTCTTTCCATTGGTCGTCATATTCGTTGGTCATTTTTCCGTTGAGATAATTAAGACCTTTGCGAGTAAAAGTTACGCACCTTTGATCATCGTTGAGGTCTAGGTAATTTTCTGAAATCAGTTGCTCTAATATGTCTCTGATTAGCATGCCAGAGTGTGGGTAAACATCCAAAGCGCGCTCTTTTGCTTGAGACTTGCTCAAGCTCATTCGCTTTTCTTTCATGTGCGCTAGATACTGAGTGTTGATTGGGTCTACTTGGTAATTTTTTGTTCTTGGCCACAGCCAATCTAAAAGGTCGCGGGCATAGGCCGTATTCGGTCCTAATTCTAACGTATAGGACGTTGGCGCTTTGGGTAGTGGTGGAAGCTCTTCTTTATTGCCATTCATGGCGTTTAACTCTTCGGTAGTTAAGTTTCTTAGTATGACATGGGTAAAGCCTTCAATATTGTCGATGTGCTCCCCCAAGTTGACTCTGACACTTTGGATGAAAGGAATGATGGATGCTTGGTTAAATAGAATGTTGTGGGTTGGCCCGTGGTGCGTGACTGCTTGCGCTTTTAAGTCGTCCCAGTCACCATAACCTACCGCTTGAGCGCAAATTGATAACCATGTGTATTTTTCGGGGGCGTTGCCCTGAATGATTTCAGCGAAGGTAAGTTGATCGAATATAGTGTGTAATTGTTTCTTTAATATCGGTAGATGGTCAGAATTAAAGAGGGTCTTATTTGGCATGGTTAATCCTTGATGAATGAACGTAAAAAAGCCTTGCAATGGCAAGGCTTGGAATAGTGGTTGAGTGATTATTCGATATGATGAGGCTCTAGGGTGCAGTCTCTATGGTGCACTATAACTAAATATCTTGTCATGACTAAGATTGAATCAGTGCACTTTTTAATACGATGGGTGCTAAGTACATGAAAGTCAGGCCTATCGAATTCAATAAACCAAATAACGAGTACTCCATGCTGATGCTCAGGAGTAAAGCGAATCCTGCAGAGGTGAGTACGATGTAGTGAGGAGTGTTGGGGCGTTTTTTAACAAAAAAACCACGATGCGCTTCAAACTATACAGTGATAAAAAGCCAGTGGACGCGATGAAAAGTTGCGTCCACTGAAATTGACTCTCGGTGATCTGCATAAGACAAAGTGCAGAAAATAAGAGTGAGACGACCAAGGTCTCAAAGATTAATCTAGACAAACTCGGTAACATAAAAATACCTAATACATTTGGTTTGCAATGACCTATTTCTGTCTTGTGTGGCTATCGACTATTTGATGCGCTATTCAACCATATCACCCGCTTCCATCTCGATATCTTGAGATATCGCCGACTCTTCAAGCTCTTTTGGAGCGCGCTCTTGATGGTCATTGTCTGATTTGAGCTTTTCCGACTCCTTGCTGGCTAACGCTTTGACTGTCTCACTTCGTTGTGCTTGTTGGATTTGGTCGGTTTCCAGCTTCATCTCTTCCGGCGTTTCAAATTGCTTGGCTTGGATTTCTGTGAGTGCGTTACGCTCTTCTTCGTTGAGGAGCATACCTGGGGCGACACACTCAAAGTAAATCGCTTTTTGATACGCCTTGGTCATGGCGGGCGATGGGGTGTAATGACGTTTAATAAAGGCCGGTGTCACATCTCGCATCTTATCAAAGTGCAAATCCAGTTGAGTGATAAAGCTGCTTCCTGGTACGCGAAGGTAACATTGCAAATCATCCATGGCTTGGATTTCACTGCTAGAGGCAACCGGGCGGGTGACGGTTTGGTGACCAATCGATACCCCGTCACGCAACGCATTTGCACCGTAAGAAATGTGCTCTCTTGACACGTCCACCTCTTGCTCACCTAAATCTTTTGACGAGATTTGCGCCATTTGCGCGGAGGGGGCACGAAAGTAAAAACGGGAGTTGAGTAAGTCAAAAATGACGTCCGCGGTGTTTTTGCCGTAGGTTTTCACGAGCTGAGCATAAGACTGGAGACCAATCACATAACAGCCTCCAAACTTACGCACTTCGGCAATGATGGTGTCAAGCTCAGGCAGTTTATGCAGACTTGGCATTTCATCCATAATCACCCAGATACGGCGATCTTCATCGTCTTTGAGTCCCAAGATAGCGTTAGAAGCAATGGCAAGCCAAGTCGAAATCAAAGGACGCAGAGAGGCGTGTTGCTGCGCGTTACTGGATAAGAACAAAAAGCCTTTTTGTTTATCGTCTTGCACCCAATCGGTGATAGAAAACGGTTGGCGTTTGGGCTTTCCTTTCGCGTCTTTGTCATCCAATCCATCCAAAAATCGTAGGCTCTTGATGTAGGTGGCGAGCACCGACTTAATGGAGATGGCCGTCTTTTTTATGTCTTTCGAGACCAGGGATGCAGACTCTGTGCCTTGCAGGAAATTACCCAGGGTTTCAAGTTCAGACGTGAGTATCAGACTGAGCAGCCTTGCGGTCGAGCAGGGCTTGTCATCTTGGCTCATGCGATACGCCGCACTCGAAAAAATAGTCCGAGCGGAATCCACCCAGAACGGATCGCCTTCGCCATGTTGCGGGATAAGTGCGCTGGCTATATTTTCAAAGTCAGGGGCTTCTTTCGCATCACACCACACATCCCAATTGGCGCAGCGTTCATCGAAGGGATTGAGTAAGGTGTCTTGGGTAGGGTCAAAGAACTTACTGGTAAAGGTGCAGCCTTTATCATAAATAATGGCTTTATCTCCACGTTTACGTATCCAGCGTAATAGTTTACGAAGCATGACGGATTTACCTGCCCCTGTGGTGCCGTCGATGAGCATATGTTGAACTTCAAACTCATGTTTAAATAAGGCCTGCCCATCCACTTTGAAATCAGAAATCCGTCCGTTTCCTACGCCCTGTTTTTTGAGTTTCTTTGCCCGTTTTTTTAAATCGTTAGTGAGCACTTTGGGCTCTGCGTATTGAAAGCCTCGGACGTGAAAATCTTCACTTTGTTTTTCGCCTTGTCGTTTAAAGAAAGTCATGGCGAGCATTAAGATGGTGAAAGCAATACCGATGCCAATCAAAAAGTTGATTTGTATTTGGCGTATCACGTTATCGTAGAGATTGATGAGTTGGGTGTTGTCCAGTTGGGAAGCGAGCGTGCCAATGTAGCGTTTCCCGCTCCAGAAGGTCGTGACTTCGCTGTTAAGATCGTGTCCAAGGCTGGCATAGATATGATTGCGCCAATAGTAGAACACAGACCAAAAGGCGTTATCGGGCGCGCGTAGCCAGGTAAGAACGCCAGTGAGCGCTATCACCGACCAAATGGCGGCGTAGACTAAGGTATTGTTGACTTGAAAGAACATCCGAATGGAGTGAAAAGTAATTTGTCCGCCACGGGTAAAGTGGTTGCCGGACGCGCGTTTAGGTCTAGGCATCGTGGTTCCTTGAGAGTGAAATGGAGTACTTTTTAGATAATTACCTGCGTATGCAGATAAGCTGGCCAACAATTGAACGGTTGTTGGCTAATGGTATTGCTGTGTAGAGCCCCGAGATGTTGGCAAAACTTGGGTGGTTTTATTTCCTTGCGCTGATAATCGTCACGGTCTCGAACGTGGTCAGTGTTGTGCTCGAAACCTTAAAAGCAATCCTGATTACTATTTTTCAGAAGAAAAGCGAAATTGCTCTCTGTGTAATAGAGATGGTGAGCTTTATGTTGAGGATGGGCATCACCGGACAGTGATTGGTCGAGTGTTTTTGGAAACGAATGGCTTTGAGCCTATGATTAAAAATGTCCTCGTTGCTTATTGCGCTGGGCAGTGATCCATCGTATTCGTAATTTCCCTCGCCGGCTGATTTCAAGGCGATTTCATGGTAAATTTGTTAGAATGATAAAGTTCTTTATGACCTTCAACTTCAATGAATGACCAACTAACTCCAATCAACAAAGACCATTTAAAAAAACTTATCCGAGCAGAACTGGAACCGACATGGTTTGATAAGCAATCAGTTAGCTCTGATATGTCTTGGGTGACTCCTGCTGTGTTTGAAATATTGTTTACTGAGTTGATAACTCATACGCGCGGTAATCAGTCTAAGGCTGCTAGGGTTTTAGGGATTAACAGAGGTAATTTCACCAAAAAGTTAAATCAGATCACAACTCGTGAATTTGGATCGGATGAGAGCTTATAAGTATGTATCAGCCTATTGGTACCCTGACGAGGGTGCAGAGATTAACCAACCCCCATTACCTCTCAAGAAATCAATGGCAGTTGCTCTAATTCTTGCTTCAAGAATCACTGGCGCTTTTTACTTCAATTTGAAAACAATTATCGGCATTTTTAGGTGATTTCAAGCTATTTAGTACCAGGAGCATAAACTCAACCTACGAAGGTTTTAGACAGGTCACGTCCAAACTTTGTGGATAACTGCTTATAATTTGTTATAAAAACATAATGTTAGGTTGGAATTTAACGAAGCAAGCAAAACGGAAGGCCAAATCAACCATGGAAAAGATAATTCACTACGATATTCAAAAGGTTAAAGTTAGAAGCGATAAAGAAAGCACTCGACTGACCAGCCAATGGGATCAGGTTCTACAAATCTGTCGTGACAAACCACTCGGAGAGATCGCGAGAGCAAGATTAGCGTTTAACCTTGTCGATTACATCACAAGTGAAGATCTACCTTTTCGCTTATTCATCACCCGCGCACCACAAGCTATGGCCACCATAGGCGAGGAAACACGAGTGTATAAAGAGCATCGAGTTATTAATGGTAAACAAAGCGGAATGATTTACGCTAAAAGCGAACAAATGTTACCAAGAGAAATCCACTATACGAATGAGTTTGTGGCAACCCGCTACGTTGCTGGGACAAAAACACCACTCTCTGCCACCTCCCTCGTTGGTTGCCTCAAGGCTGGAGATGTCATAACACCACTTGATGGCATCTTGTTTTTAGGCTGCAAAAGAATAGCCAGTGATATAGCACGTCTTAAAAAAATCGAACCCACCATGAACATCGCAATGAAACGTATCGAAGTATCAGACAACTTCACAGACACAACAAGAAAGATGGCAAGTTACGAATGAATAACGAGGCGTAAACGATTGCCGTATGCATTAACATGGCAGATATAACTGAAACTAATCTTTGGACAAAAACGCGTTAGAGCTTAAGTTCTAAAAATTACAATGCACATTAGAATCAGTATGGTTCACATATGGATCAGCACAGAGAACTGTCATGGGAGTCTCTAATTAGGAAGCCAAATCCTGTGAGCCACTACACAACTAACTCCGTCCCCCTAAATAGGTGTCCGCTGTTGGCAACACCTATTTTTTCAACGTAAGATCACCCCCCGAAAATAACTAACGTTGTACGCGAGGATTTATATTAAAAATAGTGTACCTAAGCCTAAAAATGCGACGAAGCCAAACACATCCGTTACTGGAGTCAATATGACAGAACCTGATAATGCAGGGTCGGTTTTTAGCTTATCTAAAATAACAGGGATAAAGATACCAGCGAGTGAAGCACTTATTGTGTTTGTCACAATGGCCATACCGATGACGATCCCCAACATCATACTGTCAAACCAAAGACCCGTGATAACGCCAATGACAATAGCCCAAAGTACATCATTCAGCACTCCCACTTTAAATCCGTTTGTATGGATAATAAGCACTCCAATCGGGTAATGTGAGACCCAGGCTTTAGCTGCAACTAAAGCTTTCTATGTAGCAGTTCGTTTAAACGCTGGCTCCTCTATCGAGAGACCGATAACAAACATGAACGCTACATAGGACTTCAAGCATAAACCTCGAATAGTCGACTGGGTCTCGAACCCGCATTACGCAAGCATGAGTTAGCTTATTATGAATACCAAAATCAATCAAAGCATCAACGTTGGAGTTGATACCGGAAAAACACAATTAGACATCCACATCAGGCCACTAGATCTATTTTTCTCAGTAGAGAACAATGATAAAGGCATCAAGAAAGCACTCAAAACGATTAAAAGTCATAATCCTGAACGTATAGTTATTGAAGCAACAGGCCGATTAGAAATGCCTTTTGTTCTTGCATGTGCAGAGGCTAAATTACCTATTGTCAGAGCAAACCCTGTCCACATAAAACGATTCGCTGGAGCTATTGGCCGCAGAGCCAAAAATGATCGTTTAGATGCAGAGTTGATCGCTCACTATGGAGAAGCAATCAAACCAGTTCTTACTGTCATGTAAAACCCTCAAATCATCTACAAAGTCATGGCGAATTTGATTCATCCTACACTTACAGCGCCTTAAATTTTTCTACCATATCCTTATCAATCTCCTTGATTAGATTAGGGGACAAGCCCAGGTGTTTGGCCTCAAGACTAAACGAGCGTGTTGTTTCAAATATTTCCTCAGCCATAACCATAATCGCTTTCTTTGATGACAACCCCGACTGAGCAGCTAACTGGTCTAGTGCGTTCTTTGGCGTTCGGCCATTACCACCAAATGCCGTCATATGCTCTTTGTAAGGGTTAGGGTTGTAAACAATGTCGTAGAAAGGCGATAGCGTCCAGTTATCGGCGTCACTGGCAAGGAAACTGAAGTTCTTACTGTGATCATCTTGGTTAACAGTTAGGTAATTAAACATGCAGCGCTTAATGAGCTTCTGAGACTCAGTGACACTACACATGATGCGCGTAGCTTTAACTAAATCCACATAGTCCAAAGAAGGCTCTCGAAACGGTGCATCTAACAACCCACACGCAGAAATCATATGGATTCGACCGCCTTGCTCGGTGCAATCAAATCGTTCCTGCTCTAGCCAAAATCGTCCATTACCTGCATCAATTAAATCAAAGTCAGGAACCTCAATGCCGACATTACGGGCCATCTGCATGTAGCAATATTCGACTAATGATTCAGAGTGCTTCAAGTCAAACTTTTCAGATGTCAGTTTTACGATAAGCTTTGTTCCTAGTGCGTCATCTAATGTTGAATATTGCCCATTCAATAAACGTGTCACGTTCATTTTTGGCCTAGCACCACCCGAACCACCAGTATTCATCAAGTGCTCAAGCAAAGCAGACTCGGTGCCTTCAAACTCTTCAATCGCAGCTCGGCCAAGGGTAATGATATCAATCGACTCCTTGGACTCATCAAGTAAATCTAATTCAGGCTCATAGCTCAACGCCCCCATGCATCTGTCACCCAGATAAGCCAAACGCTCTAGGGCGGTAACTTCCTTTGGGTTATGATCGTTCTGTCTAAATACACGATCCATGAGATAAAGGCCCCAACCATCAGGGAGACTATCTCCAAATACCCCATGAATGCCGTAATGCGGCCCTCTAGGCGCAACTTGTAGGCTTGTATCAGCCTTTAAATTGAACGGAGCCAGAGAGGTTGAGTGAGCGCCTAAATAAGCCTCATCAAATTGAAAGAAGCTTTGCTTACTATTTTCAACTAGCTTGCCGACAAATACCTTTTCACCTGTGCTAAGCGTTCGTTTTACGGTTAGGGCTGATTTAAGCATATCGAAGCACATCCTCTATTGATTTAAATTCAGGCTCAGACGACTTTGTTAGCTCTTTCACTTTTTTCAAGTCACCGACTGTCTCATAAAGCATGAGGAACTGACGCAATGAGATGTTGCCAGATGACTCAAACTTTCGGATCGTCGCGTAAGGTACGCCAGAGAGATCGGCCATCTTCTGAACACTGAGTTTATCTTTTTTCCGAGCAGACTTGATAAACTCTTTGAGTTCCATCTGCAAATCATAAGCGGTATAAAGAGATAACATACATGCCTCGTAAGTTGCTATTATGGTATCAATTATAACGCCAATCATAGTCTAATTGCTATTATTGTAGCAAATATAGAGTAATGACAATCATTACTTCATTAACACGAATGGCAAAAAATTCCATCACTGTGACGGGTCTCCATTGCTACTATAGTGACAAATTAAGGTTTTTTTTGGCATTATTTGCTACCATTATAGCAGATTAAAAAACAAGGCTTTATGCACCCATTAGCTGTTTCACAAGAGCATACCTTGCTTTACATTCAGGTCGATCAACTAGCTGTGATGGCATTAGATTAGATATGAGAAAAGACAGGTTATCAATAATAGTAGAGCTTCTACTCCAACGCAGTTTGGGGCAGATCTGAGTTTGAAGCTTAGGACGAAACCTACCCATCAAAGAGTTTACCATCTCCCAAGTAGCAGAACGACACCACTTCAAATGATGCCGTTCGTGATAGAAAATGGACAAAAGCTTTCATCCTAGACCGATAGTCTTGGATTCAACCTATTCAGAATTTTCATCAGATTATTCAACTCCATGCATTAGGTGATATCTGGTAGAGTTTGTAGGTAACTCTGCCATACTGTTCATCAGTACTGTTAAATACGGGCTTGTGTTCACTAATTGCGTAAAGAAACAGAAGGAAAAGAGGCGAAATGAGCACTCCTACTTTGTACATATTTTCAGGTCTTCCAGCTTCAGGAAAATCTACACTGGCTAAGTTACTTGCTAGCCGTACAGGCGCAATGTATGTGCGTATCGACACCTTCGAGCAGGGGCTTAGAGATCTATGTAGTTTCAAAGTTGAAGGGGAGGGGTACAGATTAAGTTACCGAATAATTAGAGATAATTTGGCTCTCGGGATTAGCTCTATTTCAGACTCTTGTAATCCAATAGAGCTAACACGACACGAATGGCAAGATGTTGCAAAAAGTACAGGGGCTAATTTCGTTAATATCGAGGTTGTGTGCTCAGATCTCACTGAGCACGAGCACAGAGTTAAGACACGAGATAATGAAATTGAGAACCTAAATCTACCAAATTGGCAACAGGTACAGAATCGCCACTACGACAAGTGGAAAACAGATGTCATCAAGATTGACACAGCGGGTCATACTATCGATGCGTCTTTTGCTGAGCTAGTAGAAAAACTCTGTGTGTAAACAGTTTCGGTTTCTTTGCATGACTGCATAACAATACAAGCGATGATTTTAGAGCGGTATGCCATTTTTGACCGAAAATGGGAGAAATCGCTCACCGAATCTTTACTTCCGTTCGCTCGGGCAGTGCCGATAAATCAGGGACGAAATTTATCGGCCCTAAATCGAGCTGGCACGTTTTGGGGGCAAAGCCGTGTTTGCAGAGATCAGCACCAGCACGTCCTTGGACAAAAACGTTTTATGCGTGCTGAGCAAAATCATTTCGGTCAGATTAGAAAAAGTATCTTGAAACCTTAAATTCTTACTATATGTAGCGTTCGTCATTACTACTTTCAAACGAGAACTGAACATCATTAACCCGAAACAAGCTACTGTCTTTGAAGGTAACACTGTTCAAATTAAAAAGTGCTACATTATGCCCTCGCCCAAGTGAACTTCTAAAAGCTATGCCGTCATAACCCAATGATTTCACTAACTCAGCAATAATTTGAGTGGGTGCATAATCTGACTTTTGATCACTGTTTGTAACTGGTTGAGAAAAAGCTTTATCTACATTAGTCCATACAGCTTCAATTCTTTTGGCTTCATCAGGTTCTGACAAATAAAAAGGTAATTTATCATTGTGATGTCTTGAGAAGTCGATTACTCGAAGTTCTTTAGAGTTGGTAAATCTCGCCACTGATATTATCGAACCCAACCAAGGTCTAATCTCAGACATTGCGGTTTCTTTTTCAGATGCAACATACAAACAAGGAATCCCCTTGGAGTTTGCTCTTCCCTCAGAAGCACTGTCAGGTAAAGGTCTCATTCTTTTCTCAGGATAAGGTATGAATATATCATCGACATGAATATCATCTTGTAGAAGTGGCAAGCTATCATGCCCCATTTGTGCTCTCCACATCTCAGAGTTCGGTTCAATCACTTCTACGCGACTTTCGCAAGTATCCTTGATACCTTGAAGAAAGCTTTGCGAATCTTCATCTAAAATATATCGCGATTTATTTCGAACTGAACAGCTAAACTGCATATAGCTATTCCATGACTTAAAACTCATAACTTTCCCTTAAATCTAGCTCGGCTATAATGGCTAAAAGCCGTTTTCCATTCTTATATGATGCTGTCTTTCATCTACCAATTCAATTTTCAGTCAATAGGTTAGTAGCTATATTGAGCGTTC
>NZ_JAKRRY010000053.1 GCF_026191675.1 Vibrio qingdaonensis | reverse complement strand
TCTAAGTGAGCCTTTTGGGGAAATAACTGCGTAAGTTACGGTCAAGAATTAATACATATAAACCATTGAAATGAAAAATTTATGGTCGGTAGTTACTGATTAATCGCTCTCGGTATTCTGAAATTACTGAAGTCAAAGAGCCCTTGATATCACTGACCTGTTTCGAATGAGGACACCATAATGCAAAACCAAATTTGAAACCTTCAACCATTTGAGCTGTTTGAATTGGTTCAATTTCGTGTTGAGAAAACTCTGGGTCAGAGAAAAATGATTTAGGTAAAAGTGCCCAACCCAAGCCTTCTTCCACCATTTTGATCACCAACGCAAGTTGATCGATCTCTTCGTGGTCTGAACTTACAACGATTTTTTCCGACATCCCTTCTTCAATCAGAGATCTCAGTACAAACTGTTTCGAGTTTCTTAAAGCAACCAGTACATCTTCTTTGTCTAAATTGGTAAATTCACCGCCCTTTTGTACGAACGGATAGAATTCAATATGGCCTAAAAAAGTTGCGTCTAAACTGTGCATCGCACGGCTATCGTGAACATTCACCAAACCGAAGTGATACTCACCGTCCTGTATCCCTTGCTTAATCACTTTCTTATTACGAACCAGAAAGTTAACTCGCATCATTGGGAAATCACGTTTGAGTTGCTTTCGAATATCGACAAGGACACGTTGAGGAATCACGCTTGAATAAGCGATTGTGATGTTTTCTAATCCCCCATAAGAAAGGCTCAACGCAAATTTGTCGAAGGTACGTGCTTGCTCAATGGTTTGCTTGGCATAGTGATAAAGAAGATGCCCGTCTTCAGTGGGCTCTACCGAGCGGCCGACTCTTTCAAAAAGGTTTACTGCGAGTTGGTCTTCAAGGTTTGTAATTACCTGTCCGATTGTCGTTCTGTGCTTGTTGAGCTTAACGGCAGCTTTACTGAAAGAGAGCTGGTCATAAACGGTAACGAACGCGAGAAGTTGTTCAATGCTAAAATTCATTTTGGTGTGCTTATTTTTAATCGTTATATATTTAAATTATCACAGACTGACGAAATATCTACTTTGTCAGATAATAATAGTGAGATGAATTCGTCTGGTTTAAGCAAAAAAAAACCTACTTAAGTCAGTAGGTTCTATCATTGATGTGTAATTAACAACTTAAATATATTCGATAACTCGTGCTAAGTAGTTAAAGTCGCCTGAATCACCGTGGTAATTGCGATAAACATCGACACTGAAATATCTAGGTTGATCCGCTTGAATATGTTCAGCAATACGCTGCTCAATGGACTCTAGAGTTTCACCCGTTTGCGAGTAAATGTATTTCTTGGTGCTCTTTTGAAGCTGGCGTTGCTTGGCTTCTTTGTGAGTGACGTAATTGTTCACTTCAACCCACTTTCCAATGTAATCAATCGCCACGTAGTCCGAATTCTCTTCAACCATGATCAAAGCCGCTTCTTGCTGAACATCGGCCAGTTGTAGCATGTCATTGTCGACTTTTTGCTGATCCATTGAGGTTGCATTTTGTGCCATTGCAGCGCTAGAGGTTGCTAAGATAAGTAGCGTTAATGCTGTTCTTTTCATTTGATAATATCCCTAATTAAGGTAATTCGGTTACCCAAGGTTTGCCTTGAGTTGCTTTGTGATAACCATATTTGTATATGGTTAATAGGTAATGTTCATCAAACATGTCTTTGGTGCGTTTTGCATAACCAAAGTCGTGTTCCATATAAGTAAATTGCATATCGATATTGTTGATTTCACAGATGTATTTCATTCGATATAAATCACCACGCGTTTGTGCAAGCGTCAGGCTTGAGACGCTCTTTGCTACCAAATCGAGTCCCTTATCTCTCAACGAGTGATACGGGGCTTTCAGCGCACCATTTCGAATAACATCGAGTTGTGGTGGTGTTTCTAACCCAAGTGAATCTGAGATCTGTTGATAGTCGAAGTTAGAGGGATTGAAGAATACTTGAGTCGCTAAACCGCCATCGACGTGTAGTTCTTCAAAGATTTCATCTTCATGCTCTACATCGATGAACTGCGGTGGGAACACGCCAGGAATAGACGCACTTGCGGCCAACACTTTATATATGAGTTCAGACTTATCTGGCATGTCGCTATTTGCTATTGCACCTACATTCCAAATGACAAGCTCACCAGAATCAAAATGAGTGCTACCAATAAACAGACGTTTGCCACTGCGATGTTGCGTTGCAATTTGTTCAATCATCGGTTCAGGGAAAGCCTCAGCAATAAACTGGTACAAGTTTTCTCCATCGGTAAACGCATCTTTAAAGACAGTGTTCAAAAAGTTCTTTTTTCCGAGCACTGATTTATCATTAATGTTCAACATTACTTCTTTCATCTTCGAAAACGCATCTCCCCCGATAAACACAAACGGTGCAATTAACGCTCCTGCGCTGATGCCAGTCACTATGGAGTAGTCCTTCAGCTGACCTGACTCTTCAAGCCCTATCAATATACCCGCACCAAAAGCTCCGTTTGCGCCACCTCCGGACAACGCTAAGATGTTCAGTTGATCACCTGATACAGTAATCGGTGTGGTTTGATCAGTTGGAGAGTATAAGAAGTCTGGCGACTCACTCGCCCAAATACGCAATGGCTCAGCGACTGATGATGCATCTTCTACAGTGACTTCTTTGTAATTGTCTTTGTTTACGCGTACGTCTAGCGTGTGAGGTGAACTACAAGCCACTACCAGGAATGACAAAGCAACGGTAAGACCCGAAGAGATTAGACGGTTCATATTTAGGCTCATTTAGTGTTCTCTAAAATGATTCAGAGACTCTGTTTAATAAATAAGGAACCTAAAAAACAGAGAGGTTAATAAATAGGGTAAAGTGAAGTCCATCTCTTTGTGGTCGTAATATAGCTAGTATCCGGCTTAATTCGTAATCTCGTTTGTAGGACGCTACCCATCGAATAGTCGCCCCCCTTAGCTTGACCTTAAGCACTGTTGGAGTTAATCGCTCTAGCCTATTTTGACCACGTTGAAATCGTGGGTCGGCTCAACAAATTCATATTGAGCATTAATCGTTTGTAATTCCCAAGTGCCATAACTCTTAGTCAGCTCCAACACACCATAGACAGCGTTGTTTGCATGACGAAATGCAGCCACCGGAGACATTCTTTTCATTAATCCCGCAGTAAATAGGCCAGAGATAAGGTCGCCAACACCAACTGGCTGTTTCTCAAATTCGATATTCGGTCGTTGGGCTAAATAGCATGCTTTTTTCGTTGCTAGGATCATGCTGAACGCATCATCGGATAATGAGTGCAGATGTTTCACGAGCACCATTTTTGGCCCAAGTTCCAGCGCTTTCTTACAGGCCGTAACCGCATCATAAAGCGAGTCGATTTTGGTATCGGTCAATTCGCTCAGCTCAAATTGATTTGGCACGATGACATCAGCTATGGGCAGCAAATGTTTGACAATAGCCGCTTTCACGCCATCATCAACAATGCAACCTTTGTCCGGGTCGCCCATTACAGGGTCACAAATGTAGAGTGCGCTATGGTTCTTTTCTTTAATGAGGTTAACCGCCTCGGCAACCGCTTTGCATTGGTCTGCACTTCCTTGATAACCCGAAAGGATTGCGCCACAGTCTTTCAATGCACTGATGTTGTCTAAGCCTCGAATTAAGTGTCGAATATCGTCTGAACTAAATGTTTGGCCTGTCCAACCTTGCTCATATTGAGTGTGATTCGAGAACTGAACAGTATGGATTGGCCACACATCGAGTCCCATTCTTTGGATTGGAAAAACCACAGAGCTGTTGCCTGCATGCCCATAAACCACGTGAGATTGAATAGAAATAATACTTTTCATACGCCGCTCTTCTGATTTTGTCGGAATGAATTTCGCTTGGATTTGGCGACTAAATAAACACAACGATTGCATCCAATAGATAGCTACTTGAACACTGTGCTTATTTGGTCGGAATAGCCTCGACATCGCCGAGGCTTATTCTTAGTGATTTGAACATTGATGACTTAAAATCATGTATTCACTTCTAAGCTTGATTAGAACTTATGCGCCTTGAAACTCAGAGAAGTGTTCGTCTAACACCTTGCGAGTTGCGCGGCCAATTAGTTCATACTCATGGTGAGTCAGGTTAGCCAGTGACACACGAACAGAAGCGTGAACTACATCGAAGCCTTTGCCAGGAAGCAAAATAACGCCTGTTTCGTGTGCAAGTCGGAACAGGAAGTCTTTGCCCTTTTCATTCGCTTTGAACCATTCAACGAAAGCTGGGCCGTACAATTTGCCGCCCAAAGTGTCGAGCTCAAGCAATGTGTAGTAGTCCACACGATCTTTGTTTTCTTCAATTTCTACACCCATGTTTTTGTACAACGTTTTGTAGCGCTCGCGAATGATACGTTTGCACGCTTCTTTGTAGTTTTGCTCTGAGTCCATTAGGCAATTCAATGAGAACAGTGCCATCTGAACTTGTTGTGGTAGTGAAAGACCTGCTGTGTGGTTGAGTGCAACACTTCGGCTGTCGGCAACGATACGGTCGATGAACTTAATACCGCGTGGTTCTGGGTCTAACGTTTTGTAACGCTCATCCAGTTCAAGTTGACGCGTTTCTGGTAGGCTACGCATTGCATCATCGAACACATTATTGTGTTGAATCGCAATCGAGCCAAGGCGCCAGCCTGTCGCACCAAAGTACTTAGAGAATGAGTAAACACAAAGCGTGTTGTATGGAAGTTTGGCAAACAGAGAAACGAAATCGTCTGCGAATGTGCCGTACACATCATCGGTGATAATGAACAGATCACTACGTTGTGTGTTCACGAAGTCTGATAGGTTATTCAGAGTCTCATCAGAGAACTTCACTGATGCAGGGTTTGCAGGGTTCACCACACACAGCAGTTTGATGTCTTTGTCTTCAAGCTTCTCGATTTCAGACATAGGTAACTGCCATGTTGTCTCATCTAAACGAAGCTCTACAATCTCTAGTTCGTATTCTGAAAGCTCAGGGATTTCTAAGTAAGGAGTGAAGATTGGTGTGATCAACGCAACCTTATCGCCTTTCTTTAGTAGACCGTTGTGAAACATGGTTTGGAACGTGTACGTCATTGATGCAGTGCCACCTTCCGTTGCAAACAGATCGAAATCCGTCGTCATTGGCATTGGACCGTACATCTCTTCTGCAATGTATTGTTTTACTACGCTTTCGATATTCGTCAACATGCGTGGTGGTACTGGGTAGTTACACGCTAAGTACGCATTCACAAGCTCATTTAAGAACACTTGCTTCTCAATACCTAAGCGATCTTTTGCGTAGCTCAGAGCTTTTTCAATGAATTGAACACCTGGGTTCTGTTGATTGTTGTTTGCGTAAGAATCAAAACGCTCAACAATACCAACACCATCTGGAATACCACCAAAGCTACCGTCTAAATATGAGTATGTACGCTCCGCTTCCATTACTGCGAATTCACCTAAACGAATAAATGCTTTACGTGGCAGCGTTGCTAGGAAGTTTGGATTACCACGGCCTGCATCTAATAAAGCACGGTCTGGTACTGTTTGCGCGACTTCAATTAATTTGTCTTTTAATTCAAACGGGCTTAAATTAGCGAATTTTGAAAAGTCGATAGTAGTATTTTTTGTAGTCATAATATTTACCTAATAATTTAATCTTAAACACTTCTAATTAAATAAAGTGTTTTACTTAAGTGTGATTATTCAGGCCTACCCTATTTTTTGATTGGGTAGGTCTGTTAATAAGTTGATAATTGTTTTAAATCTATAATGAGTTCGCGGTTTTAATTACATACCCGCATTAACGGTAATAATGCCGACGATAATTGGTCCCCATAGAGTCAGTAACACGTTGGCTACTGCGTAAGTCACAGTGAAAGAGAATACTGGCGTTGCATTGCCTGTTTTTTCCATCAATGCTGCGAATGCTGGGTTTGCACTTCGACCACCAGTCACACAACCTAACGCTTCTACTGGGTTCTTGATCTTCAATACAAAGTACGAGAAGAAGAATGAAATAATCTGTGGAATGATGGTGACTGCCATACCCAAGAACAGAAGTGACATACCGTGTTCTTTGATGGTATCAACCGCTTGGGGGCCTGCTTGTAGGCCAACAATACCTACAAATGCCGCTAGACCAAAGTCACGAATGAAGTTTGCTGCACCCACTGGGAACTGAGCGACATGTGGGTTTCGGCTACGTAACCAACCAACAAGTAAACCAGAGATCAAACAACCTGCACCAGAACCAATCGTTACGGGAATACCTGCAATCTTGAAGCTAATTAAGCCAATAAGAAGGCCCAACACCATACCGAAACCGAGTACGATGAAGTCAGTCATAGTCGCAGAACCCATTCGCTTACCGATGTATTTTTCAACTCGGTTGATGTCTTGAGCCGTACCCGTTAGCTGGATAACATCGTTCTTCTCAACAATAAGGTCTTGAGTAATGGCCACTGAAGTACCTGCACGCATGTAGTCTGTCACATACACGCCGCGGAATGAGCGTTGATTTGAGCTGTCTTTGATTTCTTTTAGCGAGCGACCTATTAGCTTGCGGTTATCAGCGATAAGTTGACGATTTTCTTCAATAACTTCATAGCTTTCCGGTAATGCTACTTCATTGCTTTGTGCCTCGCTCTGTAGCTCATGAACCGCATTTCTACGGCCGGTAACCACAACAAGGTCGCCTGCTTTAAGCGCTGTGAACTTGTCTGCACTTAGCTCTTTTCCGTCGCGCTCAATAAGTTCGATACACGCAGCAAGTGATGATTGATTCAATTGTGCTAGCGTTTTCCCAATCAGTTTATCGTCGTTAGTTACTTTAAAAGCACGTGTCACTAGAGCGGTTACCGCGTTAAATTCGCCGTCTGCTAAATCGCGTTTGCCGTTCGAGTTTTTCTCTTCTAGAGCGATAGCTTCAGATCGGATATCCCACTTCATGAGCGTTGGGAATACCCAAGTCACCATCAAGATTGGACCTAAAGAACCAAAGATATATGTTACGGCGTAACCAACAGCGACGTTAGTTTGCATTAGGTGTTTGGCTTCTTCGGATACGCCGCCTAAACGTGCAATCGCATCGCCTGCAGTACCAATGATTGCAGATTGAGTTAAGCCACCAGCCGCTAGACCTGCAGCAGTACCTCTATCTAGGTCAAATAACCACGCAGCAGCAAGCACACATAATAAGCCTGAAACCGTCATAACAACCGCAGAGAGCAGAATGTTAATGGTTCTGAAGTTAAGGGCTTTAAAGAATTGCGCACCGCCTTGATAACCCACAGCATAAATAAAGAGCGCAAAGAAAATACTTTTTACGCCGGGATCAATCTGAACACCAAATTGTCCAATAATTACGCCCATTAATAATGTTCCGGCTACCCCGCCTAAAACAAATCGGCCGATAGTAATTTTACCAACCATATAACCCAATGAGAGTGTAATAAATAATGCGACAAATGGTGCCATGTCAAACAGATTAGAAATAATGTCCATGACAAATTTACTCTTGTTACTAAATATAAGGAGTAAATAATCTAACGAATAACTTAATAATGATATTTGTTGGATTATTCAAATTAATACAGCGTCTCGCTGCTTCGAAGTGAATATTAGTTAGAAAAGTGTTTTTAATGTAATCCCATTTGATGGATCTGATCATCGCATCGTCAACTGTCATGTTCACATAACGAACAATTAAGAACTAAGCCTTTGTTTATATTGAAACTTCAATAGAGCCATCTTTGAAAATAATTTTGAAATTATTTCAGTTTATTTTGCTCTACGTAAAGCTTTGTAGCATAGTTCGATGACGCTAAGTCTCGAACCTACGATCTAATCAACTACACTCGTCATACGTCTTAATCATATACCTTAGCCTCATTATAAAAATCAACTTGAAGCAACACAATCAAGCGGCTATTAAACGAACTCTCTGACCTTTTAAATTAATGAAGAAACTAGAAGTGGATGGATCCGACTTAAACAAAGTAAGTGTGATAGTGCAGGTATATTCACTGATTTAGTCTTCACGAAAACCCTTATGGTGAAGAGAATCTTCTCAATACCACTGGGTGGGTCATCGACTTATATTTAGGTTAGAGCATAGTACGGATGGCCAACGTAGAGTGCAGACAAAACTGCATGTCGCAGTTAATACAAACACTCCAAGCATCATCGAGGTATATGGAGATAGTCCTTATGACACGAAAGCTTGTCGCTTTGGTCTGCCTTACGTTCAAAGTTGCCTTTCTGGTCTACCAACTGATATACACCTTTACCTTAGCTATCAGTTCTAAATGTTCTTGTAGCTTCTCAGGAGATTGAAAGGAAGCATGACAAATTTCATCAAATCTAATCATAGTAGATTTCAAGTAGATCATCACTCTTCCATTGAGTTACTAAATATTAGTAATACTTATCACAGAACATGTCTTGTTAGCGCACTATGATTTCGACTTAACGCCATTACATCATCTACCAACTTCTCGATTTGCTTTTGCTGCATTTGCATTCGGCCTTGGAAGCTTTGATATTCACTTTCATCCACTAATGCTAAACCATTCTCTCTAGCTTGTTGCTTAAGGAATTGTAGTTCAGGGGTTTGACTGCGCAACTCATTTGCCAAGTCTTGTTTTAATATTCTTTTTGCCAACGCATGTTCGAATCCATGCTCTTGGAACCAAGTATTGGTGTTGAATACGGCATTGTAGTACACATGAACATTTTGGCTTGTTACGTTTTTCGCCTTCGCCAACTCAAAAATTAAGTCGTTTAAGGAGAGGTCTTGCGGAACGGTTGGAGCTGGAAGAGCTGCAGCTGTGGGCATACTGTCGAACGCACGAATGACATTTAGATGGAACTTAGGGCTAACCCACATTGCATAAGAATAAACAAGTTCTTTGCATACCCAAGTCCCCGCATTACTACCGCCACGTTTGGTGTTTACAGCAAAGCAGGAATTACTGCTTTGCTCAATTTCATTAACCAGTTCTTGAGTTTGCTGATTCTTGATAAAAATACTTGGACGATGTCGATTGTGTCCACCACTCGCTTTATGCAGGTCATTTAACGAATACAAATTATCAAGTGTGCGGATGTCTTTAGAAAGGATTGTTAGATTTGGCATGATGGCCTCCTTGAGATTTAGCCTGCTAAATCACCACTCGGAGTTCCTACGCTTCGGGTGGTGAACTGAACAGGGGTAGGAATACCGCTCTCAAGGACACGGCCAGCCGAAGCTGCCCTGCCCAGCCCACCATAATTCAGATGCATTTTGCCTAATAGATAAGCAAAGCCACCATGTTTAGATGTGCCGAAGCCGCACATGAAAAAAACCAGCAAAAAGCTGACGTCCATGCGCCTTGAGAAAAACAAAACGGGTTCCTACGCCCGGCACTGGATTTTGCCAGTGCCGTTACAGATTAACGATGTGGGAGATCGGTGTCAAACGTTTAATAACGTTGCATATTGTATAGAGTACGACTCTTACAATCGGCTTGCCTTACCCATGAACGTAGACAGGATTGAGACAAAAAATTCCAGAGAAAACACGCGGTTCCAGATAGACAAAATGTTTACACGGTCCATTGATGAAGGAAAGTCCGCTGTTCTCGATGGGTATATTAAGATGACTAAACAATTAGAGCTCAATCTAGTAGCGGAAGGAGTTGAAAATAAACTCGAAGCTAAAGGGCTTTTATTCAGAGGCGTCTTTCAACATCAAGGTTACTATTACGCCAAACCTATGCCGATTGAAGATCTCCATCGCTGGGCTTTAGCTCATGGTTATACTCACGAGCGGGTTAGTGAGACGCTCACAAAAACGTCATAAAGCTTACCTTAATCCACAACGAAAAGATGTTGTTGCTAGTACTCCTGGTTTAGCCTATTGGAGCCCAACCAGGATAGCAGACCGTTTCCGCCTTATACATCAGAGCATGTTCTTCAGAAAACCCTTTTGGCCCCGTTCTTTCACGAGCTATCGAACACCAAGTCCATTGTGCGTTTCCGATGTTTTCAAACATTGTCTTCCCCATTAATGTTGATTAATACTGACTACGTTGATATCGCAGTCTTTGAACTCAAAGTCGAAAAACACATTCGTCGGCTTTTTATTCCATCTGCATACCAACACCCGCATCACCGTAAGAGTGGCTGCCTTCACTATTGCAAAAAGCGCCGCAGATGGGCGCAGGCCTGCGTAATATGCCTAAAAAGTTCAGGAGCCTTATCTGGGGCGACGTCCAAGGCTGTTTTTCTACTCAATTAAGCACGCTGGTTGAGTGGTTCAACAGAGTTACTTGGGAATACCAGACACCACACCCTTTGGGTGTGCGTATTCTACTACAAGAATACACAAGCCAGTTTGTAGCACGGCTCTTGAGAGAGAGCCCATTGTTTTGTTGTTTTAAAAGAGCAAAACAATGTCCTTAAAAGGAGTTTAAATAATGCAAATTGTATACGGATATTGTCGTGAAAATGAGGCGGGGAGTTTATTGGACCGCTTTGTTGAACAAGGGGATTTTGTCAGCTTCAAAGTACTGGGCTCGGTCGGGCGTGAATACATGGCATTTGCTGCTTTGTTGCCTTTTACTGACCGCCTCCCCTTTCCTTTCTATTGGAAAGGTGTTCATTTCGTTTCGGTTCAAAAACAAACCCAATCAGTCCGTCAACTCACGCCACCACCATCAAAGAATGCTCGCAAAAAACATTATCGTAAACTCAAGAATACGATCATGACCCCTCAAAATTGGAAACAACACGTCAGTCGCAATCGCGGTTTGAAGTATGTAAACGCTTCCTTGTTGCCTTTAATGTAATCGAGAAGAACCATGGGGCTCAACGGCAACACCTTCACTCATGCGGCCCAAAGCATTCCCCAAAATATGGGGAACTAACAACGTCCATTTTTCAACCCACCAGATGCACGACACCCCTTTTGATAAAGGCGGTGCGATGTCGTGCCTCTTTTATTTACATTTAAAGGTAACCACATGAAAGATAAAACCTCACGCTTCAACCTTCCTCTTATGTATTGGCGTCACTTTTGTACGCTCATGGCCGTCTACTTTGCCTGTGCGTCACCCGCTTACGCTGATGACCTTTTTGCCAGTGGTAAAGATACCGTGACCAACACGGTCGGAACGGGGTCTTCTGGCGAGTTCTACATTCTGGTGGCAGGCCTGATTGGCGGCATCATCGTTGGCATCATGCAAAAGAACTGGGTGGGTGGCATCATCGGCTTTTTCGTTGGCGTGGTGTTCTGGGAAGTCGGTAAAGGGTTTGTAGGCTTATAAACCACATAAGGAGAGCGCGAAACTATTCGCCTTATTTCACCATGGATCATCAAGACAAACAAACCCTCTTCGCTTTTCCAAACTACTTACAAACCGACGTCAAAATAGTCGGATTTCCAATCGATGAAATACTCCCTTCTATCTTGTTGTTTTTAATGTTGTTCAACATCAATCGGTTGGTCGCGGTCGCCGTGTGTATCGGATTTTTCCTCACCATTCGCAGCTTAAAAGTCCGACACGGCCCCAAATTCATCATTCACTTCATCCACTGGTATGGGGATGACACAGCGAATAAAACCATTTTTAAACGCACGCCCCCCGCCACAAAAAAATATTGGATTTACTGATGCTCAATGAACATAACGGCGAGGCGCTTAAAGCGGCTCGCTTTATCAATTACGTCCTCACCGCGGTGGTGTTGATCACCGCCTTAGGAACCGCTGGGTTGAGTTTTGCTTTATTAAGTCAAAACCAAGCGGAAAAGCGCACCTTCGTGCCACCTCATATCGACCGAGCGTTTACGATCTCAAGCGATGCGGTTGATGAAGCGTATCTTTCTATGATGGCCGATTGGTGGATACACCTAAAATTTAATGTCACGCCCTCTAACGTTAAACGTCAATTCAACTTACTCATTACCTACGTGCCGCCTAAATACTGGAGCGGCTTACAAGACAAGTTAATGCGAGAAGCCGAATTTATCATCGAGAACGACGTCACCAGTTTTTTTGAAGTTGACACGCTGTCCATCAATCTCAATGAAATGAAAATACGGGTCAGAGGCACACTCAACAAAACCATCGCGGGGCGCACACTCGACCCTGAGCCCGTGACGTATCTACTCCAAGCCAATTATTCAAGTGGCTTGATTGAACTTCACACCATCGCTAAAGAGATACCGTTATGAAAATACGCTTGATTTATGCTTTTGTTGGTTTGTTGTTACCCATCATAAGCCACGCCCATACGATTGACGCAAAGACCTACTATTTTGAGCAAAATGACACCATTGTGTTGCCCTTATCCTCGGTCAACACCAATCGTTTAGTGGTGAAAGACGACAAGATAGTAAACCTTCATTGCCCTAGAGGATTTTGTCTCGCTAAAGCCAATCAACGAGACCAATCGGGCTCTATTACCGTCAAACTCAACATCGCCTTGCCTTTTACCGCGCACGTCACCACAGAAAAAGGCCAAAATTTCTCGCTTTTTATTAATCCAAAAGCCGTCCCTGCGGTGGTGAATGAGTTTATTTCTCTTCGCTCTACTGCAGAGAAAAGTGTCTTTGAAAAAGATCTCGAATACCCTTTGGCCTTGGGGCAACTCTCCAAACAAATGATACATTGGCAGCGCTCCAAGACGCCTATCCCAGGGTTTCGTGTCCATCCGATTGACCCAGAGACACTCCCTAAAGACACGTCACCACTGGCCATTATTCCGCAAACCCTGTTTGTCGGTCGCCCTTTCTCCGGGCTTATTTATCAAGTTAAAAATCAATCCAGTGACACCGTGACACTGACCGAAGCGCAATTTTACAGTTACGCCAGCCGGAGCGCCTCGCTTGATCGTTATACCTTGGCCCCAGGTGAATCCACCCATCTGTACATCATCACAGGAGGACACTAATGAGACGATTTAAACAGTGGCTTTTAAGAGAGTCGGACTTAGAGGATGGAGTCAATGCCAATAAGCAAAGTAAGCAACGCAACCAAATACTCAGCTTGTTGACCGTTGCGCTCTTGGTCGCGGTTTTTTTTGCATTTAAAGCCTTTAAACAACCTCGCTCCTCGCTTGATAATGCGCAAGAAGTCGGTGAGTCAGCCCCCAATTTTGGGGAAATCATTACTGATGATTTTACCGACAAAGACAACCGCTCAGCCTTGACCTTACAAGGTCAAGACATTGAAGACGTAAAAGAGAAGATGGAAAACCTCAATCGAGACGTCGAACGTTTGATAACGAGCAATGAAAATACGCTCGCACAAATGAAAAAAGAGAACGAAACCTTACGCGATGAAATACGCCGCCATCAAGAAGTGCAGCGCACCGTCGCCTTGCCATCAACCCCATCGCCAGCCTCAAAGGAACCCCGTCACCTCACCGTCATGGGAGAGCCTGCGCCGTTTGGATCGCGCCCACTTCCTCCCAAACCTTTGCCCTCTTACGCCACCAATGATCTGCAAAAAGAGAGCTTTCAATACAGCAACGCCGATAAGGCCTCGTTTGATGACCAAGGACAAGCGTTTGACTCGTTTGATTTTTTTTGGACAGCCTCCTCAGAGTCAGCGTATCAACGCACCGTCGACAATTACGTCCCGTCGGGCACTTTTGTGACCGCCAAAATCACCGGTGGCGCGGATGCCAATGCCGGAGCGTTCGGTCAAAGCGATACCGCGCCTATCGTGTTTCAAACCGTGCATGAAGGCGTGTTGCCCAATGGAGAAAAGAGCCACCTCAAAGACTGCACCATTATTGGGAGCGTGTACGGTGACCTCTCTTCCAATCGCGGCGTGGCGCGCACTCACACCCTCAGCTGCATTCGGGACGGTCGCATTTTAGACATTCCTGTACAAGGCACCGTCTTTAACTTTGGCCGCAATGGCATCCGTGGTACTTCAATTTTGCGTAACGGTAAAATCGTCCAAATGGCGGGCATCTCAGGCATCTTAACCGGACTGGGTGAGACGGGGGCGGGATTGGCCAGCACCACCTCAACCTCAGCGCTGGGCTCAACGTCGAGCCTCAACAGCAAGGATGTGGGATTAAGTTTATTGGGCAATGCCACCTCAGACGTGGGGAGTAAGCTTTCGGATTACTACATTGCCTTAGCCGAGTTATATCACCCCTTCATCGAAATCAATCCAGGGGGCATCGTGAATATCGTCTTTACGAAAGGGTTCCCTCTCGATGATGAGGAAGCAATCAAACGCTATGTTGATCATCAAGCAAAAGAGCAAGAGCAAGCAAAACCGGACACCCTTTTAGAAACCATCACCCTCAACCCTCTCGCGGCAGAAGTTAACCAACAACTAAATTAAGGTCGGCTTTTATGACTATCAAACTTTTCACCGCGCTGCTTATCAGCGCCCTCGCTGGCTGCTCGGCGGGCTTTCAAGACGAATTCAGCTGCCAAAAAATCGGCGGGACACCCGGCTGCGCCAGCATGGATGACATTCGCAACATCTCGACCCACCCAACAACCCAACAAGTCGTCGAGGCTAACGTCCTGGCTTCCCACCCTTTTGCCTTACTGCCAAGACGCACGCGTGAAGGCCACCCGATTCGAACCCAAGACACGGTTAGGAAGGTGGTGGTTTTTCCCTTTACTTCGGATGACACCACCACTTACCTCGACACAATGGATATTTACATTGTGTTAGACGAGTCTACCTGGACAGGTCGCCCTGTTCAGGCTATCAAAAAGGATTAACGTCATGGGCATATCAAAATATTTAAAGGGTTTTTATCAAGAAGCCAAACGTGAATATAACCACCTGCATTCTGAGCTGCCTTACCGGACTTTTGATGCGCAGGACGGCCTCTTTCATAACAAAAAAGGCGTAGGATTTGGATTCAAATTAAGCGTCTTAGCGGGGGCGAATGACGATATGGTGGAGGCGTTTAACCGTCTCATCATGGATTTACCGACTGGCCATAAATGGGATTACCATGTTTCCATGATGGGCCACAACCGCGTGAGTCATTTGATTGAGCAAAATGCCGCGTTGAAATCCGCTCGTGCGGGTATTTGCGGTGAATTAGCAAAACAAGAAGCCGATTACGCCAACTTTGCGGCTCACCACGGCTTTTTTCATCGTCAGAAGCATTACTTTGACATCAAAGATTACAGCGCGTGGTTGTTTGTCTCCAGTACCGACGATGTTGACCAAGTGTTGGATTGCAAAGAGGCGCTCACCACGTCTTTATCCCAAATTGGACTGGAGCTCACGCCGCTTACCCCCGAAGGCTTAATCAACTACGTCGAAGGCATTCTCAATTTTGACCCCACACAAACCGCCCCTCGTGAATCTGACTATGCTCCCGAAGCGTTTATCTACAAACAAGCCCTCTCTCCTGATACCGAGTTTTTAACGCGCCGACATTACACCGACGTTCGCTTTAGTAACCGCCAACATCAAACGGTGACCTCGCGGATCATTTCCTTGGGCTTACGCAGTACGCCTCGCACTTTCCGCCTGTACGCTTTGCCCGATTGTTTTGCGTCCTTAAAGAGCGTGGCTAAAAATGTGCAATGTCCACACCTCATGACACTCAATTTTCGCCATCAAGAATCGGGCAGTTTTGCGACCAAAAATGGCGGGCGCATTGGAGAGTTGGAAAAAACGCTCAAGTCCCCGATGGCATTTTTCTTCCCTCAAGCGAAGAAAGAGCAGGCCGAACGTGAGCAAATTCGAGATGAAATGTCGGATGGCATCAACAGCATGGCATACATGCACCTGACGCTGACGTTATTTACCAACAAAAAATCCGAGCGGCTGCACCGCACTACGGCCATTAACGCCTTTCGCTCTGGCGGGATTGATTTACAAACCGTCTCGATGCTGCAAGGCCAAGCGCTCATGACGACCTTACCGTTCATGATGACCGATGGGTTTTGGGCCGATTGCGACCGTGCTGGACGCATTCAAACCGTAAAAACCGGCAATGTGGCCAACCTCTTGCCTCTAGTGATGGACGTAAAGAATTTCAGTGGCGGTATGATGCTGCCCACCATGCGCCAACAAGCCTTTTGGTTTAATCCGTTTAATTGTGGTTCAGATAACTACAACATCACCCTGACCGGAGGCTCCGGGGCAGGAAAATCCTTCTTTGTGCAAAAGCTCGCCGAAACCCTCTTTGCCATGAACGGCAAAATCTGGGCGTTAGACAAAGGAAAGAGCTTTAAAAAGCTCACCTTGATGCTTGGCGGACACTACATGACGGCTGAAAAGATTTACCTCAATCCATTTACTCACCTGGAACGCATTGCTATGGGGGATGACTATACCGATGAGAAAGGCGAACAGGTCAACCCTCTTAAGGAAACGCTGCACACCATCACCGGACTCTTTGCGACCATGGCCTGCCCCACGCATGAAATGGGGGATTTTGAAAAATCGGTTCTCGGGGATTGCATCATTACGGCTTGGCAGGCACACAAAAGCGAGACGTTGGTTGACCATGTTCAAGAAGCGCTGTTTGCGGCGGCCGAAAAACAGGGCGGTGATCGCCGCCTTTCTGATATCGCCATGCAACTGAATAAATACCGCTCAGAGGGGATCTACGGGGACACCTTCAATAAACCGTCCATGCTGGATCCCAATGTCCACTTTACCACCATTGAACTGGACGGATTTCCCTCGGACATCATGCGACCGGTGATTTTTGCGCTGATGTCGAGCATTACTCAGCAGATGTACCTGTCTGGCTCTCGTTCAACGCCGAAGATGTGCATCATTGAAGAGGCGTGGTCTCTGATGGCGGGCTCTAATGCACAGGCGCAAGAATTCATCAACACCGGTTACCGCACCGCCCGAAAATTTGGGGGATCGTTCTGCACCGTGACGCAAGGTATTGAGGATTTTTACAGCACACCCGAAGCGCTCGCCGCGTTCAATAACTCCGATATTCATATCACTCTGCGTCAAGGCAGTGGATTGACAAAATTCATCAAAGACAACCCTTCACACTTTTCGCCCTATGAGCAGTTTGTCATCAAGAGCTTTGAAAAGTCCTCCATCGCCGGTTACAGCTCTGTCATGCTAAAAACCGGGGATGTGACCACCTTTCATCGCTTGTTTGCCGACCCTTTTACCCGAGCATGCCTTTCAACAGAGCCGCATGAGTTTGAATACTGTGAAAACTTGATGAACCAAGGCCTATCACTGATGCAAGCAGTCAATCAAACCGCCGAGCATTTTTACGGAAAGGAAATTGAGACCTTTAATACCCTCATCTATGGCAAGGAGGCCAAATGAAATCCATCCGTCACCCACGTCTTATCTATGCCTTGTTGGCTATAGCGTTAATGATGTTCACCCTGATAGCCATCAAGCTCAATACAGCGCCTCAAATCGTGGTCTTCGATCTCGAACAAACGTTATCGCAATATCAAGACCAACTCATTGAAGCCAACCTCGACGATCAAGAGCACAGCGCGCAACTGGCGACCTTTGATACGGATCTCAGGCGACTCTTGAAAGAATACGCGCAAGTGCACCACCTCGTGATCTTCGTGCCAGGCGCGCTCATCAGCGGCGCGCCAGATAGAACCACTGAGATCCAACATTACGTTATCGAGGCGCTTAAAAAGGAGTCATGAGCTTATGATTGTTCCCAGTCATTCATCCCTCACACCCACCGCCCTCTTAAAAGTGGTCAGTGTCACTTTACTGACCATCGCCCCCACCGCGCTTGGCCAACAGTTTGGGCGTCAAGGTGAACTGTTTCCTATTGCAGAAGTGGACATGTTGCAATGGATCAACAACCGATTGACACACTTAGAAGCCACGGGAGAAACCGCAAAGATGCAACAACAGTTTGTGGAGAGCGTAGAAAATAGCGTGCGAAGGCCCACTCCCGTAAAAGGGTTGACCACCACCACCGCGCCCAACACCTTTTACATCGATCCATCATTAAAGCTGGCCACCGATATCAAAGATGCACAAGGCAACCTCCTTTATGCCAAAGGCGTCATCATCAACCCCTTTGATACTGACACTTGGCCAGTCGACATTCCCAAACAATCATTCGATTACTCGCATGTGATTGTCTTTCTTGATGGTGACGACCCAAGACAGCGCGCTTGGGCCAAACAATACCGCGCAGATAAGCCGATAAAATGGACCCTCACCAACGGCAGTCCAGAAGACGTCGCCAAGGAGTTTGACGCCCGAATTTATTTTGACCAACAAGGTCACTACAGCCGTCAATTTCAACTCTCACACATTCCCTCTCTGATTGAACAAGACGGGGCGCGGTGGAAAATCACAGAGATCGATGTGACGCCGTTCACCACAGCCATGAACAAGAGTGAGACGGAAATAAAATAAGGAGAAAGACCTTGAGAACCCATGGGTTATTACTGTTTAGTTTGTTCCTATTTCCTTGGCAAACCCAAGCTCAATCCGCCGCTTGCACGGGGCATTTCTTAAATCCATTGTCTGACATTTGCTGGGACTGCCTATTTCCTATGACACTGGGCAGTGTGCCTCTCATTAGCTCGACATACCCTGACACCACCAATCCAAGTCTGCCTATTTCCTATTGTCCTAAGCCCCCGCCCATTTTTATGCAAATTGGCTTAAACATTGGGTATTGGGAGCCGTATTCCTTAGTGGACGTGACGCGAGTCCCTTATTGCATGGTCAACATGGGGATGCAGTTGAGTAATGACAATAGCCAACAAATAGGAGGCTCGCAGCACGACTCAAGCAGCAAAACCAGCGGCAATGCTTTCTATCACGTGCATTGGTACAAATATCCGGTGATTTATTGGCTACAACTGATGCAGTCGGCGGCCTGCATGGCCACGGATAATTTCGATGTGGCCTACCTCACCGAACTTGATCCCTTTTGGGATGATGATGAGATGTCGTTCATTCTTAACCCCGAGGCGATTTTATTCGGTCACCCCATCACGCAGCTCTCTTGTATCACCGAAGCCATGGCGACCACCACGGGGCGCGTTTTGCCTTTTGATGCACTTTTTTGGTGTTTAGGCTCACAAGGCAGTGTCTACCCATTAACCGGTAACAGCGCTTATTCTCATACCGGTCCTCAAGTTGGCACTCTAATGTTAGAGCGTTTTAATTTTAAAATGCACAGGCAAGGCATTGTATGGGAGACCCGGGGCGAGGATGGTGCGGTCTGTTATCAGTGGCCAGAGCCTATCTTACCGAAAAGTCGTTATCGCTATCAATTGTCGGCGCCGATTGGTGATGCCGCTCATTGTTATCCCTACGGCACAACGTCATCACTTTGGGAGCAAGGCAAAGACAACCCGATAACTGGAGGAAACTTTGGTTTTGTGAACTGGCGAAAACGTAATTGCGTATTTTTATAAGGAAACGAGACGATGTCATTTAACTCAATAGCCTCATGGCTGTTACTGATTCTGCTCGCGAGCCCTCTTGCATTGGCCGAAGTAGGTTACTCACAAGAAGAGCTCAAAGCCCTTGCCAAGCAAGAGCAGACCATTGCAGCGCCAGCCCATCAAAGTGAACTGGCCCTCCTGCTAGAACGGAGTCAAAAACATAGGCAAGAAGCCCTGTCGATGAATCAACACCTCGATAACGCGTTGCAAGACTCGCCACTGGCGAGTGTTCTTGGGATGCCTCAAGTCAACCCAAACAAAAAGGCGCAAGGTGTGATGGTGTTTGTCTCACTTTCCATGCCAGATACCGCGCTCAAACAGCTACTCAAACAAAGTCAGCAATATCAAGTACCTCTCGTGATACGTGGGGTACTACCAGAAGGCATGGTCCCGACCGCCTCTCGAATCATGGATTTGTTAGAAGCGTCCGACGAGGGAGATGAGATTGAGGGCGGTTTTGCCATCAGCCCACAGTGGTTTCGTCAATTTAACATCACCCACGTCCCCGTGTTTGTGGCCATTGGCGAAGCGTGCAATGAAGCGTATTGCCCACAAAGTGATTACGACATGGTTCACGGCAACCTTTCCCTTCCCAACGCCTTAACGATTTTAAGCCAAGGCGATGTAGGCCACATCGCCAAACAAGTGCTCAATAGGAGTTCCCCTTGAATACGCCCTTTTCACTCCCTTTTGTCTTGCTCTCTTTCAGCACCCCTCTCTTACTCTCCCTTGATTCCCTGGCCGACTCTCAAGAAAACACGTTTTACGACAACGTAGAATGGGCGAAAAACGCCCAAAATGAGGCTTACAACCCCTCAGAGATGACGCTTAACCTGTCCGACTTCTGCAGCGACAATAATCCAGGGTGTGAAAGCCAAATCCGACAGCCTGATGAAGCGGGGATGACTGACGCACAAATCACAAACCAATCCACGTTGGAGTTTGGCAGCAACAAACACGCTCAAGCGATACAAGAGGGGTTTGACAATAATAGTGCCACCATTGCCCCCAATGATGACACGTATCGATTCGCCACCCTTGGCATTGAGAACGCCTATGAAATCAGTCATGGTCAGTCTAATCAGTACGTGGATTGTGATAACGCCACGCAGTGCGTCATCGATAACATCGCAAAGCAATGTCACCGGCCGACTCACAACCCAGTACCGTGTGAAAAAGTCCCCGTCGCCTCCGTGAGCCTCAGTGAAGTACTCTACCGCTGTCCATCCGGCTGGACACAACAAGGGAAGGATTGCCAACGTCCCCTCCCACAATGCCGGTACAATAATCACAATTACGTGAGGCAATCGGGGGGGACAAGGGGGTTTTCAAGGTCAGAAACCACGTATTTCTGGGATAGGAAGGTGGTCTCTCCCAACCAAGGCTACACGCTTGGCGATTTAAAACAGACCGACCACATTGTCTGGAAAAGTAGCGAACTCTGGCATAAACGCTACGAGATTTGTCGACCCACCATACAAACGATGAAAGCCACCTTGAGCTGCTCAGCCGGGTTCACCTTATCCGGGGGAAACTGCATCAAAAACACCATTACCTGGCGAACACAATGTAGCCTGATGAACTCGTGTAATGTCACTCGCCAGCAATGCATTGAAGGTCAAGCCACCCGGATCATTAATGGCATTCCGACCACGCTTGATTGTTGGAAGTATCGGGTTGACCACCAATGCACTCGACCCAATACGTGCAACGCCCTGCCCACCGATTGCACCACGACTTCAACCCATTGCAGCCTCCAGCAAAACGGCGTGTGCATTGAGGAGAAAGTCAATAAATCCTGCCCACAGCGGCGCTGCAGCGCCACCCAATTAACCTGTGGAGAAGAGAGCTTTTGTCTGGATGGCGATTGCTTTGAAGCGATGGAGACCACTTCAAACCGCTTTAATGAAAGCACCTCAGCCTTAGCAGCCCTCGCAGAAGCCGCTGACGGTATTGGCGATCCACCAATGATATTTGCAGGACAAGGGATGAAATGCACAGACGCCGCCTTTGGTTTTGCCGACTGTTGCAAAGACGGCGGTTGGGGCACGAGTATTGGCATAGCCCAATGCAATGATGAAGAGAAAGCGCTCGGTCAAGCCAAAGAGCAAGGCATTACGATTGCCCTTGGCAGTTATTGCGCAGAAAAAGTCTTAGGCGCGTGTATCCGGAAAAAGAAGACCTACTGCGTCTTTGATAGCAAGTTGGCACGCATCATCCAAGAGCAAGGCTCGAAAGGCCAGTTAGGTATCAGTCTGGGAACCGCCAAACACCCTATTTGCGGCGCCCTTACCCCCGAGCAGCTTCAAAACATAGATTTTGAACGCCTCGACTTTTCGGACTTTTATGACGACATGCACCGCAACACCAACCTGCCTTCGGCAAAAGAAATCCAAGAGCGATTACAAAGCGCTTATCACCATTAACTTAATCTATGATGAGGACATGATATGGATCCCCTCCTACTCCCTTTACTTGTGGCCACCCTGTCGACAACCGGGTTTGCTACCACCCTGATCCGCCATCTTTTATTCAAACGACAACTCCATCAGCTCAAGCAAGAAATGATGAAGCACCAACAAAAACACGGCAACGATGAAGCACTTTGGACGTTATTTCATACGCGCACCCACAAGATGCTGAGTTTCTGGCAATAATGAGGTCACACCATGAAGGACTTATCCACAAAAACGGTGAACAACTCAATTAACCGATTAACAATCAAATCCCTACCGTTGCTGTTGTTGTCTTTATTGGCTTTTCACAGTTTCGCCAATGAGCCCCCCAAAGGCTGGCGCTGGTATAACGAGGCCAAAGCGCTGAAAGCCCCACCCAAAGAGGAGGAGCGCCTCCCCCCCAATAGCGTGTCTACTGTGATGAGCGCCACCGAGCAGATGCAATGGTTCCACCGTACATTTGAGGAGGCGTTAAACGATGCCACGATTAACCCAACCGATGAAGAGAAAAATCTAAAATTGATGAAGCTGAAAAAATTCATCGATGGCAAAACCACTCAAACGGGCATGACCTTCAAAAAGCTCATCAACGAACACCCCGAATACTCGTACACCAAAGACCGCCCCACAGAGCAAGCCGCAAGAGCAACGTACTATCAAGGTATTCAACTCAAAAACGAAGCCACTGTGCGTCAATTGGTGCAAGAAGGTTGGGGCCTCTACTTCATCTACGAAGGGCAAGACGCCTTATCTCAAACTCTGGCGCCCTCCATCCAAGACTTTGCCCACCGGTACCACATCGAACTGGTGGGTATCAGCAAAGACGGTCAGACCTTTGAGGCGATTGATGAAAACCGTATTGATAAGACAGGGCGAGTACAGGTGCGCTACACACCGGCTTTAATGCTGGCCAATATTCACACCAAAGCGCTCAGACCCCTCGCCTACGGCTTCATTTCACAAAAAGACTTGCTCTCTCGCTTTCACAACATCGCGACCAATTACCAAGACAGCGACTTTTAAATTAA
>NZ_JAKRRY010000052.1 GCF_026191675.1 Vibrio qingdaonensis | reverse complement strand
GCGTTCGGAGGACTCAGTGACGTTTAATTTCTGAATGTTCTGAATTCGGGTAAATTTTAATAGATCAGCCACTCTTTGATTGTATGTTAATGAGTAAAACACTAAAAGATATTAGGGGAAAATTGGTCTGGAACTGTCGCGCTAAACCATCACCTCTTAACAACCTGTATTTAGGGAGGTGATAATTTAGTGGTTTATTAGTTCATTGAGCTTAGAGTACCTTTCAACATAGCGATCTAAAGAGTGATCGTTCCCCAGTGAAAAGGCTTCATGGTCATCACCTAAAGTAGATAGGCGCACATAGTAAGCACTCTGATCACTAGGGGTGAGTTCTATTTCTGTGCCCTTGCGTGCAAACCCATAAAAGCTAGCGACTCTAAATTGAAAATGAATCGAATAAACCAACATTTCGAGCGCATAGTTACTAGGAATAGATTTTTCATTCTCAAATTCTGACATCCTAGATAAAAAAACTTGCAACTCAACCAACAACTGAGTCATCTTCTCAGAGTTTTCATCTTCAGCATATTTTATGCAATCTCTGAAGGTTGGTTCAAATCCATTTGGCTTCGCATGTTCACTAAACTCTTTTGCTAGGTCTTCTTTATGCTCATCCGATCGCGGCGAAAGCCTGTTCGCAAGATAGAAGCTACGTAAGGAGGTACTACATTGTTGAGCATAAGTATCTATATTAGCTAGCGCATGAGGCAAAAATGCTCTAGCGGCAATGAAGTTCCGTTTAGATTCACACCGTGCTCTCTCTTTTTCCAACTTTCTAGCTTGTGCATCTAAGTTGATAGCTATACCAGCAGTTATCGCCGCAGCAAGAAGTGCAACCATACCAGCATTGAATGTTTGCCATTCAAACCAAATTTTAAGTGTACTTTGATAACCTTCCGTTGCTAGAGGAATCAATACCATGGAGCACAGATACCAGCCAAAAAAAACGCTAAAAATCAAACCAATGAAAAGTTTTATACGCAAAAAAAACATCCCTCTATTGACGTACTCGACCGCAAGCACTCGACATTTCATCATTAAGTGCAACGGTAACTAAAATGACTAAACAAACTCATAGTAGACTCTTACATAAGAAAATGTTGGTCAATATAATCGTTCTTTTTTAGTGAAGAGTAACGACTCTAAGCAGGAATGGGGCAAAAAATTGTTAGCGGATGCTCTAAATTAGTCACTGAATAACTAAAAGTATGTAAATTCACCTAACTCGATGTCCAGTTTTGATAGTGAAGCCCATTTGTAGAAACTGTTGCACTTCATATTTGATGCGAGGCTTGTCCTAACACGCGCTCTATAAAAGTTGCCTTTTTTCGGCGGTATTCATGAGGAGACCAACCTGTGCAAGACATTTTCAGTTCATTGTACTGTTGAACTAAATCAGAATTTTCGCGGAGTTTGTCTCTAAACCCCACAAAGCTGTCAAACTCCGAACCATTCGCCACAACCTGGAAAGCTACGTCCTCACCTGAATTACTTTCCAGCATGCAAAGCTCTGGAGTTCTTAACGTATTGGATTTTTCGTTGAAGCCTAAGGTAGAAAGCAGCTTTACTGCTTTCTCTAATTTGCTTCCGTTAACACCGACGAGTATATCTAAGTCACCTTTCGATACAGCATTAGGTATAGAAGAAGCTCCAACATGCTCAATCACTGCGTCTGAAATCAAAGCAGCTATCTCAAGTTCGTACTTACGATATAGAGCTTCACAAGATGCTTGATATTCATCTGCTTTGTAAAACTTCATATTTTCTCCCAAAAGGCGTAGTTTTTTAAGGTGTGGCGCGCGCAATGCTAAGGCTCTCGCGTACTACCGTAAATACTTAACGCAGCGCACAGTAAACATGTCACGTGTTGCTAATTCTTCTTCTTAGCGTCTTGTTACAGGCCAGTTCACCAAGTCCATTTTTATATCAGTTCAAAGGCTGGACACGGTGCCATTAAAGCAGACTAACACTATACAACCTCTTGCTTATATAGGTTTTTATCGTGAAGTATCGCGAAATGAGTAAGAATTCCATTTTTCGAGAATTAGAAGGCCAAATGACAAAGGAAGAGGTCTCTGAACTGTGTTTTAAATCTGTGAGAGCTGTCGCTGGTTGAGATGAGAGAAATCCCATTCCGCCTGAGTGTAAAGGATTAATGCGGATGGCAACAAATTTTGGAAGGAATAGCTCTTTTAGGGATTCAGTCTGAATTAGAAATAATAACGTCAACACATTTGCTCAAACTTGCGAGAGCGATAGTCGAAGCTTTTAATCGTCTGGGTGAGACACTTTTAATCCATAAAAATGGCTAGACTAAAAACTGTCGTTTTGTTGTTTCAATTGATTACGATGGTTCAGTTAAGACAAAAACCCGAATGAACCAAGTCGAGAGGCTTGCGAAGAAGCATATATCAAACTCAGGACGATTAAGCCTATCAAACTACCCAACCCAAAAGAATATGAAACTGTTAGTCTTATTGTTCAAGTTCAAGAGTAGTTAGCTTATCTGATAATGCTGGGTTTCTGGTGACATATCCATCAATAAAATTCTATCTATATCAGTTATGCAGGCATCCAAGCGATGCTTGAGAGCTCCACTATATTCGCAGCACATCACATTGGTTACGGTATACTCTGTAAGTTCATTTGAAGGAATCAGCGTATAGTTTTTTCTTGAATGTGCTCTTTGTACAGCTGAATTTGCGTCCATTGCCTTTATGATTTGATATTTAGACCAATCGGTTACGCTAAACAGTTTATGTTTCATTACCAGCCTTCTCTTTCGTCCAGATTGCTATGAACTCTACTCATATGCCCCGAAAAAACTTCTCCATCGATTCGCTTTTGCGAATAACTTCTAAATACAAGCCGAAGGCTGCTCAATTCAACGGTCCATTAGATTTAAAATGACAGGTTAGATGATGATTTAACTAACAGATATTTTTAGTGTTTTTCGATAGGTTTCAGGCGAGAATGTCCTATCTCCTCGGATGTTTAAAGGTCGTAACGCTTTAATTGTTTCTAAAAAAACACTTCCGTCCTATGAGCAATATCTGGGTAAATTGCGACTGATTGAAAAAGACAAATTTGTTCGAAGAAACTAACAATGGGCCACTTCGTTCTAGAAATAGCTGTGCCGAGATTAATATTTCCAACCGTTAAATTGTAACGATTTAGGAATAGGGCTGTAGCAAGGGTATTCGGTTTGCAGGCCGTAGTTAATAATCATCGAAATATCAACGCCGAAGGCCCCTGCATAGTTTGCTCGTCTGAACTTCTGCGGATCGTTTTTGGCGGTTTTCTCAAGTACCATCCAGATCATATCTTCAAGGAAATCAGGGTGGCGCCTTGGATCGAGCGCCATTGTATCGCGCATACAGAACCAGCTTCCTCCGCCTAGGCGTTTTTGATTATAGGCATTGTCAAAATACGCAGTATGCAAACCTTGTAGGTAGGCGTTTAAGCGTATGGATCCCACAGTGTCTGTTTCATCAATGTGCTGCAAAAAGTAGGGCAGTTTGGTGATGTCTGGCAGGTCTTGGGAATATGGTCTTTTATTTATTACCGCGAGCTCGTACTGCTCGTGTATCTCGCTCAGCAGTTGAGTGAGCTCAGGAGAGCGGGGTTGAGCTTGCACGCTCGCACAGGTAAGTAGCAGTAATGGTAAGACAGTTTTCATGGTCACTCTCCCTTTAGAACCCTGTTCATAATACCAGCACCTAGGTGGTGCATAAAGTTCTATTTTATGAACCGAGATCAATATTATGCTTTCGGTTTTTTTGTGTATCTTGGCGCTGATGGATAGGCTTGGTCGGAGGTGACGTATTCCGTCCTTTCGGGTGGAGTGACCTCCTCTTCGACTTGCGACGCGATGGTCAGTTTAATCATCGGCTCAGGTTTGCTGATGGGTTTCTGCGCCTCCTCTTGTTGATACCTCACTTCATCGGTTACACCATCAAAGCGCTCTTGATTAAACAGTCCGCCCGTTTCATTGTTGTGCAGCATAGCCGTGCGGGTAGCAGCCACGGTATCGACGGTACTACCCCATTCTTTCTCCATCGTGTTGTTTTGCTCCGGTGAGAGGGTAAGTGGCCCTGTCGGTGTGGTGGCTTGGTGCGCTTGGTTCATTTTGCCCACAATTTTTGCCGCATCACCATCAAGCCCCGCCATGGTGGCGAACGCTTCAGTGCGAGTGAATTCTTGCCAAGACTTTTTAGCATCGGCAATATCTTCCGGTTGATGGGCGGTCATTAGGCGTTGGACGTCGGGTTGGTTTAATCCTATGTCTTTTTCCAAATAATTCTGGAAGCCTTGAATCGCGTTGGCCGTAAAGCTGGCACTGCCAGAGTCTAGGCGCGTTTGAGTATTCGATAGGGCGTTCAAGTCCGATTGGCTTTGCATCACGCTAGCACCAAGAGATTTGGTGTTGCTGGCGTTAATCGCAAAATCATGCGCAAACTGCTCAACCGACGTTCGTGTGTCTTTATTATCCACCTGCGTGCCGGCACTGGTCACGGCATTGGCCCCTTCGGTGTATTGTTTCGTGGCTTGCTCAAGCTGCTGCTTTTGCTCGGTATTCATCTTGCTGTAAGCCGTACGTTCATCATCAGACCATTTCACGCCGCCACTGGCGCCTAAATTGAATGGCGATGCCCCTTTGCCTGTGCCTACGCCGCCCTCGAAGCCGCCATAGACACTTTGCAGGTAAGCTTGTGATTGGTCTTTCGTCCAACCCGTTTGTTGACTCACGCTGTTCACTGCCGTTTGCATGTCATTCATGCCTTGACTGACTTGAGTGTTAAAGCCACTGGTGCTGCCTTCACCGTAAGCCAGGTTTTTACTCACACTGTCATGCCAGCGGTCGCTCAGCGCGGCGCCTCCTTGGATAGTTTGACCCAGTTGGGTGCTATTTTGCTCTAGGTTTTGCGCTGTGTGACTACGGGCATTCGCCACACTCTCTTGCAGCATGCTTTGCGTGTTGGCGCTGATGTTGCCGCGACTGGTGGTTTGTGAGCTGTCGTAGGTGGTGCGCCCATCTCCGTGTTGTGTGGTCACCGAGCCGTCTGGGTTTTGGGTGTAGGTGTGGCCCTGGTTGGTTAGGGTATTTGTATCAAACTTATTGGCATGCGTGTTGTTCATGCTGTGGTTGTCAATCTGCATACTGCCAAAATCCAGATTACCCGTGGAAGCCGCAGCACTGGCTCTAGCATTGGTCGAGTTAATCATGCTCGATAGCTGATAGTTCATGCTCGACAGGACTTCTTGACCGCCTTTTAAAATCCCTTTGGCTATCATAGGGACGGCTACCATCAAGATACCGGTCATCCAGGCGAAGCGACTGTGAAGCTCATCCGCGGTATTCGCGTTGGAGAGCACCAGCCCTCCGAACTTCCCCGAGACATCCGTAGACAGAGACTCCAGCCCCCAAAGCTGAAAGCCGTTGATGATGGCAAACAAGGCTGGCCAAGTGGCCAAAAAGGCAAACGTGCCAAAATAGTTTTTGAGCACCATCATGGTTAAGCCAGGAATGACTGCCGCCCCGGCAACAAAGAAGCCCAAACACGCGAACAACATAAACATCATCGTATGGAGCATCGGCAAGTATTCTCTCGCCATTAAGCCCAATGACGCCCACATCGAGGTGGTTTGAAGTTTGTTGGTGGTATAGGCGTAATTGAGCGCGGCTTGCGTTGGGTCTAGGCTATCAAGGTTATAGCGCAGCTCGTTCATCAACATATTTTGTTTGATGGTGTTGGACGCGCTGGTACTGATGGCAAAAAATTTGTTGTAGCTGCGCTGCAACGATTGCACCACTTGGGGTTTATAACGGTCCGCGTCTTTGCCGAGCAATTGATGCGCTAACAAACTCATGTTTTTATCTGCGGCATCATTAAAGCGCTGCTTGATGATAGGGTAGGCTTCTTCGCACCGCTTGTAGGTGCTTTGACCGCCCCCTTCATCAAGAAAAAGGGCGCGCAGTGGGCTTTGCCTAACGCCGTCTAGAAAGGCAAAAATATCAGGCGCGGCAAAGAGTTCATCCCAGGTGTATTTCCCGTTGATTCTCACATCCCCAATCATGCAGTTATGAAAGTAGTCTCGCCAGAGCTTTTGTAGCGCCAACTCATTGATCCTGGATTGTCTTGAGAGCTGATAAAGCTCAGAGCCAAACAGCATCCCAGTCCGACCATAACGCTCATCGTCAGAGGTGGTGAAAATGCCTTCCACGCCTTCGGCCATCCCCACCATGATAGAAGAGAAAAAGTAAGTAGGCACGGCCACGAGGTAAGGGACATTATCCACCTTGTAAGCCTTACCCGGTTGCGTCTTATCGATGATAAGCATGTCGGCTTTCATATTGATTAGAAACAGGGGCACAGCAAAGAACACCACCATCCATTTGATGAGGTCTTTGGGATTCCGTGACAGCATGAAGATAAACAAACTGGTAACAAGCCCCAGCATCATGCACATCTGTAAGTAATCCCCAAAGGTATTGGTTCTAAAAAAAGTGGCCAGCGCATTAAAGGCTTTGTTGACCACTTCGCCGGAAGTGTAAGTGTAATATTCGAGTATCATAGGTCAGTTCCCATAAGCTTGCGCAGGTTTGGTGGTCGTGCTGATTTCATTTGTGCTTTGCAGCGCGGTTTTTCTCTGCAAATCAATCAGTTGATTGCGTTTGTTGAGCGCTTCAATGGCTTTATCGGCAAGCCCCGCGGTAAAGCGTTTGGCGTTATCGATATCACGAGTGATGAGGGCGATGTCATCCTGGCTGTTGTTGGTGTTGGCTAAGGATTGGCTGGCAACATTTAACATGCTCACGAGGTACTGATTAAGCAGCTCCACCGCTATCATTCGCGAGTAGTTGCTGGTATCGGGGGGTTGCTTGGCGGATAAGTCGTCAATAAAGAACTTGAGTACCGGCGTTTGAATCAGCTCCAGAAAGCCCTCTTGTTGACGCGTGAGTCTTTGGTCGGTGGCTATCTTTTGCAGTATCGAGTCCAGTTGTTTGCGTATCTGGTTTTGAATCCCGTTGGCTTGAGTGATGGAGAGGTTATTGCGCTTGGTAATGGTAATGCACGCATCAGGGGCTGTTTTGCGACACTGATAAACGTCAGACTTGCCCCCTTCGAGCAAGACATTGACCAGATTGTTGTTGTCGGTCAAAAGGCTAGGGTAGTAACGCGGGTTGCCGTCTTTGTCGTACACGTAAGTGCCTGACAAGCTCATCATAAATTGCGCTAGATTTTTGTCGGAGGACAAAAAAGCGTTATTCATGATCGCAGACCAGACCACGTTGTGATGGGTTTGGGTCATATCTTTTAGCGCTGGATCCTTTTTGGCGTTCGCTAATTGACCGGCCGCTTTGCCTCCTGCGCCACATTCCTGCTGACCTTGCACCCAATCCGAGAAGGCGTTGTTTTGTGTGCCGAGGGCCGCGCAGACGTGCTTTTTGGTGGCGGGCAAAGCAAAGGCTGCCAGTCCACCGATGGACGCTTGCGCGGCTTCACAAGAGTTCACCGATTGATTGAGATATTTGTCGAGCCTGGCTTGGAGATTATCCAGGTTTTGTTTGAGCTGCGGCGCCCAGGTTTGCAGGGCTAAATTGACAATAAAAGGAGGAGCATTATGAATAATCGCTTTGCCCAGTTTCACCAGTTGGTCTGAGCTGATGTGTGAAAATCCTCCCATAAACATATCAATGCCAGAGCATCCCGTACTGATTGAAGGGACCGTGACGCTGACCAATTGTGCATCGACAATTTGATTACGCACAAACAAACTGCCACCGGTGTAGTAGTTGGCCGACTGCCCTTGGTAAGCCGTTGGGTTTGAGACGTTGGCGTTATACCCTGAGTTATCAAAAAAACGCGCCAGTGAGTGGTTGGTGTCAGCGTGGCTAGCGCTTGATAAGCTGATAAGAACGAAAGGAATAACTCGCTTATGCACCGAAATGGTGGATAAGTGGTGGAAAAGTGCTCGCTTCATTGCAGCGCCTCCTGCACACGCGGATCGTTAAGGGCGTTCTGAATGCTATGAGCCAGCGTGCTTTCTGGTACGTCTCCAATGCTCAGGCGTGAGAATTTACGGCTGTTGACGTTCATTAAAAAGGTCGCAGGCATGACCGTTTTCCTCTGGCCTGGAAAAAAGGTTTTGCCTATCTCTGGTGTGACAGGAATAGGGACCTCAAACCCTGGAATGCCTGGTCCATCAACAGAGAAGGCGTAAACCGGTAATTGAAATCGTTCGCCAAGGCGAGTGATTTTAGGGGCTGTCTTATGGCAGTACGGGCAGGTGCTTTCAAAAAAGAACACCAGGGCATATTGGTTTTGCATAGCAGCATGTGCGGTGGTTGCATGAATCAAAAAAGCCAGCACAAGGGTACGAAGAAATGGCATAGCGCCTCCTGACGTTTTAGGAAGAAATAAAAGAGAGTGAACATCCTTTAAGAGAGCGGCATGGACGAAGTTGCTTTAAAAATCCGATTGCTCAAAATTGGTGGCGACGTTGTAAAAGCGTCCAATTAAATCATTTTGGCTTATCCAGCCGTACGCCAGTGGCTTCATCTCTCCAGTGCTTGGCTGCACCAAAATTAAGGCGGGCGTAAAAGGCACCGAGACTTTGCCTTGATTGTGGCGGTTTTCTTTGAGGTCAGTGATAAAGGTTCCGTCATTACTGATCCCAAGGAGCTCAAAATGGTATCGGTCAGCAAACGCTTGAATGGATGGGGCGAGTTGCTGGCTCAGTGTATCTTCCCCGTCATAGACAAAGAAAAAGCCCCATCCGTCTTGCTTCATATTTTCAACCGCCGCGGTTTTCTTCTTCTCCTCTAACTCTAAATACACCTGTCTTGCTGCTTGCTCGGTCGGATGGTCTTTGGTGTAAGAAAACTCCGGTCTTTCGAGCAGCAGCGCTTTAAAGGTCATGCCCAATTGGTCGGTTTGGTCCGTGATAAAATGATTTAACGCTAAAAACTTCGCGAGCTTGTCTTTATCTTTGGGATGAATGACCGCGTCGTTTTGCGCCTCAATATGCACGGAGTGAAACCAGTCCATCTGTTCGGTGGCCGATAGGGTTTTAGGGCTTGATACTGTGGTTTGCGTGTTGCTTGGTAGCGGCTTAGGTTTGGGTTTGTCGGGCCTTGCCTTAGGCTCGTTGTACCATCGCCACCCTAGAGGGGTTTCATGAGCCAGAGTGGGTGGGAGGTGGGCAAGCAGCGTTAGGGTAATGACGCAAAGCAGTGGATTTTTCATCATCATAGACCTTGGTTCAGTCGAGGTGGTTATCCGCCCGTGGCACTTTGAAGTCGTTTCTTGATTTCATCAAAGTTGGGGAGGTTGGTGTTGGCTCGCATTTCTGGGTAGAACTCTTTAAAATCAATGTGCTTAAAGTTGATTTGACCCAGTTCTTCGGGAGTAATGGCGGCGCAGGTGGGATTTTTTGCACTGCCTAACCGTTTACCCAGTTGCTGAATAGAGCCTTGCTCTTGAATGATTTTGGCTAGCTTGTTGTCGTAAACGCAGTAACTGCGCTTTTTACGTGTGCAGACACCCAGCACTTTCTTGGCGCAGTATTGCCCCACGTACAGGGTTAAGCCTTTCTCTTTGGCTTTCCCCAACGCTTCTTCCGCTTCGCTGCATTTCGCTCCCAATCCTTGCCCCCATCCTGAGTCTTTACAACAATCGTTAAAACCCGCGAGTTTCTTATTGCACTTCATCGGCTTACCCGTGAATATTTTGGGTGGGTCTCCGATGTCTTTCACGGCTTCGGCAAGCCCCGCTAGCGCGGCGACGGACTTGTCAAAGTTGCCGTTAAGTTTGGGCTCGGGCACATAGCACTCTCCGTCAAGACAGAAGGAGTGCTCACCACATTGCAGGTCAGTGGCTCGGCATGTCTTCTCAGCACAGCTCTTTGTGACCTCTTGCTCGACGCACACCCCATTTTGCTTCAGGCTGCAATGTCGAGTTTGAGTCGTACAGTCTTTCGGGAGGTCCGCGCAGGTGTCAGGGCGGTCACAACGATGGTTAACCTGATATTTCCAACAGTTGAGCGTGGTGGGAATGCCATTCACCGAGCGTGTGGCTCGGCCTTCAAGACATTGCTGGCTAGTGACCTTGCACGAGTTCATCAGGCTGCATTGTGTTCGCCAGGTCATATTGTTCTTGATGCAGTTCCCCCCGGATAAAGAGAATCCGTTTGAGCAGCTCAAGGTGGCTTTTTTCGTTTGTGTGGTGGGTCGACAAATCTGGTAGCGTTTATGCCAGTATGCGCTCCATTGCCAGTTTAAGTTGATGGTATGTATTAACTCGCCAAGCGTGTAGCCTTGGTTGGGAGAGACTATCTTTCCATCCCAAAAATACGTGGTTTCTAATCCCGAAAAACCTCTTCTAGTCCCTGATTGCCTTACGTAATTGTCATTATTGTATCGGCATTGTGGGAGGGGGCGTTGGCAATCCCTCCCTTGTTGTGTCCAACCGGATGGACAGCGGTAGCTCACCTCACCGGTGCTCACGGAGGCAACGGGAACTTTTGTACAAGGCACATTGTTATTCGTTGGACGATGACACTGTTTAGGAATGTGTTCGATAAGGCACTGGGAGCCGCTATCACAATCCACATAGGCATTTGAGATGCCATGAGTGATTTCAAAAGCATTCTCTTGGCCAAGTAAGGCAAAGCGCATCGCCGGGTCGTATTTAACATCGGGTCGACCTTTATTGAAGTTCGCGTTGATGTCTTGAGCCAGTTCATTGGTCACAAACTCTGTCCCTTTTTGTGCCTTGATCTCACTGTCTGACAGTGTGGATTCTTTTGGACTGCGGATCTCTTTTCGACACGTGGCGTCTTTGCAATAGTCATCGACATTGAGCGGGAGGGCATGAGGCGTGAGCGCTTGGCTTGCCGTTTGTTTCGCCCAATGAGCGCTCTCGGTAAAGGTGTGTTGTTCGCTGGCAAGCGAGATAGTGGATAAAAGACTGAGCGTGAGCGCAGTCCAAAGGTCAATGCGCATATAGAGCACCTCATCAAAAATTGGGGCGAGAGAGGGTTATTGGGAATAGAGCGTGCGCAGCAGCGGGTGAATGTTTTGCTGCGCATCCCCGGCAGCGAGGTAATCCAGAGCTTGGTAAAGTGAAATGTTGCCGTAAAGGATGTCGTAGTCACTGGTTTTACAAGGCTGCTTAGGTAAGCAGCGGTTTTTTTTAACCGAAACAAAGGCCGGTACGTGGTGAATATCAAATTGCTTAAACCAATCGGGGCTGATGGAAAAGCCGCTTTGAATGGGCGCCTTATTGGGTGAGCGTATCAAGGCCTCGATCCGCTTGACCGTGGCCGGAAAACCTTCGGGTAAGACACCGCGTATCACCAGTGGCACGCCTAAGTGTTCACTTTGCATCAGAAGCTGCTTGAGCGCGGTCTTGGGCATGGTGAGTGACACAAACACCATCACCCCTTTTGGGGCTTGGTCAGGGTGGCGCGTGGGCTTTTGTCTTCCTAGCAAGGGGGAAAGAGTCTCTTCTTTTATCAACTCTTGAACCTTGCGGCTGAGAGTCAGCGCTTCTTCTCGATAAGCCTGGGCTTTATTTTGTATGTCGTCCGTAGGCCACGCCTTCGCCGCCTCCGGTTGTTGAGTCATTTTTTGCTCAAGCTTGGCAAAAGCTTTGAGCTCTTGCTCCGTGTAAGCTTGGGTGGGTAACGCGATAAAAAAACACAGAAAAACAAGAGAGCGCCTAAAGGTGCTCTCAAAAGATGGAATGGTCATAGTAAACTCTTCATTATGGCCGCTGAAAGGGTAGGTAGAGGGTGTGAGCGTTTTGGCAGCTGATTGACTGCCCCTGACGAGCATTGAGATCGCGACAAAACGAGAAGCAAAACTGCGAGAGCGGGAAACAGCAGTAAATGTGCTTGTGGTTGGCGAGATCTATTTTTAAAAAATCGGTAAGGGAGTCAGGGTGACTGGCAATGAATAGGTCAGTCTCATTTTTGTGGGTAGGTCTGGGCATCATCGCTTCACCTTATAAAAAGACACAGTTGCGCTTTCGCCATTGTACAAAACCAAAGTTATCCCCTGTGACCGGATTGTCATGGCCGGCTTCCCAGAGCGTGGTCGTGGTGGTGTACGGGTGACACCAGGCGGCATCGGGAATAGGGCCCGACATTTGATACCGATAACGAGATTTTGGCAAAATAGGATCGGGATATTGATAACAAATCGCGCCATCTTCGCCGCGCGTCTCCCAGATGATCCCTTGTCGATGCAGTTTGTAGTTAAGCTTTTGCATCAAGAGTGTCGCCGCCTGGATGGGCGTGTCTCGATAGTTGGTGGTGCCAGTAAGCGGATAGGCACTGCCCTGTGAGCCTAAACACCAAAATAACGCATCAATAGGTAAGGCCGTGTTAGTGGAGGTCAACATGGCTTCGGGCACGCACGCAAGCTGAGCCACTAGGTTACCAAACAGTAACGCTTCGGGATTGAGAATGAGGGATAACTCATCGTCGTCCCAAAGTGGGTCAATTTCCGTCATGTAGGCAACATCAAACACATCTGTGGCCATGCAGGCGGTGGATTGCATCAGTTGCAGCCAATAAATGATGGGGTACTTATACCAATGGGCGTGATAAAAACCTCCGTCACTGCTGTCACTGTCACGAGCGGTCACGCGACCACCGATACGCTGAGTGTTGGCGCCTGACATTTGCACGCCCATGTTCACCATACAATAAGGGACGCGCGTGATATCGGTTAAGGCATAAGGCTCCCAATAGCCAATGTTGATGCCGATTTGCACAAAGATAGGCGGCGGTTTCGGGCAATAAGAGATAGGCATTGTGGGGTTATTGGTGTCTGGATATTTGGACGGCATGACCGTGGATGAGCCTATTGTCATCGGGAACAAACAATCCCAACAAATATCGGTAATGGGGTTAATAAAACGGCTTTTACACGCCGCACTGGCTGCTAGGGTTGATGGGGCAATAAAAACCAATAGGCAGCACAACAGTAAACGCAAGTGTCGTTGAGTCATGGTGGGGTCCTTTTTCCACGCAGAGCGTGGGACTCCTTTTGTCTCGACAACAGGCTTCGCCACATTATCGCAGCCAAAAGCGAGCTTGGTTAATAGAAAAAGAAGTGATATTGGAAGCATGACCAAGGGGAGGCGCGCACTTCTAAGGCAATTTCATTATCATTGCTCTACTTCCAAGGGCTGCAAACCCGATACGTTCACTTCATCGATGCGCCAGCGCGTGCCATCTTGATAGGCAATGGCCGGGACGTGAGTGATGTTAAGCGATTGGGTTAAGTGGCCTTGCTGCGCAAAATACATTCTTGCATCAAGTAAGGTCGCCATTTTATTCGGGCTGCCTCCCGTCAGCACCCACTTGATTGGCTTGGCGTTTTGATACTCGCTGGCGAACCTTCGTTGCTGCGCGTCTCTGGCATCAAAAAAGACCAGTACCTTACTGAGCTCAAATAGAGGCAAAACGTCTTGACCGTCTACCTTTGGCCAAGTGCGGCTATCAAAGGGGTTCACTCTGGTGCCCGCTTTGGCAATCACGGCCCCCGTGGTGGGGGCGATGATGTCTTTAGGGAGAGTGATGCTTGGATCTACGTAAAAGGTGCGGGGATCGGTTGTGGTGGTTAAGCCTGCAACCGGCGGCGGGTTTTCAATGCTTTGCAGGGCGCGCTCAGTGAACTCGTTTTGCATGTCCGCCAATTGACCACTGGCCTCAAACCCTTTCAGTCTTTGGTGTATCCATTCCAGCATGTCGATTTCACCGATAGGGAAGACCGGGGCGACTTGCCCCAGCGCTTTCCCGTGAGCGTTAAAAGTGGACATGCCTGCTGCGAGGATAAAAGGCAGCAAACTAAGTGCTTGCCCCAATGGCTTGATTAAAGGCGTCAATGTCTTTGCCATAAAAGTGCCTGGAGGTTTGCTCAATGGCGCGCTCCAGTGATTGGCCTTGTTTATAAAGATTTTCACAATACTCAAACTCCTTAGGCTCGGTTGAGAACATGGCGCGTTTCACCGGAGAGGCGAAAAAGCGGTGATAGGTGACATGGCCACCCGCTTTGATGCGCGCGCTGCTGTATCCTGCTTCAACAGACGGGGCGAAGCTTTTAATGATGCGCTGCTCAAACGGTGAGAAGGCATCCGGGTTTTGGAGCAGATACTTATCAAACCCTTCCCCTTGACGAAGAATGATGTGAATGTCTGAGTTGTTGTAGCAGGCTTTGGCTTCCTCGTTACTAAAGAAGTCTTCAATCCCTTGAGTCACCGTACAAAAAGCGCCGCCGAACTTACGGGCGGTGCGATAACCGGTGTTGATGAACTCCCTCGCTTGCTCGTTTGCCCCAGAGAGGAGGCTCCAGGCCTCTTCAATGATGCACAGCTTTGGGGTAGAGCGAGATCCAGCCAGGTACATCTGCTGGTTAATCGACACCATGAGAGCAAAAATCACGGGTCTGAGCACAGCAGGCGGGAACCCATCGAGTTCAAGCGTGGTGATTTCCACATTGGGGTCGAGCATGGATGGCTTGTTGAACACGTCTTTGTACATGCCATCTGTGCAGAACTTTTTCAGTTGCACCGCTATGTCTTTAATGCGTCGGTCGCTTTCTTCTCCAGCAATCTCAATCAAGGCGTCTCTGACATCATCCACCAAGACTTGATGACCTTTACGCTCCCATGCCGTCACTATCGCATCGCCTAAGACGCTTTGTTGAAACGCCGTCAGTGGTACGTAGGGTGACGCGATGGTGGCAAACAACGCCGTGATATTATCGAGCGCTTCCATCATGGGATCGACAGGTCTGCCGTCATCATCCACAAACTCAAACTCAGCACTTTGCATGGCGCCTAAATGCGTGAACGGGTTTAAGAAGATGTTGGCGTGGGTCATGTAGGTCCCCCCAAGGCTCAGGGTCAGCTTTTTATAGCTGGCTCCTTTATCGAGGATCCACACTTTACCGCCCATGGCGTAAACCGTTTCAGCGATTTCTTGGACTAGGAAGCTTTTCCCTGCGCCTGAGCCTCCCGTCAGGGCGATGTTTTGGTTATCACTGCCACAGGTGAAAGGGTTAAAGAACGAAATTTGTTGGCGCATAGTGGGCAGCAATACGCCACCTTTGAGCTGGCTAAAGTCCATGATGAGCGGAAAGAAATTCACCAGGTTAGAGCTCTTTAAGGTACGAACGCGCCCCGCTTTTTTACAATCGCCCCATAATCCTTCACTCATCATAAAAGGCAACGTGGAGAGCAGCGCTTGTGGCTGATTCATTTTCAGTGGAATGATGTCAAGGCCAGCATGGCTAAATGACTCCTTCGCCGCTTGGGTGTCTTTTTTCTGGTGGGCTTTATCGGTCATCAGCGAGATCGTGAGCACCATAGATGCAATGGTGAACTCTTTAGACAACAACCCTTTTTGCAAGGCTTTGCGCTCTTTGAGTTCATCTTCAGCCATGGGCGCGAGTATCGCCATTTGGCTGTTCACCGTCTTGGTTAAGTCTTTTATCTTGTTATCGTTATCCGCATTTTGCTTACCGGTTGGCTCATTGCGAAAACTCAAGGTAACGCGATGAGGGCAAGTGATGTTACGCGACACATTACGGATTGAAGAAAAGGCTTCTGGTAAAGCGTACAAGCGATAATCACCAGGCAATCGAGAAAGCCCTAAATGAACAAGGCGTGTGCGTACCTCTTCCCCTTGGTCATTGGTATGACGGGTGGCGATATGACCACGATGGGTTAACGCTTCGGTATCGGGAGATAACGCTTGCAGGTTCAAAGGTTCTAATGGGTTGTAGCTTTTTTCATTGGGTCTGTCTTGGCGTTTATCAAAGTTTAAGGTATCACCGACGCTGGTCAACAGTCCCTCAGGCGTGACGGGCAGTAAATCAAAACCAAGCTGCGCCAGCCCCGTTTCTAGAGTCATTCTCGCATCAAGCAGCTCTTGTGGGTCTTTTTCCGTGGTGGAGACAAAAAAGAATGCGTCGTAGTCGCGCAAATCAAAGCGATTGTTTTTTTGCCTATGTAGAAACCCGTGTTGCGCCGCGTAGTAGGCGTAAATGGCGTCATCGTTGGCCATTTTCTGACAGATACCGCCCCGCTGACTGAGAAGGGCTTGGTTCCCTTCGAGATAGTGCGCCACTCGGTTGTGACCAAAAAGCTGCACTTGATAATCCCATTTATCCCCTGCGGGTAAATCCCCCATAAGGTGGCTTAACGACTGAATTAAATCGTCGTTAGCGCCCCCAAGGAGACTGATTTTAAAACCAAAACCGCGAGAGTGAGTATTGTCGAACACCTGCTCAATGGGATCGTAGTCTCGATACGGCAGTTCATGGTGAAGGTGGTTTTGGGCTTGCTTGGCCTCTTGAAATAAGGCGGATAAGCCACTGCGTGAGGAGGAAAACATGGGGGATCCCTTTTTCTATTTTAATGTTAGGGGGCGTGACACAATCTTGGATCGCTTGATGGATTACCCCCTAATTGAGAGAAGTCTGAGACTGAATGTCGCGCGCCCATGATAAAAATGATGTTTAAGCTTCGTTTCTTTTTTTTCCTAATCAATCTTTCCAAATCGCGCGCGCAGGGCGCCCAGACCAACGGCTATCGTCTAAGACAAAGTAAACATCCATCGTATCGATGTAGTGATTGTCTTTGTCTATGAAAGGGAAGACGGTGAGTTTTTTAACGTGTTCTTGGCTTCGCTCAGGCTCACCATCTCGGCTACGCCTTGGCAGTAAGGTAAAGACAGAAGGTGGGGCGAGACGAGATTGAGGAGAGACGGTGGCATTTCCACTGTCTCCGGTATAACCGTATAGGTTGTCTCGAACCTCGTTCATGGTGACACACCCTGAAACGCCGCCGACCTTATCGCAACTGTATTCGCTCTCAAAGCCCGCGCTGCAACCGGTCAGACCTAAGAGTATCGATAGTGAGAACAAAGAATGCCTATTCATGGTTATTCCTCACGCCCAAAGCCCACGTCGCTTAACCCTTGTTGGGTTATTTTTTGCGCTAATGGGTTGATGGGGGCAGTTTGAGTGGTTTGTGGAAGAGAGGGAACGTTGGTGATGACATCCAAGAGCTGGTTGCTGTTGGAGACTTGCTCACGCTGCTCATTAATACGGGTTTCGTATTCATCGGCCAATAGGGGATCTAATGGAAAGCCTTCCAAAAAGACAATATTGACGATGGCACCAGGATTGACTTCCACTATCGGATGATAGAGCTCGGCCAGTTTGATGTAGTAGTCCGCCAATTTGCTGCCAACGCTTTCCGTGGCGCCGCCAAGCAGATTCAACCCAATTTTATCGCTGTTGATGCTTTGACTTGGTCCGAGCGCCGTCGGTGTCGTGGTTTGTGCCAGGGCTTTACCCGCATCACCGACACCTTGCAAGATCCCCGCAATGCCGGCCATTTGAACGATTTTACCGTTTTTCATAATGGTGGTACCGCGAATACCATTGCGCCCAAAGTTAAACACGGTCGCATTGACGGGGATATCGAGAATATCGCCATTAGGGTGGATGCAGCTCATTCTATTGGTGCGAGCGACGCCGCGACTGGATGAGATTTCGCCGTAAACGGCACCGGTGATCGTGCAATTCTTTAATTTGGATTGCTCACCGTTGGGTAAAATCCCCTGATTGACGGTCTGAAAGACAATCGGTGAGGTATCCCCTTGTCCAGAGACGCCCCCATTAGCGTCTGCGCCGCCGGTGATCACGGCGGTCACAAAGGTGCCTGTTGGCACGTAGTTATCGGTCGTGCGACGGGATTGTCTCTCCTCTACACTGGCTTGCCAGTGAAATTCAAAACTATCAAAGGCATCCCCGCTAAAGGCCACATCATCTTGCTCTTGGTATTGGAACTCATTCACCTTGGCGGTATCTATGTTGCTATTAATGGCAGGTCTTGGGGGCAGTTTGTATTGGCCAAAAGTGCTTCCCTGATGGATCTCTACGCTATGTTGATTCGAAGGATCGCCTGCATTGAGGGCTGAGGCTAATTGCGTCTCAAGTTGGACCTTGAGCGCGTCAACTTCATCGAGCTTTTGTTGCATCTGCTGCTCAAGCTCCGTCAATTGCGATGCTTTATCGCGCTCATTGGCTTTTTTAATATTCTCCAACTCAGAGGTTAAGCTTTGTCCAAAGCGACTTAAGGTGCCTTCGAACCGCGCTAAGCTTTGCTCGATTTGGTTGATTTTATCTTGTTGAAACGTCAGGGCGGACTGGTTGTCTTTGTCGGTAAAATCATCGGTGACGACAGCACCAAATCCGACGTCTTGAATGTCCTTGCTTTGCTCTTGGGGAGGCAATGTTAACCGCCAAACAGCAAAAGCCAGGGCGGCAAGCACCAGTAATACCGTGAACGTAATGGTGCGATTGCGCTTTCTTGTTACGGTATTGACCGTGCCACCGTCTTCAAAGTCACCGTCGGTATCTTTGAAGACGCGTTTTTTAAAGCGGTCAAAGGCGTCTTTGGGTTTATCGATCATGGGTGGCGCCTCCTCCGGTAATGAGATAGAGCGTGGTGGTTTGCCCAGGTTTTAACTGATAGGTATCGAGCGCGGCTGAGCGTGCGGAATAGCTGTAGAACTGTGCGGTGGTCAGTGCCATGTCACTGCGGCTTTGATTTTTGAGTTGATAAACCACCCCAGAGTAATCACGGCCAACGAAGACCGTTTGAGGGATGATGGCCAGTGACGCTGCATCTTTGGGTAAGGTTTTGGGGTCAACGTCGTGACGTTTAAAGCCGGCGATGGGGGCGCCATCATGAACAAAACGCATCATGGCTTTGGTGAGCGCTGTCATGGCGGCGGGGTAATCCGCCGCCTGCTCAGTCGGGCTTTGCTGCTCTTTATAGTTTTGCGACCAAACAAACTCCGTGACCAAAGACGGGGTGGCTTTGGGGGTAATAAACAGCGCAAACAATCGCCCTTTTTCTGTCGTCAGGTGCGCGGTAAACGGTAAGGGAAGGTTAATTTTTAAGGTGATAGAGCCGGAAGCGTCTTTTTGGTTGCCCGTTGAGGTACAAAATCCTTTCGGGCAGACGATCGAAATAATACGGTCATTTTTGACCAGCAAACGGTTCACGTTAATGGAAGAGAGTGACAAGGGGATCGTGTCGCCTTCGTCAAACTCATAGCTCACCATAGCGGCATTTTCAGCTAGGGCAAAAGAGGGGATGAAAAAGACCACCCAAAGCGCGATGGACAAAAAATAAAGGTGCCATTGCGGCGATGGGGTGAATGATTGCTCATAAAGATTCATCGGTGTCGACCTCGACTTCTTCAATGGAGAGTAAACCTATGACGCCTTGGTCATAGCTAAAGTTGACTTGATACCACTTCATCTCCGGATCTAGGGCGCGTTGGCCTACGTGCTTTTGGAGTTTCCCATAGAGTTGCACTTGGAGAGTGTTGAGAGAAATACGGACAGACTCGACAGAAAATTGGCTGCTGATGTTGTCTTTTTTAATTACCGTGGCTTCTCGAAGCAACTTAGGTTGAACGATGTGCCAGCTTGTCTCGTCTAAATATTCAAGTAACTGACCAAACTGACGTCCAACGCTGGCTGGCGTAATGTTGAGTTTCAAGTAGAGAAGATAATCCGCCATTTGCTCAAGATAAGGCTCATCGACTGTGCCATCCGAAACCGTAAAGGCTTGAGAGAGGGTGGGTGGGATTAGGGTTCGGCTCTGATGGGTAAGGGCTTGATAACTGGTGTAACCCAACACCAGGTTAGTGATAAGCATGAAAAGAAAGCCTGCACTCAAAAAAAGATTGAGGAGACTTTTGACGGCCAGCTTATCCCGTTTAACAAACGGGTCCATGATGAAGGGTCTCCTTAGAAAATCCAATAGCGACGACAGGCTGAGGGGGTACGCTTAAAGAGGGCGGGGCTGACAAAAGAAGCGCCCCACCAATAAAGTGACAGGGTAACTATATTATCGCCGTATTGTGATTTGATGTAACGCAACCCCCCAAACCAAGCCAGCGATAACGTCAGCCCTATCATTTCGTGTTTAAGCCAGAATGAGAGGCCAAAAATGCAGAGGGCAGGCACGAGTTCATCAACAGGGAACCCGAGCCAGCGGCGACCTTTGTTCATGTGTTTTGGGATAGAGAAAAACTGATGAGGGTCTTCCATTGTGACTCCTTAACCTAAGCCGACGAGTGGCGCTCCAACATTCCACAAGACTGAGCCACCAATGAACCCGCCAACGGCCGCAAACCAGTTACGGCTCATCAGTCCAGTGACGACCGCCCCTGCAAGCCCAGTCCCCAGCATGGCGGTTTCAACCGCAGAGCCTTTGCCCGCCGTGTCTTTCATGGCTTGCTTACCTGACGCGAAGATATCGGCAGCCAGAGCAGGCTGAGTGATAAGAAGTGTCGAAACAGCAACGCCAAGCCCGACAAGGAGGGTGCGCTGGGTGCGTGTTTTCATAATAAGTATCCTTATTGAGTGATAAAATTATCAAGTATATGGTCAGGATGGAGGGAAAGGGGGCTCCCTCCCACATCCTTAAGAAAACATCGAAGACTTCGCGTACTTCAAACCACGATTACGGCTCACATGTTGCTTCCAATTTTGAGCGCTAATGATGGTGTTCTTAAGCTTCCGATAACGTTTTTTACAAGCATTATTTGAAGTTGGGAGAGTGAGACGATTAACTGACTGAGCTTGTTTTTGAACCGCGACCAAATGAACACCCTTCCAACAGAAAGGAAATGCAAGGTGCCCAGTAAAAGGCAACAAAGCGGCAAACGCCATGTGTTCACGCCCAACCGTTCCCAGTTCTTTGACGCTGACAAAATCCCCTTGTTCAACAAAGTGGCCTAATAAACTCGCGGCCTCATCTTCACGACAATATCCGTAGATAATTTGCATCGTCCACACTCCTTGTTAGGGCATTGTTTTGTTCTTTTAAAAAAAACAAAACGATGGGCTCTCTTTCAAGAGCCGTGCTACAAACTGGCTTGAGCATTCTTGTAGTAGAAGGCGCACATCCAAAGGATGTGGTGTCTGGTATTCCCAAGTAACTCTATTTCACCACTCAACCAGCATGCTTAATTGAGTAGAAAAACAGCCTTGGACGTCGCCCCAGAGAGGGCTCCTGAATTTGTTAGGCATATTACGCAGGCCTGCGCCCCTCTGCGGCGCTTTTTGCAATAGTGAAGGCAGCCCACCTTCGAGGCCATCTGAGGTAATAATCCCAGACGGCAATCTGATTCGTTACAGCGACCAATTAGGAAAACGTTTGAGGTGATCTTCTAATCGAAGTTTCCCTTCGCGCTTTTTGGCCCGCTCTGCTCTTTTCGCCGAGAGCGTTAACGTTTTATTCGCCTTTGATGAAAGATTAAAAGCGATACCGACTTCCTTGCTCTCAACCATACATTCTGATTTAAAATTCATACAAAAGTCTTCCTAAATAGAAAAAACCGAAACGCTCTCGTTCAGACCGAAACATCAATGAGTCATGTAATCGCTCACTGGCGTCTAATTTTGTTGGGTTTGTGACTGACTTATCGTTTCTTGAATTTAACATAATGTAAATAATACGCATAAGAATAAACTATTGATTTTAATAGAAATTAAATGATATTTAACGGATGGCTTGTTTGAATTTTATATAATTAATAGATTAATTATTTTAATTTCCACCCCTCAATGTGCTATAAATTTTTCTAAGGTTATTTTTTATCTTGTTGTTATTTATGGATTTTTCATATCTGCGTATTATTTACATTATGTTAACAATTAACCATCGAGAGAGCATTTTGAGACTTCGAGATTGAAATCTCAGGTGACGACACGCTATAATTGCCTGAGGTCTATAAGGTTAAAACACACAACATTGCTCACTAACCTGTAGTGCCCAATGTTGTGTGTTTTTTCTAGGATTTAGAGTGTGTTAGAGGTGGTACTCTGACTATATAGCACTCGCAAAAAAGCCGACTTTCCAAGAGTAGTCGGCTTTTTTGTGTCTAAAAAACCGGCATTTGATTTCTTTTCCCGGTTGAGATAGCGTGAAATTTCACCGTTTGGACGGCCAATCCAAACACCCCAAAAACCTCTTGGACTTCAAAATATGACCTTGACTCAGCCTTCGCTTGGGCTAACGCCCAGTAGACTCCACATTCTCAATAACACCGCTTGTTTATCCCTCGGGATGAAGCGTTGTGTGTTTTAAACGTGGACGGTGAATGTTATGAAGACGCCTGGACACGACTCCTCCCCTCCCCCGCTCGATAAATCGAGTTACGATGCGGAGTATCGCCGTAAGCGTAAGGCTCGGAAACTGGATTTGATCGAATTGTATCAACGTGTCGTTGAAGAAGAGAACGCACGAAACCCTAAGACGCCTTTTGAGATCGGATTTAAGTCTCGCCGGTTGCTCCGAAGCGGTAAGGTAGAAACCCTACCGCCAGAATACGCGCGGATCTTAAAAGGGTGTGAAGAATTTATTACCAACCCCAATCGTTTCCCGTCACTCAATGCATGGGGCGGTGAAGCGGTGAATAATGTGCAGTGTCGCACCTTAATTGCGAAAGTATTAGCGTGCATTCTGCCGAACACAGACCTCATTGGAGGGCGCATCGGTTTGCCCACAGAAGCGGGATTGAAAACCATCAGCTACGATCAACTTCAAGAAGATTATGCGTTGCGCTTTGGGGAGTTTATTTCGCCGAAGTCCTTTGCGAAAGCGGTGAAGTATCTAAAGCGTGCCAGCTATTTTCACAGTGAGCGGATCAATGTGTGTGTCGACCAAGACGAAGGGACGATACGCAGCGCACCTGCATACAAACAGTTTACCCCTCGCTTCTTTAATGACTTAAAAGTCGTGCGTTACGCCAACATCAGCGAATTGATCCTCGCGACACGGAAGCGTCAGACAAAGAAAGGACTGAGCTTTCAGTGGCTGTCTTTTCGTAAGATCGCGTCAGGGATACAAGAGATCTTCAATGCGTCAACATTAAACACGTACGCTCAATCAACCTCAGCCTTCTTTAGTGAGTATCAACCCGACCTAGCCCCTAATTAAAGGGATATTTTTGTCTCCGCGAAAGCGGAGGGATCAGCACGTCTGAACCTTATCCTACCCTGCTTTATCTCTCATTTTTCTTGTTTTAATCACCGGGTTGTTTAGGGTTAACTTGCACGCTTGGCCTTATTCAGAAAGGATTTTTCTATTCACGATTTTTCATGAGAAAAGCAGTGCAATAAAAGGAGGATAAAAAAAACGGCTAAAATTGTGATCAATAAGGGGCGGCGCTTATGAACACTACGTATGAAGATAAATAGTTAAATGAATAAAAAATAAACTGGCTCCCTATGATAAAAAGCTCCACCATCTTCGCTATGTCTGGGTCAAGCACTTGATGTCATTTTTGACCTCAAAAAAACTCAAAACCAATATCCGCAATCGCTTGATGCAAGCGATTGAACATGAGTTAATGGACTTACTTGAT
>NZ_JAKRRY010000051.1 GCF_026191675.1 Vibrio qingdaonensis | reverse complement strand
TTGAAGAAAATGGTCAGTAATGGTTCAGTCATTTTTCTTTTAGTCAGAGAGGTGGTTGGTTACACCGATTCGAGCCCTGCCCACTTATACCAAGCCTTAGATTAGGCGTCCCTGTCAAAAGGTTAGGGAATTAGGTTAGGGAATTTTGACGCTATAAAATAGTATTTAATACTAAAAGCTTGCTTTAAGTTTATAGTGTATAAAAAAGCCTAAGTTATGAACTTAGGCTTAGTATGGGACTTATTTAACTATATGATAACTATTCAAATAAGTCGATATGCAGCCTTTTAACTGCTTCTTTTGCAACATCTGAGTCAAGTAGGAAACATAAGTTGTGAGGGCTAGCACCGTAGCAGATCATACGGAGATTAAACTCCTCAAGTGTTCCAAATACCGCTTTAGCGGAACCTTTCTTTTCGCTCATTTTATTACCAATCAATGCGATTAGGCTAAGATCCTGCTTCACTTCGACGATACACAGTTCTTCGAGTTCTTTTTTCACATCTAAAGGCAGCTCAGGCGCTTTTCCGCTGGTGTCTGTTTGGTCAAGAGTCAATGAAACACTGACTTCAGAGGTTGTAATAAGGTCTACCGATATTTTGTGCTTGGCCAGTATAGTGAATACATCGGCTAAGAAACCGTATGCTTGGAACATTTTAGGGTTCCGCAGTGTCACCATTGTTTGGTTATTTCTTAAAGCTAATGCACGAAATAGCGGGGCACTTTCTACTGTTTGGCGTACCCAAGTTCCGCCTTCTTGTGGTGCTTTAGAAGATCCGACAAAAACTGGAATTTGATGCCTTAGCGCCGGCAATAATGTAGATGGATGGAGGATCTTGGCACCAAAGTTAGCCATTTCAGACGCTTCACTAAAGCTGATCTCAGGAATTGGGCGAGCGTTAGGAGCTATTCGAGGGTCAGTAGTATAGATCCCAGGGACGTCGGTCCAGATCTCTAAGCCACTTGCTTCGACAGCCTCTGCAATAAGGGCAGCACTATAATCGCTGCCGCCACGGCCCAGAGTTGTGGTTTCACCGTCAATATCAGCGCCAATAAAGCCTTGAGTGATGACAACATGTTTTTTACACAAAGGGATGAGGTTTTGCTCTGCAAGAGTTCTGGTTTGCTCTAGGTTCGGTTCCGCTTTTCCATACGTACTATCGGTCCTTAGTACTTGGCGAATATCAAATCGAACGGCATCAATGCCACGCTCTCGCATGAGCTGTGCGAAAATGTGTGTCGACATTCTCTCACCACATGCCACTAAGTGGTCAGTCAGCTTGGCGGTGACATCAATACAGGCGACTTCTGATAACGTTGCTACTTTTTCAATGAGCGCGTTGATACGGGGCTCAATGGAGGTTGCATCATTGAGTTGACTCAGTATAGCAACGTGAATCGCTCTGAGCTTTTCGATAAGTTCTAATCGTTCGTTATCATTTTTTACGCCATTAGCCAGTGAGACCAAGATATTGGTTACCCCTGAACATGCACTGCTTACCACCAGTCTCGTCTCAGGGTTATTTTCGATGATTTCAGCACAACGGCTCATGGCTTCGAAATTGGCAACACTTGTGCCACCAAATTTAGCTACATTGAATGCGCTCACAGTTTTCTCCAGGATATTCCAATAAGTAAAATTACAGGGTTAAGACCCAACGTCCGATGTTTGAAGAGAAATAAAGAGTAGAGGCATATTGATAATGAATCGACCTCAGAAGCTCTTCACCAATTTGGTTTGGTGACAGTTAAAGGGATTCAGCCCAATTAACCGATAAACTAACCCATCAAATTTAGTTTATCTCGGCACTGCTCCCCATGAGTGAAATGTGTTGGAGTTGAGGCTCCACATCATCACTTGCCTGGGCAGTGCTCCTCTTCTGCTTGATAGCCTGTTTATTCAACGTTTTTGTGATGCAAATGTCAATGGAGTGAGGCAATTTAATAAAAATATGACCCCTCAAATTTGTTGCAAATTTGTTGATCTCATGCGTATTGTAGAACAAACTATTTAGCCTTTAAGATTCTTTACACCCAAGTAACCTCATTATTATTAGAAAACAAAAGGACTTTCGATGACGATTTCTAGCTTTGTACCCCCCCCACAGGACACTCATGGGGCCTGGCCCTTCAGACATCTACCCACAGGTATTACAAGCACTTAGCCGCCCGACTATTGGTCATTTAGACCCGTTATTTATTGGTATGATGGATGAGCTTAAGGCGTTACTTAAATATGCCTTTCAGACAGAGAATGACTTTACTATTGCCGTCTCTGCTCCTGGCAGCGCAGGGATGGAAGCTTGCTTTGTCAATTTAATTGAGCCAGGAGATAAAGTCATAGTTTGTCGAAATGGTGTCTTCGGTGATCGTATGAAAGAAAACGTCATTCGTTGCGGTGGCGAAGCTATCCTCGTTGACGATGAATGGGGAAAGCCTGTTTCTGTTGAAAAAGTGCAGCAAGTCATCTCAGACAACCCTGACGCGGTATTGTTGGCTTTCGTACATGCAGAGACTTCTACTGGAGCGGTAAGCGATGCTAAGCAGCTAAGTCAGCTTGCCAAGCAAAATGGTATGCTTACGATTGTCGATGCCGTGACGTCGCTTGGCGGTGTTCCATTACTTGTGGATGAGTGGCAACTTGATGCTGTGTATTCAGGTAGCCAAAAATGTTTGTCTTGTGTTCCAGGGTTATCCCCCGTTACTTTATCGCCTCTTGCTATTGAGCGAATTAAAGCGCGTAAAACACCCGTTCAAAGTTGGTTCTTAGACCAAAGCTTAGTGCTAGGTTATTGGAGTGGTGAAGGCAAGCGTAGCTACCATCACACAGCGCCAGTGAATAGCCTTTATGCTTTGCATGAATCCTTAGTGATACTGAAAAATGAAGGGCTCGAAAACGCATGGCAGCGTCATAAAGAGATGCATATTTTACTCGCTGATGGGCTAGAAAAATTAGGGCTGACTTTTGTGGTAGAAAAAGAGAGTCGATTGCCACAGCTTAACGCAGTGTACTTCCCAGAGGGCATTGACGATGCGGCAGTGAGGCAGCAATTGCTGGAAGGTTATAATTTGGAAATCGGTGCTGGTTTAGGTGCATTAGCAGGTAAAGCTTGGCGGATTGGCTTAATGGGCTATGCGGCAAGAAAAGAGAATGTTGCTTTATGCCTTAAAGCACTGGAAACCGTGCTTAAATAGTTGATGATATTAAAAAGACCGAAAGCGTTAGCTTTCGGTCTTTTTCTTTAAACTACAAATACAGAGGAATAATATCTGTTTAACGGTTAACCGTTATAGAGATGCAATCGTCTGTTTTTGCTCTTCAAGTTTAACTAAGGTTTCTTTGTAACCGTCAAGCTTTTCACGTTCTTTAGTGATAACAGCTTCTGGTGCTTTGGCAACAAAACCTTCATTGCTTAGCTTGCCTTCGGTACGCTTAATTTCACCTTGAATCTTAGCCATTTCTTTATCGAGACGAGCAAGTTCGGCGTCTTTATCGATAAGCCCTGCCATTGGAATCATTAGCTCAGACTTACCAACGAGCTTAGTCGCACACGCAGGTGTTGCTTCGTTGTCGGCAAGAACTTTAATATCATCAAGCTTAGCAAGCGCATTAAGAACGATCTTATTTGCTTCAATACGATCCGCATCTTTCTCATCAGCGACTTTGATCATTACTTCTAAGCCTTTGCTTGGTGCAATGTCATATTCAGCACGCAAGTTACGGATTGCGGTAATGAAAGTCTTCACCCACTCGATGTCGTCAACGATCTCAGCATTGAAGTTCGCTTCATTAAACTGAGGAAGCGCTTGAGTCATGATCGTCTCGCCTTCTACACCGTCTACTAGCGGCTTAACGCTCTGCCAGATAGACTCTGTGATGTAAGGCAACACTGGGTGAGCAAGACGTAGCGTCTTTTCAAGAACCGTGATAAGCGTGTAACGAGTCGCTTGTTGCTGCGCTTCAGAGCCTTTCCAAAGAACAGGTTTAGTGAGCTCTAAGTACCAGTCACAGAATTGGTTCCAGATGAATTCATAAAGCGTGTTTGCTGCCATGTCTAGACGGTAGTTGTCTAGGTGAGCGTTAAACTCTTTCGCTGCAACTTCAAACTGAGATTCAATCCACTTATCAGCAAGAGAGAACTCCATGTTTGCACGATCTGGAGCAGACAGTGACATGCCACAATCGTGTTCTTCTGTGTTCATCAGTACGTAACGGCTTGCGTTCCATAGTTTGTTACAGAAGTTACGGTAACCTTCAAGACGCTTCATGTCCCAGTTGATGTCACGACCCGTTGAAGCCATCGCAGCAAGTGTGAAACGTAGTGCATCAGTACCGTATGGTTCGATACCATTTTCGAACGTCTTACGTGTCGCTTTTTCGATCTTAGCTGCCAGCTTCGGTTGCATCATGTTGCCACAACGCTTTTCGACTAGCTCTTCAAGGCCGATGCCATCAATCATGTCGATTGGGTCAAGTACGTTACCTTTCGACTTAGACATCTTATCGCCATTTTCATCACGGATAAGACCTGTCATGTACACGGTTTTAAATGGTACTTGAGCTTTGCCATCTTCGTCTTTCACGAAGTGCATGGTCATCATGATCATACGCGCAACCCAGAAGAAGATAATATCAAAGCCAGATACCAGTACTTCAGATGGGTGGAAGGTTTTCAGTGCGTCTGTATCTTCAGGCCAGCCTTGTGTGCCGAACGTCCAAAGTGCAGAAGAGAACCAAGTATCAAGAACGTCGTTGTCTTGCTTAAGGACAATAACAGGCGCTAGGTTGTTCTTTTCACGCACTTCTTCTTCTGTGCGACCAACGTAAACTTTACCATCGTTGTCGTACCATGCTGGGATACGGTGGCCCCACCAAAGTTGACGAGAGATACACCAGTCTTGCACGTCACGCATCCACGCAAAGTACATGTTTTCGTACTGTTTAGGGACGAATTGGATTTGACCATCTTCAACGGCTTTAACTGCCGGTTCAGCAAGAGGCGCTGTGCGCACGTACCATTGGTCAGTCAGCATTGGTTCGATAACCACGCCGCCACGGTCGCCGTAAGGAACGGTTAGGTCGTGATCTTTGATCTCTTCAAGCAGGCCAAGTTCATCGAATTCAGCAACGATAGCTTTACGTGCAGCAAAACGCTCCATGCCTTGGTATTTAGCTGGAATGTCTGTTGAGTAAACATCGCTTTCTTCGCCGTTCGTTGTGAATACTTCAGCTGCATCACGGATATCAGCGTTGAACGTTAGGATGTTGATCATTGGTAGGTTGTTGCGCTTGCCCACTTCGTAATCGTTAAAGTCATGAGCTGGTGTGACTTTCACACAACCCGTGCCTTTTTCCATGTCTGCGTGCTCATCGCCTACGATAGGAATAAGACGGTTTACAACAGGAAGTAGGATTTCTTTGCCGATAAGATCTTTGTAGCGAGGATCTTCTGGGTTTACGGCAACACCAGTATCACCAAGCATGGTTTCTGGACGAGTCGTTGCGACAACAATGTAGTCTTTCCCATCGGCGGTTTTAACACCGTTCGCTAGTGGGTAGCGGAAGTGCCACATGAAACCTTTTTTGTCTTTGTTTTCAACTTCAAGATCAGAAATTGCAGTGTGCAGTTTAGGATCCCAGTTTACTAGACGCTTACCACGGTAAATTAGGTCTTCTTCATACAGGCGAACAAACACTTCTTGAGTTGCAGCCGATAGGCCGTCATCCATAGTGAATCGCTCACGATCCCAGTCTACCGATGCACCAAGGCGACGAAGCTGTTGAGTGATGGTGCCGCCAGATTCAGCTTTCCATTCCCAAATTTTGTCGATGAAAGCTTCACGGCCGTAGTCGTGTTTTGTTTTGCCTTCTTCAGCGGCAATTTTACGCTCTACAACCATTTGTGTCGCGATGCCTGCGTGGTCAGTACCAACCTGCCATAGCGTATTTTTACCTTTCATGCGCTGAGCACGGATAAGGGTATCCATGATTGTATCTTGGAAGGCATGGCCCATGTGTAGGCTACCAGTGACGTTCGGTGGCGGGATCATGATGCTGTATGCTTCTTTTGAAGTGTCACCGTGTGGCTTAAAGTAGCCTTTCTCTTCCCAAGCTTGGTATAAAGCTTGTTCGATTGATGTTGGGTTATATGTCTTTTCCATAGCGTTCTGGATACTTAACTTATTAATACTGTGAAAGAAATCTGTCAAACCTTATAATTAAGCGTGATTATCGCTTACCTATAAGGATTGACCGTGATTAGGATTCAGTGTGCTGAATCTTGATGGTCTGTAGCTGGTAGCCTGCTTGACGGTAAATTTTATACCTTTCTCGAGCAAGTTGCTTAGCTTTTTCTTCGCAAGGCACGAAGTCTACCACTTGAGCGAATGTCTGGGCAAAGGTTGCGTGCGTCTCGGCAACATTTATCACCAGCTGACGGTTCCAGCTCGGCTTTAAGCCGTCAAATCCAATCTCTACAGGGGTACCATTTTTAGGACCCTCACCCACTAAATTGTGAGCGATAAACGCGCTCGCATCAACTTGCCAAAAGTATTCAGCCCAGGCTTCTGCGGAGACTCGGTCGGCGGCATTGAGATAAATTTTGGCACCTTGGCCAGTAAAGTGTCGGCAAAGATAGTGAACATAAGCAAAAAAGCCTGGCTGTGTATCTTCCAAGCTTTCTTCTTCAACGATATAAAATGTTGCAGTTTGCATAGCTACCTAAAAAGTAAAAGGGCCGTTAGGCCCTTTTTTTATTCTTCAGTTTCGTGGCCACTTCGATTCAGTAAGAATTGGACAAGTAGGGAGACAGGACGACCCGTTGACCCTTTCGCTTTACCCGATTTCCAAGCGGTGCCTGCAATATCTAAGTGCGCCCAATGATACTTCTTAGTGAAGCGGGATAAGAAACAACCTGCGGTAATTGTGCCACCCGGACGGCCGCCAATGTTTGCCATATCGGCAAATGGGCTGCTGAGTTGTTCTTGGTACTCATCGGCCATTGGTAGGCGCCAAGCGCGATCGCCAGCTTGCTCTGAAGCGTTAACTAACTCATGAGAGAGTGGGTTATGGTTAGAAAGGACACCACTGATATGATGACCTAGTGCAATAACACAGGCACCAGTTAGCGTTGCAACATCGACCACACACTCAGGCTCAAAGCGCTCAACGTAAGTGAGAGCATCACACAGTACTAAGCGACCTTCTGCGTCGGTATTCAGTACTTCTACAGTTTGGCCAGACATAGTCGTTAGAATGTCACCAGGGCGATAAGCGTTGCTGCCTGGCATGTTTTCACAGCCGGCAAGAATACCAATAACATTGATAGGCAGGTTCAACTTTGCCAAGGCTTTCATTGTACCCATGACAGAAGCCGCACCACACATGTCATACTTCATTTCATCCATGCCTTCACCCGGCTTGAGTGAAATACCGCCTGAATCGAATGTTAAACCTTTACCAATAAGTACGATAGGTTTTGCGTTAGAATCCGGGTTGCCTTTGTACTCCATGATAGACATCAGGGATTCATTTTTAGAACCGCGTCCAACCGCTAGATAAGAGGTCATACCGAGCTTTTCCATCTCTTGCTCACCAATGATCTTGGTGGTCACTGTCTCGTAATCGTCAGCAAGACGACGAGCCTGAGAGGCTAAGTAGGCTGGGTTTGCAATGTTCGGTGGCATGTTGCCTAGGTCTTTCGATGTTTTTACACCTGACGCAATAGCAAGGCCGTGAGAAATGGCTTTTTCACCAAGGTTGAGCTCACGACGTGTCGGTACATTAAACACCAATTTGCGTAACGGGCGACGCGTCTCTGGTTTGTTGCTCTTGAATTGATCAAAGGTGTAAAGGCCATCTTTTGTCGCTTCAACCGCTTGGCGCACTTTCCAGTACGTATCACGACCTTTAACGTGCAGTTCTGTCAGAAAGCATACCGCTTCCATAGAACCGGTTTCATTTAAGGTGCTGATGGTTTTTTGGATAATCTCTTTGTATTGACGCTCACCCAGCTCTCGTTCTTTGCCACAACCGACCAGTAGAACACGCTCAGAAAGCACGCCTGGTACTTGATGCAACAGTAGCATTTGCCCTGGTTTACCTTCTAGGTCACCACGACGTAGCAAAGAGCTAATATAGCCATCACTGATTTTATCGAGTTGCTCTGCAACCGGAGAGAGACGACGTGGCTCAAATACGCCGACGACAATGCAAGCACTGCGTTGCTTCTCTGGACTGCCACTTTTAACACTAAACTCCATGCGTACTCCTACATCCTAAAGACAAATAGAACTAAATGTTGGATAATCAATTATCAAAATTTGAATCATAGCCGTTAGTTCGGCCTATAATTGTAAGATAAAAATTGATCCAAAAAGTAAAAAATAAAAGGTTTATCCGAAAACTATAGCGATTCAACCAAAAAAACAAGTTTTGTATAGGTGTTTTCACTGTGATTATTGTTAGATATTTGATCAGAGAAACAGTTAAGAGCCAATTAGCCATATTTTTTGTGCTCTTTTTAGTGTTTTTCAGCCGTCAATTTATCAATGTGCTTGCGGATGCTTCTGATGGAGATATTCCCGCTGGACTTATTATGACTCTCGTTGGTATTAGCATGCCTACGATGGGCTTATTGATGTTTCCATTAAGTATTTACATCGGAATTTTGGTGACTTTTGGGCGACTTTACGCCGAAAGTGAAATAACGGTGATGAATGCGACGGGGATAGGGAACAAATTTCTCATTCGCGCGGCGATGTACCTCGCCGCGATCACCTGCGCGCTTGCTGCATTTAATGCGTTTTGGTTAGCGCCTTGGACACAAGAACAAGAAGTACAAATACGGGAGAAATTGGCCTCAGAGAATTCAGTAGAACTGCTACAGACGGGACAATTTCAACGCACTCCCGATGGCACTTCGGTGGTTTTTATCGACAGCATTAAAGATAAAAAGCTCGAAAACGTGTTTGTTGCACAACTTAGCCCCCGTGATACGGTTCTGCCAAGTGTCATTTCATCTAAATCAGGTGAAGTGAAAGAGCTCAGTGATGGTCGCCAGATTATCGCTTTGTATGATGGTGTCCGTTATGAAGGTGCACCAACACGTTTAGAGTACATGGTGACGGAGTTTTCTGATTACGAAGGCATGATCGGACAACGAGAAGCGCAAGCTCGAGGGCGCTCTTGGATGGCGATACCGACGTTGGATTTGCTTTCTAATCCAGATCCGAAAGCTCAGGCTGAATTACATTGGCGAATTTCACTGGTGATCTGTATCCCGCTTCTGACGATGCTCGTGGTCCCGCTCTCTGCTGTGAACCCAAGGCAAGGGAAGTTTGCCAAAATGGGCCCGGCTATTTTGGTTTATTTCACCTACTTTTTGGCGATTAGTGCCATGAAGTCATCGCTAGAAGATGGCTCTGTACCGTCTTACATTGGATTATGGCCAATTAATATCGCTCTTTTGTTCACGGCCATCATGGTCAACGCTTACGACACGGTGGGTATGCGTAAGTTTCGGGAGAAATTTAGGCAAAAGCGTTACAAACGAAAAGAGGCAGCCTAATTCATGTTTAAAATTTTAGATGTCTATGTTGGTCGTACCATTATTACCACCATCTTGTTAGTGCTTGCGGTATTTGTTGGTTTGTCAGCGGTCATTAAGTATGTGGAGCAACTGCGCTCTGTCGGCGAAGGCAGCTACGATCTCTTGTCGGCACTGTACTTTGTACTGTTAGGTATGCCTCGTGATATAGAGCTATTCTTCGCAATGGCATCACTGTTAGGGGCGTTGATCGGCTTAGGGATGTTAGCCAGTAGTTCCGAGCTTGTCGTCATGCAAGCGGCGGGTATCTCGAAAGTGCGGATTGGTTTATCGGTGTTAAAAACCGCAGTACCATTGATGATTATCGTGATGGCGCTGGGTGAATGGGGCGCTCCAACGACGCAACAGATGGCGCGAGATCTACGCTTACAAGCGACTTCGGGGGGCAGCATTGTTTCAGTGAGAAATGGTGTGTGGGCGCGCGACGGTAATGACTTTATTTTTATATCGAGCGTTAGCGATAACACCCTAACAGGGTTGAATCTTTGGCGGTTTGATGAAAATAAAAAGTTAACCAGCACCATTTTTGCTGAAAGCGCCGATTACATTGGAAAAAATGGCTGGGTCATGAACGATGTTCAGGTAACCAATTTGGAAAATACGGAAGCTTTCACTAAAGAAATGTTTCCGACATATCAATGGGAAACGTCCTTAGTTCCGGATAAGTTGAAAGTCGTGACGGTTGATTTGAATGAATTGCCGATCAGTGGTCTATACGATTATATGAAGTACCTAGAAGCGTCCGAACAAGACTCTTCTCGCTACGAGTTGGCGTTTTGGCGCAAAGCCACGCAGCCTATTTCGGTCGGTGTCATGATGTTGATGGCGTTATCGTTTGTGTTTGGTCCATTACGTAGTGTGACGATGGGCGCTCGAATTCTGTCTGGTGTTGTTGCTGGGTTTACCTTTTATATTTCTAGTGAGTTCTTTGGACCACTGAGTTTGGTGTATGGCATTCCGCCCGTCTTCGGTGCTCTGGGACCCAGTATCATTTTCTTATTGATTGCTACCCTGTTATTGCGAAGAAAGCTGTAGCGACATAGAGAGATAGCAAAATAAGGCAAGTTAAATAAAAAGGCTGAGATGATTCTCAGCCTTTTTATTATCTGTGCGATGGTACATGTAAACTAGTACTGGTCTTCTGACCAACCGTCGCTGTCAGACATATCGGGCGCGCCAGCGATAGCATTTTCTTCGTCAGCCCATTCGCCGAAATCAATCATTTGGCACTGTTTAGAGCAAAAGGGCCTGAACGGGCTTTCTTCTGCGCTCCATATCACATCGACCTTACATTGAGGGCACTGAACGATGGTTGGTTTACTCATAATTGGATCCATACTTCATATTGTTTAGTTGCAAACAGCCAGTTCAAATTCAACATCGTTAGGGTAGGCTTGTCCCGACTCAAAGGCAATAAACTTAATGGCAAAACGGTTCTTGTGGCCCGAAATCATAGGATAAACACCGCACTCCATAGGAATAGTGAGTCTTAGAATATTGGCTTCTTCAGCATCGCTTTGATAAAAACCAGAACGTGCAATCTGAGGTTTCATCCGCCCAGTTTCTCTGGTGAGCTTTAGCCACATGCTGAGGGCATTCATGAGTGGCTTGAGATTGCCGAGCCACTTCTCCGCGTCGTGCATGCGCTTTTCTAAAGGCAGGTGAAGCCAATAGTGTAGGGACGGTAAATCGAAGCAGCATGAGCCGCCTGGCAAGCCAAAGCGTTGACGTATGGCGCTGAGGAAACGGTCTTCTCGAAGTGACTGACCAAAACGTTCAGCCATCATGAGTTCTTTATGAACAACGTCGATATCTCGGAGCAGGTTACCGAGCATTTCTTGATCAACATCGTCGATGTTTAACCACGAACGATAGGTCTGTCTTTGCTTTTCAAGATCTTTTGCTAATTCACTCTTGAGTTGCATCTGTTCAAATATCTCCAATAAATCAAATATTGATTTAAAGAAAATTTGGTACTGATGACTGTCCGAAAATGACGAAGAATGCTGAAGCTGTCTCAGGAGAGATTCAACTCTTAGGTAAATTCTAGTTTTTTCATTAAGAGGATGTTCGAATCTATTTGTTGTCATTTCACTAGCCTTTAAACGCTTCCCTATTATTTTCACCGATTTTGACTGCACAATGCTAGGTACTTTTGGTGTAATTGTGTGACTTGGGACAAAAGTTGAGCGTTGTTCGTATTATTATCAATCACATCATCGGCATACGCTAGTCGAGTTTCTCGGTCAGCTTGTGAATTGAGTATAGAACGCACTTGTGATTCTGGTACACCGTCCCGTGTCATGGTTCGGTAAATTTGCGTTTCTTCATCAACATCAACCACCAAGACGCGATCAGCCATGCTATTTAAGCCGTTTTCAACTAACAGCGGAACAACAAAAAGTGTGTAAGGGCTTGTTGAGTTATCCAGTAACACTTGCATGCGTTGGCGAATCATAGGGTGGAGCAACTGATTGATCCATTGCTTATCCTGTTCGCTAGCAAAAATACGTTCTCTTAGTGCTGTGCGATTCAACTCTCCACTAGGCAGCAGTATTGATGGACCAAATTGCGCAGTTATTGCGTTGAGTCCAGTGGAGCCTTTTGCCACGACTTCTCGCGCCACCACATCGGCATCGACCAACTCGATATTAAACTCATCACGAAAAAGGTTCGCTACGGTGGTTTTCCCACTCGCTATCCCCCCGGTTAGTCCAATGACATAACTCATAAACTGGCTCCCACAAAAGCGGTTAAATAGTAGTTGATGATGGCGTCTCCCCATAGTGCGCATACCCAACCCGCTATGGCTAAATAAGGGCCAAAAGGGAACGCCATATCAATGCCTTTTTTTTGTAGTCGAAGCTGGATGAGGCCGAATATGACCCCGACTACAGAGGAAAGTAATACAATGATGGGAAGATGCGCCCACCCTAGCCATGCACCTAAGGCTGCCAGCAGTTTAAAGTCACCATAGCCCATGCCTTCTTTACCTGTGAGCAGTTTAAATGCCCAATAGACAGACCAAAGACAGAGATAGCCAAGCATGGTACCAATAACGGAATCCATTAGAGAAATGGGAGAAATGCCAAATAATGCCAGTGAGATACCTGCCCACATAAGCGGCAGTGTAAGCTGGTCGGGCAGCAGCATAGTATCAAGGTCGATAAAGGTTGCAGCGATGAGCGTAAAAGTAAACGCAATCAAAGCAACGCTGTAAAGGCTGTAGCCTAATTCAAATGCTACGACAGTGGCAAGTACGGCGCTGAGTAATTCAATAATAGGGTAGCGTGCGCTTATTTTATTACCACATTGGCGACATTTACCTTGTAATAATACCCAGCTTAAGACGGGAATATTATCCACTATTCGTATTGCGGTTTGGCAGTTAGGGCAGGTTGAACGAGGAATACTCAGGTTATAGTCACCTTGAGGTGGCTCAATGTGATATTCGGGAAAGGCCTCAGCACATTCTTGGCGCCAACCTCTTTCCATCATGATGGGCAGACGGTGTATCACCACATTAAGAAAACTGCCAACAATTAGGCCAACAATGGCGGCGAAGACCGAGTAAAGCCAAGGATAATAGGTAAAAACGTCCATTTTTGAGTGCTAGCCTAAAGAATCAACAGGTTATTGCCTATGTTAGCCTATTACCGACATTAAGTTAAAGATAGGAAGGTACATTGCGACCACTAACCCTCCCACCATCGTCCCTAGAAACACAATAATGAATGGTTCGAGTATTTTCCCGAGATTATCGACGGTGTTATCCACCTCAAATTCATAGATGGCCGCAATTTTATTCAGCATGTCATCGAGTTGCCCTGACTCTTCACCTATCATGACCATTTGTAGCACCATCTCGGGGAAGGCATTAGCATTGCGCATGGCTAGGTGAATAGGGGTGCCGGCGACCACATCGCCATGAATCGAAAGAATGGATTGCTGATAATAGGTGCAGTCAGCGGTTTTTGCACTGGCTTGAATGCTCGATAAAATAGGGATCCCTGAGCTAAAGCTGGTGGCTAGGGTACGGCTAAACTTAGCGATTGAAGCCTTAGTGATGATAGCTCCTATGATGGGGATACCAAGAGACAAACGGCTGGTATGCAGTTTAAATGCGGCATTTTGTTTTCTTAATAAGCGAAACATAACAAGGGCGACGCCGATACTGATGATGAGCATGGACCCATTAGCTTGCAACCAATGCGAGGCTTGCAGAACTTGCAAGGTAAACCAAGGTAAGGTGGCGTTAAATCCTTTGAACATGCTTTCAAACTCTGGGATCACTTGTGTCAACATTAAAAAGGTGACGATGAACGAGACCAAAAGTACCATGCCGGGGTAGATAAGAGCTTTAACGACTTTTGATTTCAGAGCTTCTTGTTTTTCTCTATACAGTGCGAGACGCTCGAAGACAGCAGGTAAGTTTCCCGATGTTTCACCGGTGGCGACCATGTCGACGTAGAAGCTATCGAAATGCACACTGGCCATTTGCATGGCTCGTGAGATAGGTGTCCCAGCTTCAATCGCTTTACAGATTTGCCCGAGCACCGACTTCATTTCTGCTTTAGTGTGATTATCTGCGACCAACTTAAGCGCATGAATAATGGGAATGCCGGTACTCAACATGGTGGCGAGCTGACGTGTTAGTGTGGTGATATCTTGTCGTTGGATGCGATGCGTGAGCTTAGTCCAAAGGGATACGCTATGGCGGGTGATTTTCTTAATTTGAACATGCTGGCTTTTAAGCTTATCCCTAACCTCACTTTCTGTCATGGCAAGCGTATGACCCGACACTTTTTTTCCGGTGCTGTTGATGCCTTTCCAGCGAAAGGTTTTTAGCGGAATAGCTTGTATTTTAGCCATTATCGTTCCCTTCAAAGTGATACAGAGCTTGCAATGCAAAGGTAGTAATGCTGAATCTAAGTCTTAAAGTACCTGGCCTAGAAATAGAGAACACGCTGCAGCTCCTTAAAGCTGGTGATCCCTTGCTCAAGTTTCGTGATCCCTGATTGTTTTAAGGTGAGCATACCTTGCGACTTGGCGATAGACTCTAGCTCTTGGATACTGGCATTTTGCATGACCGCCTCCGCGAGCTCAGCCGTAAAGGGCATCACTTCATAAATGCCTGTCCGTCCTGAGTAGCCATGATTGCAGGCGTTGCAGCCTTTTTCATTGGCTTGATAAATGGTGTTCGCTGGTGATAAAGCGAGGTTGTGCTGCAATCCAATGGGTAGCACTTCAGGCGTTTTACAGTGATTGCAGAGTTTACGAGCCAGTCGTTGTGCGATAATTAGGGACAGTGACGATGCAAGGTTGAAAGCGTCGATGCCCATATTTTGCAGCCGAACGACGGTTTCAATCGCAGAGTTGGTGTGCAGGGTGGATAGGACTAAGTGACCAGTTTGCGCCGCTTTCACCGCAATTTCTGCGGTGTCGAAATCTCGAACTTCCCCTACCATGACAATATCAGGATCCTGTCTTAAGAACGATCGCAGCGCTTCTGGGAAACCAAAGCCGATTTTGGGGTTAACTTGCACTTGGTTGATGCCATCAAGATGGATCTCGACCGGATCTTCTGCTGTTGAAATATTGCGATCCGCAGTGTTGAGAATACTCAATCCGGTATACAGCGAGACGGTTTTGCCACTGCCAGTCGGACCGGTGATAAGGATCATGCCTTGCGGCTTTTTAAGTGCATTTAGGTAAAGCGTGCGTTGTTGTGACGTATAGCCAAGTTGATCAATGTTCAAGTTGGCCGAGCCGCCATCCAGGATCCGCAAGACTATTTTTTCGCCCCACATTGTCGGTAGGGTGGAGACTCGCATGTCTACGGCGGCGCTGTCGGAGAGCTTGAGTTTAATTCGCCCATCTTGAGGCAAGCGACGTTCGGCAATATCGAGTTTGGCCAAAATCTTAATGCGGGCAGAGAGGCGCCTGCTAAGGTGACTGGCGGGCTGGTGGGTTTCAATTAATATTCCGTCACAGCGCAAGCGAATACGGTAGACGTGCTCATAAGGCTCAAAGTGAATATCAGACGCTTTTTTACGAACCGCATCAATGAGGACTTGTTGAATAAAGCGGCTAACTGGGGATTCATCGAGACTTAAATCTTCGATGTTATCCAGTTCAGCATCGGTGACTTGCACTAAGTTGGCTAAGTCATCGGAAGTGAGATCCTTACTGCTATTTTGCCAACTGTCACCAGTTTCTCCGTACATACGCCGAATGGCGGCGCGAATGTCTTGATGACACGCTAAAACCAGCTCAATCTGCATGCCAGTGGCAAAACGAAAGTCATTTTCAACATGCTGTAAAGTAGGATCGCCAATAGCGATGGTAAGTACACCATTAAATTGAGATAAGGGTAAGGCATTGTGGGTCGTGATGGCGTCGCGTAGCCCTAAGCGTTGGCAAAGCTCGGTAAAATCAAAGCTATGAATAGGCGTCACCGCCAGCCCGAATAACAAACTCAGCTGGTGGGTGAATTCCTGTGGCGTGAATAGATTCAGCTCAAGCACCGCATCGGGCGCGGAACAGCCCGATGTGGCGATGAGGTCTAACACCGACTCCGCTTGCGACGCACTAATCAGGCTAGCGTGCTGCAAGATTGAGGGGAGGTTGGATTGCACCTTTTAAAGTTACTTACAAGTTTTAGGCAAAAGTTCACTAGGAATGCCGAGTTCCCCTTCTGGTGCTTCACATTGCCAAGCCCCTGTTTCAGCTGTTCGGGTTAACGTAAACTTTTTTTCAGAAACTAGTGCACTAACACCTTTGTCAGCAGTGGAATAAAAAGTAAACTCAATTATTCCACCATCAGTAGCGCCAGTACGAGTAAACGTAATGGCGCCCAAAGGTAAAACTGGCACTCCAAGCGCTAACGGCTTTTGGTCGTCAGTTGATTCATCTGGGAATAACCCATTTTCTACTGTATAGGCTTCAACATTAGTCTTGGCACCAGTTAGTGTCGCTAACACTGACGATACTTCTGCTTTTGCGACATACTTTTGATATTGTGGCATAGCAATTGCTGCCAATACCCCAATCACCGCGACTACAATCATCAACTCAATCAAGGTAAAGCCTTGTTGTTTATTCGTTTTTCTCATCATCTTGTCCTTAGAATAGTGATACCTAGCTACAGTAGGTATCAGACTATACGCAATAAAGCGCACAATAGTTGCTCTACGAGTGAGTTGGGAAATTTTTGGAATGTGTTGCAAGGTATGCAGGCGAGGTTGCGAGGGGGGTTGAGTTTTGGGTTGTAGGCAGAGTAAGAGCGGTGCTATGGTCCTCTGGCCCTATGGGCGCGTGATTGTGCTTGACATGTCATGCTTTTAATTTTGTGCTAGACCACAGGACCACAGGACCACAGGACCACAGGACCACAGGACCACAGGACCACAGGACCACAGGACCACAGGACCACAGGACCACAGGACCACAGGACCACAGGACCACAGGACCACAGGACCACAGGGTCACAGACATAAAAAAAGCGAAGTCTAATTAGACTCCGCTCAGTTTAATTTTCCTCTAGGACCTAGGACCTAGGACCTAGGACCCCGCTCTTAAACCGCTTCTACCCCTTAAACCTCATCGACAAATCCATCGCTTTTAAATGCTTAGTCAGCGCGCCAACAGAAATATAATCTACACCTGTCTCGGCAAACTCTTTGATGGTGTCCATCGTGACGTTACCTGAATTTTCTAGTGCAGCGCGGCCTGCGTTGATTTTCACCGCTTCACGCATCATGTCAGTAGTAAAGTTATCCAGCATGATGATGTCTGCACCAGCTTCAATAGCTTGGTTCAATTCTTCAAGCGATTCAGTTTCGACTTCAACGGGTTTGCCCGGATTTAATTGCTTAGCTGTGGTAATGGCTTTGGTGATACCGCCACAAGCGATGATGTGGTTTTCTTTAATTAAGTAGGCATCAAAAACACCAATACGATGGTTCAAACCACCGCCACAGGCGACCGCGTATTTAAGTGCGCTACGCAGACCTGGAATAGTTTTACGGGTGTCTAATAAACGGCACTGTGTGTGGGCAATTTTTTCAGCGTATTGAGCAGTAATGGTTGCGCAACCAGAGAGTGTTTGGATGAAATTCATCGCATTGCGTTCGCCAGTTAATAGAATGCGAGCCGGGCCTGACATGGTACAAAGGACTTGGTTGGGCTCAACTTTATCACCATCATCAACATGCCAATCAATGGCCACTTCACCACCAAGTTGCTTGAATACTTCGTCCGCCCACATTTTTCCACAAAAAACACCGTGTTCACGAGTAATGATAGTCGCGACATTTTGTGTGTCTGCTGGGATCAAGCTGGTGGTGATGTCTGCGCCTGCGTCTAGCGTTCCACCCAGGTCTTCACGCAGTGTATCGGCGACGGCACGAGTAATTTCAGTAGGAAGTTGCTGCTTTAAATACTCAAGGCGTTCTTGGCTGTTATGTGTGTTTTTCATCGCTTAAGGAATCTATGTGGGGGAACAAAGTGGGCATGATACTCTGGCTTGTGTGTAATTTCAGCATCAATTCTCGCATTTTATTGGTTGTTGGATAAAATCATAGCGAACCTTATGCAGATGGACATCATTAGTATGCAAAACCCCAATACGACTCAGTGTGAAAGCATGGCACCTATCGTTGATGAACAGGGCTGGTATTTACCGGCTCGACGCGTGCCATCACCACATTTTGATGCCCGTAGTGATGAGCAAGATATCTCTTTGCTGGTGGTACATAACATCAGTTTACCGCCAGGTCAGTTTGGTGGTGGTCATATAGAATCATTTTTCCAAGGCACCTTGGACGCGAGCCTTCATCCATTTTTCAAGGTCATCGAGAATATGCGTGTTTCCGCCCATTGTCTCATTCGCCGTAACGGAGAGGTAGTGCAGTTTGTTCCGTTCTCTGCTCGTGCTTGGCATGCGGGTGTGTCGAGTTTTGCTGGGCGAGATAAATGTAATGATTATTCAATTGGGATTGAGCTAGAAGGGACGGACTTTTTACCGTACAGCCCAGAGCAGTATCAGAGCTTGGCTGAACTAACTAAGGTTATTTTGTCGTATTATCCGCAAATTACCCCTGAGCGGATAACTGGACATCAATATATTGCCCCTTTGAGAAAGACTGACCCTGGATTGGTTTTTGACTGGGTGCGCTTCAAACAAGGGCTATGATTAAATACTAATACCACCAATGGGTTAGACCTCCTCCAACATCGATATATTTATTTTGTTACTTAAATTATTAAAAATAGCTTGTCTCATCCTGCAAGCTTTTTTTGATTTCGATCAACTTCCCTCACTCAATTATCACGTTCTTACCTGTTGATTTATAATGATTTTTCTAGCACGAAAAACGCCCGATAGGTTTCTTGTATGTAATTGGTATGACCAAGTCTGTTGGTGTTTTAATCAATAAATGTTTCATTGCTGTTAATGTGCCGTCGCTTCTATGATGTGAATCAATTTTTAGCTAGACATTTGCGTTTTAAATGTGTTAATTTTTAGCCCAACTTGAAATTGGTAATACCAATTGACTGCATAAGAAAAGTAGAACTATAGCCATGGCTTATCAAAGGATTCGTCAGCCCAAACTTTCGGATGTTATCGAACAGGAACTTGAGCGGTTGATCGTCGAAGGAACGCTTTCAGCGGGGCAACAACTGCCTCCTGAACGTGAACTGGCAAAACAATTTGATGTTTCTCGACCTTCAATTCGAGAAGCAATTCAGCGCTTGGAAGCAAAGCGCCTGCTGACCCGTAGACAGGGTGGCGGTACGTTTGTTAGCGACAATATATGGAAAAGGTTTTCAGATCCTTTGCTAGAACTCCTTTCATCTCACAATGAAACTCAGCTTGACTTGCTAGAAGCGCGTCATGCAATGGAAGGTATTTCAGCTTATTTTGCAGCGTTGCGTGGTACAGAAGAAGATTTCGCTCAGATAGAAAGTTGTTTAGCTAATATCAGTGAAGTGCAAGAAAACAGTGACGTAGAGGCGGAAGCGTCTGCGGTTATGGCTTTTCTTATTGCCTTAACAGAAGCCGCTCATAATGTGGTTTTATTGCATATTATTCGAAGCTTAGCGCCACTACTTGAGCAAAATGTTCTACAGAATTTAAAGTTATTACATCGCCGCACTGAAGTGTCGGAGAAAGTCAGTAAACATAGAGCTAATATTGTAGATGCGATTGTTTCTGGTCAGCCTGAAAAGGCGCGAGAAATGTCTCATTCACATTTAGCGTATATCGAAGAAACATTGTTGGATTTGACGCGCGAAGAATCACGCCGAGAGCGTTCTCTACGTCGAATTCAGCAGGGTAATGAGTCGTAATAAAACGACGCATTAAATGTTTAGTATTTAGTAGAATCTAACTAACAAAAGGATAGATCGCCATGTCTGACATGAAGCATGACGTTGATGCTCTAGAAACTCAAGATTGGTTACAAGCACTAGAGTCAGTAGTACGCGAAGAAGGCGTAGAACGCGCACAATATTTACTAGAACAAGTTCTAGATAAAGCGCGTTTAGACGGTGTTGACATGCCAACCGGTATCAACACTAACTACATCAACACCATCCCAGCAGCACAAGAGCCCGCTTACCCTGGTGACGTCACTCTTGAGCGTCGTATTCGTTCGATTATTCGCTGGAACGCAATCATGATCGTATTGCGTGCTTCTAAGAAAGACCTAGACCTTGGTGGTCACATGGCTTCTTACCAGTCAGCAGCAGCGTTCTACGAAGTCTGTTTCAACCACTTCTTCCGTGCTCCAAACGAGACAGACGGTGGCGATCTAGTTTACTACCAAGGTCACATCTCTCCAGGTATCTACTCTCGTGCATTCGTTGAAGGTCGTCTAACTGAAGAGCAGCTCGATAACTTCCGTCAAGAAGTGGATGGTAAAGGTATCCCTTCTTACCCGCACCCTAAACTGATGCCTGAGTTCTGGCAGTTCCCGACCGTATCGATGGGTCTTGGCCCGATCTCTGCTATCTATCAAGCGCGCTTCCTTAAGTACCTTGACGGCCGTGGCTTGAAAGAAACCTCAGCGCAACGCGTATATGCGTTCTTAGGTGACGGTGAGATGGATGAGCCAGAATCACGCGGTGCTATTTCTTTCGCTGCGCGTGAGAAGCTAGACAACCTATGTTTCCTCATTAACTGTAACCTGCAGCGTCTAGACGGCCCTGTAATGGGTAACGGTAGCATCATCCAAGAACTTGAAGGCCTATTTAAAGGTGCAGGTTGGAACGTTGTTAAAGTTATCTGGGGTAGCAACTGGGATTCGCTACTAGCTAAAGACACGACTGGTAAGCTTCTTCAACTAATGAACGAAACTATCGATGGTGACTACCAGACATTCAAATCGAAAGATGGCGCCTACGTACGTGAGCACTTCTTTGGTAAGTACCCAGAAACAGCGGCACTTGTGGCTGATATGACGGATGACGAAATCTTTGCGCTTAAGCGTGGTGGTCACGATTCGTCTAAACTGTTTGCTGCATTCAACAATGCAAAAGAAACAGGTGGCAAGCCAACGGTAATCCTAGCTAAGACAGTTAAAGGTTACGGTATGGGTGATGCAGCTGAAGGTAAGAACATTGCTCACGGTGTTAAGAAAATGGACATGACTCATGTTCAACACCTGCGTGATCGCCTAGGCCTGGAAGACATCCTTTCAGATGAGAAGATCGCTGAACTTCCTTACCTGAAATTGGAAGAAGGAACGCCTGAGTACGAATACATGCACGCTCGTCGTAATGCCCTACATGGTTACACGCCAGCACGTCTTCCTAAGTTTACTCAAGAGTTCAAGGTTCCTGAGCTAGACGCATTCGCACCTCTACTGGGTGAACAGAAGCGTGATATCTCTACTACTATGGCTTATGTACGTACGCTAAACATCCTTCTTAAGGATAAGAACATTGGTAAGAACATTGTTCCTATCATCTGTGATGAAGCTCGTACATTCGGTATGGAAGGTCTATTCCGTCAGGTAGGTATCTATAACCCACATGGTCAAGAATACACACCTGAAGACAAAGGCATCGTTTCTTACTACAAAGAAGCAACGTCTGGTCAAGTTCTTCAAGAAGGTATCAACGAGCTAGGTTCAATGGCGTCTTGGGTTGCTGCGGCAACGTCATACAGCACCAACGATCTACCAATGATCCCGTTCTACATCTACTACTCAATGTTTGGTTTCCAACGTATTGGTGACATGGCATGGCTAGCAGGTGACCAACAAGCGCGTGGCTTCCTACTAGGTGCTACCGCAGGCCGTACAACGCTAAACGGCGAAGGTCTACAGCACGAAGACGGTCACTCGCACATTATGGCGAACACGGTACCTAACTGTATCTCTTATGACCCAACGTTTGCTTACGAGCTAGCGGTAATCATGCAAGACGGTATTCGTCGCATGTACGGTCCTGAGCAAGAAAACGTTTACTACTACCTAACTGTAATGAACGAAAACTACGCAATGCCAGCAATGCCAGAAGGCGCTGAAGAAGGCATCCGTAAAGGTATCTACAAGCTTGAGTCTCACGCTGGTACGAAGGGTAAAGTTCAGCTAATGAGCTCTGGTACTATCATGAACGAAGCGCGTAAAGCCGCTGAAATTCTAAGCGAAGAGTACGGCGTTGCCTCTGATGTCTTCTCTGTCACGTCGTTCAACGAACTGACTCGTGACGGCCAAGCGGTAGAGCGTGACAACATGCTTCACCCAGAAGCCGAAGAGAAAGTCCCGTATATCACAACCGTTCTTGGTAAAGAACCTGCTATCGCAGTGACTGACTACATGAAGAACTACGCTGAGCAAGTACGTGCATTTATGCCAAGCGAATCATACAAAGTACTGGGTACTGATGGTTTCGGTCGCTCTGATAGCCGTGAAAATCTACGTCGTCACTTCGAAGTTAACGCCGGTTACGTCGTAGTTGCAGCACTGACTGAGCTAGCCAAACGTGGTGATGTTGAAAAATCAGTGGTTGTAGAAGCGATTGCTAAATTTGGCATCGACACTGAAAAAACTAACCCGCAATACGCATAAGACTTCCATTAAGGTAGGAAAATACAATGACAATCGAAATTAATGTACCAGACATCGGTGCAGATGAGGTTGAAGTAACTGAGATTCTGGTTAACGTTGGCGACAAGGTTGAAGAAGAACAGTCACTGATCACTGTTGAAGGCGACAAAGCTTCTATGGAAGTTCCTGCGTCTCAAGCGGGTATCGTTAAAGAGATCAAAATAGCGGAAGGCGATTCTGTTTCTACTGGCTCTCTTATCATGATCTTTGAAGAGGCAGGCTCTCCTGCGGAAGGTGCTGCAGCAGCACCGGCTGCGCCAGCAGTTGAAGCGGCGGCACCTGTTGCAGCTGCTCCTGCGGCCGCTGAACTTAAAGAAGTTCACGTTCCTGATATTGGCGGTGATGAAGTTGAAGTCACTGAAATCATGGTCGCTATCGGCGACGCAGTAGAAGAAGAGCAATCGCTTCTTACTGTTGAAGGCGACAAGGCTTCAATGGAAGTGCCTGCACCATTCGCAGGCATCGTTAAAGAAATCAAGATCGCTTCTGGTGATTCAGTGTCTACTGGTTCTCTAGTGATGGTTTTTGAAGTGGCAGGCTCTGGCGCACCCGTTGCAGCAACGCCTGCTCCAGCAGCAGCTCCTGTTGCCGCGGCACCAGCCGCTTCTGCGGAGAAAGAAGTCAACGTACCAGATATCGGTGGCGACGAAGTTGAAGTGACTGAAATCATGGTAGCGGTTGGCGATACAGTAGAAGAAGAGCAATCTCTCATTACTGTTGAAGGTGACAAAGCTTCAATGGAAGTGCCTGCACCATTCGCTGGTACAGTGAAAGAAATCAAGATTGCAGCTGGCGATACCGTGTCAACTGGCTCTCTAATCATGACATTTGTTGTGGCCGGCACTCCGGTTGAAGGCGCAGCACCTGCTCCTGTTGCAGCGCCTGCACAAGCAGCCGCTCCAGCGGCGGCGCCGGCCGCATCGGCGGACCGTCCTAAATCAGAAGCACCTGCAGCAGCTGGCGACTTCCAAGAGAACGGTGACTATGCTCACGCTTCTCCAGTTGTTCGTCGTCTTGCTCGTGAATTTGGCGTTAACCTGTCGAAGGTGAAAGGTTCAGGTCGTAAGAGCCGCATTCTGAAAGAAGATGTTCAGTCTTACGTGAAAGAAGCGCTTAAACGTCTTGAGTCTGGTGCAGCAGCATCTGGTAAAGGCGGTGATGGTTCAGCACTTGGCCTACTACCTTGGCCAAAAGTTGACTTCAGCAAGTTTGGTGAGACGGAAGTTCAAAAACTTTCTAAAATCAAGAAGATCTCTGGTGCTAACTTGCACCGCAACTGGGTAATGATTCCACATGTTACACAGTGGGATAATGCTGATATCACGGCGCTTGAAGCATTCCGTAAAGAGCAAAATGCGATTGAAGCGAAGAAAGACACAGGCATGAAGATCACACCTCTTGTGTTCATCATGAAAGCGGTCGCGAAAGCACTAGAAGCCTTCCCTGCATTTAACTCTTCACTATCTGAAGATGGTGAGAGCATCATTCTGAAGAAATACGTGAATGTTGGTATTGCGGTTGATACGCCAAATGGTTTGGTTGTTCCTGTCTTTAAAGATGTAAACAAAAAAGGCATTTACGAGCTATCTGAAGAGCTCGCAGTAATTTCTAAGAAAGCACGTTCTGGTAAACTGACTGCAGCCGATATGCAAGGTGGTTGTTTCACTATCTCTAGCCTAGGTGGCATTGGTGGTACTGCATTTACGCCAATCGTTAATGCTCCAGAAGTGGGTATCTTAGGGGTATCTAAATCTGAAATGAAGCCAGTATGGAACGGGAAAGAATTTGAACCGCGCCTACAGCTTCCGCTTTCTCTATCCTACGATCACCGCGTGATCGATGGTGCAGAAGGTGCACGCTTCATTACCTATTTAAACAGCTGCTTGAGCGATATTCGCCGTTTGGTACTGTAACAAATAAATAGAAACTAGGGCGGCTGAAACAGCCGCCCTTATTGACAAAATTCAATGACAATTTGATGATACTGTAATTTTTACAAATCGAATTGTTGTCTAGCTCACAGGCTAAATTGATTTACTTTTCACACCATTAACATCTCTGTAAACTGTTGGCGGTCTGAATTACATTGTTTAAGCAACCTACTTTAGATAATGTTGTTTAAAACAACGTCTCAATATAAGAAATCAATACCCACTCAGCCTGTTAGGGATAATGACTACAAGAGGTCAAAATGAGCAAAGAAATTAAAGCCCAAGTGGTAGTACTTGGTGCCGGTCCTGCTGGTTACTCCGCTGCATTCCGTTGCGCCGATTTAGGCCTAGAAACGGTTCTAATCGAACGTTATAGCACGCTTGGTGGTGTATGTTTGAATGTGGGTTGTATCCCATCTAAAGCACTACTTCACGTATCTAAAGTTATCGAAGAAGCAAAAGCGCTTGCTGAGCACGGTATCGTATTTGGTGAGCCGCAAACTGATATCGACAAGATTCGTCTTTGGAAAGAAAAAGTAATCGGTCAGCTTACTGGCGGTCTTGGCGGTATGGCTAAGATGCGTAAAGTGACAGTGGTTAACGGTTTAGGCCAATTTACCGGTCCTAACTCTATCGATGTTGATGGCGAAGATGGTAAAACAACCATCAACTTTGACAACGCGATCGTTGCGGCGGGTTCTCGTCCTATCAAGCTACCATTCATCCCGCATGAAGACCCGCGTATTTGGGATTCAACGGATGCACTAGAGCTTAAAGAAGTTCCGGGCAAACTGCTTATTATGGGCGGTGGCATCATTGGTCTAGAAATGGCGACGGTATACCACTCTCTAGGTTCTAAGATTGACGTTGTTGAGATGTTCGATCAACTGATCCCAGCGGCTGATAAAGACATGGTTAAGGTTTACACCAAGCGTATCAAAAACAAGTTTAACTTGATGCTTGAAACCAAAGTAACCGCAGTTGAAGCGAAAGAAGATGGCATCTACGTTTCAATGGAAGGCAAGAAAGCACCTGCTGAAGCTGAGCGTTATGATGCGGTTCTTGTTGCGATTGGTCGTGTGCCTAACGGTAAATTGCTTGATGCTGAAAAAGCAGGTATTGAAGTTGATGAGCGCGGCTTTATCAATGTTGATAAGCAAATGCGTACTAACGTGCCTCATATCCACGCGATTGGCGATATCGTTGGTCAACCAATGCTTGCGCATAAAGGTGTGCATGAAGGTCATGTAGCGGCAGAAGTTATTTCTGGTAAGAAACACTACTTTGACCCGAAAGTGATTCCATCGATTGCCTACACTGAACCAGAAGTGGCGTGGGTAGGTAAGACAGAGAAAGAAGCGAAAGCAGAAGGTCTAAACTACGAAACAGCAAGCTTCCCGTGGGCTGCATCTGGTCGTGCGATTGCTTCTGACTGTGCTGACGGCATGACTAAGCTTATCTTCGATAAAGACACGCACCGTGTTATCGGTGGTGCTATTGTTGGTACTAACGGTGGTGAATTGCTTGGTGAAATTGGTCTGGCAATCGAGATGGGTTGTGATGCGGAAGATATCGCATTGACGATTCACGCTCACCCAACACTGCATGAATCTGTTGGTCTTGCAGCAGAAGTATTTGAAGGCACGATCACTGACCTTCCAAATGCCAAAGCGAAGAAAAAGAAATAATTAAGATTTCTTAAGCACCTAAAAAACCGCTCATCTGA
>NZ_JAKRRY010000050.1 GCF_026191675.1 Vibrio qingdaonensis | reverse complement strand
TAACAACATTAGTAAGCCATTTTGAATGAACTATACAAATTACTCTCAACAAAATCGTACAGCTCATAAGAAGAGCAGAGCAAATAGAAAAATCAATCTGGGTAAAAAATAACCTGACAGGGACCACTTAACCGTGAACAACTGCCAGATTACGTCTGTACTACAACAAATCAGTTCCCAAATCTAAGTTGTAACCCGCTCACTAACCATTCGTCCTCGGTACCCCAAATATTCAAATCCGTGATTTCTTGCCCATCTGGTACAACAGCGGTTTGCTCGGTACGATTAGTTGCGTATAACTTGCTTCCAATAAGCTTTTGACTCCCGTCCTGATAGCTGAATGTCAGAGCGACCAACTGACGACCACCCCACTGGTAATCTCCTCTTGTCGCCGTGACTGATTTTAGCCCGGCTAAACTTACTTTGTATAACTTACCACCCGAACCACCATGAAGATTGCTGCTAGAAGTCCCAATAGCATCAATTGCTGCTGCTGCTCGAATGTACAAGGACTTCGAATCAGTCACATATTGAGTATCAGCAATATGGCTTTTCTCTCCTAGTACCGAGCTCCAACTAAAATCGCTACCGCTGTCGTTATCGCCACTTAGTACCCATTGATTATTGATATAGGTAACAACCAAGGTCTCGCCACGTTTCGGAGTATACTTCGTTTCTCCAATAGTGACCGTAAAGTCGTAAATGGAATTACGTTCAAACTTCAATCTTGTGTACTCTGGAACGCCTTCAGGAAGTACGAATTGGCTTGTCCAATGACCATTAGACGTAATTAAATGTAAATCGCCTTGGTCGGCAATCAATTTTTTTAAGGCCAAGCTGCTATTATACAAGCTTCTTAACGTGTAATTGTCACTTACAATAGAAAAACTATAGCTTTTATCCACGGCGATACTGAAAGACTTTGCTCGATCATCTGGATAACGAGAGTCACTCCAAAATCGTGCTTGATTATAAGTTCCAAGCTTACTGTTACCATCTAAATCCGAATATAATGTTATCGCAAGACCTGGATGTATAGTAATGGTAGATAGTGTAAGCTGAAGCCCAGACTTCAGTGGAGTAAGTTGATCTATTTTCTCTCCGACTTCTACGCATTGGCTGACTGCTCGTTCAAATTCACCATAATGCAACGCGTGGTGTTCAAAGAAGCAACCATAAGTGTCATCTCGTTCAAGAAAGACGTATTTACCTTTGTCCCCAACTGTACTTCCTAAATAGGAAGCGGATTTGTTCCACGTATCGTTAATTGTCGAATTGTGCAAAAAAAATTCACCTACCGTTGCTCGGTACCCTGCCTTGATAGTAAGACTGCTAGAGTCTACCAATCCATAATCTGCCATTAGGTGCGTTGACCTTGGAGAGTTCATTTCTTTTGAATGATTTATCTCCACTTCATCAAAGCACTTCTCGTTGCCCTTATAATTAGGGTGCTGATACAAGCATAGTACAGATTCTTCAGGCTTTGGCGTTACGGGAGAGCTATCAACTTCATAACTTGGTGTACATGATTCAATGTAGGTTGGCTCATCTCGATAGAAACCACCCACCGAACATGCTTTAATGGTCTCCACATTAGATTCAATGGAAGGCAACGTGAGGTAAATTGAAGGCTGGCTATAGCTGATCATATTCATTACTACATGACCTTGTTGGTCAAGTTGTTCCGTGTAGTGAAAACCAAACTCTCCATTAATAATATCCAAACTGCTAATCGAGGTAGCCGGGGCGTCATATTTTAACGAATCATTATCGAGCACACGCACCGTTAGGTTAGCAGAATTCCCTGAGTTAAACCGAGGCGAAACCACTGGTCGAACGGTAGTTCGACTAGACCATGCTTTTGAACACTTTGATGTCCGTTCTGTTGATACACAAAAACGCACATCACCCATCGGATTTCTTGGAATCAGATAAGGTTTATTTGAAATGGTTTCCCCACTTTTGTTGATCCACTCCAATTCAATATACTTATCAGCTGTATAGTTTGTTGCTAGCTCGTTGTTTATTTTACCTAACAATATTTCACTACCTTCAACTTTACTTTCAATAGCAACTGACATAGCACAAGCACTTCCTATAGAGCCTATTGCACCCAATAGGAATAATATCGATGTATTATTCATCATTAACTCCAATTTTAGTTTCATTATTTCCAAAGTTTTTAAAAATTAAGATAGACGCTGAGCTTTTATTAAGATTCATCTTTAACAATACAACTTAGATATCCGTTGTAGACTTCACTTGGCGCTAAATGGGTTGCATTAGTTCCTGATATGGATACCGTCTCTGCCCAAGTAATCCCAGCAAAGGTGAATGGTCCGTTAGTCGTTGTAGTATTAGTCCAATAGTTAGTCATCCCAGGCCAAGTATCATCAAATACGGTGGCATCTTGAGCAAGTGACTTAAGCTCGCTACTTGTGGGTGGAACAGCACGTGGGGAAATGTGTTTACAGTAGCTTTCTACAAGATTGACACCTATGTTTGTCAAACGCTGCGAAGCCACATAATTCTTGCTGCCCACTGTTTCTTGTAAATAACTTTGGTCTGGAAATAGTGCAATAAATTGCGCTTTGGTTGGTGGTTGAACCCAGTTTCCAAGATTGTCAGGCCTTTCTATAACTAGCCTAGTACCGCAAGAAGAAGGCTCTACCAAAGGACTCGCACCGTGCGAGGTTAAACCAAAAGCACACAGACTTACCAGCGGTACCGATGATAGATTTAATCGCGCGATGGTTGTGTTATAGCTTGTTGATTGGTTAGAGGTGTTATGAACAAAACCCCGTAAACGTGAGGTTGACTGGAGTATAGTTGTACCTGACATCAATGTATAGAATAGATCCGTTACATAAGGATTACCCGACGGTAATTCATCCAAGTCGGCGGTGCCAATATAATCAACGCTTAGCCTCGCTTTCACAGAGATATCTTCATCATTGAGTATTTCTTCATTCGTTATGGCGTTGTTGACTTGCCAATAATCATTGATATCCGCCAATTCTGTTCTCGCACTTCGTGATTGAGCGTTACTATCATCAAAGTAAGTAACAACCTTTAACGTATTCGAGCATTGAAAATCCCCATTTTCAATTAAACAGAGTTTTACGTCTTTATTAGCGTCATTATCACTAGGGCTATAGGCGACACCTTTTGATTTAATTTTGTCATCGATCATCCACACATAATCATTAATACCGCCATCTTCCTTATAATGAAATATTAAGTCTGAATTATCTGATGCAATAATCGGAAAACCTACTGTTGTAAATTTATCATTTTTTGTTACAGATTCAATTTCTAGCCCATAAGCTAAAGAAGAACCGACTATACTACCCAATATAAAAATGTAGTTTTTCATACTTACCTCATATTTAGCATTCAATGTAAATCGATGCGACTTACCTATCCAAGCTTAAACATAAGGAAGCAACAAGCCATTATATTATTGTGAGTTAATCATTATTAATTGAAAACATAGAACAATATCACTAAATACAATTTAATATTTAAGTAGTAGCTCTAATTCTAGATGTAACTAACGATAATAATTGATGATTTTTCAACAGTACGTTCATTCATAATTTCAATTTTCTCTTTGGTATACTCAACACAGCCATTTGATTTCTGTTGTGTTTTTACAGAGTAATTTCTTACATTCAATGTACAAGGTTCCTGCATAATCCTTCCCTTAAAGGTAATTTTACCGCTAACAGATTTACTGTTCATCACTGAAACCACGTCAATAGGTTTATTTAACTTACTTTCTGACATGACTGATGCAGAGACTAATAGCAATAATGATAATAAATAATTCATTTCTTACACACCTTATATTTTTCTTACACTTATTATTTAGCAGCAATTCTCACGTATGCAAGTTATTTCTGACAAGCAAAGTGATAAATAAATATTATTTATCACTAGCGGTTTTAAGTGTCTATTTAATATAGGTAAATTTTAAGAGAGGAAATTAGTAATGTAGGAAGCAGATTACCTCTGTAATCTGCTTAAAGAAAACGAATAATAGGTTATGACGCTGATCCGGTATTGGTGCTAAAACGGTACTTCAACCTGCATCATCATGTCGCCCTGGTAGTCTTCATGCCAACGGTAATCTAACCGTAAGCGGGGCTCTTTGCCTTTCTCACCAAAGCCCACGCCAAAATGCAGCCCTTGTGACATCAGCCACTCTTGCATCGACATTTCATCTTTTTTTCTCGCGATGTCGGCTGGCGCCCAAAGTCCTATGCCGACAAAACTGCTTTCATAACGTCCGGTGAGAACCGGCTCGGATTCTTGGTTTAACAACCATTCATCCCAATAAGAGTCTTGCAGCGCATCCAATGGACTTGCAGGTTCCAGCAGTCCCCCCAGTGTCACAACTTGAGTACCTATGTAGCTAAATGGCTTAGTAATTAAAGTACAGAACGACTCTTCCTCCGTCGCTTTAAACACGACAGAGTGCGGTTTTTCGTCTTCACAAAAGGCGCGCGCATCTGGCGCACTCACCACTACCAACAAAGCAATACTGCATAATGCTGCTTTCATTTTTTATTAAAATCCTTTTTATTATCCCTTTTAATATAGCGGACTTATCGATAAATGTTTAGCAACAGATTTTGTGGTTAAGTGATCTACGTTCAAGCCCTGTTGCAAATGCTCTCTAATTTGTGTCGAACGCACCTTTACGCGCTCTGGACAAGCGAGTACAGACCAACGCTCTACAATCTCTTGTGCTTTATAAAAGCGACTAAAATTGAAGAAGTTATCCGGGCCCAATACAAACGTTAGTTCAGCAGCTGGGTATTGATCTTGAATGGCATTGAGAACGGCATAGGTGGTGACTGATGCGTTGGGTTCAACCAAAGACTCTTCAATGCTAGAGCGCACCACATTGGCTTGCTTCATGTCGGCAATAAACAAGTCGACCAACTCACAACGCTTGGCATAATCAAGCATAGTCTTACCCCATGCATGCGAAATACTGGGAACTAAGAGTACCTTGTCAAAATGAGCGAGTGATTGAATTACACTCAAATGGCCTAGGCTAGGTGGATTGAATGCACTACCAAATATTGCAATCTTTGTCATGAATGTCCTGCTTGTTTCACTATCTTCGGTATTTTCTCGGTTACTGTAACTTTTTTTCATGACTTTTCGTAGGTATCATAGAAAGAATTCAACTTGCTTGCAGGAAAAGGAACGCTAATGGAACAACTTATTCGGGATGAAATGCGTGTGCTACCCTCTATCGACCCACAATTCGAAGTAGAGCGCCGCGTTGAGTTTATTAAATCCAAGTTACTCAGTTCAGGCTGCAAAGCACTTGTATTAGGAATCAGCGGTGGTGTTGATTCAACCACATGTGGGCGATTGGCCCAGCTCGCGGTCAATGAGTTAAATGACCACGCAGGGTCTTCTGACTATCAATTCATTGCCGTACGCCTTCCTTACGGTGATCAGCAAGATGAAGATGAAGCCCAACTGGCTCTATCGTTTATTGAGCCGACACATTCGGTATCAGTAAACATCAAAGCAGGCGTTGATGGGTTGCACGCGGCATCCCACATCGCGCTTGAAGGTACGGGGTTATTACCAACAGACAAAGCTAAAATCGATTTCGTGAAAGGTAACGTAAAAGCGCGTGCTCGTATGGTGGCTCAATATGAGATCGCCGGCTATGTAGGTGCACTCGTGCTAGGCACCGATCACTCCGCAGAAAATATTACTGGTTTTTATACGAAGTTTGGTGATGGCGCCTGTGATATGGCTCCTCTATTTGGATTGAACAAGCGCCAAGTTCGCGAAGTTGCCGCCTGCTTAGGTGCACCAGAGCTGCTTGTTAAAAAGGTACCTACCGCAGACTTAGAAGAGCTTGCTCCACAAAAAGCAGACGAAGATGCTCTTAATCTATCTTACGACCAGATTGATGATTTCTTAGAAGGTAAAGCGGTTGACCAATCTGTGTCTGATCGTCTTGTTGCCATCTATAAAGCGACACAACATAAGCGTGAGCCTATTCCAACGATTTACGACTAGTCACGGTCATCAATCACATTCTCCTTATCTTGTTAAGCCAATGCAGAGCCTCTCATTGGCTTAACTTCTCTACTTCCACACAATAGATCGATTTTCATCGTGATTTAGCTCAACAAATTTACCTTCCTTCACCTTGAGATATTGCGTAACCGTATTCTTGTGCCATGGTTAAAGTAAGCTAACGTGCACCTTGTCATACTGACGATAAATAACGCGCATTAGCGATTGTTTTGAGCCTTAATTGATCAACACACAAGGGGTAACTATGTTAGGTGAAAACCATTCTCTTCTAAAAGAATTTCCAGATTTTCAAAGTACCATCCTCGAGCTGATGAAAAGCGATGAGTCTTTCGCTTCTACAACAAAAAAATACGATGCGTTAGATAAGGAAATTCGAGTACTAGAACTTAATGGGGCGCCTATCGACGACGCCGCGATGCACCAACTGAAACATGAACGAGCCGTTTTAAAAGATGTGCTGCACAAACATTTGGTCGAACTAGAAAAGTAGACTGACAAATGATGGGTAGAATTACGTAATAATCAACTTCATAGAAGATGGTTTAAGACTGGCGTAGTAAAGGGAAGTATCACACTTCCCTTTTTTTAATGTTTAAGCCCCATGACCTAACAAGGTATTCATGTACATTAGCAGCTAGACAGGACAACATCTGTTTGCGGTATCGCGCAACATGCCAGCACTTTCCCTTCCGCTATTTCACTATCTTGGATCGCTGGTACGTCTGGTTGATGCACCCAACCGCTCTCTACTTTTACCTTACAGGCACCGCAAAACCCAGCCCGGCAAGAGTACGCAATATTGATACCTACATCTTCCGCTTGTTCTAATAAATTTTGCTGGTTGCTACCGACAAACTCATCGCCATCAAATGAAATAGTCACGGACTTTTCAGGCTCAGCCGTCGCGCTGCTCACACCGAATGCTTCTTGGTGATAGCTTGTCGCAGGCAACCCCAACGACATGAGTAAGGTTTTGGCAGACTGCATAAAACCGTCTGGTCCACACACAAAGACTTGGCGTGTGGCGATATCGGCAATTGACGCTAAGTGAGCAAGGCTCAAGCGACCTGTCTGCCCTTCCCAGTCTCGACCTGGTTGTGTCAGCGCAACATCAACCTTTAAACTGGGGTGCTTATTCACCAACTCTGCTAGCTCTTTCTTAAAAGGAATATCCTCGAGAGTTGAACATTGATGATAAAAAACGACGTCGTCGATTCGCGCTCTATCACTAAGATCTCTTAGCATAGACATCATCGGCGTGACCCCACTGCCGGCAGACAACAATAATAATGGCTGATGCTCATCGCTTTTTAGATGAAAGTCACCGTTGGGGGTATCGGCAAGCAAAGTATCACCCACTTGAAAGTGGTCAAAGAGCCAGTTCGATACTTCACCACTGTCTAAGCGCTTCACCGATATAGCCAATCGTCCCGGTCGGCTGGGAGATGACGACAAAGTATATAAACGTTTAACCATTGTGCCGTTAATAATAAGTTCGATAGGCAGATGTTGCCCCGCTTTATATTTGGGTAACTCACCCTGCTGCGGCTCTAGCCAAAACGTCTCAAAATTCTTGGCAATATGCTCTCTTTCTACGCAAACAAATGTCTGTTTATTGGCATCAAGATCGGGGTAGGCCTCTTTATCTTTGTATTCCAGCACTTCAATGACGTCATCGACGTGAATCATCCCTTCGTTTTTCGCCACTAAGTTCTGACCAAAGAACACGCCACCACGTTCGTTGGCTCTAAAGCGAGAGAACGTCGTCAACGGCTCCTTGCTGGCCCTGAACTCTCCTTTCTCGACATCAACGGTTGTTAATACGCAACGCTCACACGGTTTAACCGCTTCAAATTCAACTTCGCCAATTTTGATGCGCTTCCAAGCGTCTTCAATGAACGCTTCGTCAGACTGAACCACAAGGTTAGTGCGAAACTGATCCATGCTGTGTTCTTCCGAGCTACGCGCATTTAACGCCGCTAAGGAACCCGTACTAATCACCAGTAAGGGATAGCCGTCAGCAAAGCTAACATTGTGACCAATCTTTTCACGAAGACGGTTGGATTGCTCGCCGGTATAAAGCAGCTCCACTCGCTGTCCAAGCACCTGACTAAACCAATCATCCGCGTTATCAGTGGTGGTGTACGCGGTAAACTTGTCGTTCCACACCTGCGCAGGGGCTTCTTGCATTTTAAACTGCGTATACTCGAGCTTAAGTGGCGGTTGCCCTGGATACGTGAATACCATTCCAGAGGGGATAATGCTCGAAGAAACCTTGACCATGTTCGGATGTTTTCTTGCCGTCACCATATTACCATCGGCTAACGCCACCATAAAACGACGGTCAAACGAGAGGCCTTGTAATTCAACCCAAGACGATGACAAAGCAATCCCTCCAACCGACTTGGCAGGGTAAATATTAATTTGAGACAGTTGAGCAGTTTCAGTCACGATTTCTTCCTTTCATCATTATCTTTTATGGCAATCTTATCGCCTTTTCTGGCGCAGTCCCAGAAACTTAGTGAAATCTTACTCAAATTCCACTATCATCCTGTCGCCTAAACGTAAGCGTTTGCATTCACATTTTTCGCTGCGATTTAGGCTCCGTTTCAAGCACAATTTAACCTTGGTGGGAGCCGAAATGACTACATTGACTATTACTCGTCCTGATGACTGGCACGTTCACCTTCGCGATGGCGAAGTACTGAAAGATACCGTTCGCGACATTAGCCGCTACAATGGCCGCGCACTGATCATGCCAAATACCATCCCACCTGTCACCGATACCGAGATGGCGCTTGCCTATAAAGCTCGTATCATGGCCGAGCAGCCATCAGAGCAATTTGAACCGCTCATGGCACTCTACCTCACTGACAACACTTCTCCTGAAGAAATTCGTAAAGCTAAAGCTGCTGGCGTCGTCGCTGCTAAGCTCTACCCTGCAGGTGCAACCACGAACTCTGATTCTGGCGTAACGTCGGCGAAAAATGTCTACTCTACATTGGAAGCAATGGAAGAAGTGGGCATGTTGCTTTTGGTTCACGGTGAAGTCACGACACATGACATCGACATCTTTGATCGTGAAAAAGAGTTCCTTGAAACTGTTTTAGCGCCTGTTGTTAATGACTTCCCAAACTTGAAAATCGTCCTTGAGCATATTACGACTGCTGACGCCGCTAACTTTGTGAAAAACGCCAACGACAATGTCGCAGCAACGATTACGGCGCACCACCTTCTATACAACCGTAACCACATGCTGGTTGGCGGCATCAAACCACACTTTTATTGCTTACCAATTTTAAAGCGTGGATCACACCAGCAAGCGCTTGTTGAGGCCGCTACGAGTGGTAGCAAGAAGTTTTTCCTAGGCACGGACTCTGCGCCGCATGCTAAAGGCATGAAAGAAGCAGCATGTGGTTGTGCTGGTTCTTATACCGCGCACGCGGCTGTCGAGCTTTACACTGAAGTGTTTGAGCAAGAAGGTAAACTAGAAAACCTTGAAGCGTTTGCTAGCCACAATGGCCCAGATTTTTACAATCTGCCACGCAACACAGATACCATCACGCTAGAAAAAGCACCATGGGATGTGCCAGCAACCATGCCATTTGGTCGCGATATTGTGGTACCGATTCGCGCAAATGAACAAATTGTCTGGAAAGTAAAATAAGCACTCAGCATTAGTGCCTGATAACGCCCCTATCTTCGGGGCGTTTCTATTTCAGCCGCAAGGTTTTCCGACATACTAAGTTAAAACGCAATATCCTGAGACGCCACAACCAGCGCCATGAATCACCGAAGAAGGTAACATTCAATGACCGAACAAGTAGCAATCCAAACCCCTTGCCGCGCAGCCTGTAAAAATAATGGTGGGATCTGCAGTGGCTGTCATCGGACCATGAATGAGCTTTCCGGTTGGCGTCATCTCTCCAACGATGATCGCCAACAGAAGATGACTCAGATTTCGGGAGAGCAAGCCACCCACAAGTGTGAGCAATGTGGTGAGCCCGCCTATTGTGAAATCTCTGCTGGCAAAGACAGCTGTTGGTGTTTTGAGATTGACAAACGTGACACTTCGTCACTGCCCACTTCTACACTCTGCTTATGTCGCCAGTGCTTGTCGGCCTTACCCATTAAGTAGCAGGTCTGCCACCATACCTCATGCTCCCGCTAGCTAGGCAGCCCCCCATATTGAGTACACTCTTTGGTCTTTTCTGTTGTTGCAACTTTGTTAAATAACAATTAGAGTAAATAATCCACTCTATAAGGTATGGTAACAATGGAAGAGTTATTGAAAGACTACCCGGTCATCACTGAAATATCGGTCGCTTGGGGAGAAATGGATGCGTTAAACCACGTCAATAATGCCGTATATTTCCGCTATTTTGAGACAGCTCGATTAGAGTACTTCAGCCATATCAATCTGATGGAAGACATGGCGATCACGAAAGTGGGACCGGTATTAGGCGACACATATTGTCGTTACAAATTACCCGTCACTTACCCTGATACGTTGCTCATTGGATCGCGAATTACTCACCTTGAAGCCGATCGCTTCACCATGGAATACCAAATTGTGAGTAAGAAAATGAACAAAGTGACCACCACCGGCACTGCGACTATTGTAATGTTTGATTTTGTCACCAATAAAAAAGCGAATATTTCAGACAAACTCATGCAAGCGATTGAAGAAACCTACCCTCACGGAGTAACCACCGTCTAAGTGCGCGCTCACTAAAAGACTCCAAAACACGGTTACTTACGCAATCCTCACCTTACTGCGCTTGCTGTTCTTATAACTCGTCGTTATCCTAACGAAAAGACATAATAAGAGAGCAGCAAGATGCACAACAGTGTCCAATACCCTATTGGTATTCCCGGTCAAAAATGGACAAAGCAAGATGTCCAACAGTGGCGTGAAACCACGTCTGTTAAACGCACGTATCAACACGATGTACTTCCAAAAATAGAGGCGCTAAGAGCCACCTTAGATGTCGAGCAGTATGGTGCGTTATCGTACGACACTGAGCGCTTTCCCCTTTTTGCCTTAAAAACAAAATCATGGTGCGCAGACAAGCCGACGATTTTAGTGACGGGTGGTGTACACGGATACGAAACATCCGGTGTGCATGGAGCATTGCAGTTTGCTAAAGATAATGCTCAAGACTTTGAAGATGAATTTAATATCGTCATCGTCCCTTGTGTCAGTCCTTGGGGATACGAAACCATCAACCGCTGGAACCCAAACGCTGTAGATCCAAACCGTTCATTCTATGCTAACTCGCCAGCAGAAGAGTCAGCGAATGTTATGGCACTGGTTGAACAACTGGGTGTGCCAATTCTTGCACACATCGACCTGCATGAAACAACCGACTCCGATGAGAGTGAATTTAGACCTGCTCTTGCAGCTCGTGACGGCCTAGATTATTTTGAGGACAGTGTCCCCGACGGTTTCTACCTTGTCGGTAATACGGAAAACCCAGCTGAAGCATTCCAGACTGCTATTATTAAGTCAGTTGAAAAAGTGACACACATCGCCCCGCCAGATAACGAGGGCAAAATCATCGGCTCTGCTGTTGTTCAACACGGTGTCATTAACTATCCATTGAAAAAGCTCAGCCTCTGTACTGGAATGACCGATTGTATGTACTCCACCACAACCGAAGTCTACCCTGATAGCCCTAAAGTAAATGAGCAAGAGTGTAACGATGCGCAAGTGGCAGCCATTTTAGGTGCGATTCATTACCTACAAAAGCACGCCTAACTCATAGAAGGGTGCTGCCCGGCACCCTTCTTCCAAGCGCCCAACACTCTCAGTTCTAAAACAAGTCATCCGCAAAGCCAATCACCTAAAAAATACCTCGTATCGATGACAAGTCGCCACCAGCATACCCCTTAGCTTTCGATTGAAATTCACAAATCGACCACTCGCATCACATCGATTTATAAACGCAAGACCAATAATCACGCAAAATAATCCATTGCTATTCTATCTAACCTAAAATAACGGTAGGCTATAGTCATAAAGACTAAAAATAACAAAAACAATTACAAGGAAGTGGAAGCCGCATGACAACTCGTCGTATTTTAGGTGTCATTACAGCGCTTAGCTGTACGCTCATTACACCATTGAGCCAAGCATCTACGCCTACCAGCGTAAAATCACGTGTCGACCGACTCGAAACTCCAGACCGTGTCCGCGAATCGATGATTCTTCCCTACCTGTTTAGTACAGAAACCATGGGATTAAACATTGGTGTCGGTGGGATGGTAAAAGGTTGGCATCAAGACCAAATGACCGTGGGTGGCACCGTTTTCGGTGGTGATGTCAGCCGAGCGGTCGCAGGTGGTGTCTGGAACTATATGATTCCCGGCACTGAACGAGTCTTTTTAAGTGCCTACGGCATGCTTGGGTATTACCCTAAACAAAGAGCTTACACCACCGGGCCTGATCCTTATCCTGTTGGCTCCCCTCTACCGGGCAGTAATGGTTCATCCAATACCCAATTTTTCGAAGCAGATGGGGCATCAAATTGGTTTGATATTAAAATGGAATACGTGCTGCCAATTGGTGCCAATCGAGAGCACGGCCTAGTCGACTACTCAATAAGAAATGGTCTGCTGGTATCCGAGCCCTCTGGTGGCAAAGAGTGGAACCCAATGACCAGTGGCTCAACCATTTTTGTCGCTCGCCAGTTTAATCGCTATCAATCATTTGAATTTGCTCAAGGAACCAGCGATGGCACCATCCACTCGATGGAATTTGGCATACTTTATGATAACACCGACTTTGCGCCTAACCCTTCTTTTGGTAGCCGACAATACGTCGCTACATCACACGACTGGGGCTGGTTCGACTCAAAACAGCAATGGTCATTCAACGAAGTCGATTTAAGTAAATATTTTTCATTAGGGAAATCGGATTGGGCGTCCCAACGAATTATCGCCATGAATTTTTGGACTGGGCTGTCACCCACTTGGAATGTAGAAACTGACGGCCAAGGACAACAAAGAGTCAGCGGAGGTGCACCATACAATGAAGGGGCGACACTAGGTGGATTCACGCGCATGCGTGGCTATGATAACAATCGATTCCACGACAAAGCGGTTATTTATGGTACCGCAGAATATCGCTACACCCTGGCTTACAACCCTGCTAAAGATGTTTCTTGGTTAAACTTCTTGCGTATCGACTGGATACAACTCGTTGGGTTTGTTGAAGTAGGACGTGTAGGTGCCGCGTATACCGCCAACGAACTTCTCACAGATCTGAAATACGATGCCGGGGGCTCAGTACGAGCATTGATGGCAGGGCTAGTGGTTCGAGCCGACCTTGCGAAATCACCTGAAAGCACCAACTTCTGGATCATGGTTGATCATCCGTTCTAAATATCGGCCCATTGGATTGATAGTACAGACTAGAGCTGGCTATCAATCCAATTAATAAATGTCCTCACTTTCGGTCGCTCTTCATGTCCAGACAAGCAAACAAGATCATACGTTTGATCCGTATTCATCGCAGGATAAGGGCAAACTAATTCGCCACGTTTGATATGGTCTTGTACAAAGTAGTACCTTCCCATCGCCAACCCAAGAGAGTTTAACGCACCAGTAAGATCTAACCCTCTGTGACTCACACAGTAGAATGAATTAAAAATATCGATATCATACTGATGATGCTTTGCCCAACGCTCCCACACGTTAGAGCCGAGCGCATGTAATAAGTTTACGTCTTTTAGGCCATCCACACCTCTATCAAAGAGATCCCACTGCTGGGCATATTCCGGTGTACAAACGGGGATATACCGCTCGCCGAACAAAGGCTTTACAAAGCAATCCGCTGGTTTTTGATCACCATAGTAGAACGCAATGTCCACCTGATCTTTTTGAAACTGCTGTTGCTCCTCATGCACCAAGATATTCACATTAAAATTGGGATAACGACGCTTAAAGTCTTTCAATCTCGGCACGAGCCATGAAGAAGCAAAATAAGGAGAGCTAGCCACAGTGATCTCGCCACTCATTTCCGTAGATTTAATATCTTCAATTTCACCAAAAATGGTATTCAGCGACTTCGAAAGCGTTTGATAGAATCGCGCTCCCTCGTCCGTTAATCCAAGCTTTCTTGTCCCACGAGTGAATAGATTAAAGCCAAGTGATTTCTCTAGCACTTTAATCCGATGACTGACCGCACCTTGAGTTAAATGAAGCTCTTTTGCCGCGATAGTAAAACTGAGTGTTTTCGCCGTCACATTAAACGTATGCAAATTTCTTAATAAGGTTTGCTCATTAGCCACAGTTTTTACGCCCTACTTATTAAAATTTTTAATCCATCATACTTTAGAATTAGTTTGTTTGCATCGATAAATAAGTTTCAAATAGGAGCCAGTGGATCGATAAACCTCTAATCCAAAGAGGCGCGACAAAACAACATTTTAGGTTTAACAAATTATAAAGATAATGAGGTGTGAATGAATATTCTTGGCTATATGCAAAAAGTTGGTAAAGCGCTGATGGTTCCAGTCGCTACATTGCCAGCTGCGGCGATTTTGATGGGTGTCGGCTACTGGCTAGATCCCACAGGATGGGGCGCTGACAGCGTCCTCGCCGCTTTTCTAATTAAATCAGGCTCTGCCATTATCGATAATATGGCAGTATTGTTTGCCGTCGGTGTCGCATTTGGATTAAGTCGCGACAAAAACGGCTCTGCCGCGCTCTCTGGATTCATTTGTTTCTTAGTCCTTACTACCCTTCTTTCTCCCGATACTATTCAACAGCTTAAAGGGCTTGCCGCTGATGAAGTACCTGCGGCATTTTCTAAAATAAATAACCAGTTTATTGGCATACTCGTCGGTATTGTCTCTGCCGAGATTTATAACCGCTACTCGGGTGTTACGCTGCCTAAAGCTTTAGCCTTTTTTAGTGGCAAACGCCTCGTCCCAATCTTAACGTCAGTCGCGGGCATGGTGCTGGCGTTTGTTTTACTTTATGTCTGGCCAGTCGTGTATGACGCACTTATCGTTCTAGGCGTTAAATTACAATCAATGGGAGCAATAGGCGCTGGTTTATTCGGCTTCTTCAATCGCCTAATGCTTACTGTCGGCATGCACCACGCGTTATATCCTGTTTTCTGGTTTGATGTCGTAGGCATCAACGATATTCCAAACTTCTTAGGTGGGGCTCAATCCATTGCTAATGGCACTGCAACAGTGGGTGTCACAGGTATGTATCAAGCCGGCTTCTTCCCTATTATGATGTTTGGCCTACCGGGCGCTGCTCTTGCCATTTATCACTGCGCCGACAAAAAGAACAAATCTGCGGTATTTTCAATCATGCTTGCGGCTGCAATGGCGTCGTTTTTCACAGGTATAACCGAGCCATTAGAATTCAGTTTCATGTTTTTAGCACCGGTTCTATATCTGCTACACGCGGTACTCACGGGTATCTCACTTTATATCGCGGCGTCAATGCAATGGATGGCTGGCTTTGGTTTCTCTGCAGGATTCGTGGACTTAGTTCTTTCTAGCCAAAACCCATTGGCAGTCCAATGGTATATGCTCGTTGTGCAGGGTCTCGTGTTCTTCGCTATCTACTACTGCGTATTCCGATTCGCTATCGTGAAATTCAACCTAAAAACCCCTGGTCGCGGTGAGGACATGGCGCAAGAACAACAAGCTGATGCCTCTACCGATGACGGTTTAGAAACGCTAACACAGCAGTATATTGAAGCTTTAGGTGGGTCAGACAACATTACAGAAGTCGACAACTGCATTACACGTCTACGACTGTCTGTCAAAGATTCGGCTCTTGCTGACAAAGACCGTCTCAAACAACTGGGTGCTGCTGGTGTCATTCCGATTGGAAAAAATGGCATACAAGTCATCGTTGGTCTTGGCAAAGTCGACAAAGTAGCAGAACAAATGAAAGTGGCTTTAGCTCAATAAGCTTACATTCGAGCCACCAGCCGAGCCATCTGATATAGAAAGGTGGCTCACTGCTCCTCATCGATGGAGCAGAATTCAACTCATTTCTCTCTATGCGTAAATCAACTAGACGTATAAAACATGAGAAATAGCGGTGTTATTTATCCTAGTAAAGACGTACCGCTCCCCCTAAAGCGCAGAATCGCCTAGTCACCGATTCTGCGCTTATTTTTGGGATTAACTTCACGATTTATCTTATGTATTTAATCTCGACTATTTTCGTAAAACGCGCGCTAGTTTGTGCAAAACGACTACTGCTACTCTGCAATGAATAAAACTAAGCCACTCTAAAGATCATTGAATATTTAGAAGTGCTAAAAATAATTCAACATTAAACGAGGTACAGCATGTCTAACGCTTTCTACATCCCATCTCTTAATCTCATGGGCGCAGGTTGTCTTACCGAAGCCGTCAATACTATTAAAGCGCACGGTTTTAGCAAAGCATTAGTCGTAACCGACAACGTTTTGAACAAGATCGGCGCAGTGAATAAACTCACCACGCTACTAGACAATGCCAATGTTTCAGCTGTGATCTACGACGCGACAAAGCCCAACCCAACCATTGAAAACGTTAATGATGGTTTGGCACTGTTAAAAGAGAACCAATGTGACTGTGTCATTTCATTTGGCGGCGGCTCGCCACATGATTGTGCAAAAGGCATTGCTCTACTGGCCACCAATGGTGGTGAAATCAAAGACTATGAGGGCGTTGATGTCTCGGCGAAACCACAACTGCCGCTCATTTCAATCAATACTACGGCGGGCACAGCATCAGAAATGACGCGTTTTTGCATCATTACCGATGAAGCTCGTCATATTAAAATGGCGATTGTTGATAAAAACGTCACTCCGATTGTGTCAGTTAATGATCCGGAGCTTATGCTAGCCAAACCCGCCTCATTAACCGCTGCTACAGGCATGGATGCACTAACACACGCCATTGAAGCGTATGTGTCTGTCGCAGCCACACCCGTCACCGATGCTGTGGCAATCAAAGCCATCGAAATGGTACAAGCTAACCTACGAGAAGCCGTGCGTAACGGGGACAACCTAGAAGCGCGCGACAATATGGCTTATGCGCAGTTTATGGCGGGAATGGCGTTTAACAATGCGTCACTCGGTTATGTTCACGCTATCGCCCACCAGCTAGGTGGCTTCTACGACCTACCACACGGTGTATGCAACGCGATTTTATTACCACATGTTCAAGACTACAACGCCAAAGTGGTTCCCGCTCGCTTAGCTGATGTCGCACGTGCGATGGGTGTGAACACCGCAGACATGAACGACGCACAAGCCGCAAATGCGGGGCTCGAAGCCATCCGCCAACTCTCCAAAGATGTCAACATTCCTTCTGGCTTAGAAGAGTTAGGGGTGAGTAAAGACGACTTTGATGTATTGGCTCAAAACGCTCTAAAAGATGCCTGTGGATTCACTAACCCGAAACAAGCAAGCCATGATGAGGTTGTGGCAATTCTAGCTGCAGCGTTGTAGCAATGATGACTTAACCGTGTTCACCTAATACAAAAAATGAGTTGCAGTCACTCACAAAAATGCAGGTCAATCGTTTGCCTGCATTTGTCATTTTATAAACCCTTCGCCTTTCCTATTACAGATCAATGTTACACGCCATTGTTGTGCCTAGTATATGAGCTCAGCTGAATAAAGGAGAGAGCCCATCGTCTATGCATAAAATAAGTAACTTCTGTCGAATAGACGAGCGAGAGTACGCGCTTTCTACCGGCAATATGAATGTACTCTATTATGATCTCCCAAAACACTTTCACGATGAATACCGTTCATACGATGCTCCACGGCTATGCACCATTTTAAAAGGGAGTAAGTCTGTTGTCGTTAACCAGTCGGGTAATTTTCAATATCAAAGCGATCAATCTATTTTGTTGCCACCCAACTCGACCATTTACATGACCATGCCAGAAGAAACAAAGGCACTGGTCTATGAATTCCATGAACCAATCATTGAACAAGTACGCCAGCGAGTGTCTGACACCCTCGAACTCAATGCCCCTACCTCAATTAATTCGCATCAATTCGCCATCAATCCGGTTGATCAACGCATTGAAGTTCTGCACTCAAGAATGCAAGAAATTATTCGCTCACAAGATACCAGCATAGACTTTCTCATTGATTTAACAGGTCAAGAGATGGTATTTGAATTAATGCGTAAGACGAGTTGCCAGTCCATCATAACAAATCATAACAAACACCCCATCAGTAAAGCGATACGTATTATGCGCTCATCCTCTGGGTTGCAAATGAGTTTGTCGCACATCGCTGAAGAAGTCGGCATGTCGCTGTCGAGCTTTTCACAAAAATTTAAAGCCGTCACACAAGTCAGTCCTAATCAGTACCTCACTCAACTAAGATTACAAGCGGCTTATCGAAATTTAGCGTCAATGTCTGTGACCGATGCAGCCTTTGAATCTGGGTATAATAATATTTCACATTTTATTCGCTTGTTTAAAAACGAATATGGAATGACGCCTAAACAATTTCAACAGATACGAGTGGTAATCAATTGATAATAATGGCCCTACAAAAGGGCCATTATTATATAGCTGCAAGACTCATCGTTTTAAGGTTTGACCATGATTATTATTTTTATAACCAATATTCACCCATTAATAATGACTGCTTGAATAGGAAATAACTCGTAGTAAAACAATACATTTTGATAGAACATTAAGCGTGGAGACGTCTCCAACGGCGTTAGAAATAGTAGTTCGCTTGTACCCACCCTGTCGTATCCTTACGAGAAATATCTGACTCTGCCGTATGCTCAACTTTAAATCCGACTGAAACGGAATCCGACACCATATAGCCACCACCAACTTCCACTTGCGCAACCCATTCTTTCGCTTGTTGAACATAGGTAGAGCGTGGATTGGCATACAACCAATGTCCCGCATCAAAGGCATACATACCGTACAACCCCGCTTGATAAACAGTGCTATCGAGTTTATGTTTCAAAACTCTCTCCGTCGGTTGACCATTAATTCCGATGCCAGGAGGCAAGGGTTCCTCTACGTCCACTGCGGTGCGACCCACCGACAGCATCGGAAATAATAAAATATTATCCGTTACTTGAAACTTATATATCATACCCGCAAGCGCTGTAGTACTCGCTCGGTCTCCTAATACATCAACGCTAAAGCCTAACCCATCGGTCACGTGGAAGTACCGACCACGATAATTATAATCAAGCTTATCATCTTTAGTGTTTTTATCCGCTAAGCCGAGATCTAACTGAAATATATTATCGCCTAGTCCGAGCATACCATTAATTTGAGTTGCGTCACCCGATCGTGAAACGCCTAATGTACTAAACGACGCAGTTGGATCACCATAATTCAGATTCTCTGCCGATACAGGAGAGTGATTAATTTCTGTATTTTCGGATGCAAAAGTGCCCGTCGCCATCGCGCAAAAAGCGATAGCTAAATAATGTTTGTTCATGTTAATACCTAATTAAGATAAGTCCTTTTAACTAGGTCGTCCTTGGAAAGAGGGAAATACCAAGCAGAGCCGCGCTACTTACAAGGCGTAAATGTTGCGGTACCTGAGACTTCAGCCTGCTCAACTAAATCTGCACACGAGACGGTATTAATGCTTGCTAACTCATGAAGATTAATACGAATATCACTATACGTATCCATATTACGCATCTTAAACGAGCCATTTTCTAAGTTGTAGGTATATTGTATCCACGTTGCGTAGGTCTCACCGTTAGCTGGGTCGATAATGTCTTGTGGAACAAGATTTCCTGCATCAAACGTAGACTGCAATTTTCCTTCTGTTTGCGCCCATGTTGCTTGTGGAGAAAAACGGATATGCTCAGAGTTATATAGCCCTCGCAACATCCGTTCAGGTGACGAGATCGTTGAGCCAATCTTATGACCATTTTCTAGAACGGCTAAATCGCCTATTTTCTCAGCGTTAGCATCATGGAATTGTTGCAATGGTGCGTTCGCCATGACTCGCATCTTGTCATTAACCGAACCACGGTGAACCACCATTTTGCCACCGTCATTTAATTCAAACAGGGCGATGTCACCACTTTTATCTTGTACCGAGATATGCAGACCATGTTGAGTACCATGAATTCCATCCGCCCACGCAAACTGGAATTCGTTAGCGTTAAATGCTGACACCGCTTCTTGCACCGTTTTAAAATTCTGTGCCATGAACGCTGCTGCATCTCCCCAGTTGACCGCAGGTGCACCTGTGTCTTTATAGTCCTTGATGAAGGCTTGCGAGTCGTAAAGATAGAGTGTTGATGCTGAAAGCCCTTCACTGTTGATCGCTTCACCTGACGTATCTACAAATACTTCACGTTCTTCCAAATTTAACGTAGGATATTTGACCGTCCAAGATGCAGAGTTACCGTAGGAAGGTACTGCCTTAGTGGTCACCGCGGTACCAACTGGTGTGACAATTGCGACTGTGCCTAGTTTTTCACCCCAATCCAACGTTCTAACTTGTGAGACACCATAAGGTGTATCAAGCGTCATACGAGAACAAGCCTTCGCCGTGGTCGTCATAATAGTGGTTGTCGCCGCAGCTAACGCAAGTACGATAATCTTTTTTTTCATGGATATTCCCCTAGTTAATAAGCAAATTATGACATTGTCACAATCAACGGACAGGGGAATGTTAGTCGCAATAACAAGATACATCAAAGCGAGTATTATTCGAAAAACATATAGTTCTAAGGTCTAAAAATTTGATAGCTGCGCGGAGCCGTTACCCTAAGCTAACGTCCGTTTAACTCACTTGCTTATAAACGTTAGCAACGTAATCAAGGGGAGTCGCCGCGACGATTTTTTTAAAATTGCGATGAAAATGGCTTTGGTCGCTAAACCCAAGATCGATCGCCACATGCGCGATCGACTGTCCCTGTTTTAGGCGAGATTTTGCTTCATTCACTCTTGATACCATCTGCATCGCGTATGGCGTTACACCGTATTCCGAACGAAATGCATGGATAAAGTAGTATTCACTCAATCCAACATGCTCTGCCATCTCGCGAACCGAAACACTCTTATCGTAGCGACTCTGAATGAAACGTAGCGCATTCGTCAACTTACCTTTTACGTTCTTTTCATGAATCACTTGGACGCCACTGCGCTGAAATAGCTCAGCAAAGAACGCGATACTCTCTTGCTCCAACGCTTCTTTAGAGTCTTCATTAAGCAACGTCTCAGCTAAAGATTGAAACTGTGAAAATACCACTTTATCGGTTAAATGTGGCTGAGCGAGGGGTACAAAGTCCTTGCCATCAGAGCCATTCAGCTTCGCTTGAAGTGATGCTAACCATGTAGGGCAAACAAACAGCATTTTATAACTCCAAGAATCACTAGATTTGGGGTTGCATGCATGCACTTCTAGCGGGTTAACGATAACCGTTGACCCACTAGAGATCGATATTTCCCGATCGTTGATAGTAAAAATGCTCTTACCATCATCGACCACGCCCACTGAAAATTCCTGATGTGTATGTTTTTGATAGCATGCGGATGAATCTGTCGAGATCCTCATCTCCATAGGAAAATAGGCGGAACGAACAAACATAGGCCGAGCACTCACTTGGGAGTTAAGTTTCGATTCTGACTTAGGCATACCTATTCCATCCTTGGCGTTATGCAGAAATAATAAGGGTATAGACTACGACAGTTGCCAATAATCCACCCATTAATTGATTAAATCTTCGATGATGATCGGGATTTTGTAATACACGTTTTAGCAGCGTACCAAACACAGCCCAGGTTGAGATAGAGCAATAGCAAACTAGAAAAAATAACCCACAAAACGCCAACAATTGGCTATATTCCAGCGCTCCCTCTCCTATAAATAACGCGATCGCGGATAAAGAAACAATCCAAGCCTTTGGGTTTAAACCCTGACACATTGCGCCTTGCAGGAACGTTGGCGCAGCTAGGTGATCAACAAAACCATTATCGGATATCTCTGAGTAGGCGACTTTATAAGACAAATAGAGAAGAAATGCGCTTCCAGAATAACTCAGAATAGATAAGCCCCCAGGCACGGTCTGTATAAACCCCGATAACCCTAATCCAGATAAGAATAACAGTGCGACAAAACCGCTTGTCGCCCCCAGTATATGAGGGACCGATTTGATGTATCCGTGATTCGCCCCTGACACCGTGGCTAAGATATTCACAGGGCCGGGTGAAATAGAAGTGACCAAAGCAAATGTTGCCATGGCCAAATAAGTGGTATTCATGTGTGTCCTCGCTGACTCATTTTCCTAATAGTAAGCGAGGCTCCCTCATCTAGATTGTACGATATTGCTGTCTTACTCGTTTTGTAAGGGGAAATAAACCCGCTTTAGCTTGGTGAACAAGCGCCCGATATCTTCCAACATGACATAAAGACATGGCACCAAAATCAACGTCACTATGGTAGCGTACATAACAGCAAAACCTAGCGCCACGGCCATTGGTTTGACAAATGCCGCCTGTAAGCTGGTCTCAAACATAATGGGCAATACACCAAAGAAGGTTGTAATCGAAGTCAAGGTTATTGCTCTAAATCGAGCACAGCCCGCCTCCACTACCGCCTGCTTGGCGCAGTGGCAACGCGATTTTATTTGGTTGACATAATCCGTCATTACCAAAGAATCATTAATCACTACCCCAGCCGCCGCTATCAGTCCAAAGGTCGACATCATGCTCATATCAAGACCGTAAAAATAATGGCCCCAAATGGCCCCCGTTAAACTAAACGGAATGACTGACATAATAATAAATGGCTGTGAATAACTCTTCAGTGGGATCGCCAGCAGCATATAAACCGTAATCATACCGGCAATGAAAAAGACGATCTGCTCTGCCTTTTGCTTTTGCTGTTCCTCGATCGTTCCCCCTAACTCTGTTACGACTTGCGGATACTGAGCTTTCATATCAGGCAGCACATTCTCTTCAATATTCCTAACCGCCTTGTCCGGTTCAATCTGAGCCTCATCAATAGAGCCATAGACATATACGGTTCGATAGCCATTCTCTCGGCGAATTTGGTTAATACCAGGCTTACTATCAATATTCACCACATCTCCTAACATGACCTTTTTTCCAGACGGGGTCGTAATCAGTGCATAGCGCAGTGATGAAAAGGCTTCACGGGTCAACTTAGGGTAACGCACCATAACCCGTACTTCTTCGGTGTTTCGTAATACCCTCTGCGCCTCCCCGCCATAAAAACTGCCACCGACTTGCGCCGCAATACTGGCGAGATCAAGTCCAAGATCGTACGCAACCGGCTTTAAAGAAAGTTGAACTTCTCGGCTGCCCGTATCCATCGAAGAACTAATATCATACAAACCCGTTTGTTGCTGAAGTTCGGCAATCAGTGCTCGACCCGCAGCATTAAGCGTCTCCATATCGGGCCCATAAAGTAGATAACCAAATTCATCTCCTCCCTCGCCGCCAGCAACATTGTCATTAATCACTATCGATTTTAGTCCTACGATGGTTGGCATTTTTTCTCGCCATCGCTTCGATAGTTCAAACGCATCCACCGGACGAATAGCTTCATCAACCAAAGGCATAATAATCATACCTTTTGTGCGACTGGTATTAATGGTCATCATATCCCGCACTGCTCGTTGGCCATACTCTTGCTCTATCTCGTCATTCACTTCTTGAACGATACGTTCAAGCGTTAATAACGCATCAATAGTCTGCTCATCCGAAGCATTACTGTTCATTTCAATAGTGATCATAGGAAAGTCAGACGGGACTTTAGGACTCGGGATCATACGTACATGCCCTGCCGTTAGCATCGCCGCACTGACCACAAGCACAGCGATAAATGCCATCACTACAGACCATCGCCACTCCACACACCAAGACACCGTTCGTTTGTAGGGACCATTAACAAACTCAAAGAAACGGCGATTGAAACGGGCGCGAACACTGTTTTCTTTGACGGGGGTAAACTTAGTGTGCGCCAAATGCGCAGGTAAGATCAGCTTTGACTCAATCAAACTGAAAATCAGACAGAAGATAACCACCACAGATAAACCATAGAAGAATGCTTTTTCCGGTCCCGTTGAAAACAAAAATGGCACAAACACCGCAATCGTGGTCAGTACACCAAACGTGGCTGGAGTCGCGACTTTTTGGGCGCCACGAACGACATTCGTCACGCCACCGCCGCTGGTTTCCACTTCGGTATAGACACTTTCTCCAATAACAATGGCGTCATCAACAACGATCCCTAACACCATAATAAAGGCAAATAATGTAATGATATTAATGCTGACATCAAACAAAGGCATCAGCATCACGGCGCCAAGAAAACACACGGGTAGTCCTATCATGACCCACATCGCCAACCGGAATCGTAAAAATATCGTCAACAATATTGCGACAAGTACCGCCCCTTGGAGCAAGTTTTTCAACATCATGTCCAAACGAGCGTTAAGGTAATACGTCATATCCATTAAGGTATGCAATTGAATACCATGAGGTAGCGTTTCATTCTTAGCATCGATATAACGTTTTACGGTTTCAGCAACAGGCACCATATTCTGCGTTTTCGTCGCTTTGACCGTTAGGTAAATACCATTTTCTCCCGAGTATTTGAAATAGTGCTGCCCTTCGGTAAAAGCGTCTTTAATGTCGGCAATATCCCCAAGAAGAACTTTTGAGCCATTTGCCCCCACTTTTACAGGGATCTGTCTAAATTCAAACCCGTTGTAATACTGATTCTCTATTCGTATCGACACCAAACCTGTGCTGGTACGCACCTGACCCGCTGAAAAGTTAGCCGAGTATTTTTGAATCGCTTTGACTACATCGTCCAAAGTCAGATCATAAGTACGAAGTTCATCTGGGTGGATCTCAATACCAATTTCATCGGGTGGCGAGCTCACTTCAACCAACGACACATCACCGAGTTGTAATAACTCCTTTTCTATTTGCAGTGCCATCGTTTTAAGTTCAGGCAACGAGGTGTTACCCGACAACACCATGCCAATAACATCTTGCTTAAACTCTATCTGGGTGACTTTAATCGGCTCCATTGCGTTGGGAAAGCTCGCAATACCATCCACTCGCTGCTTAACCTTATCAAGCACCTCCATCAAGTTAGCTTTGGTGTCTATTTCCAATGTCACCATACCGCCTCCGCGGTAGGCATCGGTGACGGCTTTCTTTATTTCCGTGACGTCCTTCAGCGATTCTTCGACTTTAATCAGAATACTTTCTTCTATCTCCTGAGCTGAGACACCCGGATACGAAGCGCTGACTTGAATATAGTTAATTTCAAAGTTAGGGAACATTTGTCGCTGAATTAGAAAGTAACTCACCGTTCCCATAATCAAAATAAAGCCCATTAACAGATTGGCCGCGACCGAGTTTCTCGCAAACAGAGCGATAATTCCTCGCTGAACATTGTTGCTCATTGAGTCTCTCCCGCTGCGTTTCCATTATCTGCACGTATGACTTGCATACCAATTTGGGGAAACTCTGGCACCGTTAACACGAGTACATCGCCCTTGTTAAGCCCAGAGTCAATGTAAAAGCTCGATTTTTCTTCACGAAGGACGTGAACGGGCTTAGGGATCAGGCGATCATCAGGATCGACTAACCACACTCGATCATCACTGACCAACTCTTGAGGAATCGCATATAAGTCAGCCACGGTTTTGCCGAAGAAACGCACTTCAACGTAGGAACCAAAAGGCAATGGTGAGAGTTGTGACTTAAGGCCATAAGGGTCTTCTACTCGTATCACCATAGTAACCATGCGAGTCGCGCTGTCTACTACGCCGAGATCCCTCATCACCTGCCCTTCTCGAGTCGTTTCAAGTCGTCCTTTGGCAATAATGTTCGCTTTGGTACCGATAATATTTTTAGGCAAGAAAGGGGCATCAAAACCAGCAATTGGCACCATGATTTCCGCCGTCTCGATATTATTGATTTCTGCGACTTGTGTGCCAGCGGTAATATACTGTCCAACGCCAATATTTCTCGACACAACAAGGGCATCATAAGGGGATTCGATGTCACAATTGGCCAAATCTCGCTTGGCTCGCTTCAACCCTGCTTGCGCTGATTTTACTCGAGCTTCTGCACTCAGAACTTGAGGAATACGCAGATAAAGATCAGACACTTGTGTATTGGCGATGTTCTTAGCTTGCTGCTGCGCGACTTTTGCTTTCGCTCGCTCTTCAATCAAAGCGGCCTGTGACTGCGCCAATTCCGCTTCAGCCTGCAATACCGCGGCCTCATAGTTGTCTTTTTCTATGGTAAATAGGACCTCACCACGCTTGACGACGCCGCCCGCTACAAAGCTTGGGTGCCAACTGACCACCTCTCCAGACACCTGTGTTGCTAACGCTGTGCGTTCAAGTGGTACGACTTCGCCAAAACTCGAAATCAAAACCTTATGCGATTTAGGTTCCAGCACTTGCGTTTTAACCGTCACTATCGTTTCCAACGATTTTTGCGGTTCTATTTCTGGCTTTGTTTTCTCAACTACGCCATAACCCACTGCCGCTAAACCGACAATAAATATTGGTACTAACCACTTCAAGCTTCGCTTAAACATAAACACCGGTGTCCTTATCCATTAAATCCTCTGTTCCCATTGTACGTAAAACTATCGTCAGAAACTGTAATGAATTATCACAATAATAAACCTTATCCCGACATCACATATTTTCCAACGTTACGCGCTTCATGAATGCAATATGAATTTCCCCCTCAGCATTGATTAACCTTACTGATATTACTATTTCGTCATCAACTGAATTGATATCAGCAGTATTAATAATTACCACAACACGGAATAGGGACCAGGATATGAAACCAATTAGCATCGTCATCATTACGCTAAACGAAGAAAAACGCATCGCTAAACTTCTCGGTGATTTATCAAAGCAAACATATCAACAATTCGAAGTCATCCTTGTCGATTCAGACAGCGATGACCTCACCACAAAAGTGGCTGAAAAATTTCGACCAGCATTGCCATCCCTAACGGTGCATACCATGACAGAACGTGGCGTCAGTCGCGGGCGCAACACCGGCGCGAGACTTGCCAATCATGAAAGGCTTTTGTTCCTTGATGCCGATGTTAGGCTCGATAAGCAGTTTTTAGACAAAGCAATCACCAAACTACACAGTGAAAAACTCGAAGTCGCCGGAGTGTATATGGGCGCTCAACGACTAAGTTGGGGCTACAAATCTGGCTACGCGCTATTTAACGCTGGTCTATTTGCCACTCAATACTTCTTCCCGACCGCAGTTGGCGCCTGCATTTTCTCGACTCAACGAGCCCATAAGGAAATCGGTGGATTTGATGAGGCCATCATTCTTTGTGAAGACTGCCACTACGTTAAAAAGGCGGCAAAGACATGGCGTTTCCGCTTCCTCCCACTGACTTTTCAATTCGATCCTCGTCGCTTAGAACAAGACGGTTTATTCACCATGGGCCTCACTTACCTGAAGGCGAACGTGCGACGCTTTTTGTTTGGTGAAATGCGCAACAACGAAATGAAATACCAATTTGGACATTACCAGTAACGGCCCTATCGATGATGCCAACCGCTGATACCAAACTACTGATACCAACCGCAGATCACCACCGTTGCTTATAAGGATGTAACCAGTACCTATGTTTGAAACTTTTGGCTTATTTCTAGGATCTTTACTCGACGCCACTATTGGTCCTAATTTATTTGTTCCTGGCGAACCTTTTATGATTGCAGCGGGCTATCAGCTCTACAGTGGTGGGTATCTTGCGGTGCTAGCAGTATTGCTTGGCGGTTTACTGGGAGATCAACTGAGCTATTTTATTGGTCGCCAATATGGATTTAGCGTCCAGCAAAGGCTGCTTGCATGGCAGCCAAAGGTTCGACGACCACTTGCACGGTGTCGCTTAATGATGAAACGAAATACGTTGTTAATTTTAGCATTTTCAAGATTACTTGGTCCTGTCGCATGGGTCGTCCCTTTTATGGCCGGATCGAATCATATTGAATGGCGAAAGTTCTCACTCTACGCCTCCATAGGCTTATTATTGGGCATCGGGCAATTTGTTGTTTGGGGTTACCTATTAGCGGCTGGCATCGACAATATTCCAATACTTGCCGAAGTCAGCGGGTTTCTGTCTGAGCACAAATACACGTTAGGTGTCGCTCTCTTAACGATTGTGATGACCTATGTGGGTTTTAAAAAACAATGGCGATACCTTGGGTTCAAAGTGTTAAGCGGATTTCTTATTGGAATGTTGACCCTCAACTACTCCCATTTCTTTTGGTTTAGCGACGATGCTGTCTCCCCACTCTCAACGACTAGCATCCCTGAGACGGTCACCCTGGATAAACTTAACTACAAAGTCTTTGCTGGCCGGTCTTCCATTTATCCGGCTCAAGCAGTAAACATTATTTATTTCGGAGCGTCTCCTACCCCACTAATGCAAACACTTGGGTGGATACAAAATAAAACTTTCTCTCGCAGCGAGCTAGAGTTTTGGGACTACATCAACCTGCTTCAAGGTAAAACGCCCCCGGTATCAGATCTGATATGGAACGGAGAACCTCAGCACTTGGCATTCCAACTACCCGGTACCTTAACACAACGCTCGCACATTCGGTGGTGGAATGCGGGCGTTGACGCTGATACGAATCAGCCTATCTGGGTTGGTGCGCTTAGCTTTGACAACGGTTTGACCATCACACCTTACGGTGGAATTGTTACGATTCTTCATAGTATTTCACCCGATGTCGACAGTGAACGAGACAAACTCAAAGCTCATGTGCTCAAAAGTAATGTTAAATGGCACGCAGAAAACATCCCCCTAGCGAGTGCGATCGCAATAGATAACCGCCATGACTATTTCACCGATGGAGATATTTTAGTTGTATCGCCAAGTGAAGCACTGCATACAACTAAAGATTATTAACGCGTGATACCCCTCGAGCTATACCGCCGGAATCATAGTTCGGCTCCATACCGCCAGTAGCAAGGACGCACAGACGGCCCAAACCAATACCGCAGACACGAGCGTTGTCGTCAGACTGAAGAAATAGCTGAAGTGATAGACAGCAATTAGGTAAGCGGCATAAGGAAGTAATGAGTACAAACCAAACAACGCGGTACTGCGCAATGCTTCCATATTTCGCTCGCTGGCCACAATGTAATGGGCAATAAGAGCAAAACTAGGAAAAAGCGGTACTAATCCGGCAATAAAAAAACTCTTACTTTTGGAAAGAATAGCTATCAGCAAGACTGCCATTGCACCAATCAGGCATTTAAAAAACAAAGATAACACGAGCAAGGTTCCTTTACCGTCGTCAAAATTAGGAAGAAAGAATACGATCAGCGCTATATGTTTTAGAGCGCTATATTTTGTAGAGTACTATCCGTTTTAGGGCACTATCCGTATTTGGGCACTATCCGATTTAGCGTAGTCATGATGAGAACAGGAGACGAGAGATATGTAACGCTTGTTTCTCGTCATATGAGAAACAAGCGAAATAGGTCACGGATACGCGTTAGAAACGAATATACGTTAGAAGTAAATATACGTTAAAAGCGAAGAGGCTCGTCATATTATTACTTGAAGGCTAGGCGTCTAGCTCAGTCTTATTTTTGAATTCGTCATACCAACGAACAAATCGTTGCGCGTGACGCTTTTTCCACCATGGTTTAGTGGGTTCGGTTCGTTGCATCATTTACCCTTATAAGTTACCAACAGGTTCTTCACCTTTCATCCCGATATAGTTTTTGTTTAGCAGGTTATTGGTGGTAAACATGCCCAAAAATCGACGTTTCATCTATTTCCCTTTGTTATTAAGCCCTATATCGCATGACCTTTTACCCGATTTGTTTGGTAGTGAGAAACGAGGTCATCTTGGGCAGCGAGGGCCCCTTCAACACGCTGCTCAAAGTTATCC